>JAVVVJ010000016.1:0-45144 GCA_036652695.1 Clostridia bacterium | reverse complement strand
TCGCAATTTTGGGCGTGGCAGACGTTTGTCAATGGGTTTTCTGGTTTTTTAGCGGCATATCTCTTTACTTTTCCCTTAAGTTGACGGCAGTGGTGCTAAAACAAGAATTTTGTGTGATCCTCATGCGCATTAAAAGGCTAGCGGTGTGACTTGCAACGAGCCGCGTTATCCTGTACAATAGCACTGGATCGGAATCAAAGGGGGAGTTTGCATGCTCGCTAAGCGCACCAATTGGTTTTCCACGGAGAAAATCACTTATGTTGCATTGCTCGTTGCGCTTCAGGTGGTTTTGGGCAATGTAACACAGATACCGTTTATTGGCAAACAATTTACCTTTGGCTTTCTGCCCATCGCGGCGGCGGGTGCGCTGCTAGGGCCGGTAGCGGCGGTGGTGGTGGGTGCGCTGGGCGATTTCTTCGGAGCGCATCTTTTTCCGCAGGGTGCGTATTTTGTTGGATTCACGGTAACCAATATTGTGGTGGGCGTTGTATACGGGCTTCTCCTGCACGCCAAAAAGCCCAGCTGGGCGCGCGCCGTGATTGCGACGGCTGCGGTGGCGCTGATCAACCTGTTTCTCAACTCCTTTTGGCTCAGCCTCCTCTATGCCACACGCGCCTACTGGGGTTGGGTGAGCGTGCGTGCGGCGACCTATCTCATTGAAGCGCCGGTGCAGGCGGTGCTCACCTACTTTACGCTTCGCGGCTTGCAAAAGCTCAAGCTGCCGTTCAACTTGCGCCTAGTGGCGGAGGAACCGGAAAAGGAGTCAGCATGCGAATCAGCAAAAAAGCCATCCTCGCGGGGCTAAAGGAGCTGTACCCGGATGCGGGGCCGGAGCTTTATTTTACCAACCCCTATGAAACGCTTGTGGCGGTCGTGCTTTCGGCGCAATGCACGGACAAGCAGGTCAACAAGGTCACCCCGGCGCTCTTTGAGCGATATCCCACAGTGCAGGCTATGGCTGAGGCCAGCGTGGAGGATGTATACCTCATGGTGAAAAGCTGTGGCTTTCGCAGCAAGGCCAGCCATATTGTGGAAAGCTGCCGCCTGATTCTCCAAAGGCATGGAGGAGAGGTGCCCGCAGAGATGGGGGCGCTCATGGCGCTGCCCGGCGTGGGGCAGAAAACGGCCAATGTGGTGCTGGCAAATGCCTTTGGCGTACCCACCATCGCGGTGGACACGCATGTATTCCGCGTGAGCAACCGCTTGGGGCTGGCGGACGCAAAAAATGTTCAGCTTACGGAGGAGCAACTGCAAAAGGCCATTCCCAAAAGGGATTGGGTGGCGGCTCATCACTGGCTGATCTTTCATGGCCGTCGCGTGTGCCATGCGCGCAACCCCGAATGTGAAACCTGCACGCTGAGAACCCTATGCAAAGCGGCGAGTGCCGTAAAGGCCTCGTCCGCGCAATTGTAATGAAGGATGGTTATGAAATGGCGTCTTTTGTAGACCGTGTCAAAATTACCGCGAAGGCGGGCAACGGTGGAAATGGCTGCGTATCTTTTCACCGGGAGAAATATGTGCAAAACGGCGGACCGGATGGCGGCGATGGCGGCAATGGCGGCAACGTCATCCTCATTGCCGACCGTAACATGCACACGCTGCTGGATTTTCGATTCCATACCAAATATCTTGCTGAAAACGGCGTGGATGGTAGCGCGAACCGCTGCCATGGCAAGCGCGGGCAGGATCTGGTGATCAAGGTGCCCGTTGGCACGGTGTTCATCCGCGAGGAGGATGACGCCGTGGTGGCGGATATGAACGAGCCCGGGCAGGAAAAAATGCTTCTGCGGGGTGGGCTGGGCGGCCATGGCAACTCTCATTTTGCCACCCCCACACGACAAGCGCCCAATTTTGCCAAGCCGGGCATACAAACGGAGCTGAAAATTTTCCGCATGGAGCTTAAAACCATTGCGGACGTGGGGCTGGTGGGCTTCCCCAACGTGGGCAAGAGCACCATTCTCGCGGCGCTTACCTCTGCCAAACCAAAGATCGCCAATTATCACTTCACCACCCTTACGCCCAACCTCGGCATTGTGAAGCGCTATGAGTGCGATTTTGTGCTAGCGGACATCCCCGGCCTTGTGGAGGGCGCGAGCGAGGGCGTGGGTCTGGGTCATGATTTTCTGCGCCATGTGGAGCGCACACGGCTGCTGCTGCATGTGGTGGACGCGGCGGGCAGCGAGGATCGCGACCCGATAGCGGACTTTCACATCATCAATGAGGAGCTGGAAAAGTACGGCGAGCCGGATGGCCGTCCGCAGCTTGTGGTGCTGAACAAATGCGATTTGATTTCAGACGAGAGCCAGATTCAGGCGCTCAAGGAAAAGTTTGAGGCGATGGGCTACAAGGCTTTCCCTGTGAGCGCGGCAACCAACAGCGGCTTTGACGCGATGCTTGATGAGGTGGTGCGCCTGCTGCCGGAGCTTCCGCCGCCCCGCGTGTTTGAAGAAACGGAGATTGAGGAACGTCTGCTGCCGGATGACGGCTATACCATCCGCCGGGAAAACGATCTGTTTGTGGTGGAGGGCGCGGCGATGCGGCGCTTTATCAATAGCGTGAACTTTGAGGACGAGGAAAGCATGAGCTGGTTTCACCGCACGCTTCGCGAGCGCGGCATCATTCAGGCACTGCGCGAAAAAGGCGCTACGGAGGGCAGCACCATTTCCATCGGCGATATGGAATTTGACTTTATTGAATAGGAGAATACAATGCTTACCAGTAAACAACGAGCCGAGCTGCGCAGCATGGCAAATACCCTGGAGACGATTCTTTTTGTAGGCAAGGAAGGCATTACCGATAACACGGTCAAAGAGGCCTACGATGCGCTGGAGGCGCGTGAGCTAATCAAATGCGCAGTGCAAAACGGCTGCGAGCTTTCCGCGCGCGAGGCGCTGCAAGCGCTGTGCGAACGCGTACACGCGGAGCCTGTGCAATGCATCGGGCGCAGGTTTGTCATGTACCGTCAAAGCCGCGATAATAAACGCATCATTCTGAACTGACGTGGGTTAGGAGGGCGGGACGATGCTTCAAACGATTGTGAACGCGCTGCTGGAGCTGCGTTCCCCCTTCGCGTCCTACGAAAATGACATTCACGGCTTTGTGGAGGCGCGGCTTTTGGAAGCCGGGCTTCCTTTTATCCATGAGGCAAAAATTGGGTCTGGCTGCCGCATCGATTATCTGGTGGGCGATGTGGGGATTGAGATCAAAAAAGGCAAGCCCGCCCCCGCAACGCTTCTCAAGCAGCTTCGTCGATATGCCGCGTGCGAGAGCATAAGCGCGCTGGTCGTGGTTACGCAACGCGCGGTGCGTCTGCCGGATACGGTGTGTGCAAAGCCCCTGCGTGCCGTATCGCTCAACCGGCTTTGGGGCGTGGCGTTGCCATAGGGAGGAGAGGCCAAGGTGGAAGACCAGCTCGCGCTGATTCCCCCGTATCTGATGGATACGGAGGGCGCGCAAACCGAAGGGGAGCAGACCCAGCGCACCTATGGCACGCTTAGCTATAACCAGCGGCGCAAATGCTGGGTGATCAAGGGAGATCCTTGCGTTACCGAGCTTTGCAAGCGCCTGTTTCCCGGCACTAACACCGACCGCCGGGGGGAGGCGCGCTTTGCTGCGCACCGCCGTATTGTGGGCGACCTCAATTGGCTCATGCTGCGCTATCCGCTAGTGGTGCGCCCGCAGGATCATCAACGCTGGGAAAGCGCGCTTTGCGCGGCACGGGAATACGTTGTAAAGCGAGAAACGGCCTTTCGCATGCCGGAGCGCGTCACACCAAGCCCCAGCGCCTTTGTGGGCACGCTTACGGAGTTCCAAAAGGAAGGGCTGGGCTTTTTGCTGCGCACGGATCGCTGCCTGCTGGCCGATGAAATGGGGCTTGGGAAAACGGTGCAGGCACTGGCGTTGCTTGCTGAAACGGGCGAGTATCCAGCTATTGTGATCGCGCCTTCCCATTTGATGCGAAACTGGGAAAATGAAATCGCGCGCTTTTTGCGCAAGCCGGAGGGCGCTCCCCTCAGCGTACACGTGATCAAGGGGCTCAAGCCCTACGAGCTGCCCAAGGCGGATATTTACCTGATGCATTATCTGCTGCTGCGCGGCTGGAAGGAAGCCTTGCCGCAGGCGGCGCTGCCCACGGTTGTGTTTGACGAAATACAGGAGCTTCGCCATGGAGGCACCGAGAAATACTCTGCCGCGAGCCTTTTGGCCGAGGGTGCGCGGCGCGTGATCGGCCTGAGCGGCACGCCCATTTACAACCGGGGCGCAGAAATTTGGAACGTCATCAATATCTTGGATTATCACTTTTTGGGGGATTTTGATAGCTTCACGCGCGAATGGTGCTACGGATACGGCAACCAGATTGTTGCCAAGCCGGAGCTGCTGGGCGAGCATCTGCGCGCCGAGGGCATGATGCTCCGCCGCACCAAGCAGGAGGTTTTAAAGGATCTGCCTCCCAAACGCCGCTTAGTGATGCCCATCGATAGCGATGACGCCACCTACAGGCGGCTGATGCAGCCCGTGGGCGATGCGCTCAAGCGCCTCAAGGAGAGCGGGGACGCGTCCCCCTCCCAGCGCGCGCTGTGGGAAATGGAAGTGGAGCGCGGCGAGCGACAGGCCACCGGCATTGCCAAAGCGCCCTATGTGGCGCAGTTTGTGCGCGCCCTGTTGGACGCGGAGGAAAAGGTGCTGCTTTTTGCGCATCATCATGAGGTGATGGACATCTATCAAAAAGAGCTGCATAGCTTTTCGCCCGCCTTTATTACGGGACGCGAAACGCCCGCCATGAAGGAGCGCGGGGTGGAGCGCTTCATGGCGGGGCGAACAAACCTATGCTGCATCTCATTGCGCGCCGCGTCCGGCTTGAACCTGCAACGCGCGAGCTGCGTGGTGTTTGGGGAACTGGATTGGTCGCCCGCTGTGCACAGTCAGGCTGAGGATCGCGCACACCGCATGGGGCAGACGGATTCCATCCTTTGCTATTATCTGGTATCCAAGGGTGGAAGCGATCAGGACATGCAGGATGCGCTCGGCTTGAAGGTGAGCCAGTTTGTGGGCTTGATGGGTGACGCGCCGCAAAGCCCCTCGGACGCGCTCCGGGATGAGCAGTGCGCGATGCAGTTCATTGAGCGCCTTGTGAAGCGGCTCATGGAAAGCGCAAGCTGATCACTGCGGCAGCACAACGGTAACGCCGGGCTCAAAATCCTGCGGCGCAAGGCAGGGGTTGGCGCGGAGCAGGCTCGCGATGGGCAGGTTGAAGATGACGGATACTGCCTCTAGCGTTTCCGCAACGCCCAGCGTATAGGTATTAGGCAGCTTGCAGGGCACGTTTTCCTTAGGCACGCAGATGGTCTGTCCAACGCGGAGCGTTTCCAGATCGACTTGGGGGTTGGCGCTGTCCAGCGTATGGCGGCTCAACAGGCTGCGCAGCTGCACGTCTGCAACCGTCTGTCCCTTTTGGATGATGAACTGATCCTCCACGGGGCAGCTCGGGGCGATTTCCTCGCCGGGAGGGCAGGGCGTGCTAGGAACAGCTGGCGTGGTTGGGGCGGGCGCAACCGGCGCCGGGGTGGGAACGGCTGGCAGCACTGGTGCTGGACTAGGAACAGCTGGCGTGGTCGGGGTTGCTGGTAACGGGGCGGGAACAATGGGAACGGCAGGGGTTGGCGCAACGGGCGCCGGAGTGGTTGGTATGGGGGTTGGCGTTACGGGCGCTGGAGCAAGCGTGCTTCCGCTCGTCCCTGTACCCGTAAGCCCTCCCGTAAGCGTTTCATCCTCCTCGCGCGGTATGCATAGCACGTCGCCTACCATGAGCCTTGCGGGATGGATATCGCGGTTCGCCGCCAGCAAATCGCGAAGCGGCACGCCCAGCTTGTGTGCGATTAGGTAGAAGCTGTCGCCGCGCTTGACGACGTATTCTTCGGCGCATTTGGTGCCCGGTGCTGAATTGGTTTGAGTCATAGGGTTGCTCCTTTCGGAATGTTCTCCGTACACACTATGACTGCAAACCTCAGAACTTGCCTACCAGCTCTCCGAACGGTCGGCAAAACTAGTGGCGATCTTTTGCAAATCCGCGTAGGTGTGAATGTTTTGGCGCTGTTCCTGAAGCGCTACCTGCGCGTCCGGGGAGAAACGGTCGAAGAGCTGCTTGCTTTGCGGATTTTGAAGCAGCAGCTCCCGAAGGGTCGGGTAATAATCCATGCGCATCACCTCCACAAACAGCATTCCCACGCTGTGGAGGCGTATACGAAAAAGATTTCGCGCGTTTGGGAAAGGTCGTGTGCAAATGCCAATTGTGAACTATTGTCGAAAATGCAAGGCTGAGGTGCCGGCGGGGGAAAGCTGCGCCTATTGCGGGGGAAAGCTGAGCCAAACCAACGAACAGCTGTCCTTCGGCGTGGTGCGCAGGCCGGTGGAGGATTGGTTCGCGTGGAACCAGGTGCTGCGTGTCGGCGTGCCCGCGCTTGGGCTGACGTTGGCGGTTTCAGTGGTGGCAGAGCTTGCGGCGAGTGGAGCCGAAGGGGTAATCAAGCTTTTTTCGCAGGGCTTTTTTGGGATTCTCATGGCTGCTTTGGGCGTTATGCTGCTCTTCACCTTGGTGCTGCTGCTGCTACAGGGCACGGAGCATGTGCATTTCTTGCTGGATAAGCAGGGCGTTCACGCCCTTACCTACCTTGCCCAGCCATCGGAGCTACGGTTGTACGCGCGGTTTTTGACGCCGATGGCGGTTGATGCCCTGCGTGCGGATGAGCGCGCTTTGCCCAACCTGACGCTTGTGAAGCACCTTTGCGTGCCATGGGCGGAGGTCAGACGCGTCCGCCTGTGGCGCGGCGGGCTTGCAATGCTCGTGTACCGCCCGGCCTATTGGCAGGCGCTGGCTGTGCGCTGCCCGCTGCGGGAATGGGACGCGGCGGAGGCCTACGCGCGCAAAAAATTGAAGCGCTTTAAAAAGGTTGCGTTCATTCCCAAGCAGGAAAGCGTGAAAAAAGAAAGCAAAACGCAAAATGTTACGCAAATATGAAGCTATTGCTTGACATGCTTAACAAATTGCCCTACAATAACCATGAAAGTTATGTCATGGAATCGATTGGTCATTTTTAGCCTGTGGAGGGTATACGATGAGGCACGGACAGAAAAGGCTGCTGGCTGCGGCGGTTGCGATGGCGCTCCTTTTGCCGATCATCACATCGGCGCTTGCGGTGATCTATCCCTATGAAACCATCAGCATGGATGATGTCAATATGCGCAGCCGCGCCAATACGACCTCTACCGTGCTCAAACGGATCAAGGCGGGGGATACGGTCAGCATCCTTGCGAAAACAGGAAATTACTATCAAATCAAGTTTGATGGGAAAACCGGCTATGCCGTCAAAAAATTCATCGATGGCACGGATAACTCGCCTGATCCCAGCCCGGATCCGGGTCTCACCATGCAAGCGCCGCCTGCTGTGACTGATTATCCCTACGATACCACGGTCGTTGGGCGCGTGAAGCAGCGCAAAAACGCTAAGGCGGATGGCGATGTGATTCAGACCATTCTGCCCGATTCGGTGATTACGGTCTATAGCCTAACCAGCGATGGCTTTGCAAAGGTGAAATGCAAGGGCAAAACGGGTTATGTGCCCGCGAACTACGTGAACCTTGCCAGCATTCCAACCCCCGCGCCCAAGGCAACGCCAACCTTGAACCCGGACGCCGAAAAGTACACCGTTTTGCAAAAGGGCAGCGTTGGGAATGCGGTGATCGCGCTACAATCGGCACTGATTGAGCTTGGCTATCTGGAAGGAAAAGCGGATGGCAAATTTGGCGCGCAGACCGAGGCCGCTCTCATTGACATGCAAAAACGCAATGGCAAGACGAAAAACGGCATTGCCGATCAGGCGCTGCAATTGCTTATCTACGAGGGCACGCCAAAGGATACCCGCGGCTATCGCCAGCATGTGAAAACCATTGCGCCCGTCCCCGGCGCTACCGTGCGCAGTGGCGCTACAGGCGATGCGGTTACGAAGCTTCAAAACCGTTTGAAGGAGCTTGGCTATTATTTTGGCAAGGGAACCGGCACCTGCGACAAGGAGACGGTGGAGGCCATTCAGGCGTTTCAAGCAAAGCATTTCTTGGAGCAAAGCGGCGAAGCGGATTCCACCGTGCAGGCCGTGCTCTATGGTGCAACCGCGCTGAGCGCGTCAACAGTGATCACGCCCGTCCCCAGCCCAACCCCCGCGCCGCCTACGGGCACCGTGCGCGCTGGCGATAAAAGCAAGGACGCGACGCTTGTACAGCAGCGTTTGAAGGATCTGGGCTACTATAAGGGCAAGGTGACAGGCACCTTCAACACCGCGAGCGTCGAGGCGCTCAAGGAGTTCCAAACCAAAAACAAGCTCAGTGCGGATGGCGTGTGCGGTTCGCAGACGCGCGCGATCCTCTTTGCGTCCAACCCTGTGTACGGCGTGCCCACCGCTATGCCCGTTGTGACAGCGCCCGCCACGCAAGCGCCCATTACGGAGGATAACGTGGTTGTCATCCTGTCCGGCAGCCGTGGAAACGCGGTGTTGCAATTGCAGCAGCGGCTTCAGGATCTGGGGTATTATTCCTCCCGGTTGGATGGCGTGTACCTCACGGAGGATATCACCGCCGTGCGCGCCTTCCAAAGCACGAACGGCTTGAAGGTGGATGGCAAGGCTGGCTTTCAAACGCAGAGCCTGCTCTACAGCGAAAACGCCATTCGCGGCAATCCAACAACCGCCAGCGCCACACTGCGCTACGGAGATACCGGCGCGGCAGTGACGGCGATGCAAAGCCGCCTGATCGAATTGGGCTACATGTCCGGCAGCGCGGATGGCAATTTCGGCTTGTCCACAAGGACGGCGCTCCTGGCGTTCCAAAAGGCGAACAAGCTTACCCGTGACGGCGTAGCGGGCGCAAAGACGCTGGCCGCGCTCAACGCGACGGGCGCTGTGAGCGGCACCGTTCCGGCGGATACAACGCTCAAGGTTGGCGCTGTGGGCGATGCGGTGAAGCAGCTTCAAAACCGCTTGATCACGCTTGGCTACTTAAAGGCTGGCTCGGCGGATGGTACGTTTGGCGTCAATACCAGCATGGCGCTTATCAGCTTCCAAAAGGCCAATGGCCTTACGCCGGATGGCATGGCGGGCGCAAAGACGATTGCAAGGCTGAATGCTGGCGGCGCGATCAGCGGGGGCAATGGCGGCGGCATTGCGGGCGTTGTTCCGGGTGCGCCCGGCGTATCCGGCGTCAATGCCGCGAACGTGCGCTATGCCAACTGGTATACCGAGGTCAAGGCTCGCTGCAAGCTGTACCCCAACGCGACAGTGTACGATTTTACCAACGGCATCAGCTGGCAGGTCAACATGTTCAGCCTTGGCGCACATGCGGATTCTGAGCCGCTTACCGCGGAGGATACCGCCAACATGAACCGCGCCTTCGGCGGCAAAACCACATGGACGCCAAAGGCCGTATGGATCGTATTTAGCGACGGGCGCATTTATATGGCCTCCACGCACAATACGCCGCATGAAACCTCCCATATCCGCGATAACAATTTCCCCGGCCATCTGTGCATCCATTTTCCGCGAACGCAGACACAGGTGGAGGCGATCGGCCCCTATGCCACCTCTCATCAAAAAGCGATTGACTTAGGCTGGTCGGCGACGCTTAGGCGGGCGGCACAATAAATGGCGCGGAGCTTGGGGGAATGCCTCCCAAGCTCCGATTTTTTCACACCTTTTTTTTCGACGCTCTTTGTGTTATACTTGGATTTAATCTTTCCGCCCGCAACCTATGTAGGGTTGTAGACCGGCAGCATGCGGGCGGCATGGAATATACCTGAAGGATGGAAGGAGAGACAAAAATGGCAATCTGGAACCGAGAAATCGAGTGTCAAACGCGCGGCGAAACAGAAAAATTGCAGCTTGAACGTCTGCAATGGAGCGTGCGGCACGCGTACAATCACGTTCCCATGTACCATGATAAAATGGAGCGTGCGGGCGTGAAGCCTTCTGATATTCGCACGCTGAAGGACATTGCCAAAATTCCGCTCACCAGCAAAATGGAGCTGCGGGAGCAATATCCCTTTAAGCTTCTTGCGGTGCCCATGCATGATATCGTGCGTATCCACGCCTCTAGCGGCACCACGGGTCAGCCCATTACGGCGGGGTACACGCGGCGCGATTTGGATACTTGGGCGGAGTGCATCGCGCGCATGGCAACCGCCGGGGGCGCTACGGCTGATGATATTGTGCAGATCAGCTTTGGATATACGTTGTTTACGGGCGCGTTCGGCCTGCACGGTGGGCTGGAGAAGATTGGCGCAGCCATCATCCCCATTTCCAGCGGCAATACGGAGCGCCAAATCAATATCATGCGCGATTTTGGCAGCACGCTGCTCGTGGCCACGCCGAGCTATGCCATGTACCTTGCCGAGGTGGCGGAGCGCATGGACGCGCTGAAGGATATCAAACTGCGCATCGGCTTGTTTGGCGCGGAGGGCAGTACCGAGGAGATGCGCGCGGAGCTGGAGCGGCGCTTTCATATTTTGGCAACGGAGAACTATGGCCTTACCGAGGTGATGGGACCGGGCGTATCCGGCGAGTGTGAATGCAAATGCGGCATGCATTTGAATGAAGACTGCTTTTTGGCCGAGATTATCGATCCCGAAACAGGCGAACCGCTGCCCATGGGGGAGCAGGGTGAGCTGGTGCTTACCACGCTCGCCAAGGAGGGTCAACCGGCGCTTCGTTACCGCACGCGCGATATCACCCGCTTGATTGCCGAGCCGTGCAAATGCGGGCGCACTAGTCTGCGCATGGAAAAGATCAAGGGGCGTAGTGATGATATGCTCATCATTCGCGGCGTAAACGTATTTCCCTCGCAAATCGAGAGCGTGCTCATAGGCCAGCCGGGCATTGGCCCGCATTACGAAATCGTGGTAACGCGCAAGAACTACACTGATCATTTGCAGGTAAAGGTGGAGCTGATTGACGCGAGCCTATTGGATCGCTATAGCGAGCTGGAGGCCATGCATAACAAGATCAAGGCCGACCTGCGCACGATCCTACAGCTGGATGTGGAAGTAACGCTCGTATCCCCCAATACCCTCAAGCGCTTTGAGGGCAAGGCAAAGCGAGTGACGGATTTACGATAAGGAGAGAATCGATATGGATGAAACAATCCTTACAGCCGATGTTTTGACAGCCGATACCATGGAGGAGCGGCTGCTCTTGGGCAACGAGGCCGTTGCGCAGGGCGCGTGGGAGGCGGGCGTGAAGGTGATCGCCAGCTACCCGGGCACTCCCAGCACCGAAATTACGGAGTTTGCCGCGCAATTTGCGGAAATCAATTGCCAGTGGTCTTGCAATGAAAAGGTGGCAAGCGAGGTCGCCTTTGGCGCGTCGCTTGCGGGTGGGCGCGCCATGACCTGCATGAAGCATGTGGGCGTGAACGTGGCGGCAGACCCCCTTTTTACCGCCGCTTACACGGGCGTAAACGCTGGCATGGTGATTGTGTGCGCGGACGATCCCGCTATGCATTCCAGCCAGAATGAGCAGGATAGCCGCTACTATGCGCGAGCCGCGCATATCCCGATGCTGGAACCCGCCAACAGCCGCGAATGCCTCGCGTTTACCAAGCTTGCCTTTTCGATGAGCGAGGAGCTGGATACGCCGATCTTTGTGCGGCTGACCACGCGCGTTGCGCACGCGCGTAGCGTTGCGCCGATCAGCCAGCGCGATGAGGTGGGTGTGCGCCCATATGAGAAAAATGTGCAGAAATACGTGATGATGCCCGCCATGGCAAAGAAGCGCCATCCGCAGGTGGAAAAGCGAGAGGTCTTTTTGGCAGAGGCGGCCAACCGCATGCTCATCAATGAGGTGAAGATGCGCGAAACCTCCATCGGCATCATCACAAGCGGCGTTTGCTACGAGTACGTGCGCGACGCGCTGCCCTACGCGAGCACCTTGAAGCTGGGCATGGTATACCCGCTGCCCATGAAGCTCATTCGCGAGTTCGCGGCAAAGGTGGATAGGCTGATTGTTGTGGAAGAGCTGGAGGGCTTGATCGAGCACGATATCAAGGCCGCTGGGATCACGGTGGAGGGCAAGAAATACACGGGTCTACAGGGTGAACTAAGCGTAGAAAAGCTCCGAAACGTTCTGCTGGATGAACCCATGCCCGTTGCCGCCGCGGCGGAGCTGCCCGGCCGCCCGCCAGTGCTTTGCCCCGGCTGCCCGCATCGCGGCGTGTTTTATGCGTTTGGTAAACTTGGCCTGCGCGTGATGGGCGATATTGGCTGCTACACGCTTGGCGCGCTGGCGCCGCTGAACGCCATAGACGCCTGCCTTTGCATGGGCGCGAGCATCGGCATGGCCGGTGGCGCGGAGCGCGCGCAGGGCAAGGACTTTTCCAAGAATACCGTGGCTGTATTGGGGGATAGCACCTTCATTCACAGCGGCATCACCGCTTTAATCGATGCCGTATACAACCGTGAGTGCATTACCGTGGTTATTTTGGATAACCGCATCACTGGCATGACCGGCCATCAGCAAAACCCTGCCACGGGCTTTGATATTCACAACGCCCCCGCGCCCCAGCTGAATTTGGAAAAGCTGGTGGAGAGCTGCGGCGTTAACGATGTGAAAATCGTTGATCCCTTCGATTTGAAGCAGACGGAGCAGGCGCTTCGCGATTCCACCGCCCGTGAGGAGGTCAGCGTGATCATCGCCCGCCGCCCCTGCGCGCTGCTGGATAAAACCTTCCGCAAGCCTTATGTGACCAACGGCTGCAAGAACTGTGGCGCGTGCATGAAACTGGGCTGCCCCGCTATTGAACGGCATGAAAAGGTTGTAGAGATCAACCCCGCGCTGTGCATTGGCTGCGGCATGTGCGCGCAGGTTTGCCCCTTTCAGGTGATCAAAAGCGGGGAGGAAGCATAATGAGCAAGGTCGCGTTTGATTTGGTGATCGTAGGCGTAGGCGGACAGGGCACCTTGCTGGCAAGCAAGATTTTAGGGCGGCTGGCGCTCGCACAGAGCTGCGGCGTCAAGGTGAGCGAGGTACACGGCATGAGCCAGCGCGGTGGCAGCGTGATTACGCATGTTCGCGTGGGCGACAGGGTGCATGCGCCAATGGTGGCGCTTGGGCAGGCCGATTACCTGTTGAGCTTTGAGGCGCTGGAGGCGGCTCGCGCCTCCGTGTTTTTGAAACCCGAGGGGGTGGCGATGATCAATACACAGGAGATTTGGCCTATGTCGGTGATCATGGGCGCCGCGCGCTACCCGGCGGATGCGCTGGCGCTGCTTCAAGGGCGCCGTGTGGAGAGCGTGGACGCGCTTGCGCTTGCGCTGGAAGCAGGCAATGCCAAGGCGCTAAACTTGGTGCTGCTTGGGATGCTTAGCAAGCATCTGCCCTTTTCACAGGAGGCTTGGAAGGACGCGATCTGTGCCTGCGTGCCGCCCAAGACGTTCGCGGTGAATGTAGCCGCGTTTGAAAAAGGACGCACGCAAGCAGCTTGATCCATCAAAACGTCTGCGAGCATTTCTCATGGCAACAGGGGAGATTTTTGCAGCAATAACGGGAGAGCGATACCGATGGAGCTTATGTACTGGAACCCGACGATGGAAAAAATGCCGCGGGAGCAGCTGCGTGCTTTGCAGGACGAACGCCTGCGGGACGTTGTGCGCAGGGTATACGAAAACGTGCCCTTCTACCGCAACAAAATGCAGAAGCTGGGCATTACGCCAAAGGATATTCACGGCGTGTGCGATATTGAGCTGCTGCCCTTTACCGAAAAGCATGATCTGCGCGAGAATTATCCCTTTGGAATGCTCGCGGTGCCCAAAAGTGAGATTGTCCGCATTCACGCGTCCAGCGGTACCACCGGCAAGCCCACTGTGGCTGGCTATACCAGCGGGGATGTGGATCGCTGGGCGGAGCTAATGGCGCGCGCCATGTACTGTGCCAATGTCTGCAAGAACGATGTGGTGCAAGTGGCCTACGGCTACGGCTTGTTCACGGGCGGCTTGGGCGCGCATTATGGCGCGGAGCGCGTAGGCGCGTCCGTGATTCCCGTAAGCGGGGGCAATACCCTGCGGCAGCTCATGCTGATGGAGGATTTTGGGTCTACGGCCTTGTGCTGCACGCCTTCCTACGCGCTTAACCTTGCCGATGCAATGGAGCGCGAGGGCATTACGCTGGATCGCCTCCAGCTGCGCAGCGGCATCTTTGGTGCGGAGTCATGGACCGAGGAGATGCGCAAGTGCATTGAGCAGAAAATGGGCATTCATGCGCTAAACGTCTACGGCCTAAGCGAGGTCATGGGTCCCGGCGTGGCGATGGAGTGCATGTATCAAAACGGCATGCATATCTGGGAGGATCATTTCCTGCCGGAAATCATCGGCGAGAATGGGCAGGATCTCCCCTACGGCGAACAGGGAGACCTTACCTTTACGACGCTCACCAAGCATGGCATGCCGCTGCTTCGCTACCGCACGCATGACCTATGTACCCTTACGGACGAACCCTGCCCCTGCGGCAGGACGCACCTGCGCATGGGGCGCATCATTGGCCGCACGGATGATATGCTCATTATCCGCGGCGTCAATGTATTTCCCTCGCAGATTGAGTACGCGCTTTTGCAGGTGCCGGGCATTGAGCCGCATTACCACATTGTGGTGGATCGCAGTGGCCTGTTGGATACCATTGAGGTGCAGGTGGAGCTGTCCTCCGCCGCGATGAGCGATACCGTGCGTGAGATTGAAACCATTGAAAGGCAGGTTGTGAACGCCCTTTCGGCGCATGCGCTCATCCACGCGACGGTACGGCTTTGCCAACCCGGCACCCTTGACCGCAGTGAAGGCAAGGCAAACCGCGTGACCGATAAGCGCAAGCTGTAGCACCGAATCGCAAAAAACAGCGCTACTGCGTTTGCCTTTCCTGTGGTATAATCAGAATATTAAAGGAGGGCACTTTCCATGTATGTGAAGCAAATCTCTGTTTTTATTGAAAACACGCCAGGCAGGCTCGCTCATTTCACCAAGCTTTTGGGCGATCATCACATCGATCTGGTTTCCCTCTCCGTGGCTGACACCACGCATTTCGGCATTCTGCGCGGCATTGTGGCGGACTATGAAAATGCCATGAAGCTCATATCGGAAAACGGCTATACCGTAAAGCTGACGGATGTGCTGGCTGTAAGCGTGCCGGATCAGCCCGGCGGGCTGGCGGATGTTTTGCAGTCGCTGGCTGATCACGAGATCGTAGTGGAATATCTCTATAGCTTTGTGCGCAACGCCGGGGATCACGCGCTCATTATTTTCCGCGTGGATAAGCTGGCCGAGGCCGAGGAGGTGCTCACAAGCGCAGGCGTGAGGCTGCTCTCGCAGGACGAGGTGCGCGGCCTGTAATCCTTAGAAAACAGGAAGGTTATCGGCATGCTTCGACAAAATCAAGTAATGGTTGACCTCAAAGCGATTTGCCATAATTACGCCCTGCTGCGCCAAAGCCTGCCAAAGGCTGCGCGCGTCATGGCGGTTGTAAAGGCGGATGCATACGGTCACGGCATGGTGCCTGTCGCGCGTGCGCTGAGCGAGCTTGGCGTGGTGGATTTTGCGGTGGCGCTTGTGGAGGAGGGCATTGCCCTGCGCGAGGGCGGCGTTGCGGGTCAGGTGCTGGTGCTGGGCGCGGCCATGGAGTGCGCCGCCGAGGAGGCTGTGCGCCATGAGCTGACGCAGACCGTGTTCACGCCCCAAATGGTGGCATGCTTGGAGCGCGAGGCGCTTCGTCAGGGCAAGGATGCGCTGGTTCACATCAAGCTGGATACGGGGATGAACCGCATCGGCCTTCGCACCGCAAAGGAGGCGGATGAGCTGGCCGCCGCGTTGCGCGTAGCGCCGCATGTGCGCCCAATGGGAATTTATACGCATTTCGCCGACGCGGATCGTCCGCTTCCAAGCGGAGAGATCAACGAGTACACACGCATGCAGCTGGAGCGCTTTCAGGCGTTACGCGCGCATTTCGACGCTTCTATCCCCGCGCATGCGGCAAACAGCGCCATGAGCCTGCTTGCGCCCGAAGCCAGCTTTTCCATGGTGCGGGAGGGGATCGCCTTGTACGGCTATCCCCCGGTGAAAACGGCGCTTGCCCTTTGCCCGGCGCTGCGCTGGGTTACGGAGGTCGTATACCTAAAGGAGCTGGAAGCGGGGGAAACCATCGGCTATGGGCGCACCTTCACCGCGCCGCGCGCCATGCGCATAGCCACCGTCGCGGTAGGCTACGGAGATGGATACCATCGGCAGCTGAGCAACTGTGGACAGATGCTGGTATGCGGCAGGCGAGCCAATATTGTGGGGCTTGTATGCATGGATCAGACCATGCTGGATGTAACGGAAATCCCGGACGTGCGCATCGGCTCGCAGGTGGTGCTTCTTGGAGAGCAAGGCAGCGAATGCATCAATGCCGAGGCGCTTGCTTCGTGGGCGCAGACCATCAGCTATGAGGTGCTGCTGGCCATCACTGCGCGCGTGCCCAAAACCTACTTAAATGCCTGACGCATGATCTGCGCAGGTTTGTGCCAAAATAAGCCTTGCGAAGAGGCGCGGCAGGAAAGGAACCAGAACATGCAAACCAAGGCAACAAAAAAACCAAAGGTGGAGGAGGTCAAAAAACCCGTTTTGACCGGCTCATGGCATGGGATTGATGCGTGGAAGCTCGCTGGAAAACGTGCGCTTTCGGTGCTTGCTGTATCCGTGCTCTACCTGATCACGGGGATGCTGTTGAGCTTTGACAACCTGATCATGCGCGTCCTCTGCTGCGCCGCAGTGGTGGGTCTGGCAGTGTACTATCAATACTATCAGGGCATGGTGCTTGGGCAGTCGGACGCCTCCTTTGCGGAAATCATGTATGCGCGCGAACAGGATGGCCGTCAGGTAACAAAGCAGGATCGCGATCGCTGCTTTCACCCCATGAAGGGCTTTTTTGCGGCGATGGTGGGCGCGGTGCCGTTTGTGCTGTTCGCCATCGCGTTTGCCATGATTACAAAGCCGATTGTATATACGCTGGGCGTATTGCCTTCGTGGACGGAGGGCATGCTTAGACAGAACGAGTTTGGCGATGCCCTGCGCTATTACCAACAAGGCGCGGGGATGAGCGCGCTGGATGTGATGCGCATCTTAGACCGCGCTATGGTGATGCCGTTTATCAACGTGGCGGCATACCTTGGCGATAGCCAAACCCTGCTCGTGGAGCGGCTGAGCCCGCTCCTTGTATTGATCGCCCCGCTGGGATACGGCTGCGGCTATTGTCAAGGGCTTAAGCTGCGCATCAAAATCAACACCGGCATCAAGATGGGGGACGATAAAAAGAAACGCAAGGAGCGCAAGGCTCGCAAGCAGCGCCAGCGCAGCTCCGCGCCTGAGCGCCTGATTTGAGGCCGGTATGAGGATTATCGCGGGAAGCGCGCGCGGCACGCCGATTTGCGCGCCGTGCGGGCAAGATACGCGCCCCACGCAGGATAAGGTAAAGGAATCGCTCTTTAGCATGGTGCAGACCGCCGTGCCGGATGCGGTGGTGCTGGATCTGTTTGCGGGCAGCGGCGCCCTTGGCTTGGAGGCTGTCAGCCGTGGCGCGGAGCATGCCGTGCTGGTGGAGCCAAACGGCAAGGCCGTTGCATGCATTCGCGCCAATATCGCAAAGCTCCGCTTTGACGCGTCGGTTACGCTGCATGCCTGCGGCTGGGAACAGGCGCTTGTGCAGCTCAAGCGTGATGGCTTGCGGTTTCATCTGGTATTCATCGACCCGCCTTACCGCATGCTTGCGCTATATGAAAGCTGTGGTGCGCTGGCGGATGCTGGCTTGCTCGCGCCGGAGGCAACGCTGGTGCTGGAACACCATGCCGGGGAACTGGCCGCGCCGGATGCGCGCTTTGTATGCGTGAAGGAACGCCGCTATGGGGATACCGAGCTTCACATCTATCACTACCAAGGGGAGGAAAGCCTGTGAAAAAGGGGCTGTGCGTTTATCCCGGCAGCTTTGACCCCGTGACCAACGGCCATTTGGATCTGATTGAACGCGGCGCGACGCTCTTTCCGGAAGTGATCGTGGCGATTTTGCATAATCCAGCCAAGCAAGGGCATTTCTCCATTCCACAGCGTCTGGAAATGCTGCGCAGGGCTTGTGCGCACCTGCCCAACGTAACCTTTGACTGCTTTGATGGCCTGTTGGTGGATTATATGCGCAAGGTACGCGCGGGCATTGTTCTGCGCGGCCTTCGCGCCGTAACCGATTTTGAAAGCGAATTTCAAATGGCGCAGGTGAACCACCAAATTTGCCCCGATGTGGAAACGCTGTTTTTAATGACCTCGCCGCAGCATGCCTACCTAAGCTCCAGCGTGGTGCGAGAGGTTGGTATGTTTGGCGGTGACATTTCGTCCTTTGTGCCCGCGTGCATAGCGGAGGATGTGCGGCGGGCATTTCCCGTCAGCCCAACAAGCAATTAAGGAGGACATTTATGCAACAGGATGCCATTTCCGCGTTCAAACGCAACCTAAACGATCTGGAAGAGGCAGTCATGCAAGCAAAGCGCGTGCCATTGAGCGGCATGTGCATGGTGGATCGCGAACGGATACTGGGCTTGATTCGCAGCATCACCACCGACCTGCCCTCCACCTTTGCCGAGTGCGAGGGCGTTGTGCAAAATCAGATCAGCATTATTGCTGAGGCGAATGAGCGTGCAGAGCAGACAAAGGCAAATGCGACCATGCGCGCCAACCAGTACTTGAACGATGCGAAGTCGCAGGCGCAGCAAACCACCGAGCAGGCTTCCCAGCAGGCGCAAGGGATGCTTAAGAACGCCCAGCAGCAGGCCAACGGCATGATGCGCGAGGCGCAAGAAAAATCGTCCAATATGGTAAAGGACGCGGAGGCGCACGCGCGCCAGCTGGTGAGCGAGCAGGAAATCGTCGCTCGCGCCAATATGGAGGCCGAGGAGCTTAAGCAGGGCACGCAGGAGGAAATCGAGAAGCTGTACGCGGATGTGTACCGCCATATTGATGAAGTGCTTGTTCAGCTTGACCGTTCCATTAGTGAAAAGCTGACCGATATCCGCATGACGCGCCAGCAAATCGACCAAAGCATGTCCATGAGATAAAGCAGGGCTGCCGCACAAATGGAGGAAGGGCTGTTGGGGAAAAATGCCCCTGCCCGTTCCTAGCCGTTTGTGCGGCAGCCCTTTTTTAGCGCTTTGCTACCACCTTTGCATGCACTTGCCATGGCTATTTGGCGCTTGAGAAGCCACAATAGCGGTAGAAACCTTCGCGTGAAGGCATGGGAGGGAGAGTGCGTGCATGCCCAAAACAAAGGCGTCCCTGTGGGTGATCCTAGCGACCGCCGCAACGGTGCTGACGCTTTTTTTATTGCCGTTTACGCCAAAAACGGCTGTAAGAACCACGGTGGCGGAGCTTGGTGACCTGGCGCAAACCACGCTGCTGGAAGGTATTGTGTGTTATCAAGGCGAGCAGCCCTGCTTGAGCGTGCAGGCGGGGCAGGTATCCGCCGTACACGTGCGGCAAGGCCAGCGGGTTGCAAAGGGTGATCTGCTGTTTAGCATGGATAGCAAGGCCGAGGAGACCGCCCTCGCGGCGCTTTCGCAGCTGCGGTATGAGCGGGAGCAGGCGTTGAGCGCCATTTCAGCGGCAGAGCCCGCGGCTGCTTTGGCGGCGCAGAGCACATGGGATGTGCGGGCAAAGGAGAGCGAGCTGCGCGCAAGCATCGCTTCTAAGCAGATCCGTACAGCTGTGGATGGCGTGATGGGCGGCGTATATGTGAGCGAGGGGAGCTATGTGGCGGCATTTGGCGCACTGGGCACCGTGCGTGGCGAGTATAAGCAGGTGACCGCCGTAGCGGTGCTCAGCGGCGGCGCGGAGGCTGCGAGCGGTACGCTTGCGGATCTGCGGGGCGCATCAGGCGAAACGCTTGGCGTGGCAGAGCTTAGCGCCATGGGCGCGCCCGCGTTTGACGCCGCAACCGCGAAATGCACCCAGCAGCTCACCTTTGTGCCGTTGGATGATCAGAGCCTGAGCGGGCTTGCCATTGGTGAGCATGTGACGGTGGAAATGCTGAACCGCACCCTGAGCGGCATGGCGTTAGTCCCTGTGAGCGCCATTGGCAGTGGAGATCGGATTTGGGTGGTTGAAAACGGCGCGGCAACGCCCATTCTAGTGGACGTGAGCAAGCGAAATGAGCATTTTGTATATGTGCCAAAGGAGCTTGCGGGCAAGCGCGTGGTGCTTGTGCCCGATGAGGCCGCGCTCTACGCCGGTTGCCCCGTGAAGGAGGGAAAGGCGCGTTGAGGCGGTATGATTTTTGGAAGTTGAGCTTTTTGAACATTTCCGCCTCCCCAATGCGCTCCTTCCTTACGGTGCTTGGCATGTCGATCGGCATTGGCGCAATCTTGGCGGTGCTTACGCTTGGGGATGCGGGCAAGGCGCAGGTGCAAAGCGAGATGGCGCGCTTGGGCATAGATAAGGTATGGATCACGGCGAGCGAGGGCGGCGCGCTTCGGCATGGGGACGCGCAGCTGCTTTCAGAAGCGCTTCACACCACTGTGACCGAGCAGGTATACGCGCCCGCATCCATCCGCCTGCGCAGCAGCGAAGAGGCGGGCGTTGCGGTAGGCTGCACGCGGGACTATCTGTCCATTATGGATACGCATGTGCTGGAGGGCAGGGCGCTCTACCCGGTGGAGTGGTGCGCGGGCAGCCGGAGCGTGCTGATGGGCGCGGCGCTCGCAAAGGCGTTGGGGGCGGAAGCGGGGGATCTGATCAGCGTTTCGGGCATGCCGTTTCGCTGCGTGGGCGTCATTGAGCAGCGCAACGAGCTTTCGCAGGTGGATGCGTCCAGCGCGGTTTTTGTGCCGGTGACGGTTTTTTGCGAGCTAATGGGGCAAAGCGTGCATGAGCTCACCTTAAGCGTGCCCAACAGCACAAAGCCGCAGGCGGTTGCCACCATGGCTGCGGACGTCATGCGCGCGCGCCGTAGCATGCGCGTGGAGGCCGTTACCATGCAGGTGCAGATTGAGGCGGCCAACGGTGTAATGGCCATCTTTGTGGATGTGCTGCGCTGGGTGGCGATGATCTGTATTTTGGTGGGCGGCATTGGCGTGATGAACATTCTGCTGGTGAGCGTGCGGGAGCGCAGGCGGGAGATCGGCATCATGAAATCGCTGGGCACCACGCGCATGCAGGTTTGCATGCTGTTTTTGCTGGAGGCGCTTATCTACGCGCTGGTGGGCGGGGTATTTGGCATTTTGATTGGTCTATGGCTTATTTCCACGGCGGGCGCAAGCATTGGTTTGCACCCCGTGGTGCGCTTTAGGGATTGCGTGCTGGTATTTGCGTCTGCGCTCACGGTGGGGCTGCTGTCCGGCGTGCTGCCCGCATCGCGCGCATCGCGCCTGCGTCCCGTGGACGCGCTTCGTGAAGAATAGTGGAAACTGAAAGAGAATTTGGTTTGTTTTTGACCGCTGTGTACATCCTGAACAAATGCGATATTCAATCTTGGGTAAAACAGTCAATATGCATTTTCTCATTTCTCCGTTATAATACATATAGTTCATGAGGTATATAGCGTTCGTGAATCGCAGGGGCGCTTTATGCACGATTAACACTAAGGGAGGCAATATTCATGGCAAGCGTATCTCTTAATCACATCTATAAGATCTACACCGGCAATGTCACCGCCGTCAGCGACTTCTGCTTGGACATTGAAGACAAGGAATTTATCGTTTTGGTTGGCCCTTCTGGTTGCGGAAAGTCCACCACGCTGCGCATGGTCGCCGGCCTGGAGGAAATCTCCAGCGGCGAGCTTTACATCGGCGACCGTTTGGTCAACGATGTAGCCCCTAAGGATCGCGATATCGCCATGGTTTTCCAGAACTACGCACTGTATCCGCATATGACGGTTTATGACAACATGGCTTTCGGCCTGAAGCTGCGCAAGACCCCCAAGGCGGAAATCAAGACCCGCGTAGAAGAAGCTGCAAAAATCTTGGATATCTCTCATCTGCTCAACCGTAAGCCCAAGGCTCTGTCCGGCGGCCAGCGCCAGCGCGTTGCCCTCGGCCGTGCCATCGTGCGTGAGCCGAAGGTCTTCCTGATGGACGAACCTCTGTCCAACTTGGATGCGAAGCTCCGTGTTGCCATGCGTACCGAGATTACCAAGCTGCATCAGCGTTTGCAGACCACCTTCATCTATGTTACCCATGACCAGACCGAGGCCATGACCATGGGCTCGCGCATCGTGGTTATGAAGGATGGCTTTGTGCAGCAGGTTGATAGCCCCCAGAACCTGTACGACTATCCCGCCAACCTGTTCGTCGCCGGCTTTATCGGCAGCCCCCAGATGAACATCTTCACCGCGAAGCTTGAGAAGGAAGGCAACGAAGTTTCCGCTAAGTTTGGCGATAGCAAGATCGTGATCCCTACCAGCAAGCTCAGCAAGTTCGCGGATGAGAGCTATATCGGCAAGGAAGTCTACATGGGCATCCGTCCCGAAAACATCCATGACGAAGACGTGTTTGTGCAGGCCGCTCCCAACGCCGTGATCAATTGCAGCGTTGAAGTGACCGAGCTCATGGGCGCTGAGACCTACCTCTACCTGTCCACCAGCGGCAAGGAAGAGAATATCGTTGCGCGCGTGAACCCCCGCACCACCAGCCGCTCTGGCCAGCAGATTCAGGTTGCCTTCGATGTCAACCACCTGCATTTCTTCGATAAGGAAACCGAAATCACTTTGCTTACCCGTTAAGCTGATTGAGTTTCTCATTGTTAAACCCCCTGCCGCGTTGCGCGGCAGGGGGTTTAACAATCAAAGCAACGTGAAAATGCATGGTTTGAAACATGAAAATGAGGAACTGCGACATAACCTCCTTCTCATTTTGCTTGTGTTGGGATAAAATAAACCTGTTATCCAAGGAATTCAACAATGGTATCGGAGGAAAATTGGCATGATCGTTTTTGAACATGTAACCAAGAGCTATGGAAACTTTAAGGCAGTGGATGACCTGAACCTGCAAATAAACGATGGCGAGGTCTTTGGCTTTATCGGCCCCAATGGCGCGGGCAAAACCACCACGATTAAACTGCTCACGGGTATTTTGACGCCAGACAGCGGCAAGGTATTGCTCAATGGCATTGACATGCGTGAAAACCCCATTGAGGCAAAGCGCGTTTTTGGTTATGTGCCGGATACCTTTGATATGTACGAGCGCTTGACGGGCATGGAATATCTGCGCTTTATGGCGGATATTTACGGCGTGAACGCGGCGAAACGCAAGGCGCATATCGAGGAATATCTGAGCCTGTTCGATTTGGAACGTGCCGCGAACCAGCAGATTCGCGGGTATTCACGCGGCATGAAACAGAAGCTCGCCATTACCGGCGCACTGATTCACGAGCCGTCCATCTGGATATTGGATGAGCCGATGGTTGGCCTTGACCCCCAGAGCGTGTACCTGCTCAAGGAACAGATGCACGCGCATGCCGAGGGTGGGCGCACAGTGTTTTTCTCCACGCATGTGCTGGATGTTGCGGAACGTCTCTGCAACGAAATTGGCATCATCCGCCATGGCAAGCTGATTGCAAACGGTACGCTTGCGGAGCTGCGCGGCAACGACAAGGACAGCACGCTTGAGGAGCTCTTCATGGAACTGGTGGAGAAGGAGGCGGAATAATCGTGCTCGCATATCTTCGGATGCTGCTGATTAACAAATGGGCAGCGTACAAGCCGCAAACCTACCAAAAGCAGGGCAGAAGCAAGCTGCGCGCCATACTTGGCTATGTCGGCTACACGCTGCTGGCGCTTTACCTCGTGGGCTTGGTTATCGGGCTTGAAATGGTGGTATACAACGTCTTTAGCGCAATTGGTCAACAGACGGTTGTGATTGCGGTGGCCTTTATGGGCTGCACATTGATAACGCTTTTGTACGGCTTTTTCTACATGATGAGCGCGCTTTTCTTTGGCAAGGATAACGAGATGCTGGGTGCGCTGCCCATCGCCTCGCGGGATGTGCTGCTGGCGAAGGCGTTGACGGTTCTGATGGGTGAGGTGGGCATCACGCTGCTTGTTGGCGCGCCGCTGCTCATCCGTTATGGAATCGGTGCGGGCGCTGGGGTGCTTTACTACCTGCGGGCGCTGATTGGTATCCTGTTTGTGCCAATGATTCCCCTCGCGCTGGCAATGGCGCTTGCGTTTTTGCTCATTCGCGTGAGCGCGCTTTGGAAGCGGCGCGAGGGCGTAACAACCATCATGAGCTTTGCGTTTGTGGTTGCCTTCGTGGGCGTGGAGATGTATGTGGTCAATTCCATGGATGACGCCCAGATCACCCAGATGCTGGTGGGCTTGCTGCTTGGTCAACACTCCATTACCAACATCATGCTCAGCGCTTATCCACCGCTGCAATGGCTGTACGATGGGGTTGCGGGCAGCGGCGCGGCGGCATGGGGAAGCACGGCGCTATTCATTGCCGTATCTGCGGCCGCCTTTGGCGCGATGGTATGGCTTTTTGGCGGCGGCTACATGAAGCTGGCGCTCAAGCAGAATGAAACGCTTCGCCGCGTGAACGGCGATGCACAGCGCAAGGTGGGTAAGGATTGCGTTCGTTCGCCTTTCGCTACACTGCTCCGGCATGAGCTGCGCGATGTGCTGACCACGCCTGTATATGCAACAAACTGCCTGGTAGGCGTCGTGATGTTCCCCATCATGGCGGTGATGATTTTGGTAGGCATACAAAAACAGCTGCAAGGCATGGATTTGGCGCAGACGCTTGTGAATCTGCTGCCGAGCGGATACTATCTGGCAATTGCCACCGCCGCTATCAGCTTTACCATGGTGATGGGCATAGCGGTTGGCACATCGGTATCGCGTGAGGGAAAGCGGCACGACCTGCGCAAAACCTTCCCGGTTTCAGGCGGCATGCAGCTGCTGGCAAAGCTCACGATGGGGTTGATTTTTAACCTGATGACGGGCATCTTTATGCCCATCGTGCTATGGGTGATGCTGCCGACGTATGCGGTGGAAACGCTGGTGGCGATGGTGGTGGCGCAGCTCTTTTCGCTGCTCTGGTGCGCGATGAGCTTGCTTGTGGATACCTATCACCCAAAGCTTGCATGGAAAACCGAAACCGAGGCCGTCAAGCAAAACATGAACGCAATACTGTCCATGCTCTATGGCATGGTGGTGATCGCAGGGCTGGTGGGCGCTTTTGTACTGTGCATAAAGCAGCTTGGCTTGGGTACGTACGTGGCGTATGCGGTGGTTGTCGCGCTGCTTTTGCTGGGAGATGGCGGGCTGCTCTACTGGGTGACACACAGAGGTTCATTAAAATATTACTCAAATTAATGTAATAGTATGAAATAAATATTACAAAAGTGCGTGCTTTCTTAGCAATTCTGTGATACAATATCGTTGTATTGCGGATACAGAATGGCTAGGAGGGAAGCTATGATTTCCAGAGTACAGGGAAAGACACTCCAGCAGCTAGGCTCCCTTGAGGCTCACCCAAAGCTATCGGCGGTGGAGCGGGGGTTGATCCGCTGGGCGGTGATCGATCCTGAAGATAAGGTGCTGGATGCGAATATTGGCACGGGGATGCTGGCGGAATACCTCCGCCGAAATCTACAGTGCGAGGTATGCGGCGTGTCCGGCAGCATAGAGGATATCAAACGCGCGCGCGTCCGCTTGCAAAATGCGGATATCGTATATGGCGGCGGCGGAGACATTCCATGGCGCGAAAACGCCTTTGACGCAGTGTTTTATCAGCTTCCAAGCGCAAGCGCGGAGGCGGTGGAAGGCTCGCTTGCCGAAATCAAACGGGTGCTCAAGGAGGGCGGACAGCTGTTGCTGGGCGTTGATGGCTATTTTTCAGCGCTCTTTGCGCCGCAGGACGAGGAAGCGCAGCCGTTGCATAAAAAAAGGCTGATGCGCATTTTGCGGGACGCGGGCTTTGAGCACATTGCTTGGCAGCGCGTGCGCCTGTGCAGCGGCGTGATGATCGCTTGGAAGCGTAGGTCAGCTTCAGCGGAGCTATCCGATTGATTTTTCGCTTTGACGCATGTGCTTTTCAAAAACCAGCCATACTATTGGCGAGGTGATGGCCATGGCAAAGCAGGGCATGAAGCGGATTGATCCCCGCGCTCCCAAGAAGACACAGGAAAACCACAAGCAGAACCTACCCATCAACGATGTGGCTCCCGTGCCAGAGCTGCAAGGGAAAGCCAAGCAAAGCAACAAGAAAATAGATCATTAAAGCCAAAGGAACGGCAAGCGGGTTTTTCCCTTCTTGCCGTTCCTTTGGTTATTCATGGCTTTTCATATGCTTTTTGCTGGCTGTGAATATCATCGTAGAGCCATAGCTCGCCGTTGATGAACCGCATGCGCGTAACGGAGATGCCGGTGTTTAGCTTTTGGGCGTTTTGACCGTTCAGATCCATGCGATATAGCTCCGTGGCTTGTGCCATCGTTTGGTAAAAGAGTTGGTTTTGAAATAGGCGCAGGGACATGACGGGTTCATCCAGCACCACCGTGCGGGCGTTCGTGCGCAAATCCATGCGGAACAGCTTGTTATCCTGTTCCATATCGGTATAATACAGCGCGTGCTCCGGCGTGTAGAGCTGCGCCGTAGGAAAGCTGCGCAGGTAGGAAAAGCGGTTGTCGCTGCATTCGGGCGTGGGATAAGCGCCATAATTTGGGTTGCCGGAGGTGTAGGCACCGTAATTGCCGCGCGCCTGCTCATCCGTCATGCCAAAGTAGAAAAAGGCGGCTCCATCGCTGCTACAGGATTCGTAGGTTGCGTCCATGTGATAGTATTTTCCGTCCAGCAGCACGGTGTTAAAGATATGCACGCCATCATCGGTATTGGTCAGATGGTTTTCAATCCCAAGCTGATCAAGCATGTAAGCCATGGCATACGCATAGCCCGTGCAAAGCCCTTGCTCCTTCACCATAACGCCATAGGGGCCGACGTCCTCGGCATCGGCGCTGTACTGGGTAGTGGAGGCAAAGTATTGGTGAAGCGCCATCACGCGTTCCACCTCCGTTTGCTCCGGCGCAAGCACGTTTTCTAGCAGATAGGTGACCTTGTCGCGAAAGGCCTGCACCTGCGCGCGAGCTTCCTCGCCGCTTGTTTTGGTATCCAAATGAAGCTTGCTTGTTTGAGGATCATAGTCCGCTCCGCGCAGCATGACAAACTCAAAGCGATCAAACAACGCGGTGATTACGGCGTCCACCTGCTCCTGCGTTGGGGAGAGGTCGGATAGATCCACATCCTGCTGCTGCTGATCCAGCGCGTCAAAAACGCGGCGGTACAGCTTTTCATCGGGCGAAAAAATCCGCTGGATTGCGGGGCTGATGAGATATTTGTTGTAGGAAAGCGGGGCGGGAGGAGTTGCTTGGGCAAAAGCCATGCGCGGCAGGTAGCTGCTCACACAGAGGGCGAGCACGGTCCACAGAACCAGGAGGGAGCGCTTCAATGTGTTCTTTTGCATATTTCAGTTTCCAGCCTTTCAAATATTGCTTTGACGCATTCCATATAACGCATCCAAGAAAGGCTTTTCATCCCGGGCTGCTACGCGATTCTGTTCATGCAGTATCCAATGCCAATATGTGTCTGTATCAGCCGCTGCGCCGCCGCGCTTGGCTCAATTTTTTTGCGTAGCGTGGTCATGAATACACGCAATGTGGAAATGTCGCTGCCTTGCACGTTGCCCCAAAGCTCCCGGGTGAGCATATTGTGTGTGAGCACCTTGCCTACGTTGCGCGCAAACAGGCATAGAATTTTGTACTCCATGGGGGTCAGGTGAATCTCCTGATTGGCCATGAGAACGCTGCATGCATCGTAATCGATGACCAAATCGCCGTTGGTGAACCGGCGGCCTGCCGCCTCGTCACTCTGAATATAGCCCATGCGGCGCAGCGCCGCGCGCAGACGCGCAAGCAGCTCCTCCACATTAAAGGGCTTGGTGAGGTAATCATCCGCGCCCGCGTCCAACGCGGCGATCTTATCTTGATCCTCGCTACGCGCGCTTACAACGATGATCGGAGCAACAAGGAATTCCCGTATGGCGGAAATGACCTGCACCCCATCGATATCCGGAAGCCCCAAATCCAGCAAAATGACATCGGGATGGTGCGTTTGCGCCTGCATGATGGCGCTTCTGCCGTTTTCAGCCAGCAAGTAATGGTAGCGATGCGTTTCTAACGTTGTGGAAATCAGGCTTCGAACCGCTCGATCATCCTCTACGACCAGCACGGTGCTATTGAGTGCCATGAGCATTCCTCCCTTATTGCGCCTTGAGCGTGAAATAGAAAACCGTGCCGCGCGGCTTGTTATCGCGTACACCGATGGTGCCGCCGTGCGCTTCCACAATGGATTTGCACAGTGCAAGCCCCAGACCGATGCTCCGCCTGCCATCGCCGCGCGCGTTATCTGCCGTATAGAACATTTCAAAGAGATGCGCCTTGTCCTCATCGTCAATGCCCGGGCCATCGTCAGCAACCTCCACACATAGGTATGGCTCCTTGCGGAATGCGCGCAGGGTGATGTGGGAGCCTTCTGGTGTATATTTGACCGCGTTGTCCAACAGGTTGGCGAGCACCTGCACAATGAGGTGCCCATCCATGGAAGCCATCAGGTATTCATCCGCAATATCCGCGTGGAAGGCACGCTCCTTGCTGTGCCGGTTCATATGCGATATGGCCTCCTCTGCCACATCGCTGATCATTTCCGGCTGCAAGCGGAGCGTCATGGCGCCGTTTTCAATGCGCGTGATGCTCAGCAGGTTTTCCACAAGGTTAATCAGCCACATAGAATCATCGTAGATGTCGGTGCAGAGGCGCTCGCGATCCGGGTCGCTGAGGGCGGCGTATTGCGTCATCAGCAGGTTGGCGTTGCCGGAAATGCTGGTGAGAGGTGTGCGAAGGTCGTGAGAGATGGAGCGCAGAAGGTTGGCGCGGAGCTGCTCCTGCTGTGCCTTGAGCGCGATTTGGTTTTTGGTGCTGTACAGCCGCACGCGCTCTACGCCAAGCGCAATCACATCCAGCAGCGCAAGCAGGAGGTTCTTTTCGAAGGAATCCAGCTGCACGCCGTCCGACATGGAAACGCCGATAATCGCGTAAACCGCATCTTCGCTGCGCGCCGCTAGGTATAGGTTTTTTGCACCCGGAAGCGTGCCTGTGGATGCGCCTGCGTGCCGCCGGTTTTTGAAGGCCCATGCCGCAACGGCGTATTCATCCTGCGTTAGGTAATAGGCGCTGCCGTGCGTATCGCCCGCTGCTTTGGCAAAGAGCGGCTCGCCTAGCTCCGTAGCTGCCGGATAGATGGTGACGCTGCGATCCAAAAGCTGCATGAGCTGATAGGCCGCCTTTGAAAGCAGATCCTGCTCGCCATCCGCACGCTGGAGCATCTGGCTGGTCTGTAGGAGCACCTCGGTACGGTGCGCCTTCATGGCCTCCTGCCGCGCTTGCCGCTTGACGCGGCGCGCCAAGCTGCCCGTTACCAGCGAGATGCAGAACATCAGTGCAAAGGTAAGCATATAGCCAGGGTCGTATACCATGAGGGAGTAATAGGGCTGCGTAAAAAAGTAGTTGTACATCAGCACGCTTGCTACCGCCATGCATAGGCCGATGGCGCGGTTGGAGGTGACGACCGCCGCCAGCAAAATACCAAGCACATACAGCGTTACCACGCAGGCTTGGTTGAAGCCCAGATGGTCGCAAAGCACGCTCAAAGCCGTGCAAAGCGCAAAGATGAGCAGCGCCATGCCAAGCGTGCGCAAGGTGACGGGCTCCGCGTTCACAGCGCCACGCCAAGGCGAGCGATAATTGCGGTTCGCCTTTCCATCCGGAATGATGTAGATATCAATATCCGGCGCAAGCGTGGATAGCTGATCCACAAAGCTCCTGCCGCGCCGCAGAAGCGTGCGCCGCGTATTTGTGCGCCCCATCACGATCTTTGTGACGCCGCTGATGCGCGCGTATTGCGAGATCTGCGCGGCTACATCGTCGCCATAGACGGTGGAGATATGCGCGCCAAGCCGTTGAGCGAGCTGCATGTTCTCGCGCAGCCTATGCGTGCTCTCCGCGCTTGGCGCTGTGGACGGCGTAACGTACAGCGCTGTAAAACGCCCGTGAAAGGCCTCGCACATGCGCGCGGCGGTGCGGATAACCTTTGCGTTGGACGGGGCGGCGGAAAGGCAGATCAGCAGGTGATCGGAGATGGAGGTGTCCGCCCCGGCACTCTCCTGTGCATGGCGGTTGACCCGGTCAGCCGTGCGCCTCAGGGCGATTTCGCGTAGCGCCACCAGGTTATCTACCGAAAAAAAACCGGATAGCGCCCGCTGAGCCTGCTGCGTGCGGTAAACCTTACCGCGCGTCAGCCGCTCAATCAGTTCTTCCGGCTCAATGTCCACTAGCTCCACCTGATACGCGTCGTCAAAGACGCGATCCGGGATGCGCTCGCGCACCAATACGCCTGTGATGGAAGCCACCAGATCGTTCAGGCTTTCCAGATGCTGCACGTTGACCGTTGTAAAAACGTCGATGCCTGCGCGAAGCAGCTCCTTCACATCTTGGTAGCGCTTTTGGTGCCGGGAGCCTTCGGCGTTTGTATGCGCCAGCTCATCCACAAGGATCAGCTGCGGGCGGCGGTTGAGCGCCGCGTCCAAATCCAATTCCCGCAGATGCAGCCCCTTGTGCGCCATCAGCTTTGGCGCAAGGGAAGGAAGCCCCTCCGCGAGCGCCATTGTTTCGGGGCGCGTGTGAGGCTCAATATAGCCAACCACAACGTCCACGCCGTTTTCCAGCGCCGTGTGCGCGGCCTTGAGCATGGCGTAGGTTTTGCCGACGCCCGCTGCGTAGCCAAAGAAAATCTTCAGCTTCCCGGAGGCCAGCGCAGCGCTTTTGGCTTCCTCCCGCGCAATCTGCCGAAGCAGCATGTCGGGGTCAGGTCTTTGCTCCATGCGATGGCCTCCTTTTCATTTTTGTTATTGCAAAATGCCATCCAGCGCAAGGTTTACCTTGAGCACATTCACGGTTGGTTCGCCAAAGATCCCTAGCAGACGCCCCGTGGTGCAGCTTGCGATGATCGCGCGCACCGCCGCATCGGTTTTGCCGGTATTGGCGGCAATGCGCTTGACCTGGTATTCCGCCGCCTCCGGGGAAATGGCGGGATCAAGGCCAGAGCCGGATTCCGTAATGAGATCCACAGGGATGGGCTGCTCGCCCATTTCAGGATGCGCGGCGCGTAGCGCGGACACCCGCTTTGCATATACCTCATTTTGCTCCGCGCCTGCGGGGGATTTGTTGGACGCCCACCCATAGGCCAGCGGTGCGCCGTCAGCATCGGCAAACGTTGTGATATCCATCGTCATGGGGCGACCCCAGAGGTGGTTTGGTTGGGTGAATGGCTGGCCGATATGCTCGCTGCCATAGGTCACGCCGTTTACGGTAATGAGGGAACCGTTGGCCTGCCAAGGAAAGATGATTTGTGTGAGGCCGGTCACCGCCAGCGGATAAAGAACACCGCACACAACGGTCATCACCAGCAAAAAAGCGAGCGCCTTGCCAAAAAGGGTGAAACATTGTTTTCCATTCGCATAACGCATATCAAAATCCTCCTTATGCCACAAAACGCAGCGCAACCATCAGCATATCCAGCAGCTTGATAAAGATGAACGGGGTAAGGATACCGCCCACGCCGTATACCAGCAGGTTGCGTGCCAGAAGCTTTCCCGCGGGAACCTCGCGATACGCAACGCCCTTGAGCGCCAGCGGGATCAACGCGATGATGACCAGCGCGTTATAGAGCGTAGCGGAGAGAATGGCGCTTTCCGGGCTGTGCAGCCGCATGATATTAAGCGCCTGTAGCCCCGGGAACAGCGTGATAAACAGCGCCGGGATGATGGCGAAGTACTTCGCCAGATCGTTGGCAATGGAGAAGGTCGTAAGGGAGCCGCGCGTCATTAACAGCTGTTTGCCAATGCGCACGATGTCGATTAGCTTGGTGGGGGAGGAATCCAAATCCACCATGTTGCCAGCTTCCTTTGCGGCCTGCGTGCCGCTGTTCATGGCAACGGCTACGTCGGCTTGCGCGAGCGCGGGCGCATCGTTTGTGCCGTCGCCGGTCATGGCGACCAAATGCCCCTTTGTTTGAAAATCGCGGATCAGCAGGAGCTTGCCCTCAGGCGTTGCCTCAGCTAGAAAATCGTCTACGCCCGCCTCTGCTGCGATGGCTGCCGCTGTGAGCGGATTGTCGCCTGTGATCATGATGGTTTTAATGCCCATTTTGCGCAGGTCAGAGAATTTTTCCTTTACGCCCTGCTTGATGATGTCCTTTAGCTCAATCACGCCCAGCACGCGTTCGTTTCTAGCAACGACCAATGGCGTGCCGCCCTGATCGGCGATGCCGCGCACAAGCTTGTCGCATTCGGGGGGATAGCTGCCGCCCTGCTCCTGCACATAGCTGCGCACCGCGTCTGCCGCGCCCTTGCGAATTTCCACGCCGCCATCAAGGTTGACGCCGCTCATGCGCGTTTTGGCGCTGAAGGGGACAAACGTCGCCTTGATCTCGCTCATGCAGCGCCCGCGAAGGTCGAACTTCTCCTTTGCGTGTACCACGATGGAGCGTCCCTCCGGCGTTTCATCCGCTAAGGAGGAAAGCTGTGCCGCGTCGGCCAGTTCCTCGGGCGTGACGCCGCCGACGGGGTAAAAGGCGTTTGCTTGGCGGTTGCCCAGCGTAATGGTGCCGGTTTTATCCAAGAGCAGCACGTCCACGTCGCCTGCCGCCTCAATGGCGCGGCCGCTCATGGCAAGCACGTTGGCTTGGTTCAGCCGGCTCATGCCCGCAATGCCGATGGCGGATAGCAGCGCGCCGATGGTGGTGGGGGCCAGGCAGACCAACAGCGCAATCAGCGCCGTAATGGAGGAGGGGTTTGCTACGCCGTACTGCCGCGCGTCAAAGTCCGAGAAACTGTATAGCGCGGCGGTCACCAACACAAAGATAATGGTGAGTGCAATCAGCAGAATTTCCAGCGCGATTTCGTTTGGCGTTTTCTTGCGCGCCGCGCCCTCCACCATGGCGATCATCTTATCCAAGAAGCTTTCGCCGGTGTCGCAGCTTACGCGCACAACCAGCCAGTCCGAAATGACGGTAGTGCCGCCGGTTACGGCGCTGCGGTCGCCGCCGCTTTCGCGGATCACCGGGGCGGATTCGCCCGTGATGGCGCTTTCATCCACGGAGGCCGCGCCCTCAATCACCTCGCCATCGGCGGGCACCTGCTCGCCCGCCTTGATCCATACGATGTCGCCCTTCTTCAGCAGTGCGGAGGCGATCACGGTGACCTGCTCCTTCTGCTCCGGCGAGGGGATTTTGTGCGCCTCCACATCGCGCTTCGCGGCGCGAAGCGCATCGGCCTGCGCCTTGCCGCGCCCCTGCGCGATGGCCTCGGCAAAGTTCGCAAAGAGCACCGTAAACCACAGGATGACCGCAACGGCTGCCGTAAAGCCCGGCGCGGTATCCCCAAACCCAAAGAGAGAAGCGAAGAACAAAATCGTCGTCAGCACGGCAGATACAAAAACCAGAAACATCACGGGGTTCTTTATCTGCGTTTTGGGCGAGAGCTTGATAAACGCGTCCTTGACGGCGCGAGCCGCCATGCTCCTGTCCATGACAAAGGAATCAGCTTTTTTCATTGCGGTTACCATCCTTTTTATTGCTTAGGAAAACATCTGAAAGTATTCTGCAATCGGTCCTAGCGCGAGTGCGGGGAAAAAGCTTAACGCGCCAATCAACAGCACAATGAAGATCAATAGGAATACAAACATGCCGTTGGAGGTGGAAAGCGTGCCTGCGCTTACGGCGATGCGTTTCTTTTCCACCATTGAGCCTGCTATGCCAAGCGTTGCAAGCATTGGCACAAAGCGTGCGAAGAGCATCACAAGGCCGAGGGAGACGTTCAAAAATGGCGTGTTGGCGTTAAAGCCCGCAAAGGCAGAGCCATTGTTGCCAGCGGCGGAGGAGTATGCATACAGCACTTCTGAAAAGCCGTGCGCGCCCGCGTTGTGCAGGCTGTCTGCCGTGGCGGGAACCATGCACGCAATGCCCGCGCCGATCAGGCACGCGACGGGCGTTGCCAAGCAAACCATTACGGCCAGCCGCATTTCCCTCGCCTCAATCTTCTTGCCAAGGTATTCCGGCGTATGGCCAACCATGAGACCCGCAATAAACACCGTAAGCATTACAAACCCAAGCATGCCATACAGGCCGCAGCCCACGCCGCCGAACACAACCTCGCCCAGCTGAATGAGCAGCATTGGCATCATGCCGCCTAGGGGCGTATAGCTGTCATGCATGGAATTAACTGATCCGTTAGATGCGGCTGTCGTCCATGCAGCCCATGTAACGGAGGTTGGAATGCCAAAGCGCGTTTCCTTGCCCTCCATATTGGCAGAGGAGGATACCGCGCCGTTTTGCGCGAGCTGCGGCGTACCCGCGTGCTCGGCAAGCGCGCAGCAGCCCATGGCGACTACGAGCAGTACGAACATCGCTAGCAGCAGAGCGCGCCCCTGCCGCGTATCCTTAACGGCATGGCCAAAGGTAAAGCAAAGCGCTACGGGGATCAGCAGCAGCGCCAGCATTTCCAACAAATTAGAAAGCGGCGTGGGATTCTCCAGCGGGTGAGCGGAGTTGGTGCCGTTATAGCCGCCGCCATTGGTGCCAAGCTGCTTGATGGCAATTTGACTGGAGGCAGGCCCCATGGGAAGGTAGCCCTTGGTGACCTGTGCAGTGGCGCCGTCCTGGAGGGTGGCGCTTACTGGCTCCATCAGCTGGTATTCGATGTGCCCGCTCATGTTTTGGATCACGCCCTGTGAGGTTTGCGCCAGCGCAAGCACCAGTGCAAGCGGCAGCAGCACGTATACGGTCGAGCGCACCATATCCGTCCAAAAGGAGCCGAGGCCGTGCTCCCGCACACGGCGTAGGCCGCGGATGAGGGCGAACAGCACCGCGATACCCGTAGCGGCAGAAACGAAGTTTTGCACCGTCAGGCCCACCATCTGCGTCAGATAGGAAAGCGTTGCTTCGCCGGAATACGCCTGCCAGTTGGTGTTGGTCATAAAGGAAACGGCGGTGTTAAAGCCTAAATCCCAGCGCACGCCGGGCAGCCCTTCGGGATTGAATGGAAGCAGACCTTGAAGCGCTTGCATGCCCCACAGAAGCGCAAGGCCAATGGCGTTGAACATAACCGCGCACAACGCGTACTTCTTCCAGCTCATTTCCTCGGCCTCGTTGATGCGCATCAGCTTGTACAGCCCACTTTCGCAGGGGCGAAGCACACGGGATAGGAAAACCTTCTTTCCATCCATGACGTTGGCAATGTACCTGCCCAAGGGCCAGCTCAGCCCCACCAGCAGCACCAGATAGAGGGTATATTGCATCAAGGCGTTCATCATGACTTGTCTCCTCATTTTTCATTATGGCTTTCTATGGGGCAAAACCCGTAGGCGGTGTACGTTGCCGTTTCCGGGCTTTCACCGCAAATTGATTGTAGCAGGAATGGCATAAAGATGCGTTTAAGGAATCCACTGTGACATTAAGATTGTGTTTATGGCACTCACAGCTTTCTCACGCGTATTTGCTTACCTTTCACACGCTTCTCACGCAAGCTGTGCTATGCTATGAGTGCAGGAGGGAAGATCCTTTTGCAAGGAGTGTATAGCAATGAAACAGCAAATTACGCGGGAGCAAGAAAAGGATATGCAGGTTTTGGATGCGCTTTGCAGCCATTTTCGTGAGGAGCTTCGGTTGCGCCACGAGGAGGAATGTGAAAGGGAGGCTGTTACCGCGATGCTGCGGTTTCCGCACGCGCCGCAGCCACACAATCTGATGGGCGTGCTGATGGAGCTGAGGGATAATCACCTGCTGGCCATGCGGCATTTTCGCGCGGCATGGGCGCTGGACCCGACCTATCTTCCGGCGCGCTATAACATGGAGTGCATGAGCACCTTTTTTGCGGCGGCGATGCCCTTTGCGATTACGGAGGTCGATTGCGTAGCACCCAAGGCATAGGCTTATACTTCCTAATTTCAATCACTGGCCTGCCAGCGGCGCTTGCCGCTGGGCGGGTTTTTGCGTATAATAGGCACGAACGGGGGCTTGCGCATGAAGCGAGGATGGCGCGTTTTGCGGCGCGTGCTGCTGATGGTGTTTTTTTTGCTGGCGGCTTCGGGGCTGGGATATCTGTTTCGCCGGTTTGGTTTTCCGGAAACCAATATTGTGATTGCCTACCTGCTTGCCGTTGTTATGACCGCGTGGCTGACGGACGGCTATCTTTTTGGCGTGTTGGCCTCCATTGCGGCCACGCTTGCGTTTAACTACTTTTTTACCGTGCCGATTTATACCTTGGCGGTGGATGACGCGAGCTATTTAGTGACCTTTGTGATCATGACCCTTACCGCGCTGATCACAAGCATGCTCACCTCGCATGTCAAGCGAAGCGCACGGGAGGCAGAGGCGCGGGAAGCGGATACGAAGGCCGTCTACGCCCTTATGAGCTGGCTTACCAACGCCCACGATGCGGAGGAAATGGCCGTTCGCGCCATCGACGCGGTGAGCGGACGCTTTGCCTGCCGCGCCGCGTTTCTCTTTTTTGATGCTTGCGGCAAGCCGGAAAGAGAATTTGTGCAGTGCGGAAGCGATGGGAGCATGGTGCACGGGGAGCTTAACGAGGAGCAGCGGCTTGCGTTGGAGGCAATGAAACCGCCTTATGGCGAGCTGCGAGGCGAGGAGTTTCACGAATACGCCGTGCATGGCGGCAAGACGCTGCTGGGTGTGCTGCGCATTCCCAATGCCACGGCAGACGCGCTGGATGAAACCCAGCTGCGGCTTTTGCACCTGATGAACGAAACAATTGCCCTGGCAATGGATCGCCTGCACGCCATGAAGCAGCAGATGCGCTTGCACGAGGAGGCAGAGCAGGAGCGCTACCGCGGAAACCTGCTCCGCGCGATTTCCCACGACCTGCGTACGCCGCTGACGGGCATCATGGGCACATCGGAAATGCTCATGGCTATGTCGCAAGCCGCTGATCCGCGCTATGCGCTGGCAGAGGGCATCTATCGGGATGCGGACTGGCTACACGCGCTGGTGGAAAACATCCTCAGCCTGACGCGGCTACAGGAGGGGAAAATGGTTTTACGCAAAAGTCCGGAGGCTTTGGAGGAGGTGGTGGGTGCGGCGGTGCATCACTTTGCGAAGCTTGCCGAGGGGCGCGAGGTGAGCGTGAGCGTGCCGGAAGAGCTGCTGATGGTGCCTATGGATGCAAAGCTCATCCAGCAGGTGCTGGTGAACCTTTTGGATAATGCCTTTAAGCACACCGCGCCGGAGCAGGAAATCTCCGTCACTGCAACGGCAGAGCTGGGCTGGGCGCGCGTCTGCGTGGCAGATCGCGGCTCGGGCATCCGCAAGGAGGATCTTGGCAACCTGTTTCAGCCGTTCTACACCTCCCATGCCCAGCGGCCAGATGCGGTACAGGGGATTGGGCTTGGGCTTTCGATCTGCGATGCGATTGTCCGCGCCCACGGCGGGCAGATTGAGGCGCGCAACCGTGCGGATGGCTCCGGCGCGGCGTTTACCTTTACGTTGCCGCTTGAACAGGAAAAGGGGGAGTGAGTGCCGCTATGCGAAACGGAATGGCTCATGTGCTGATTGTGGAGGACGATGCGCAGATACGCAATTTCCTTTCCTATGCGCTACAGGCAGAGGGCTTTGAGGTGCTCACCGCCACGGCGGCACAGGAAGGGCTACAGCTGCTGATTTGTGAAATGGTGGATTTGATGCTGCTGGATCTTGGCCTGCCGGATTTTGACGGCATGGATGTGATCCGCAAGGTGCGGCAGTGGTCGGAGGTGCCCATCATCGTGGTATCCGCGCGGGATCAGGATCGCGAAAAGGCCGCCGCGCTGGACGCAGGCGCGGATGATTACCTTACCAAGCCGTTTTCCGCCATGGAGCTGATGGCGCGCATCCGCGTGGCGCTGCGTCACCTGTACCAGCAAAGCGCAGGTAGAGGCGTATCAACGCTGCAAGCGGGGGAGCTTAAGCTGGATTTGGAAAAGCATCTCGTCTATCTAAAGGAAGAGGAGCTGCATATGACCCCCATGGAATACAGCTTGCTTTCGCTGCTGTTCCGCAACGCGGGCAAGGTGCTTACCTCCACGTTCATCATCCGGGAAATATGGGGCGTGGGCTATGGAACGGATACGCAGGCGCTGCGGGCGCTGATGGCCGGGCTGAGGCGGAAGATTGAGGAAAATCCCGCAAAGCCACGATATCTACTTACGGAGATCGGGGTTGGATATCGGCTGGCGGAGCAGTAGGGCAGGTGGCACGGTGCATTGGTGAAGAATTAGCGCAGTTTTCAACAAAAAAACGCCATTCAAGACCTTTTCAAACAAATTAGTTGTGCTATAATGAAATTGATTTTCCCACTTGCCAGTGGCAGGTGGGTTAAGATATTGCGCTGAGAAAGGAAGCGAGGCCTGCATGGCGGAGGGCTTGAAAGCCGCTTTTGCGACTATGCCATGGTGGGGGTACGCGCTCGCGGCGCTGGCTGGCATTGGCTTTGGCGCTTTGCAGATTTGGCTTTTGCGGCTGGCTGCGGTGGGCAGCAAACCGCGCGGCTGGCTGCTTGCCGTAAAGCTGTTGGGATGGCTGCTCGCGTTTGTGGTGCTGGGCATCCTATCCGTGCCGCTGCTGCTGGCCTTCGCATTCACAGCAACCTGCGCACAGCTTGTAAGCGCGGTCATAGGCTATCAGAAATCGCGAAAGGAAGCGAAGTAGATGCTCGAGGTAAGCTTGACCCAAAAGCCGTTTACGGTGTTCGGCGTCAATGTGGGCTTATCGGTGGTTACAGCTTGGGTGGTGCTGGCGTTATTGATCGCCGCGCTTGTGCTCATCAACCTTTTGGTGGTGCGCCGCATGAAGATGCAGCCGGGCAAATTTCAAAATGTGCTGGAATTTGCCATTGGCGGCTTGGACGGGTGGTGCAAGGGCAAAGTGGGGGAGGCCGGGGCGTTTGTTGCTCCGATTACCGCAACGCTCATGCTCTATGTGTTTTCCACCACGGTGGTGGAGCTGTTCGGGTTTTCACCCGCAACGGAGGATATCAATTGCACATTTGCGCTTGGCCTTTGCACGTTTGTAATGGTCAATGTGACAGGGCTTAAGTTTCGCGGCGTTAAGGGGCGCATCAAGGGGCTATGTACGCCAACGCCCATCGTGGCGCCCATCCGCATTGTGACGGATCTCATTGCGCCTTGCTCCATTGCCATCCGTCTGTTTGCAAACATCATGGTGGGCGGCATTATCATGCAACTGATTTATGCGGTGGCGCCCATTATCGTGCCGGCGATTGTAGCCTCCTATTTCAACGTCCTGCATACGGGAATCCAATCCTTTGTCATTGGACTTTTGAGCTTGGTCTATGTAAGCGAGGCCATTGAGTAACCACAAAGCGTTTCCTGCGCCTCGCGCATGATACGATATTGAGAAGACAAAAAAAGAGGAGGCCTTTTAATGGAACTTGGATTAATCGCAATCGCTGCGGGCATCGCGGCACTATGCGGCGCTGGCGCCGCCATTGGTATGGGAAACGCTACCGGTAAGGCGGCGGAGGCGATTGCTCGCCAGCCTGAGGCTGCGGGCAAGGTAAACAGCTCTTTGATGTTTGGCCTCATCATGATGGAGACATGCGCCGTATATGCGCTGCTTGTCGCTATTTTGATCATTTTTATGCTTGGCGCGAAGGTCTGAACAATCTTCTGACTGATGAATAATAAGGAGGGATGGCGCGTGGAGGGCATGTTTAACCCCACATCGATTCTCTTGCATGCCGTCAATGCGGTCATCTTGCTGGTGGCGCTTTATTTTTTGCTGGTGAAGCCCGTGCGTAAGTTTATGCAAAAGCGTGCGGATAGCATCGCGGCGGAGCTGCAAGGCGTAACGGACGCGCAGACGCAGCTGGAAACGGAGCGCAAAGCGGCACATGACGAGTTGGCGCAGACCAAAAAAACGGCAGCGGACATCATTGCAAAAAGTGTATCGCAGGCGCAGGAGCAGGCTGAGCAGGTGCTTCGCGATGCGCAGAGCAATGCGGAGCAGCGCATGCAGCGCGCCCGCACCGAGTGCGAGCACATGCGTGAAAACACCCGTGAGGAGATGCGCGGCGAGGTCGCCGACCTGAGCGTTGCCTTGGCAAGCAAGATTTTGCAGCGCGAGGTCAGCGAGGAGGATCACCGCAAGCTGGTAAATGATTTCATTGAAAAGGTGGGCTGAGAATGGCTGAGCAAATCAGCGCGGAGGAAATCGCACTGCCTGCGCGCGTGGAAACCGAACCGCTCAAGCCCGTTCAGGGCCGCATTATTACGGGCATGAAGCTTTCGGTGGCGGCGCAAAAGCGCATTGCCGCGTGCTTTGAACAAAAGCTCGGCGTTCCGGTGAAGCTGACGTGCCGCGTGGATCAACGGGAGCTTTGCGGCGTGCGCGTGGAGCTGGGCGGTTATAGCTATAGCGGTACAGCGCGCGACCAACTGAAAGAAATGCATAAGTTTCTGCTAAGCACCGATGAGGGGGGGACGAACCATGCCTGAAACGATCAATGTCGGGAAGGCCCTTCTGGAGCGCCTAAGCAGTTATAGCGACGATGATGTGCATGTGCGCAGCGCGGGTAAGGTGCTGTTTGTCGGCGATGGCGTGGCGCATATCGACGGTCTGAACGATTGCAAGATGGGCGAGCTACTGGAGCTGGAAAGCGGCAGCTATGCCTTGGTGATGAATCTAGAGGAAAAGCTGGTCTACGCCGTTGCGCTTAGCGGCGAGGATAGCTTGGGTGTTGGCATGTCTGCCTTTGGCACGGGCAAGGTGTTGAGCGTTCCCTGCGGCGAGGCGCTGCTTGGGCATGTGGTAACGCCGCTGGGGGTGCCGCTGGATGGGGCGGAGCATTTGAGCACAGCGGAAATGCGCGCCATTGAAATGCCCGCGCCGCCTATTTTGAGCCGCAAGCCGGTTAACAAGCCGCTGGAAACTGGGCTGATGGCGGTAGACGCCATTGTGCCAATTGGGCGCGGTCAGCGCGAGCTGATCATCGGCGACCGTCAAACGGGCAAGACAAGCATCGCGGTGGATACGATTTTGAACCAAAAGGGTAAAAATGTTGCGTGCGTCTATGTGGCGATCGGGCAAAAAGCGTCCAGCGTTGCGCAGCTCATCACGCAGCTTCGCGCCCGCGGAGCGATGGAGTATACCACGGTTGTGAGCGCAACGGCGGCAGATAGCGCCACCATGCAGTACATTGCGCCGTACGCGGGTTGCGCCATGGCAGAATGGTTTATGTACCATGGGCGTGACGCGCTCATCGTGTATGACGATTTAAGCAAGCATGCCGTTGCGTACCGCGCGATGTCACTGCTGCTGCATCGCCCGCCGGGACGCGAGGCATATCCGGGCGATGTGTTTTACCTGCATAGCCGCCTCTTGGAGCGCGCGGCCTGCCTAAGCGACGAGCTTGGTGGCGGCAGCCTCACGGCACTGCCCATCATTGAAACGCAGGCGGGTGATATTTCCGCCTATATTCCCACGAATGTCATTTCCATTACGGATGGTCAAATCGTGCTGGATACGGAGCTGTTCCACGCAGGCATTCGCCCTGCGATCAACGGCGGCCTGTCCGTGAGCCGTGTCGGCGGCGCCGCGCAGCACAAGAGCGTGCGCAAGGTGGCGGGCAGCCTGCGGCTGGAGCTGGCGCAGTACCGCGAGTTACAAATCTTTGCGCAGTTTGCAAGCGACATGGACTTGTCCACACAGGATAAGCTAAAGCATGGCGCGACGCTTACCGAGCTTTGCAAGCAACGCAATAACGAGCCTATGTCTGTTGGGATTGAGGTGGCGTTTCTGTACGCGGCAACCAAGCACCTGATTCCCAAGGACATCACGCACGCGGAGCTTCTGCGCTTTAAAGAGGAGCTTCCCGCGTATCTGAGAACCAACTTTGAAAAACTGCTTACCTCCCTTGATGTGTCTGGCGAGCTGAGCCAAGCCAATGAACAAATGCTCCGGGAAGCCATTGAGGCGTGGTTCGGAGCGGGTCAGACGCCAAGCGGGCAAGGGGGCGGCGGCGCGTGAGCTCCATCGCGGAAATTCGGCATCATATAAAATCCATTGATGATACGGCAAAGATCACCCGCGCCATGCACCTGATTGCCTCCAGCAAGATGAAAAAAGCCATGCGCGCACACGATCAAACGATGCTCTACTACAACAACGTGCGCTCCAACATGCGCTTTATCCTGGACAATTCGCCGGAGGGTCTGCGAAGCAGCTTTTACCGCGACAGCGGCGATAAGGCGGCCTACCTGATCATTGCGGGCGACAAGGGCATGTGCGGCGGCTATAACCATGATGTGCTGAAGCTTGCGTATCAGGAGCTACAAAACGCGCGGCAAAAGGCGGTGCGTATCGTGACCTTCGGTCATGTCGCCACCAATTTTATGCAGCGTAGGGACGTACATCTGCATGACACCTACCTGACTGCCGTGCAAAACCCAAGCCTTGACATTGCGCGGGAAATTGGCGCAAAGCTCTGCCTGCGCTATCGCCAGATGGCGTTTGATGAGGTGTACGTGATCTTCACGCAGCTTTTGAAGGGCGGCATCACCAAACCGACCAAAATCCGCTTGCTACCCATTACGCGTGACGCGGTAGCAGACGTGGAGCCTATGCACGCGCCCATTGGCGGCCTGGACTTCCTGCCCGGACGCGCCGAGGTGCTGGATGCCATGGCGCAGCATTACGTATCCGGCATGCTGTATAGCGCGCTGGTGCAGAGCTTCGCCAGCGAAAACCGCGCGCGCATGACGGCTATGGAATCCGCCACGCGCAACGCTGACGACATGCACCATAAGCTGGTGCTGACGCTCAACCATGCGCGGCAGGCCGCCATTACGCAGGAGATTAACGAAATCATCGGCGGCAATCCGGATTCTTTCGTTCTCTGAGGGGAACGGAAAAATCCATTGCAGAGGAGGAGAAAACGAGCATGACCAATGGAACGGTGATCCGCATCGTAGGCCCGGTGCTCGACGTTCGCTTTCGTTCGGGGGAAGTTCCCCCGATACAGACCTTGGTCTACGTGCGGGACGGCGAGCGCTCCGTAGCTGCGGAGGTGCATCAGCATTTGGCGGGGAGCGTCGCGCGCTGCATTGCGCTGGAGGCTACGGACAGCCTGAGCCGTGGGCTTGTGGTGGAAAGCACAGGCGCACCCATTACCATCCCGGTTGGGCCGGAGATGCTTGGTCGAGCCATCGACGTACTGGGTCGCCCTATTGACGGCAAGGAGCCGCCAAAGACGGCGATGACCATGCCCATCCACCGTGCCGCGCCAGCATTTGACCAGCAGCAGCCTGTGGCGCAGGTCTTTGAAACGGGCATCAAGGTGATCGACCTGCTAGCGCCCTATGCGCGCGGCGGCAAGATTGGCTTGTTTGGCGGCGCGGGCGTTGGCAAGACGGTGCTTATTTTGGAGCTTATTCACAATATCGCAACGGAACAGGGCGGCTACAGCGTCTTTACGGGCGTTGGCGAGCGCAGCCGCGAGGGCAGCGACCTGCTGAATGAAATGACCAGCTCGGGCGTTATTGAAAAAACCGCGCTCGTGTTCGGGCAGATGAACGAGCCGCCGGGAGCGCGTATGCGCGTGGCCATGACGGGTCTGACGCTGGCGGAGTACTTCCGGGATGTCAAAAAGCAGAATATGCTTTTGTTCATTGATAACATCTTCCGCTATATCCAAGCAGGCAGCGAGGTTTCCGCGCTGCTAGGCCGCTTGCCGAGCGCTGTTGGCTACCAGCCGACGCTCGCTACGGAGGTGGGAGAGCTAGAGGAGCGCATCGCAAGCACAAACGATGGCTCCATCACCAGCGTGCAGGCGATCTACGTGCCTGCCGATGACCTGACCGATCCGGCGCCCGCCGCTATTTTCTCTCACTTGGACGCTACAACGGTACTGAGCCGCGCCATATCGGAAATCGGCATCTATCCGGCGGTGGATCCGTTGGATTCCACCAGCCGCATTCTTGACCCGGCCATCGTAGGTCAGGAGCATTACAATGTCGCCATGCGCGTGCAGGAAAGCTTGCAGCGCTACCGTGAGCTACAGGATATTATTGCCATCCTTGGCATGGATGAATTGAGCGACGAGGATCGTCAGGTGGTTCATAGAGCCCGCCGCATTCAGCGTTTTTTGAGTCAGCCAATGTTTGTGGCAGAGGTCTTTAGCGGTTATCAAGGGCGCTATGTGCCGCTGAAGGATACGGTTGCTTCCTTCAAGGCCATTGTGGATGGCGAGGTAGACGATCTGCCAGAGGAAGCCTTCTATATGGTTGGCGATTTGGAGGACGCGCGCAAGAAAGCGCGTGAGCTGGGAACGCAGGCCTGAAACGCTTTTTCATGACAGGTATGTGGTTTTGAAAGGATGAAAATCAACATGAGCAAGACCTTTCAGCTCCGCATTCTTACCCCGGAGCACGCGCTTTTCACGGGAGAAGTGGAAATGCTCAACGTGAAGGCGACAGATGGGGAGGTATGCATCCTTGCGGAGCATGCCCCCGCCGTTTATGCGCTTGCGGAGGGGGAGGTTACGCTGCGCGACGCGAATGGTCAAACCCGCTGGGCGGCTGCAAGCGATGGTTATCTTACCGTGACGCAGGATAACGCGGTGATGATGCTGCAATCCGCAGAATGGCCGGAGGATATCGATCGCGTGCGTGCGGAGCGCGCTGCGCGCCGTGCGCGTGAGGCGCTGCTGCAAAACCAAGATCGGCAGAGCTATCTGACCAATCAGGCGATGCTCCTGCGCGCGATGACACGCCTGCGTGTAAGCGCACATAAGAATGTGAATAATTCATAAGACAAAGAAAAGCCCCCCCATTCGAGGGGTGCAGGGGGATCATCCCCCTGCCGGGGTTTGGGGCAGCGCCCCAATTCCCCGCGCCGAAGCGAAAAACGAAAGCAGAGCGAGCGCCGCAAGGCGCAATGCGATGC
>JAVVVJ010000015.1:0-45335 GCA_036652695.1 Clostridia bacterium | reverse complement strand
GCACTCGGCTGTTAACCGAGTTGTTGTAGGTTCGAGCCCTACCTGGGGAGCCAATCACGGTTGCAACGTAAGTTGTAACCGTTTTTTGGTTTTGAGCCACCAATTGATCATTGCGGAGGCAAAGCGCGAATCGCCGGTGAGCCAACCGCCGCAGGGCAGCAAAAAGCCGGGCAAGCGCGTAATGCCCGGCAAAGCAGTTTAATTCTGCTGTGTGAAGCGAAGGGTGCGGGGGTTGGCGGAATGGAAAAGCTGGGCGGGAGATCCCTCCTCAACAATAGCTCCGCCTTCCATAAAGATTACGCGATCCGCAACGTCGCGGGCAAAGCTCATCTCGTGGGTGACAACCATCATGGTCATGCGTTCGGCGGCAAGGGCGCGCATTACGGCGAGCACCTCTTGGGTAAGCTCGGGATCAAGCGCGCTGGTTGGCTCGTCAAAGCAGAGAATTTCCGGCTCCATGCATAGGGCGCGCGCGATGGCGACGCGCTGTGCCTGACCGCCAGAAAGCTGGTAGGGGTATTGATCAGCCTTCGCGGATAGGCCAACCTTTGCAAGAAGCGCGCGCGCTTTTTCAATCGCCTGAGCTTTCGGGAGCTTTTTAACGCGCATGGGCGCGTCGATCAGGTTTTGAAGCACGCTCATGTGCGGGAATAGATTGAAGGATTGGAAGACCATGCCCATGCGCAAAATCAACTTGCGCAAGGTTTTTTCATCGGCATAGGTGCAGATGCCGTTTTTGGTGCGGCAGATGGCTTCGCCATCCAAGGTGATGTCTCCTTGATCGATGGTTTCCAGCTGGTTCAAACAGCGCAGAAAGGTGCTTTTGCCGGAACCGCTGGGGCCGATGAGCGCGACCACTTCGCCCTGCTTGATGGTCATGGAGATGCCCTTGAGCACACCCTGCCCATCAAACCCTTTGTGAATGTCCGTTGCGCATAGCATAGGCGCGCCTCCTTAACGATAGTAGTCCAGCTTGCGCTCTGCCAGCTTGCAAAGCTGCTCAGCTAAGCCGTTGAGGAGCAAGTAGAGCAAAATAGCGACGATATAAGGCTCGATGGAACTGGAGCTGGAAACCTGCTTTTTGGCGATGGTCATCAGCTCCACAACAGCCACGGTGGAGGCTAGGGCCGTATCCTTGATGAGGGTGATGACCTCGTTGGTCATGGGCAGCAGCACACGCTTTGCTACCTGCGGGAGCACGATGCGAAAGAAGGTTTGCAGGCGCGTATATCCCAACACCTTGGCGGCCTCGTATTGCCCGGCGGGAATGGATTGAATGCCGGAGCGGAAGATTTCCGCGAAGTAGGCGGCGTAGTTGATGGCAAAGGCGAAAATCACGGCGCTGAACCGGTCTACCTGAAAGGGCAGCAGCTGCGGCAGCAAAAAATAGATAAACATGATTTGTAGCATGAGCGGCGTTCCCCGCATGAAGTAGATATAAAGCGAGATAGGCGCACGCAGAAGCGTGCGCCTGCTCATACGCCCCTGTGCCACCAGCATTCCCAGCGGCACAGCAAGAACCAGCGTGAAAAAGAAAATGCTTAACGTGACCCCGGCGCCATCCAACAGGAGCTTTACAAGGTTCCATAGCCGATCGGGATCATTGAAAAACTTGATACTCATTCCTTATGCCTCAGGCACAACAGTAATATCAGAACCAAACCATTTGATGGAGATCTCGGCTAAAGCGCCGTCTTTTTTCATTTCAACGAGGATTTCCTGTACCTTGTCGCGCAGGGCGATGTCGGACTTGCGAAAGCCGATGCCATAATTGTCATCCGTGAGGCTGAAAGCGGCCGTCAGATCGGTAGCGCCCATGCCCTTGATGCGGAAATCGCCCACAACCAGATCCATGATCACGGCGTCAATGCCACCGTTTTGCAGATCCATAAGCGCGGTGAGGTAATCGTCAAAGCCTAGCGTTTCAGCAAAGGTGGTGCCAAGCGTGCTGAAATCTCCCCGAAGGAGTTCCTCGGCATAGCTGCCATTTTGCACGCCGACCTTCTTGCCGGCAAGATCCGCCTCGCTGGCGATAGCAGCGCCCGCTTGGGTGTAGACGATCATTTGGTTGTTGAGGTAGGGGAAGGTCATGGCCATGCTTTCCTCACGTTCGGGCGTGATGGACATGCCGTTCCAAATGCAATCGATATTGCCGGAGGCAAGCTCAAGCTCCTTGGCATCCCAGCTGATGGGCTGGGCAACAAATTGTACGCCTAGCTTTGCGCAAACAGCCGCAGCAACGTCGATATCAAAGCCAACCACGTTGTTGTTCTCGTCGCGGTAGCCCATGGGCGGGAAACTGTCATCTAGGCCGAGGGTAAAAACGCCCTTGTCAAGCACGGCCTGTAGGGAATTGTCGGCGGTTTCGGCGGCGGCCAGCCCAGTGAGTGCAAGCATGAGAACCAGAATCGCGGCAAATAATTTTTTCATGGGAAAGCTCCTCTCTTTGCGCGTCACGCTTTATCGCAGTGACGTGCTACTATAATAGCATGCGAATGTATCGCTGTCAAGAGGGAAAAGGAGCGGCCTTGAAACTTTTTGAGCGGGGGAAAGGAAAGTGACAGCATAAGCAAAATGAAGAAGCGCGCCGGGCGACAAGTGTCGCCCAGCGCGCTTCCCCTTCACCCCTGTTATAGCAGCAGGTAGGCTAAGGTGATGTAAAGCCCAATGCAGAACATGAGCAGCCCAAAGCTGATGGAGCGGGTGAGCCGTCTGAACTGCGTGCTCAGCTCCTTCTGCCCAGCGGCAAAGGCGCTCACAAAGCTTGTTTTGATGGGATCAGCGCGGCGTAGCGTGCGGTTCGTCAGCGTAACAAAACCATCGCAGACGCGGCCAGCCGCATAGGTGAAGCGTCCGCCAACCGGTATGGGCGCGGCGGGGTGCGTGTGGGAAAACAGGGATTTTCGCGCCGCAAGGCCAAGACCGTCAAGCATCCCGTCCAGCAGCCGGGCAAGGCAGAGCCCAATGCCCTTGAGCAACGCTGTAAGCCAGTCCATCAGCTTATCGGCCACATAGGCGATGGCGTAGCCAATGGAGACGAGCAAGGCAAGCAACGGGCGATATACGAGGTTTTCCAGATCCAGCCACTGCGGCCAACGGTTCACATATCCGCGCATGCCGCTTGCGTCCGGCTTCATCAGCCATAGGCGCATCAGCACAAAGAGCACAAGCCCAATCGCAATGGATTTGGCGGCGCCAAGCAGGTTTTCTGCGCTGAAATACGCAATGGGCAGCGGCGGCAGCTCCGCGCCGAGGAACGCGGCGGATAGCTTGCCAATGCCGGTTTCCAGCACGTTTGGCAGCAGGCCGATGGCGGGGATCAGCGCGGCGCTGAAGAGCAGCGCAAATTTGGAGAGAGGGGAAAGGTAGTGCGTCATTGCGTCAAACTCAGCCTGACGCGTGGGGTGGCGCTGCCAGAACAGGCAGAGGTAAAGCTTGAGCATGTAGCAAAGCGTCATGCCGCCGGAGATCAGAAAGATCCACTCGGCAATGGCATAGGGGCGTGCGTTGCCGCCTAGTTGGGTGACGTGCGCAATGCACTCCACAATGCCCTCATGCAGCAAGGATTTGCTCAAGTAGCCGCTGAACAGCGGAATGCCGCTGATGCCCAGCGCGCCAAGCAAAAACGCGATGTGCAGCGCGGGCTTGCGCCGCCCAAAGCCGCGCACGTCGTTCAGCTCCAGCAGGTGGGTGTTCAACGCTACCACGCCCGCGCAGAGGAAGAGCACCAGCTTGAAAAGGGAATGGTTCACCATATGCCCGACTGTGCCAAAGGCAGCGAGGCCGTTTTCATCGCCGAGCAAGCCGCATAGGCCGATGCCCACCATGATAAAGCCGATCTGGCTGAGGGAGGAGCAGGCAAGCGTGCGCTTGAGATTCACGGAGAATATGGCAAGCAGCGCCCCTAAAAACATGGTAATGACGCCCAGCCGGAAAATGAGGTCGCCCCAGTCGGCACTTCCGCGCATGAGCATACAGCTCAGCACCAGCATGCCAAAGACACCCGCCTTGGTGAGGATGCCGGAGAGCAGCGCGCTCGCGGGCGCGGGCGCGACGGGGTGCGCCTTGGGCAGCCAAATATGCAGGGGGAAAGCGCCAGCCTTCGCGCCAAAGCCGAATAGTATGAGCAGCGCGGGCAGCCAAAGCCGCTCGACGCCAACGTCTGCTGCAAGGGTGGATAGCTCGCCAAAGCCAGCCGTTGCCAAACCGCTTGGCAAGAGGAACAGCCCCATCAGCATCACCAATCCACCAATGATGGCGATGAACAGGTAGGTCTGCGCGGCGCGCATCGCTTCCGGCGTTTCCTCCTGCGCCACCCAAGGATAGCTGGCAAGCGATACGACCTCGAAGAACAGAAACGCGCTGTATAGCGTATCCGATAGGAAGAGCCCAACGGTCGCGCCAAAGGTGAACAGCGTGAACAGCGCGTATCGCCCCACGTTATGCTCGTGGGCGAAATAATCGCGGCTGAAAACGGAGGTGATCAGCCACATAAAGCCCGCTACACAGGCATACAGGGCGCGAAAGCCATCCGCGCGCAGCCGAAGGCCAAGGCCGCAGAAGCCTTCCCACACAAAGGCAAGCGATGCGCCGCTGACCGCCAAAGAGAGCAGCGCGGCAAGCAGCGCAAGCGTGACGGCGCTAGCGGCCACCATAACGGCCACTGCGGCCTTGCCGCTTTTGCGCCCAAGCGCGTAGCTTAGCGGCGCGCAGAGCATCGGGAGCAGCGCCACCAGAAAGAGTAGAACGTTTCCTTGCATGTGATAACCTCCCTTAGAGCAGGCCCTTGGCCACGCTGCCTAGGTAATCCGCCAGCGGCGCGGAGAAGAACACCAGAGCGAGCATCACCACGCATAGCACAATGAGCGGCAGCTTCATGCAAATGCCGGGATCATAGCTACGCTTCTCCAGCCCGCAGGTGGGCGAGAGGGGAACCACGTAGGCCGATACGGCGGGGATCAGCAGATATACCGCGGTCAAAATGGCGGAGATCAACAATACGCCGACGCCCGCATAGCTCAGCACGCTTTGGCTGGCAATTGCGGCGGAAGCCAGCGCCCATTTGCTTTGAAAGCCTACAAACGGCGGGATGCCTACCAGCTCGATGGCACAGAATAAGAAGATCGCCATAATGATGGGCATGCGCTTTGCCATGCCGCGCAAATCCTCCACATATTCCTTGCCGGTTTGCACCATCACGGCGCCCACGCAGCTGAACAGCGCGATTTTCATCATGGCGTGGAACACCATGTGCATCAACCCGCCCTGCAAGCCAGCTGGGGTCAGAAGCATCGCGCCAAAGAGCACGTAGCTTAAGTTGCTCATGGTGGAGTAGGCCAGCCGACGCTTGATCTGCTGCTCCCGCACCGCCATAACGCTGCCGTAAAGGATGCTCACAAGCGCCACCACAAGGCAGACCGTCTGCGCCCAAGAGCCGCGCACCAGCTCCGCGCCAAAGCAGTAGTAGCTCATGCGGATCACCGCGAACGCACCGGCCTTGACCACCGCCACCGCGTGCAGGAGCGCCGTGACCGGCGTAGGAGCGATGCTCGCCTCAGGCAACCAGCTGTGAAAGGGGAAGATCGCGGCCTTTACGCCAAAGCCAAGGAAGCCAAGCAGAAACATCGTCAGCAGGAGCGGCGTGGGAGCGGCTTGCATGCCGGGCAGGCCGCCAATGGTGAAGTTGGAGCCGCCGCTATAGTAGACCACGGTTACTAGCGCCAAAAAGGCCAAAGCAGCGCCGCCGAGCGAATAGTAAACGTACTTGCGCCCAGCGTGTACGCTCCTTGCGCTCATGCCGTGCATCACAAGGGGCAGCGTCGCCAGCGTGAGTAGCTCATAAAAGACGTAGAGCGTCATCAAATCCTCGGCAAACGCAATGCTCAGGGTCACGCTGTAGCTGATGAGGTAGAAGCCAAAGAAATGATTTTCCTTGCCTACGTGCGTCATATACTCCAGCGCATAAAGCGAGGCGAGCGGCCACAAAAAGCCGACCAGCCCGCTAAAGACGCGCCCCAACCCATCCAGCTTGAAGCTGATGGTGAGCGTATCGGTCAGGCGCAGCAAGGTGAAGGCATGCGTGCCGGGCGTGCAGATGCACCAAGCCACACAGGCTGTGGTGGCGAGCGTTGTGCCCATCACGAGCGCACCGCGCGCAACGCGGCTTTTTGGCCGCCAAAGGAACAGCGCCAAAGCGCCCAGCAAGGGCAGAACGATGGGGAGAATCAGCATTGCAAGCGCCCTCCCTTACATCAGGCTGGCGGCGATCGCCTCGGCGGCGGATTGCAGCAGCGAGGGACAAAGGCCAAACAGCACAGTGAGCGCGGAAAGCACAAGCAGCGGTACATACATCCGCCAGCCAACCTCGGCATGAGGCAAAGCAACCGCTGGAGCGCCCTCGGCACGGCCGGGGAAAAAGCCGTCAATGCTCACGGGCAGCAAGTATGCCGCGGTCAGCAGCGCGGAAAGCAGCAGAACCACCGGCCCAAGCCAGCTGAACACAGGCAACGCACCCTGTATAGCGCCGCTGGCCAGCTGCCATTTGCTGATAAAGCCGCTAAACGGAGGCACGCCCACAAGGCCGACGCTCGCGATGGTGAAGCACCAAAGCGTGATGGGCATTTGCTTGCCAATGCCGCGCAGCTCGCCCACATCGGTTTTGCCGGTCTTTACGATGATTGCGCCCGCGCATAGGAAGAGTGCGGTTTTCATGAAACTATGGAAGTAAACATGCATCAGCGCGCCGCTAAAGGCAATTTCATTGAACAAAAACAAGCCGAACAGCACATAGCTTACTTGCGATACGGTGGAATAGGCAAGCCGCTTTTTTAACCCCGTCACTTTGAAGGCCATCATGGAGCCCATGAACACCGTGATCAGCGCCAAAATCAGCAGCACAGTCTGCACCCATGTGCCGCGCACAAAGTCCGCGCCCACCACGTAATAGAGCACGCGGATGATGCACAGCACGCCTGTCTTGGTGATGACGCCGCTCAATACCGCGCTTGCGGGCGCGGGCGCGATGGGGTGGGCGGTGGGCAGCCAGCCGTGCATGGGGAACATGCCCGCCTTCGTGCCAAAGCCGATGATGGTAATCAGGAGCACCCAAAGCAGCGTTCCGCCATTTTGGGCAATCGCGTCAGGCGCTAGCGAGCCGCCCGGCACAAAAATGGGCGTTGTGGCGTTGATCGTGAAAAAGAAGATGCCAAACAGACCCATCATCGCGCCCGCGATGGAGTAGAGCAGGTATTTGACGCCCGCTGCGATGGCTTCCTTGCTCATGGTGTGCAAAACCAGCGCCACGGAGAGCAGCGTCATCATTTCAAAGCATAGGTACATGGTGACCAGCGTGCCCGAAAAGCAGATGCCCATCAGCGCGCCTAGCGTCAGCAGGTAGAAGGTGTAGAAACGCCTTGGCGCCGCATCGTGCGCCATGTAGCCAAACGAGAACGCACCCGCACAGAGCCACATGGCTGACATAAACAGGCAGAACAGCCGCCCTAGCGCATCGGAGCGCAACACCACAGGGAGCGTGTTGGTGATGGAGAAGAGGGTGAGCATGCCATCCCCGGTGAGGCACAGGGCAATGGCAACGGCAAAGCACAGGCATAGTGAAACCATCACAAAGCGGTTGCGCGGCTTTGGATCGCGCAGGGCGGGCAGGAACCAGCATAGCGCCGCGCACACCAGCGGGAGCAGAGGGGTCAGAACCAACAGGATCGCTTGCATAGGCATATCTCCTTACGCGAACATGCGCAGTCCGCTTATAATGACACGAAAAATCGGCTCTGCCAGAATGCCGACCAGCAGGTTAAGGAGCACGAAGCCCCACATTGCCAGCGACGAAAGCTTGCTGGGGTGCAAGGGGGGAGGCACAAAGCCTTCACGCGCGGGGCGGTAGAGCGTGATGATGGTGCGCATGAAATAGAACACGTTGAGCAAGGTGCTCACAGCCAGCGCGATCAGCATGATCCACAGGTGCGCGCCGCCGCGTTCAAACGCCGCAGCGCTGAAATACAGCTTGCTTGCAAAGCCGCCCAGCACCGGAATGCCCACCAAGCTCATGGCGCTCACGGTGAAGGCTACGCCCGCCGCCGGGTTGCGAAGCCCCGCGCCGCGCAGGTCGGAAAAGCGCTTGCTATCGCCGGAGGCATCCGCCAGCCCCGAGGAGGAAATAAACAGCGCGCTTTTTGCAAAGGCATGCATGATCAAGTGATAAATGGCCGCCGCAAACCCGGCTTCAATGCCAAGCCCCATGCCCGCATAGATGTAGCCGACCTGCGCTACGGAGCTGAACGCGACCATGCGGCGCAGATCATGGCTGCGCATAGCGCTCAAGCTGCCCATGAGCATCGCGACAATGCCAAAGATGAATAGCAGGTTTAGCGCCTGATTCTCAATCACCAAATCCAAGCCAAAGACGCGGTAATAAATCTTGATGAGAAGGAAGATGTACGCCTTGCTCACAATGCTGCTGAGTACCGCGCTGGCGGCGGGCGTAGCGTAGCCGTAGGCATCCGGAAGCCATGTGTGGAAGGGATATAGCGCGCTTTTCAAGCCAAGCCCCACAAAGAACAGCCCGATGATGGCGGTGAGCGGCAGCTCATACTCGCCGGAGGCATGCAGAGCGGCAAAAGAATCGTGGATGTTTTCCATCAGCAGATGGCCGGTGAGGTTATAGGTAATGGTGATGGAAAGCAGCAGCAGGCCGGAGCCTAGCAGGCTCATGATCATATAGCGGATGGCCGATACCAAGGTGTGGCCATTCTGGCGCGACATGATGAGCGCGCAGGCGGCGATGGTCATAATTTCGATAAAGACATAGGCGGTGAACAGATCGTTGGTGTAAAGCATGGCGATCATGGCGGCCAGCACCAGATCCAGCATGACGCATACGAGGTTTTGTTTTTTGGGGTCAATTTGCTCGCTCAGCTTGCGCATGCCGCCCAGCATGCTAAAGAACAGAACCAAGCTGAAGCAGACCGCAAGCAGCGCCTCCAGCGTGCCCGCGCGAAGCTCGTTGCCCCAAGGCGCGGGGAAATGCCCCATCCAATATACATAGCTCTCCCCATAGGGGATCAAGAAGGCCAGCAGCCACAAATTGAGTGCGCATACAACGCCCGCCAGCGCCACCGTCCACCACTTTGCGAGGCGCGAGGGCATCATGGCGGAGGAAATGCCGCTGATCATGCACAGCATGATGGAGAAAAAGGGAACGTTCTGCACAAATTGCATCAGTTGTCCTCTCCCTTCATGAGCTGCGTAATCCGGTCAAGGTCAAGCGTATGATAGCGGCGGTACAGGCGAATGGTGAGGGAAAGCATGAGCGCCGTGACGCTCACAGAAACCACAATGCCCGTGAGCACCAGTCCGCTGGGAATGGGGTTGACGTAATGCTGAGCGGAGATAATGCCATCGGTTAAAATGGGCGCGGTGCGACCCTTGATGTAGCCAACGGAGGTTAAAAGGAGGTAAACCGAGGTATCCATGATATTAAGGCCGATGATCTTTTTAATGAGGTTGCGCTGCACCAATAGCGAGGTAAAGCCGATGCCGAACAGGAGCACGGCCACAATCTCCTCCAGATGATTCCAAATGACCACGTTACATCCCTCCCTTGCGGAACAGCGTGTAGAACGCGTACATCGTACACATCACAATAAAGCCAACGCATACGTTGAGCGGCAAAATGAGCCCCGAGGAGAGGATTGCACCCGGAATGCCAAGCGGAATGCCGTTTTCCAGATGATTTGCGCCCATGAAGAAGGAATAGCTCTTTAGCCCCGCGTAGCTCATCAGCGATAGGAAGGTGACCCAGCGGAAGGTTTTATAGGTGAAGAAGCGCTCCGTTTTTTGAAAGCCAAAGGCGTTGAGGTACAGGATGAGGCCAGCGCCCATGACGGCGCCGCCGCTGAAGCCGCCGCCGGGGCTTAGGTGACCGTTTAGGATGATATACATGCCATAGAGCAGCACCACTGGCACTAGAATGCGCGCCGTTGTTTGAAGCACAAGGTCGTTTTTTGGCTCGTGATGGCGGTCGTCATATTCGGCCTCCAGCATGGCAGGGGAGGGCTTTTCCCCGGGCGCGTGATCGCCTAGCTTTAGCAGCAGCAGCACGCTACAGGCGGCCACGAACAGCACTGTGGATTCGCCAAAGGTATCAAATGCGCGGTAATCCAAGATCATGCCCGCTACAAAGTTGACGGCGCCGGTTTCTTCAATGCCTTTTTCGATGTAGCGCTGGGAAACCTCGTTATTATAGGGGTTATCCGCCGCGCCAAAGGGCGGCAGCGCCACCACCGTGCGCAGTAGAAACAGGATGATGCCCGCGCAGATCAGCCCGGCAAGCGTGCGATAGATTCCGCGAAACCATTTGGAGCCGCGCGCGACCGACCACTCGTGCAGGCGCAGGTACTGGCGCTGCTCCTGCTCGCGCAGCGCATTGAAGCGGCGCTCCTGCGCGGCCTCCTGTGCGGCGAAAAGCTCGGGGCTGATCTCGCGAAGCCGCAGATCGGAAGGCTCGGTCATGCTATGGGCGATTTCCTCATCCAGCGGGTTATCGTCCCCGTTCAGCCATCGGCTGAAGCGGGCAAAAAGCGAGGGATCATTTGTCATGCCCGTCCTCCTCCTCGCCCTTGATGGCGTGTATTTTTTTGAGCGTGATAAAGAACAGCACGCTTGTGACGCCCGCGCCGACAGCCGCCTCTGTAATGGCCAAATCGGGGGATTCCAGAACCATCCATACGATGCTCATCAGCAGGCTGTACGCCATAAAGATGATTACGCTCACCAACAGCCCTCGCCCCACGCAGGTAGCAATGGCACAGATCAACAAAAAGCCCAGCACGATGACGATAAACACGTTCACAGCCGTTTCATCTCCATTTCTTGCTCCGGGTGCTCATTGAGGGTAAGCTCCAGCCGGGCGATCAGGTGGCTGGCGGTAGGGCTTGTCAGCCACAGAAACAGCGCCACCAGCGCATATTTGAGGACAAGCCACAAGTCGCCAGCGCTGAGGCAAAGGCCGAGCAGCATGAGCAGCAGTCCAAGCGAATCGCCAATGGAGGCGGCGTGCATGCGGTTGAGCACGTAACGAAACCGATACTGCGCCACAACGCCCACGCAGAACAGAAAAAGTCCGCTTAGCATCAGCACAGCGGTGAGGCCAAAACGAATCCAATCAAGCATCTTCGTTGCTCCCTTCTTGCGCGTCTCCGGCTTGGGCGGCCTGCTGGCGCTTTTCGCGCTGCTCCAACGCTACGCCCATATAGACCTTGCACAGCACCACCACAGCCAAAAAACCAATCAGCGCGTAGATGAGCGCCACATCCACCAAATAGCCCTCTCCTTGCATGAGGGCAAGGATGCAGATCATGCAAAGCGTGAGCGTGCAAATCATATTGATGGATACCACGCGGTCGGCGATGCGCGGCCCTAGAATGGCGCGAAACAGGCAAAACAGCGTAAGCACGCTCAAGCAGATCAGGAAACCGGTAAACAACAGGTGATAGGCGGCCTCCAGCGTCATTTGCCCTCGCTCCCTTCCATTTCAAGAATTCGCTTTTGAAAAACGGTGTCCTCAATGCCTTGGCTGAATTCCTTGTTTAGGCAGTGCACGGTAAGCTCATCATCCTTGCAAAGCACGGTGATGGTGCCGGGCGTTAGGGTAATGGAATCCGCAAGCAGGCTGCGCGAAAGCGCGCGCTTGAGTGGCGTGCGGAAGGTCACAAGCTGAGGCTTGACCTCCATATGTGGGTTGAGGACGATGCGGATCAGAGACATGTTCGATTTTACGATTTCCGTAATGACCAACCCCGCGTAGCGCAGCAGCTTCCAGCCGCGGCGCAGGATGGCCCAATCCTTTTTGGGGCTGTACTCCAGAAATGCGCAACAAAACGCATAGAGCGCACCGCAGATCACCACGCCGAAGGCGGCAATCTCCCACGTGAAGCGCCCATTAAAGGCTAGCCAAAGCAGAAAAAAAATGAAAAACATACAGAAACCTCCCCTTGATGTGCGCAAAGCAGCGAGCATTCATTTAATAGGAAGAGACAGCATTGTGCTTTCGATATGCCATTGTACGCTCTGGTTGGAAAATTGTCAACATGAGCGGAGCGGTTATTTAGAGGTTCTTGCGGAATACTGACCTTATCTGACCAATTCACGCAAGCCCTTGCGACGGTATAGAAAAACCTGATCATACCAAAAACCGGGGCTGTCCTCGGTGGCGATTAGCTCATAATGCTGGGCTATGCTCTGCGGCTGTTTGCCGCGCGTAACCACAAAGTCGCATACGCCCTCATCGATATAGCGAACCTGTTCATCCAGCATCTCTTGCAGGGGTACGTTGGTTTGGTGAAAGTATTTGACATTGGGCACAATGCCGCAAGCCGTATAAAAGCCCGCGTCCATAAAGCCATAGTTGAGCAAGGTTGGCTGGTCATAGCGGTTGAGAATCGCCGCAAAGCGGTACTGCATGGTCGCTTCGCGCGGTAAGCCAAAGGATCTGGCTACGTTGGGGCTGAGCACGGGGCAGAGCGCCACGCACACGGCGCACACAAGCGCGCAAAGCGCAAAAGGCTTGCGGCGCTGGGTCGCGAGGGCATTCAGCCGCCGATCCAGCCACAGGCAGAGCGGGATGAACCCAAGCGGCGCAAAGGCGGCAAGCACAAGCCCATAGTAGGGATAGCTCTTGCCGCCGATGAATACGCCAAGCGCGCAGAGCGCTGCCGCAAAGGCCGCGGGAAGCCGTTCGATGCGTGCCGCGCCGCGCCGCAGGGCGCTCCACGCGACACCGATGAAGGTAAGAAGGCTGTATTGCGGGTTTTCGCAGACCCACGCGAGGCCGGATTTTAGCATATCCTTAGCGCGGGAAAAAAGCCCAATGCTGGAATCACTCGTTGAATAAAGGAATAGATTGTCATATAAATAGGTTTTGAGCCAGTCCAGCACAGCGCCGTTTACACCAAAATAGCAAAGCCATGGCAGGGTGGCGAGCAAAAAGCCCACAAAAAACCAGCCGACACAGCGAAAGGCCTGCCGCCATTCCCCGCGCGTGCATAGCGCGAAGAACAGCGCGGCAAGGTATGCCGCATGCAGGCCAATCATGGTGAACTTCATCCAGAATACGCAGCCGAACAAAAAACCGTTGCGTGCTAGCTGGCGCGCATCGGGGCGCGATGGGGCGCCGGCTTTGAAATAGGCGCAGAGGTCGCATAGCGTGGCCGCGAGCAGCGGCAGGCAAAGCTCCTCGGCGCTATCCCCCTGTTGAAAGCTATAGGAGGTATATACGACGAGCGCGAGGGCGGGCAGCGCAAAATAGGCCGCGCGCCGCACGCCGTATAGCGTGAACAGGCGGTAGGCACTGCGCAGGAAGGCCGCCGCGCAAAAAACCTCCAATAGAAAAACGCCAAGGAAGCTCATTGGGGATAAAAGCGCGCAGAGCGCGTGCAGCGCGTAGAGGAGAGGCCCCTTATGGTCGTACAGGTCGCGGTAGACCACCATGCCGCGCGTCATGCCCTTGCCGATGGTGAAGTAAATGTTGGCGTCCGTCCAATCGTTAATGGGGTAAGCGGGGGAGGACATAGAGCAGAAGAAGAGAACCGCGGCGGCAAGGCAGAGGCAATAGGCGTTGATTCGCACGGACGCGGCTAACGGGGACGAACGCTCCCGCAGGTCAGGAAAGGCTTTGCTCATATGCTTATCCGATCTGCAAGGCTCGAATTCCCAAGCTCACAAACAATCCCAAAAGCCACAAGCCAAGCATGATGAACTTTGCCGCTGTCACATAGCCCGCGATATTTGCCGTATGCATCAAGCATTGCGTGGGATAGGCGGCGCACGCGCGCATGAGCAGCACGTTTTCCGTCATATCCAACAGCGTGCGCAGTATCACGACCGCCTGCATTGCCACTTTTAGCATAGGCAGCGCCACGCTATTGTGCGTGATCACCGTCATGGCTGCCCCAAGGCAGAGGATGAACGCAAAATCAAGCCCCCAGAAGCGCAAAAGCTTTTGCTTGCCCGGCATGCCAACGCCGCGAAAACAGGCGAACACATCCTTCGCACGGTAGAAAAAGCGCATGTCTAGGCTCTTAAATTGGGGATTGAGCGCTGTAAGGCCGGGTACGCCATGCGGCGTGGCGTACATCACATAGAGGCAAACGCCAAGGCCAATGGCTGCGAGCACCGCAAGAACCGTCCAAAGCGTGGCTGTCATAAGCTTGTACCTTCCTTTAAATGAAGTCCCAGCCGCGTGCAGGGCACATCGCCGCTCAGCAGCGCGCCAATGGGATGACGCGCGTGGCCGATGATCACGTTCGTGCCATGCTCCACCGCGCGTAGGGCATAGGCGAGCTTTGCGCGCGCGCCATTCGCGCCCGCGCGGCTCGCGCCGTTGCAATGCTCCATCAGCTCCAGCACGCGTGCGCGCAGCTCGGTCAAGGTATCGCCGGTTACCAGCCGCACCAAGGTGGAGGGGTCATTGTGATTGAGGTAGATCCCCTCGGTGCTGGTGAGCAGAATGAGATTTTCCGCGCTTACAAGCTGTGCCACTACGGCGGCGGTTTCGTCGTTATCCACGCACTCCACCACCTCCATGCCTTTGGCGCGGCGGCTGGCAAGCTCCATTTTGCGCACTTCCTCGTCACTTACGGGGTCGTTATAATTGATAATGGGGATGCACGCTTGCTCCGCCGCACGCAAAAGCAGGCGCTGAATATGCTCGCGCCGCTGAGGGTCGTTGAAATGCGTATGCTCCACAAGCACCTGCCGCAGGCCATATTCCGGCCGGATAAAGCTGCGGTAGGTGTTCATCAGAATGGTCTGCCCCTGCGCGGAATAATCCACCTTGTCCTGCTCGGTAACGCCCTCCAGCTCGCGGCCTGTGCGTTGGAGGTAATCCAGCCGCCCGATCTCCGTTGCGCCGCTGGTTACAAGAATCATGCCCGGGCGCAAAGCGGCGCCAAGACGCTGAAAAATATTGTAGTCCATGGCGCTTTCCTCTTTTTGAATGAGCGCCATGCTGCCGATTTTGATCACTAGCTCAATGGGATTCAAGCCAATCATCCTTTCTCAATCACAGACAGGTTACGCGTTCCCGTGCGGTTATGTGAGGACGTTCATCCACGTTTTCTTTTTGAAATGCGGCACGCCGATGCACAGCTTCACCACTTCCTCCAAGAAGGTACACAAGTATACGTATTCCAGCGGCCAATGCAGCACGAGCGCCGCGATGCCTGTGGCGGGAACGCTCACCAACCACAGCGTGCCCACGTCCAGCGCGAGGCTGAACAGGGTATCGCCGCCGCTGCGGAGCACGCCTACGACATTGATGGTGTTAAAGGCGCGAAACCAGATTGTAAGCCCGCCAAGCAGCACAATGAGCTGCGCCTTATCCCGCACCTCCAAGGAGAGGCCGGAGAAGAGGTTGACCAGCGGTCCGCGCAGCGCGATGACCAATACGCCCAGCGCCGCGCCCGCGACCATTGCGCCCGCGAACATGCGCTTTGCATACAGGTATGCGCGGTCGCGGTCGCCCTCGCCCAGCGTTTTGCCTACGATAATGGCGGTCGCGTTCATCATGGCAAAGATGGCGACCCATACCAGATCGTTGATGGTGTTGGTGATGCCGATGGTGGCGGTTACGCTGGTGGCGTTATCCATGTGGCCGTAAAACACGCTGTACATGGTGGTGCCAAGCGCCCAAAGGCCTTCATTAAAAATGACGGGAATCACGGTTTTGGTGTACTTGCGCACAAAAGCGCCATCGCGGCAGAACCATTCCGAGGGCTTTGCGCCAGCTGGCAGGTGTTTGCCATAGGCGAAGGCGATGTTGATGCACATGGCAAGCGCGGCAGAAATGATGGTTGCGAGCGCCGCTCCCTCCACGCCCATGGCGGGGAAGCCGAAGTGACCGAAGATCATTGCGTAGTTGAGCAGCGTGTTGCACGCGATGCTCGCGATACCGGCGATCATGGGAATGTAGGTCTTTTCGGCGGATTTGATGGTGGTGCCATAAACGCCGCTGATTGCGGAAAACAGGTAACCAGGCGCGACCGCAACCAAATACTTGACAGCCAGCTCAAAGCTTTCGCCCTGCGGCAAAAAGCATGCCACAATCTGCCTAGGAAAGATCAGCGCGCCAAGCATGAACACCGCCGCTACCGCCAGCGCGAACACCATGGACATGCCCATGGCGTTACGCATGCGCTTGACATCGCGCGCACCCCAGTACTGGCTTAGAAAGATAGCGCTGCCAGTACACGCGCCAAAGCAGAACAGATTAAAGACAAAGGTGAACCGGTTGGCCTGCGTAACGGCAGAATAGGCGGCGTCGCCAAGGCCGGATACCATCAGGCCATCGATGATGTGCAGCGACGCTTCCACAAGCTGCTGTAGCACCATGGGCAGGGCAACAAAAAACACGTTGCGCGCGAACGGACGATCCCAATGAAGGCATTCGCGCGCAAAGCGGAATGCGCGAACGGGGGCGGAGGCTTTTGATTGCATGGTCATTCCCTTTCGGTTGTAGATGGTAGGAGGAGAACCGCTCTTGCGCGGGGGCGGCTAACGCTTGCACAGCTTGTATAGGTATAGATCTCCCTTTTGTTCGTACACAGCCCAGTTATAGGTGCCCGGCTGAAGCTCATTCACGTAGGGCAGCAGCAGCTTCCAAGGCCCCTTTGCCGTACCCGCCACCAGCACGCTTGGCTTTAGAAAATCTGATGGCTTCATGGAAACGCTCTCAATGCCAAACTGTTTGAGCTGGATGGCAAGCCCGTTTGTATGCACGTTGCGCACGTCGGGCAGCACCACGTTATGCGGCGCTGCTTGCAGGTTAGGAAAGAGACGCGTGTCGCTCGCTAGCCTCGGTGTGTAAAAGATCAGCTTATCGGGCTTGCTGAGCGCATATTCGTATAGCGCGGCCTCAAAGGCGGGCTGCTCTACGGGCAGCTTTGCGGCGGCGGCAGCGCCGTTAACGATGCCGACACCCGCCGCAATGGCGCAGAGGGTGCAAAGCAAGGCTTGCGGAAGCTTGCGCCCTTGCGGTGCAGACGCCGGGCGGTACAGCGCAAGCCCCAGCAGCAGCGTGCCCGCAGGCGCAAGCACGCAAAGCGCCTCGTCCATGTGAAGGCGTCCGCTTTGCGCAAGCACGAGCAGCCACCCAAGAGCAGCCGCAAGCGTGACGATCGGCACGAGCAGCATCCATGTGACGCGCTTGTGACCTGCCGCCGTCAGCACGCATAGCAATGCCAACGCAGCGCAAAGCCCTCCGCTGATCATCAGCGACGGGTGCTTTGCAAAAAACGAGCTGAGCACCGACCATGCCGTGCCGAGGCCGGTGTGTGCCGATGCCGTAAGCCCCTCGTTCAGCAGCCTCAGGCTATCAGCAGTGATCTGTGAATCGTACAGAAAGCCGCTTGCAAAGAGATCCAGCTGCGTGCGCGACCAACCGATTTGATCCAGCAGCTCGTCCGTAACGCCAGCGGGGAAGGCCGGGTTGGTCACGAGCGCCCTGCGCGCGCTTTGCCACGCCGCGTCGCCTGCCATGGCATCCAGCTCCACCAAGCGCATCACCATAAACAGCATCAGGCAGAATACACAGATCCACATGCCCAGCGTCAGGCCGCGAGCGCCCTTGCGTGCCAGCATTCCCCTTCGCGCAACCTCGCGGTGGGAGTAATCGGTCAGGCGCACCGTGAGCGCGCCAAGCAGCACAAAGCACAGCGCGGGCGCCGCCGCCCGCATGGAAAAACAATACCCCGCGATCAGCAAGCCGGTGCTGAGCAGCGTGCCGCGAAGCACGTGCCGATCATCCGCACCGCTGTAATCGCTGGAAAAAAGTTGACTTACCGCCGCCGCGCAGAGCAGTGCGCCCGTTGCGCCGTGCTCCAAGCGAACCATCGAAAACAGACCGATACAGGCAAACCATAGCCCACCGCAGAGCGCGCCCAGCCATGCGGGCAGGCCGTGCAGCTCTGCACAGCGCGCCATGCTCTTGATAACGACCGCGCAGCTCAGCCACAAAAACGCCAGTTGCAGCACGGAAAACCATGGAATGCCGGGAACGGCGGAGTGCAGGGCAAAGAGCAGCCACGCAAGCGTTGTGTGCAGCTCCTCGTGATAATGTACGGGAACGCCGCCCTCAAAGCCAGCGAACGCCTTCAAAATGAGCGAATCCCCGGGGCTGGCAAAGCGCAGACCAAGGCAAAGCGCGGTGACGGCAAGGAGCAACGTTGCTCCGAGCGCGCCTAAAAGCCATGGTTTCATTCGCCTCATGCCATCCCTGCCTTTCTGCCATAGGCGTTTTCTGCATTTGCTATGATACTCATCGGCACGACAAATGTCAAGGAATGGGGAAATCCGGCAGCAGTGGGCGGGAGGCGCGGGGGAGTGGGGGAAGGGTGGGGAAGCGCCGCCCCCCATCCCTTTGACCTCCTCATTTCATCCACGCGTGCGCGGATGGAGGGAAGCGGGCATTTGCGGGCGGCGACAGGGGCAGCTTGGTGCAAATGTTACAATGAGCGCGCTATGCCTGATTGATCCATACCAGCATTTCACCTTCGCCACGGTTATTCCACTGGCTGTAGGGGATGAAGGTGAGCGTGGCTGGCAGTAGCGTGGGCGGCTGTGTGGAAAAGGGCGCTTGGGGATCAGCGCTTTGAGCGCGGAAACCATCCGTGCGCAGCGCGCACATGCCATGGGGCAGAAAACTCATTCCACTTTCCGTAAAGACCGCGTTGGGCGGCAGCCGCAGCTCGCACAGACGCTTGCCGTTATCCGCTTCTTCTAGGCAATATACCACAGACCCACGCATCACACAGAGCTTGCCCTCATCGTGCGCTACGCGGGTGTTGGCATAGAGCACGCGCGTTTCGGGCACGAGCGTGTAGCGATAGTCGGCATGACCGCCCTGGTGCGCAATCTGCCAGTAGCCATCCCGCGCCGCTCCGGTCGCGGCGCTCATGCGCATGCCATCCGGAATGCGCAGGCGAAGCGTGCAGGCGGCGCGCTCCAGCGTCAGGCAATACGCATTTCCCTCGTGCCGCAGCTCGCCCGCGGCGCCCTCTACCTGAAAGCGGCTGTCGATGTGGGTGAGCACGGTGAAGCTTTGTTCGTCCGCCGCGTAGAGCGACGCGCCGAGCGACAGCAGCGTGCGCGCGAGGTTGGGCGGGCAGCAGGCCACGCCGAACCACTGCGGGCGCACGGTTTCCACGTGGCGGTACGTCTCGTTGACATGCGCAACCACGGGATCTACCGCCAAGGGATTGACGTAGAAGAAATGCTTGCCATCACTGCCCATGCCCGCAAGCACGGTGTTATGCAGCGCGCGCTCCCATGTGTGAAAGCGCTCCGGTTGATCGTCCAAAAGCCACATGCGCTTGGAAAACATCATCAGCCCCACGCTTGCGCAGCTCTCGGCATAGGCGCTGTCGTTGGGCAGGTCATCATCTACGGTGAAGCGCTCACCACCCGCCGCCGAGCCGATGCCGCCGGTTACGTACATCTGCCGTTGGGTGGTGTTACGGTATAGCGCCCCGCACGCCGCGCAAAGCTCCGCGTCGCCTGTCAGGCGCGCCGCGTCCGCCATGGCGCTGTAGAGGTACATGGCGCGCACGGCGTGACCGGCCGCCGCGCGCTGCTCGCGCACAGGCTGATGGGCGCAAAAATACTCATTGCCCGCGCGCAGCATGCCTTCCCACACCATGGGATGGTCGGGGCGCGCACGCTCCCGGTCAAAATAGGATTCGCCCACGCCACGCTTGTTCAAAAAGGCCATGCATAGCTCCATCAGGCGTTCCTCGCCGGTGAACTCGTACAGGCGAATGAGCGCCTCTTCTACCTCCGGATGCCCGGGATAGCCGCCGTATACGCGGCTTTGCTCATCAAGAAACACATCGGCAAGGTGATGCGCCAGCTTGAGCGCGATGCGCAGGAGCGAATCGCTGCCCGTGCCCTCCGTGTACGCGACGGCGGCTTCCATCAGGTGCCCGGCACAATAAAGCTCGTGCCCCTCGGTCAGGTTATAGAAATGCGGAATCTCGCGGTGCGTGCCATAGTAGGTATTCAGATAGCCGTTGGGCTCCTGCGCGGCGCTGATGATGGAGATGGCCTGCTCAGCAATGGCTTGCAGCTTGGCGTCCGGCTGCCCGGTGAGCGAGTAGCCCACGGCCTCCAGCCACTTGTACAGGTCGGAATCCTGAAATACGGCGCCTTCGTGAGTGCCCTGCGCCGCGCCGGACGCCACAAGAAAGTTATGAATGCAGTGGCTGGGTTCCGCGCCGGGCACGCGGTCGTTGAGAACCTCCCATTGAAAAGGAAGAACCACCTCGCGCACAAGGCGCTGCACCTGACTCCAGAACAAATCGGTCACGGTGACGCTGGATAAAGGAAGAAAACGCATCATAATGGAACGGACACTCCTCTACATGAACGATAATGGAACGGTTACGGCAATAGTATAAACGAAAGTTGATCCGCTGGCAAGCGGGAGCGGAGGGGACGTTTCCCAAGCTTTTGGACAGTTTGTGAACAGTGCGCAAGACGGCAGGAAAATGGTGTGTGAAAGAAGAATAGCTGGCTTACTGGGTATGCGAATGCCTTGTACGTAGGAAAAGGAGGAGCCTTGAACATGAAGGAGGCCAAATCCCCTAAGAAACCGTTGATTTTCTACTACCTCATGGCAATGATTGTACTGATGCTGCTGAATGCGCTGGTGTTCCCGGCGCTGTTTTCTCCGAAGGTGACGGAGGTAGGCTATAATCAGTTTCTAAGCATGGTTGAACAAAACCAAATCGCGCAGGTTGCTTTGGATAGCGATCAAATCGTCTTTACCACCAAGAGCGTGGAAGGCGAAACCACCTTCTACCGCACGGGGCGCTGGCCGGATGACGATTTGGTGAACCGTTTGCGGGAAAGCGGCGCGGAATTCTCGGCGACCATTCCCACGCAAGCGTCGCCGTTGATGAGCTTTCTGACCAACTGGGTTTTCCCGGTTATCTTCTTCTTGCTCATTGGGCAGCTGCTGGGCAAAATGATGGCAAAGCGCATGGGTGGAAACGCGCTGCAAATTGGCAAATCCAACGCGAAGATCTATGTGGAAAGCCAAACGGGCAAGAGCTTTGCGGATGTTGCCGGGCAGGATGAGGCAAAGGAAGCGCTGCGAGAAATTGTGGATTTCCTGCACCATCCGGATAAATACAAGAAGATTGGCGCGACGCTGCCCAAGGGCGCACTGCTGGTGGGCCCTCCGGGAACCGGCAAAACGCTGCTGGCAAAGGCGGTGGCGGGCGAGGCGAAGGTACCGTTCTTCTCCATGTCCGGCAGCGAGTTTGTGGAGATGTTCGTGGGCATGGGCGCGGCAAAGGTGCGAGATCTGTTTAAGCAGGCAGCCGAAAAAGCGCCCTGTATCGTGTTTATCGATGAAATTGATACCATTGGCAAAAAGCGCGATAATGGCGCGGGCATTGGCGGCAATGACGAGCGCGAGCAGACGCTTAACCAGCTTTTGAGCGAGATGGACGGGTTTGACGGCACCAAGGGCGTGGTGATTCTGGCTGCGACCAACCGCCCGGAAAGCTTGGATAAGGCGCTTTTGCGCCCGGGTCGCTTTGACAGGCGCATTCCTGTGGAGCTGCCGGACCTGCAAGGCCGCGTCGCAATCCTCAAGGTACACGCCAAAGAAGTAAAGGTGGAGGAAAACGTGGATTTCGCCACCATCGGGCGAGCAACGAGCGGCGCGAGCGGCGCGGAGCTTGCCAATATCATCAACGAGGCCGCATTGCGCGCCGTGCGCTTAGGCCGGGAAAGCGTATGCCAGCAGGATCTGGAGGAGAGCGTGGAGGTGGTCATCGCGGGCTACCAGCGCAAGGGCGCGATGATCAACGAAAAGGAAAAGAAGATCATTGCCTATCACGAGATCGGCCACGCGCTTGTGGCGGCGCGCCTGAAGGGCGCTTCTCCCGTACACAAGATCACCATCATTCCCCGTACCTCGGGCGCGCTGGGCTATACCATGCAGATCGATGAGGAGGAGCGCGTGCTGATGAGCAAGGAGGACATGCTCAACCAGATCACGATTCTTACCGGCGGACGCTCGGCGGAGGAAGTTGTGTTCCACTCGATCACTTCGGGCGCGAGCAACGATATTGAGAAGGCAACGGCCACCGCGCGCGCGATGGTAACGCGCTTTGGTATGAGCGACAAGTTTGATATGATCGCCTTGGAAACGGTTAACAACGCGTATCTAAGCGCGGACGCATCGCTGGTTTGCAGCGCCGAAACCGCTGCCTTGGTGGATACGGAGGTGCAGACCGTGATCCGCTCCTCGCATGAAAAGGCGCTGGATATCCTGAACAACGATCGCGCATTGCTGGATACGCTGGCAGCGTTTTTGCTGGAGAAGGAAACCATCACCGGCGAGGAATTCATGGACATCCTCAAAAACAACGAGCATAAGGAATAAACGCACAAAGCAAAGCCCCCGCAGCTTCCGCAAGGAAGGCGCGGGGGCTTTGACCTGTATGCCGCGGGACACGCGGCAGATGGTTGGGCATTACTTAAACACCTGAAAAATGGCGCATTTGAGGTACTGCGTTTCGGGTGCGCTCAGCAAGATGGGATGATCGCGCCCCTGCGTGCGCCATTCGACCTGCCGCAGCTGCACGCGCGCGTCCTTTTGCGCATCCAGCAGCATTTTCTGGAACATTGCGGGCGGCACATGCTGGCTGCACGAGCAGGTAACCAAGAAACCGCCGTCGCGCACGAGCTTCATGCCGCGAAGATTGATCTCCTTGTACCCGCGCAGCGCGCCTTCCACGGCAGAGCGCGTTTTGGTAAAGGCGGGCGGGTCGAGGATCACAACGTCAAAGAGCTCGTGCGAATCCTGTGCGGAACGCAGGTAGTCAAACGCATTGGCGCATTCAAAGCGCACGCGATCCTCCACGTGGTTGAGCCTTGCGTTTTCGGCGGCAAATTCACACGCGTAGTCGCTGATATCCACGCCGATCACCTCGCGCGCGCCAAAATGCGCGGCGTGAAGCGCAAAGCTGCCGGTGTGGGTAAAGCAGTCAAGCACGCGCGCGTCCTTTACAAACGGCGCGATGGCTGCGCGGTTCTCCTTTTGATCCAGAAAGAAGCCCGTCTTTTGCCCTTCCTTGACATCTACCCAGAAGTGGACGCCGTTTTCCGTCATCTCCACGCGATCCGGCACGGTGCCGTAGAGCAGGCCGGTTTGCAGCTCCATGCCCTCCAGCGCGCGCACGGGCACGTCGTTGCGCTCGTAAATGCCGCGCGGGTGAAGCTCGTCCACCAGCGCGGCAACGATGTCCTGCTTGAACTGCTCCATGCCAAGGCACAGGTTTTGCAGCACCACCACATCGCCAAAGCAATCCGCGATCACGGCGGGCAGGCCGTCGCTCTCGGCAAAAATGGCGCGGCAGCTTGTTAAGGTGGCAAAATTGCGGCGGTAGTCAATTGCGCGCTTGACGCGCGCGCGGATAAACGCGCTGTTGATTGCTTCCTCCTGGTGGCTCAAAATGCGCAGGCTGATCTGCGAACGCGGGTTGTAGACTGCCATAGCCAAAAACTTGCCCCGGTCGCTTGCCACGCGCACCACGTCGCCATCCTTGTAAACGCCCTCTACGCGCGCAATATCGCTGCGAAATACCCATGGATGTCCGTCGTAGACGCGTTGTTCCTTGCTCTTATGCAAAAATGCGGTTGCCATAAATATACCATCCTCTTCCAGCTTCGGCTGATTCCTCTGCATTATAACATACCTTGCGCGTGTGCGGAGCGCCGCTGCGCGCTTTCATGAACATTTCGTGAATAGCACGGTTACTTGATTGACAGATGGGGAAGCATGGGAGTACAATGCTTTTTGTGCTTAGCCGACTAACTATTGCACGTCGGTATTGACTGTGGGGGGATGCATGATGGATGCGAAGCAAAGGCTGTTTTTCAACCTTGCACGGATGCAACGCTTCTACTTTGAAGTGGTGCGGGAAAAGATTGGGGATCAACCCATTCATCCCAAGCAGGGTCCCATTCTGGGCGCGCTGATGCATCATGACGGCTTGAGCCAAGCGGATCTGGTGCGCATGCTAGGCGTTCGTGCCGCCACGGTGGCGGTTTCCATTGGTCGGCTGGAAAAGCTGGGCTTTGTGAAACGCGAGCATGATGAACACAACCGCCGCGCCTATGTGCTTGCCTTAACCGAGGCGGGGCGAAGCGAGGCGGAAATGGTGCAAAACGCGATGGAAGAGGTGCGAGATGGCGCACTAATGGACTTTACTGATCAGGAATTGGAATGCATATCAAGCTACTGCGAGCGCATGCTTCAAAACATGGCGGCGCTCTATCAACCGGGAAAGGAAGGCGACTTACATCCATGCACAAAATGTTAAAGCACTTAAAAAAATATTTTTGGGTACTCGCGGGGATCGTGGTATTGCTGGTGGCGCAGGCGATGTGCGACCTACAGCTCCCTACCTATACAGCCGCGATTGTGGACGTGGGCATTCAGCAGGAGGGCATTGCGCATAGCACGCCGAGCGTCGTCAGGGCGAGCACCTTGGAGGCGCTCAAGCTTTGGATGCCCGCTGATGAGCTTGCCAATGTAGTGGAGCCCAGCTATGCGCCCGCGGAGGCGGGGGAGGCTGAAAAGCTGGGCGTGACGGTGGCGGAAGAACCGTTGCTGGTGCTGGCAAAGGTGGATCAAAACACCATGCTTGCGCTGGATAGCCTGTTTGACCGCGCCTTTATGATCTCCAGCCTGATGAACGGCCAAAACCCCATCGATGTGAGCGCGCTGCTTGCCGCGCAGGGCATGAGCATGGGGGATGGCAAAGCGTTGACGGCTGAGCAGTTCCATGCGGCTGCTGTGGCGATGAGCGCGGAGCAGCGCACGCAGCTCATGGCGGTCATTGATGAAAAGCTCTTTTCCCTGCTGCCGCAGAGCACGCTGGAGCAGGCGGCCGTTGCGGCGGTGCGGCAGGAATATCAAGCGCTGGGCATTGATATTTCCGTTATCCAGAGCCGCGCCATTTGGACAAACGGCGGCCTGATGCTGTTGATCGCGCTGATTGGCGCGGGGGCGGCGGTTGCTGTGGGCTATCTGGGCAGCGTTACGGCGGCAAAGCTTGGCCGCGACCTACGCGGAAAGGTCTTTCATAAGGTGCTGGGCTTTAGCCAGCAGGAAATGGACGGCTATTCCACCGCCTCGCTGATTACCCGCTCCACCAATGATATTCAGCAGGTGCAAACGGTTATGGTCATGCTGCTGCGCACGGTGATTTACGCGCCCATTATCGGCGTGGGCGGCATACTTCGCGCGATTAACACCAACGCCTCCATGGCGTGGGTCATCGGCGTAGGCGTGGTGGCTGTTGTGGGCGTGGTGCTGGTGCTGCTGAACCTGGGCATGCCGCGCTTTAAGCGCATGCAGGAGCAGATCGACCGCGTGAACCGCGTGATGCGCGAAACGCTGACTGGCCTGCCTGTCATCCGCGCGTTTTGCACGCAGAAGCGCGAGGAGGAACGCTTTGACGAGGTTTCTACCGCGCTTACCAAGACCCAGCTATTTGTGGGTCGGCTGATGAGCGGCATGATGCCGATGATGATGCTTGTCATGAACGGCATTGCCGTGCTCATTATGTGGGTGGGCGCGCACGGCATAGACACCGGCGCCATGCAGGTTGGCGATATGATGGCCTATATCCAATATACGATGCAGATCATCATGGCATTTTTGATGATCGCTATGATGAGCGTGATGCTTCCGCGCGCAAGCGTTTCCGCCGCCCGTATTCAGGAAGTGCTGGATACGGAGCTGAACATTCAAAACCCGCAGACGCCCAAGGCGTTTGAGAGCGCAAAGCGCGGCGTGGTGGAATTTCGCGATGTGAGCTTCCGCTACCCGGGCGCGGATGAGGATATGCTGCAAGGCTTGAGCTTCACCGCCAGCCCCGGGCAGACCACCGCTATTCTAGGCGGCACGGGTTCGGGCAAGAGCACGCTGATCAACTTGATTCCGCGCTTTTACGATGTAACGAGCGGCAGCATTCTTGTGGATGGCGTGGATGTGCGCGAGGCGGATCTGGAAAGCCTTCGCGACAGGATCGGCTATGTGCCGCAAAAGGGCGTGCTCTTTAGCGGCACGGTGAACGATAACCTCACCTTTGGCTCCACGGATATTCCACCGGAGCGCGCATGCAAGGCGGCGCAGATTGCGCAGGCGGAGGATTTCATCCTTGCGCGCGAGGGCGGCTATCAAAGCGAGATCGCCCAAGGCGGCGTCAATGTGTCCGGCGGGCAGAAGCAACGCCTGTCCATTGCCCGTGCCGTGGCGAAGGACCCGGAAATTTATATTTTCGACGACAGCTTTTCTGCGTTGGATTTCAAAACGGACTCCGCTGTACGCTCCGCGCTGCACAAAGAGGCCAACGGCGCGACGATGATCATTGTGGCGCAGCGCATTTCAACGGTGATGCAGGCCGAGCAGATTTTGGTGCTGGATGACGGCGAAATGGTCGGCAAGGGCACCCACGCGCAACTGATGCGCGATTGCGAAGTCTATCGCCAGATCGCGCTGAGCCAGCTATCAAAGGAGGAACTGGACAATGGAAAAGAAAAATGACCAGCCTCGCCGGGGACCATTGGGCGGTCACGGCCCGGGCGGCGGAATTTCCGCAGGCGAAAAGGCAAAGGATTTTAAGGGCACGCTGCATAAGCTTCTGGCTCAAATGGCGCGTTACCGCTGGAGCATTTTGGCGGTGATCATTTTAAGCGTGGGCAGCGCTCTGTTCAGCATCATCGGCCCCAAAAAGATGGGTGAGATCACCACGGTGATCTTTTCCGGCCTGATGAACCGCCTACAGGGGGGCGCGGGCATTGATTTTACCAAGATCGGCATTTTGCTCCTATGGCTGCTGGGGCTGTATGTGATCAGCGCTTTGCTAAACTACATTCAGGGCTTTATTATGACGGGGGTATCGCAAAAGCTAAGCTATTCCCTGCGCAAGCAGCTTGCCGCCAAGGTGCACAATCTGCCGATGAGCTTTTTCGACCACGTGACGCACGGTGAAATTTTGAGCCGCGTGACCAACGATGTGGATACCCTGGGGCAGAGCCTCAACCAAAGCTTATCGCAGATCATGAGCTCTGCCACCACGGCCATCGGCGTGCTGTGGATGATGTTCACCATCAGCTGGCAGATGACGCTTGTAGCGCTGTGCATTTTGCCGCTTTCCGCTATTTTGATGAGCGTCGTGGTTAAGAAGAGCCAAAAGTACTTTATCGGCCAGCAACGATATTTGGGGCAGGTCAATGGTCAGGTGGAGGAAATCTACGGTGGGCATGTGATTGTGAAGGCCTTCAACGCGCAGGATAACGCGTCTGTGGAGTTTGACCGCACCAACGAGCAGCTGTATCGCTCGGCTTGGAAATCGCAGTTTCTATCCGGGCTGATGCACCCGATCATGAACTTTATTGGCAACCTAGGCTATGTGGCGGCTGTTGTGATGGGCGCGGCCTACGCGGCCTCCGGTGCGATTACCGTGGGCGATATTCAGAGCTTTATCCAATATGTACGCTCCTTTAACCAGCCCATTTCGCAGGTGGCGCAAATCGCCAACATACTGCAAAGCACCATGGCGGCTGGCGAGCGCGTGTTTGAATTCCTTGCGGAAAAGGAAGAGGAGCAAACCGTTGAAAAGCCCGTATCCATTGAAAACATGCGCGGCGAGGTCACCTTTGACCACGTGCATTTCGGCTATACGCCGGACAAAACCATCATCAACGATTTCAGCGCCACGGTGAAGCCCGGCCAGAAGATCGCCATCGTTGGCCCAACGGGTGCGGGCAAAACCACCATGGTGCGCCTGCTCATGCGCTTTTACGATGTGACGGGCGGCAGCATCAAGATCGACGGGCACGACATCCGCGAATTCAACCGCAATGAGCTGCGCCTGCTGTTCGGCATGGTTTTGCAGGATACGTGGCTCTTTGGCGGCACCATTGCCGAGAACATCCGCTATGGGCGGCTGGACGCAACGGACGAGGAGGTTGTGGAAGCCGCGAAGGCCGCGCATGCCAACCACTTCATCAAAACGCAGCCCGGTGGATTTCAGATGGAGATCAACGAGGAGAGCAGCAATATTTCGCAGGGGCAGAAGCAGCTTTTGACCATCGCCCGCGCGATTTTGGCCGATCCGAAGATCATGATTCTGGACGAGGCAACCAGCTCCGTGGATACGCGCACCGAGCTTCGCATTCAAAAGGGCATGGATGAATTGATGAAGGGCAGAACGAGCTTCGTGATCGCTCACCGCCTTTCCACCATCCGTGATGCGGATTTGATCCTTGTCATGCGCGATGGCGATATCGTGGAGCAGGGCACGCATGATGGGCTTTTGCAAAAGGGCGGCTTCTACGCGGAGCTTTATCAGGCGCAGTTTGAGAAAAGCGCCTAAAGGCAAAGCCCCTTGCGGAACGCTCGCGGCGTTGTACCCGTGGCTTTTTTAAAAACCTTAGCAAAATAGTTTTCGTCCGGGATACCCACGGCCTGAGCGATGAAGCGAACGCTTTGCGCGGTGCCTGTCAGCAGATCCTTTGCCACGGCGATACGGGCTTGGGTAATCAGGCTGTTGGGGGTGCTGCCGAAGCGTTCGCGGCAAAGCTCGAAGAGCTTGGTTTTGCCCACGTTGAGCGCCCGGCAGAGCTTATCGGCATTGAGAGCTTCGCTATAGTGGGTTTCAATGTAGCTTTGCAGGCGCAACGCATCGTCGCGGCTCTCCTCGGCTTGCAAGCCGTACAGGCGCACCTCGCTTACGCAGGCCTGCACGATCTCCATACAGGCGTTCATCTGCTCGGCAGAAACGCGCTTGAGGCCAAGAAATGCCTGATGCAGGGCTTCTTGATCCGGGTACCAGCCGCATCGCGTGGCGACACGCTGCCATTGCTCATCACGGGGCGCATCATCTAAAATCTGTCCGCAAAGGATGATGGCGATGGTGCGCCCGCCTTCGGTTACAGGCATGGCAAGTTCATAAAGCCCGGCATGGCAGAGATATTTCTTTTTGACATGCTGTTTTTTGACGTCCGCAAGCGCAAGATCATCGCAGTGTACGCAGCGCTGGTAGCCATCTTCCTCGTTGGCAATGAGGCGGCAAAAAGGCGTTTGATAGCTGCTGGTGTAGATCTCGCGCGCGTTGTCATCCATGATCGCAAACTTGATACCCGTACAAAGATAGAGGTTGTTGAGCAGCCTGCCGAGCCGTTGAAGACTTTCCATGGTGAGCATAAGCGCCTCCTTTGACGCGAATTTCTGTTTGAACAAAGTATAGCACAATTCACAAAAAAACGAAAGATATTGCTACTTATGCGAACGTTTTTCCCTGCTCCTCCTTTATGGTTTATGGTATGATTTGTACAATGAATGACAAAGAGAGTCGTTCAAAACAACCCAAAAATCATAAGGAGGTTTTTCCTGTGAAGAAGCTGCTATCCTTCCTCTTGGTTCTCACAATGCTCCTTTCTGTTGTCGCATTTGCGAACGCTGAGGGCAAGAACATCGTCTATTGGTCCATGTGGTCCAGCTCGGAGCCGCAGGCAATCGTGATTCAAAAGGCCGTGGACGCGTATGTGGCCGCTACCGGCAACACCGTCGACCTGCAGTTCAAGGGTCGTACCGGCATCCGCGAAGGCTTGGAGCCTGCGCTGGAAGCTGGCACGCAAATCGACCTGTTCGATGAGGATATCGACCGCGTCAACAAAACTTGGGGCAAGTGGACCATGGATCTAGAAGAGCTTGCAAAAGCCAGCGATTATGAAGCGACCGCGATTGCGGGTCTCATCTCCGCATGCCGCGAGGTGGCTGGCGGAACGCTGAAATCCATCCCCTATCAGCCCAACGTATTCAACTTCTTCTACAATCAGGAAATCTTCACCGAGGCTGGCGTCACTGCCGTGCCCACCACGTGGGATGAGCTGCTCGCCGCCTGCGAGAAGATCAAGACCGCCGGTTATATCCCGATCACCAGCGACAACGCTTACATCCAATGCAACCTTGGCTATCACCTTGCCCGCTACATCGGCAACGATGGCGTACACAAGGTTGTGAGCGAGGGTCTGTGGGCGGAAGAGCCCGCTGTGCTTAAGACCGCGCAGGCTTATGAGGATTTGGCCGCGAAGGGCTATCTGAGCCCCACCATTGGTTCTGCCGTGTGGCCCGCGAACCAAAATGGCGAGCTGGCGCTTGGCGAAGTTGGCATGTACCTCAACGGCTCTTGGCTGCCTAACGAAGTCAAGGACATGACTGGCCCCGATTTCCAGTGGGGATGCTTTGCTTATCCCGCTGTTGAGGGCGGCATGACCGGCACGGAGGCCGCTAACTTTGGTGCGCAGGTGCTTGCAATCAACAAGGATAGCCAGGTGGGTCCCGAAGCCTTCGAGATCATCAAGTACATCACCAAGGGCGAGTTTGACAAGCTGCTCAGCAGCGAATCCGTCGGCATTCCCGCCGATACCACCAACACCGAATGGCCTTCCATGCTGGCTGGCGTGAAGCCCGTTATGGATAGCCTCACCACTCGCTTTGGCTGGGCCGCTGGCATTGAGGACAATGTGAACGTGACCCCGATCATTGTTGAGAACTTCCAGAAGCTTTGCGGCGGCACGATTACCGCGCAGCAGTTTGTGGATGCCATGGAAGCCGCCGGAAAGTAATTTCCAAAAATGACTGAACCGGAACGATTGGAGGAGCAGCGTTGCAGGAGAGCTTGTAGCTTGCCGCTCGCTGCTCCTCCCTTCATCTGCATGAGGAGGAACCGGCATGAGAAAAAATCGTGGAATGCTGATCGCGTTCCTAACGCCCGCACTGCTTTTTTTTATCGCAATTTTTGTCTACCCCATTGTGCGCACCGTTTTGATGAGCTTTTATTATGTGGAGAGCGTTACCGCCGCAACCTCTGAATGGAGCTTTACCGGCATCTCAAATTATATCTCCTTGATGAATACAACGCTGTTTCGCACCTCCATGTGGAACCTGTTCCGCATTTGGTCGGTCGGGGGTATCGTGGTGATGGCGATTGCGCTGCTCTTTGCGGTGATCCTCAATAGCGGCATCCGCTTTAAGCGCTTCTTCCGGGCGGCGATCTATATGCCCAACATCATCAGCGCCGTCGCGTTGGCCACCATGTGGCTTCAATACGTGTTCAACACCCGTTTTGGACTGCTCACCACCTTGTTTGAGTCTCTGGGGCTTACGGAGCTGGCGAAGGTGCAATGGACGGATGCGGATCACATGTTCTGGGCAATGCTGTTCGCCTATTGCTTTGGCATGGTGGGCTACCATATGCTGATTTTCTCCAGCGGCATTGAAAAAATCCCCGCGGATTTATTTGAAGCATCGACCATCGATGGCGCTTCCAAGCCGCAACAGTTTACGCATATTACGTTGCCGCTGCTGCACGGCGTGTTTAAGACCAATATTACCATGTGGTCGATTACGTCGGTTGGCTTCTTTGTATGGTCGCAGCTGTTTTCCGCAGTTACCGCCAGCAACCAAACCATTACGCCGATGGTGTACCTATACCTACAGGTGTTTGGCGCGGGCAACGCGGTTACGGAGCGCAACGCGGGTCTTGGCGCGGCTGTGGGCGTGGTGATGGGCATATGCGTGGTTTGCGTATTCCTGCTGACCAACCTGCTCATCAAAAACGACGACATGGAATTTTAAGCAAGGGAGGGACGACCAATGTCAAAAGAGAAAAAGCTTCGCGAGAAAACCAATTGGCGCAAAGAACTGCGCCTTGCGCCCGGATACCTCATTCTGCTCGTTTGGGTCGTGTTCACCCTAGTGCTCATTGGGTGGATCATCGCGGCCAGCTTGGCCACTACCAAAGAGATTTTCAAGGGCACATCGCTTTCCTTTCCCACGGGCTTGCACTGGGAGAACTATGTAAAAGCGTGGACCAGCCAGAACGTGTCCGTGTTCTTTCTGAACTCGCTTGCCTATGCGTCTATTTCCATGGTGCTGCTGGTGCTGGTGTGCGCGCCCGCCTCCTATGCGCTATCGCGGTTCAAGTTTTTCCTAAACCGGCCCATTCAGAGCGGCTTTGTAGGCGCAATGGGCGTGCCGGTGGTTATGATCATTTTGCCGCTGTTTGGCGTGGTCACACAGCTCCAGCTGCTTAAGCAGGATATTACCATTCGCGCACTGCTGATCTTCTTGTACGTTGGCATAAACGTTCCCTATACGACCATTTTCCTGCTTACGTTCTTTACCAACCTTTCACGCTCCTACGAGGAGGCGGCGTCCATTGATGGCTGCTCGCCCATCAAGACCTTTTGGAAGATCATGCTGCCGCTGGCGCAGCCAGGCATTGTTACGGTGAGCATCTTTAATTTCATCAACGTGTGGAATGAGTACTTCATCTCCCTGATTTTTGCGAGCGGTGATCAACAACGCCCCGTGGCGGTGGGCTTGTATTCCATGATTCAATCCATGAAATATACGGGCGACTGGGCCGGGATGTTTGCATCGGTCATCATCGTGTTCCTGCCGACGTTCCTGATTTTCATCTTCCTATCTGAACGGATTATTCAGGGCGTAACAGGCGGCGGCGTGAAGGGATAAGCGGCACCAAACGGATCAAACAGCGGCAAAGCGATTGCATCGTGTAGCCCTTGCTTTGCCGCCCTCAAAATGCAGTTTGCTTGCGATTTTGAAAGGATGATAACAGCATGAAAAAGCCAATTTTGGTCATTATGGCCGCTGGCCTAGGCAGCCGCTACGGCGGTTTGAAGCAGATCGCTCCCGTGGACGAGCATGGGCATATCCTGATGGATTATTCAATCTTTGACGCGCTGCGCGCTGGCTTTGAGCGCGTGGTTTGCATTGTAAAGCCGGAGCTGGAGCAGGAGTTTCGCGAGGTCATTGGCGAGCGCATGAAAAAGCATGTAGTGCTTGATTTTGCCCACCAGCGTCCGGATGTTCTGCCGGAAGGCTTTTCCATCCCCGAGGGGCGCGTAAAGCCATGGGGCACGGCACATGCGGTGCTATGCGCCAAAAAGCAGATTGACGCGCCGTTTTGCGTGATCAACGCGGATGATTTTTATGGTCGCACGGCGTTTGAGAGCATTGCGAAATTCCTGATGGAGCCGCATACGCCTACCGAGCATGCCATGGTTGGCTACAAAATTGAGAACACCTTGACCGAGAACGGCTATGTTGCGCGCGGCATCTGCGATACGGACGAAAACGGCATGCTGGCGGGCGTGAATGAGCGCACGCATATCGAACCGCGCGAGGGCGGCGCCGCTTTTACCGAGGATGGCGAGCACTACACCTTTGTGCCCGCAGGCACCAATGTGAGCATGAACCTCTGGGGCTTCCAGCCCGCTGTGATGCAGGAGATCGAGGAGCGTTTCGCGCCGTGGCTGCTCGAAAATCTGCCTGTGAACCCGCTCAAGTGTGAATATTTCCTGCCGTTGATTCCCAACCAGCTCTTGAAGGAGCACAAGGCAACCGTGCGCGTGCTTCCGACGCATGAACGCTGGTACGGCGTGACGTACGCGCCCGATATGCCCGCCGTGCAGGCGGCGCTGCGCGCGATGCGTGACAACGGCGAATACCCGGAGGAGCTTTGGAAATAGACCTGCGCCGCGATTGCGAAAGGATGGATCAAGAAATGGAACAGATTTACAACAAGTTTCAGCTGGAGGGAAATCCGCTTAGCTGCACCCGCTATGGCAACGGTCACATCAATGACACCTATCTTTTGCTAACGGATCGCCCGCACTGCTATATTTTGCAGCGGGTAAACGGCACGGTTTTCAAGGATATCCCCGCGCTGATGCGCAACCTGATTGCGGTAACCGATCACCTGCGCAAGCAGGATGGCGACCCGCGCCATGTGCTCACCTTGGTGCCGACCCTCGCGGGCGAGCCTTATCTCACCACCGAAACGGGCGAGGTATGGCGGCTCTATGAGTTTGTTACGGACAGCCTCTGCTTGGACAAGCCTGAAAGCGCTAACGACCTCATGCAGAGCGGCGTGGCTTTTGGTACGTTCCAGAACATGCTTGCGGATTTCCCCGCTGAAACCTTGAACGAAACCATTTTGCGCTTTCACGATACCCCCAATCGCTACACCTTGCTGCGTGAGGCCATTGAGGCCGATCATGCTGGGCGTGTACACGAGGTTTCCTACGAGATTGGCTTTTACCTATTGCACGAGGCCGAGGCGAGCACGCTGGTGGACATGTGCCACAAGGGTGAGCTGCCCTTGCGCGTGACCCACAATGATACCAAGCTCAATAATGTCATGCTGGACAAGCGACTGCGCACCCCGCTGTGCGTGATCGACCTTGATACCGTAATGCCCGGCCTTGTGGCCTACGATTTTGGCGATAGCATCCGCTTTGGCGCGAGCACCGCTGCCGAGGATGAAAAGGATCTCAGCAAGGTAAGCGTTTCTTTGGGGCTTTTTGAGGCGTATGTCAACGGCTTCCTGAGCGCGTGCGGCAAGCGGCTCACCCGCAGTGAAATTGAGACCTTGCTGATGGGCGCCAAGCTCATGACGCTAGAATGCGGCGTTCGTTTCCTGACCGATTATTTGAACGGCGACGTTTATTTCCACGTCTCCCGCCCCGAGCACAACTTGGATCGCACCCGCACACAAATGATCCTCGTCAAGGATATGGAGGCCAAATGGTCGCAGCTCCAAAGGATTGTCCAACACGCGGCGCGATAGGAACGCGGTAGGGAGCTTCGCGCACCTCTGAGAAGGGCTTTGCCTATGAACTTTGCTGGAGACGCATTGCGATGTGCGCTCTAGGCGAGGCTCATCAAGGCAAAGCCCTTATGCAATGAGCGGCGGCGCTTTCTGCAAATGTATTGTTTTCCCTATTGCTGGGAAGAATAGCTTTGTGAATGAACCTGTTCATTGAGGCGAAGGCCTGTGCTCCACCGTACTGCCCAGCGCGGCCAGCAGCCATAGAAACGCTACTGCGATGGGCGGCAAGGCGGCGGCTGTGCTGGTGGAGGCGGCGAACGAGACGCTTGCGAACGCCTGCGCGAGTGAGGGCAGCAGCGTAAGCAGCGCGGTGCATAACGCGTATGCGATGGCGGCATGCGTCAGCCGCATGGCGAGGAGCCGCATGGGATGGATCAGCTCGCCAATAAACAGCAGGTTTTGCAGGCAGATGCTCAGGCCGCCAAAGCTACAAAGCGCACAAAGCAGCGCGAGTGGCGGCGTGGGAAAGGCACGAAGCACCGCTGCTGAGCCGCTGCCGATTTCCAACAGCCCCCACGCCACCGCAAGCACAGGCTCGCTGGCGCGCGTCCACGCGGGGAAAGCCGCGCCGAGCATCGCGCGAAGCACAGCTGCCACGATAGAGAAGAGCATCATCGCGCCGCAAACGGAGAGCAGCGCTTGCGCGGCGGAGGTGACCGCGCCGGGCAGGAGCGTGAGCAAGGAGGCTTGCCGGCAGGAGGGATCAAGCCTTGGAGCGGCGGGGCTGGCAATGGGCTGCTTGGCAGCGCGCTTCGCGCCTTTTGCGCACAGCGCCCAAAGCGCCGCGCTGAGCAGCGCGCTTGCCCAATGCGCGCCGAGCATTGTCCATGCGGCGGCGTGCAGCCCTGTCCAGCTCGCGAGCGTGCCTACGAAGAACATGGGGCTCATTACGCCCGTGGCGCAGAGCAGCGGCGCGAGCAGGGCGGGTGGAAGCCGTCCCGCGTCTGCCAGCCGCCGCACGCGCTGGGCAGATGCGGGCGAGCCCGCCGCAAAGCTGAAGCCAATTGCTTCCAGCACCGTGCGCGGCAAGTGGGAATGTTCGGCTTTTTGGGGTTGGTTCAGCAATCCGCCAAGCACCAGCATCGGAAACAGCGCGGGCAGCACCCCGCGCGCGAAGACCTCCGCCGCATCGCTTGCGGCCTGCATCGCGGGTTCCGAGAAACAAAGCGCTGCCAACACACACAGCCCAATTGCCATTTTGCCCACGAAACGCGTCCTCCTCCCGTTGATCCTTAGGAACGTATCCTATTGTATGTGACAAAGGCGTGAATACGACCCATCGAAACATGGAGCTTTTTCACAAAGTGCGACAGAATGTTCTATAATTTGAGGATTTGACCTTTTCACAGCGGTTAAATTGCGCTATACTAGAAGCGGATTCCCGAACACCGCGACGCAGCAAAGGAGCATGCTTGTGACGGATTTTGTGAGCACTTGGAACAATGACCTACTGACCGTGCCTTTCGGACCCCTTGGGCTTATCGCAATGCCGGGCTGTGAAGAGCTTGGCGCGAAGGTGAACACCTGGCTGATGAAATGGTATGAGCAGCAGGACGCGCTGGAGGACACCCCCCTGTTCTCGCTGATGGGGTATAACCGCCATGACTTCCTGATTGAGGCCGTTTGCCCCCGCTTTGGCACAGGCGAAGGCAAGGGAATGCTCAAGAGCAGCGTGCGTGGCTATGATATCTACATCCTCAGTGATATCGGCGCGTATAACATGAACTACAAGATGTATGGCCGCGAGGTGCCCATGTCTCCTGATGAGCATTATCAGGATTTGAAGCGCGTGATCGCGGCCATTGGCGGCCGTGCAAAGCGCATCAATGTGATTATGCCGATGCTCTACGAGGGTCGCCAGCACCGCCGCACCAGCCGTGAAAGCCTTGATTGCGCGTTGGCTTTGCAGGAGATGCAGCAGCTTGGCGTGAGCAACTTCATTACTTTTGACGCGCATGACCCGCGCGTGCTCAATGCCGTGCCATTGATGGGCTTTGAGAGCGTCAAACCTAGCTACCAGATCCTCAAGGCGCTGTTCCGCAAGGAATGCGACCTGCAAATTGACCGCGAGCATATGATGATTGTAAGCCCGGATGAGGGCGCAATTGACCGCAACATCTTCTACAGCAGCGTGCTGGGTATCGATATGGGCTTGTTCTATAAGCGCCGCGATTATACGACGGTCGTTAATGGGCGCAACCCCATTATCGCGCATGAATACCTTGGCGATGATGTGGAGGGCAAGGACGTATTCGTATCTGACGATATTCTTTCCTCTGGCGAAAGCATTCTGGATTTGGCGCATGAGCTGAAGAAGCGCAAGGCAAATCGTATCTTTGCGGCGGCGACCTTCGCGCTGTTCACCAATGGGCTGGATGCCTTCAACCGCGCGTATGAGGAAGGCACGCTGAGCCGCATCATTTCCACCAACCTCACCTACCGCACGCCGGAGCTAAAGGCCGCGCCGTGGTTCATTGAGGCAGATATGAGCAAATATGTTTCCTATATTATTGCCAGTCTCAACCATGACCGCAGTCTAAGCGGGCTTCTGAACCCCTATGACCGCATCAAGGCGCTGATTGGCCGCTATCACGAGAAGCAGGCGGAGAATGGATTCCGGCTGGTATAAGCAATGATGATCCGCTCGCAGGGCGGCGCAAAGCGCCGCCCTGCGAGCGTTTTTGGAATCAAATGATGGCTTTGAAGGGATGGGTATGAGGCATATGAAAATTACTGGCTTTCAATGTTACCCCGTGGCGCCGCGCTGGTTGTTTTTGAAGCTGGAAACGGACGAGGGTCTTGTTGGCTGGGGCGAGCCTGTTGTGGAGGGTCGCGCGCATACGGTGCAGGCGGCGGTGGAGGAGCTGAGCTACTATTTCCTCAACAAGGATCCGATGGCGATAGAGGATCTTTGGCAGACCTTTTACCGCGCGGGCTTCTACCGCGGCGGTCCCGAGTTGATGAGCGCGATTGCGGGCATTGATCAGGCGCTGTGGGATATCAAGGGCAAGGCGCTGGGCGCGCCCGTTTACCAGCTGCTTGGCGGCGCGTGCCGCGAGCGGCTGAAGGTGTACTGCTGGATTGGCGGCGATCGCCCGGATGATGTGGCTGCCGCCGTAAAGCAAAAGCAGCGGGAGGGCTATACCGCCGTTAAGATGAACGCCACGGAAGAGATGCACTATATCGACTCCTTTCAAAAGGTGGAGGCGGTGCTGGCGCGCACGGCGGCCATCCGTGACGCGGTGGGCTACGAAATGGAGTTTGGCATTGATTTTCATGGCCGCGTGCATAAGAGCATGGCAAAGGTGCTCGCAAAGGAGCTGGAGCAGTACCACCCCATGTTTATTGAGGAGCCGGTGCTTACGGAAAACATAGAGGCTCTGCGTGAAATTGCGCGCTATACCTCCACGCCCATCGCTACGGGCGAGCGCATGTTCAGCCGTTGGGATTTCAAGCGCCTGCTGGTGGATGGCTATGTGGATATTATTCAGCCGGATTTATCGCACGCGGGCGGCATTTCGGAATGCCGCAAGATTGCCGCCATGGCCGAGGCGTTTGATGTGGCGGTCGCGCCGCATTGCCCGCTGGGGCCTGTGGCGCTGGCGGCCTGCGTGCAGATGGATATGTGTACGCCCAATGTGTTCATTCAGGAGCAGAGCCTTGGCATCCACTATAACCAAGGGGGCGACCTGCTGGACTATCTGGCGGACGCCTCGCCGTTCACCTATCACGAGGGCAATATTCTCCCGCCCACGGGCGTGGGGCTGGGCATTGAGGTAGACGAGGAAAAGATCCGCCGCATGGCGCAGCAGGGGCATAACTGGAAGAACCCCGTATGGCGCAACACCGATGGAACCATCGCGGAATGGTGAGCTTGCAGCGAAGAGAGGGATTTGCATGAACCGGGAGTTCGTTTTTCAGCGGATTTTGCAGCGCAAGCTCATTGCCATTGTACGCGGGCAGCGCACCGAGTGCCTCGCGCCGCTGGCGGAGGCGCTTTATCGGGGCGGGGTAGACTTGGTTGAGGTTACGTTTCAGCAGGATAAACCGGAAACGTGGGCGGATACGGCGCAGGGCATCCGCGCCATCGGTCAGCTTCATGGCGATGCGCTGCTCGCGGGCGCGGGCACGGTGATGACTGTGGAGCAGGTGCGGCTGGCACATGCTGCGGGCGCGCGCTACATCATTTCGCCCAATACAGAGGAAGCCGTGATTCGCGAAACGCTGCGGCTTGGCATGGTTTCGCTCCCCGGCGCGCTGACGCCCACCGAGATCGCACAGGCGGCAGCGTATGGCGCGGACGCGGTGAAGGTGTTTCCGGCTGGTTGCCTTGGCGCGGCCTATCTCAAGGCTCTTTGCGCGCCGCTTGCGCATATCCCGCTGCTGGCCGTGGGCGGCATCAACGAGCGCAACGCCGCGGAATACCTGCGCGCGGGCTGCGTGGGGCTTGGCGTGGGCGGTCAGCTGGTGAATGCGGAGCTGATGGAAGCGGGGCGCTATGAGGAGATTACGGAAATCGCGAGCCGCTACCGCGCGGCGGTTGAGGGGAGCGGTTCGTTGTGAGCACAATGCTGTGGATTGATGGGGGCACAACCAACACGCGCTTTACCTTGACGCGTGGCGAAGCGGTGCTGGAGCGCTTTGAACGGCATATGGGCGCGGCAAACGCGGATGCGTCGTTGCAAAACGAAGGCTTGCGCGCGCTTGTGGCGCGGGAGCTGAGCAGGTTGCAGACCGTTTATCATGGCGAAATTGAGCGCCTTTGCATTTCGGGCATGATCACCTCTGCCAATGGGTTGATTGAGGTTGCGCATTTGACCGCGCCGGTTGGCCTTGCGGAGCTAAAGCGGGGCGTGCGCACGGTGCTGCTGCCCGAAATTGCGGGAAACCTGCCGATTGATTGCATTCCGGGCGTTCGCTGTGGCGAAGCGGAAACGGTGGATATGATGCGCGGCGAGGAAACCGAGGTGATGGGTGTGCTTCAAGGGCTTGGGGACGCGCTCATTTTGCATTTCGGTTCGCATAGCAAGGCGATTCTGGTGAAGGATGGGCGCATCGTGCGCTCGTTGACCACGTTGAGCGGAGAGCTGCTCCATGCCGTGACGACCGCCACCATTTTACGAAGCTCCGTTACGCCAGAGCCGCCGGAGCTGCTCGCGGAGGAGGAGCTTCGGCGCGGAGCTGCCGCCGCGCGAGCGCACGGCTTGTCACGCGCGCTGTTTCAGGCGCGCTTGGATGCGGTGCTTTGTGGAAAAACGGGCAGTCAAATATGGTCGTATTTGTTTGGCGCGTTGGCGCAGGCGGACGTGACCGCCTTTGAGCCGCTGCTTTGCGTGCCCGTGGTGGAAACCGTGGCCTATGGTCGTACACAGTTTGTGCAGGCTTTTGGGCATTGCGTAGCGGGGCGGGCGATGCGGTGCATTTCCTACGAGGAAAGCGAGTGGCTGAGCTTGCGCGGGATGCGCGCGATTCTGGGGGCGCGGGGCTGAGGCGGGGTGTTTCGCTTCATGCTCGAAAAACCCAAAACCGAAACCAATACCGAAACATTATTTTCATGAATCGCACTTCCCCGTTGACATTCAGGTCGGCGGGGATTATAATAAAGGCGTTTAAGAAGGAAAAGCGAAATTTCGAAACCGTTGCCTTTTTGGCATTCGGTCGAAAGCTCGTTTCCCATTGAAATGGCGAGAAACAGCATCGCTTTATTTGCTGTTCCAGCAGTTGCGCAAATGGCAGAGGTGACCATGAAGAGTGTGGATCGCAGAGCCTATGTGATGCGGATGCTCAGCGAAAAGCCCGCCGTAACGGTGGCGGAGCTGAGCAAGCAATTTGATATTTCCGAGGTTTCCGTGCGCAAGCTACTGGCTGCCATGGAGCGCGATGGGTTGATCAAACGCACGTGGGGCGGCGCGGCGAGCGCCTTTGGCTCCTTGCGCGAGCTTTCCTTTAACGAGAAGCTGCCCAAAAATTTGGAGGCAAAGCAGGCAATCGCAAAGGTGGCCTACGATTGCATCAACGATGGCGAGGCCATCTTTTTGGATAATGGCACCACCACCTTGGAGCTTGCAAAGCTGATTGCCGTAGGCCCTAAGCGCAATATCATGATCTGCACCAACACCATCAACATCGCTATGGAGCTGGCAAAGGCGGAGGATATTCCGGTGATGATCGCGGGTGGACAGCTTCGCCACAGCATCATGAGCTGCGTGGGGCCGATGTGCACCAGCGCGCTGGATCAGCTTGTGTTCGATAAATGCTTCACCTCCTGCAACCGCTTTTCGCTGGAGCATGGGCTTTCTACCCCCAATATCATGGAGGCCGAGATCAAGCGCAAGATTATCGCCGTCTCCAAAAAGAGCATTCTGCTGGTGGATTTCAGCAAGTATGGCGTGGATGCTCTGGTGGTGATTGCGCCTGTGACGGGCGTGGATACCATTATCACCGATGGGAAGATCCCCCTTCCCATCGCGCATCAGCTGCGCAGCATGGGCGTGGAACTGATGATTGGCGCAAGCGGTGAGCGCTGAGGCGCACCCCGGATACAAACGCGACAGCAGTTGATACAGAGAGGAGACCCCGTTCATGAGCGTAACCATCAGCATCACGCATGCCCTCAAAAAGTTCGGCAGCAATGTCATCATCCCGGATTTGAACGTTGATATCAAAGAGGGGGAGTTTTTTACCTTGCTTGGCCCTTCCGGCTGCGGCAAGACGACGCTTTTGAGAATGATCGCTGGCTTTAACAGCATTGAGGGTGGAGATTTTTACTTTAGCGATAAGCGCATCAATGAAATCGACCCAGCGAAGCGCAATATTGGCATGGTGTTTCAGAACTATGCCATTTTCCCGCACTATACCGTGCGTAAAAATGTGGAATTCGGCCTGTGCAACAAGCACCTGCCAAAGGAGCAGATCAAGACCTGCGCGGAAAAGTTTCTAAAGCTGATGCAGATTGATCAGCTGGCCGATCGCATGCCGGAATCGCTTTCCGGCGGGCAGCAGCAGCGCGTGGCGCTGGCGCGCGCCTTGTGCATTCAGCCAGACGTGCTGCTGATGGATGAGCCGCTATGCAACTTGGACGCAAAGCTTCGCGTGGAGATGCGCACGGTTATCAAAAACATTCAGCATAGCGTGGGCATTACCACCGTATATGTAACGCATGATCAGGAGGAGGCCATGGCGGTCTCCGATCGCATTGCGGTGATGAACGCGGGCGTAATTCAGCATATTGGCGAGCCAAAGAGCATCTACCAGCGCCCGGCCAACATGTTTGTGGCGACGTTCATCGGTCGCACCAACGTGATGAGGGGCAAGCTGGCGGTGGAAAATGGCAAGACGCTGCTGCTCATGCCAAATGGCTACCGGGTGGTTATGGATACCGTGGCGCCGGAGCATCAGCGAGATCAAGAGGTCACCCTTTCCGTGCGCCCGGAGGAGCTGCTGCTTTGCCGCGATGAAAACGCGGGCGGCATCAAGGCAACGGTGAACGACGCCGTTTTTCTGGGCCTCAACACGCATTATTTTGTGCGGCTGGAAACCGGCGAGGAAGCCGAGATCATTCAGGAATCCACCATTGAGGAAACGCTCAAACAGGGCAGCAAAATTTCGCTTAATGTAAACACCGGCAAGATCAACCTCTTTACCGAGGATGGTTCTGCTAACATCTTGACCGGCGTGAAAAACGATTTGGTCAAATGACTGCGCAAAGGAGGGAGGATCTGCAATGAAGAAGCATAAGAAATTTGAACTGTGGACGGTGGTCACCGTTGTGTTCCTTGCCCTGTTTGCGTTGATTTTGATTTATCCAATGTTTGGCATTCTCAAGCAGTCCGTTATTTCGGAGGATGGGCGCTTTAGCTTTGAGCAGTTTGCCAAGTTCTTTTCCAGCCGGTATTATACGGTCACCATCGGCAACAGCGCGAAGGTCACGTTGGCGGTTACGGCGGTCACGCTGCTCATTGGCATTCCGTTTTCCTACTTCTACAGCTTTTATCGCTTGAAGGGCGCAAAATTCCTGTTCGTGGTAAGCGTGCTTTGCTGCATGTCCGCGCCCTTCATTGGGGCCTATTCATGGATCATGCTTTGCGGGCGCTCCGGCGTGATCACGCAGTTTTTGCAATCGACCTTCGGCATCAGCCTTGGAAATATCTATGGATTCAGCGGCATTTTGCTGGTGCAGAGCTTGAAGCTCTTTCCGCTCGTGTTCATCTATATGAACGGCGCCTTTAAAAACATTGATAACAGCCTGATGGAGGCTTCTGCCAACATGGGCTGCACGGGCGTAAAACGCTTCTTCAAGATTGTGCTCAACCTTTCCATGCCCACCATCATGGCGGCGGCGCTGATTGTGTTCATGCGCGCGTTTGCCGATTTCGGCACGCCGCTGATGATTGGCGAGGGCTTCCGTACCTTCCCGGTGGAAATTTACAGCCAGTACCTAGGCGAAAATGGGCGCAATCACAACTTCGCGGCGGCCATTTCGGTGATTGCCATTGTGGTGACCGCGCTGGTCTTCTTTTTGCAAAAGTGGGCGACCAGCAAATACAAATTTTCCATCAATGCGCTGCACCCCGTTGAAAAGAAAACCCCAAAGGGCATTGGGGGCGTACTGATGTATCTGTACACCTATGGGCTGTGCGCCGTGGCGCTTCTGCCGCAGCTGTACGTGATTTTCCTCTCCTTCCGCAATTGCGATGGCATGATCTTCAAAAGCGGCTTCTCCTTTGATAGCTATATCCAAGCCTCCAAAAAGCTGCTGGAACGCTCCATCACCAATACGATTTTTCAAGGCGTCGTGTCGCTGAGCATCATTATCATCTTCTCCGTTTTGATTGCGTATTTGGTGGTTCGCCGCTCTAGCGTTCTCAACAATACGATTGATACGCTATCCATGCTGCCCTACATCATGCCTGGCTCCGTTATCGGCATCGCGCTGGTGATGGCGTTTGGCAAAGAGCCTTGGGGGCTTACGGGCACGATGCTCATTATGATTATGTCGCTGGTGATTCGAAGAATGCCGTATACGATCCGCTCGGCGACCGCAACGCTTGGGCAAATCCCCTTAAGCATTGAGGAGGCGTCCATCAGCCTTGGCGCGTCCAAGCTGAAAACCTTCTTTTGCGTCACTGTGCCCATGATGAAGAACGGCATTGTGTCCGGTGCGATTTTGAGCTGGGTCGCCATCGTAACCGAGCTTTCCAGCGGCATTATCCTCTACAACAACAAGACCATCAACCTGACGATGTCCACCTATGTGGCGATCAACCGCGGCAACTACGGCATGGCCTGCGCGTTCGCGACCATTTTGACCGTGATTACAACGCTGTCGTTGCTGCTATACCTATTCTTTAGCAAATCTGAGGATATCAAGATGTAGCCCGGTACTTAATCACGCGGGTGAGGCTTGCGTGTTAAGCATAAAAAATCTACTTGAGGAGGATCTCTATGAAAAAATCACTAGCACTTGTAATGGCTGCTCTCATGGCACTGAGCATGATGTCCATCTCCTGCGCCGTGGCAGAAACGGCTGATCTGGGAACCGATTTGAACCTGTACAGCACCATGACCGAGGGCGATCTGGAGGCGCTGCTTGCCGGCTTTGGCGAGCGCTACCCCGATATCACCGTTGAAGTTGTTTCCGGCACCATTGGCGAGACAACCTCGCGCATCGCGGCAGAGGCTGCCGACCCGCAGGGCGATGTGGTATGGGGCGGCTTGGCCGATTCCGATGGCACACAGTATGCCGACCTGTTTGAAGCTTGGGTTTCGCAGTACGCGAGCGAAGCCATTGAAGGCTATGCCTGCGATAACGGCTTCTACTCCATGGATCACCTGTCCACGGTGTGCTTCTGCGTGAACACCGAGCTGGAAGCGAAGCTGGGCTTGAACATTACCAGCTATGAGGATCTGCTGAACCCCGCGCTGAAAGGGCAGATTCTGCTGGCTAACCCCAACAGCTCCTCCTCTGCTTGGAACAACCTGAGCAATATCATGTCTGTCTATGGCACGGATGGCGAAGAAGCTTGGGCGTACATCGAAGCGCTGATGCCCAATCTGGTGATTGTGGATTCCTCCTCCGCGTGCTTCAAAAACGTGCAGGCTGGCGAGTACGTTGTGGGTCTAACCTATGAGGACGGCGTTTCCAAGCTGCTTCAAAGCGGCGCTGACAACATCCGCATGCAGTACCCCACCAACGGCGTTTCCGCTTCCGCTTTTGGCTGCGGAGTGATCAAGGGCGCCAAGCATGAGGCTGCCGCCAAGGCAATGGTTGATTACATCTGCTCCGTGGAAGGCTCCACCTATATCGCCCAATACCTGAAAACCCTGCGCATGACCAACAAGAACACCGTGTACGGCGCTGAGAGCTTCCTGCCCGCAACGGAGGATCTCAAGTGGGTAACGCGCGATGTGAAGTACCTGACCGAAAACAAGGAAGCCATCCTGACGCATTGGAATGATCTGATCACCAAGATTCAGGGCTAATACGAATCTTGCGCTAAAACGCAAGCATCCATGGCATCTTTTGCCCGTGGTCTG
>JAVVVJ010000014.1:0-45550 GCA_036652695.1 Clostridia bacterium | reverse complement strand
ATGTATGCGACGAATTCTTCTCCCTGCCCTTGTTCCCGCCCGCATCGCTGTGCAACAACGATGACGTCAGCCTGCAAAACGCCGCCTGCAACACTGGCAGCGCTGGCTGTGGCTGTGGTGGTGGGTGCGGCTGCCGCCGCTAAGCTGCCATGCTTGGCTTGGGTCTCCAAGTCAAGCAGCTAAAAATGAACATGCAAACGCGCCGGGGAGGTCTTACCTCCCCGGCTTGGTATGTTTGATCGCCAACGCAGCATACAGCGCATACGCGGCGGGTCTTTCAGCAGCCTTCGGGTTCATCAAAATGCCGCGCCGGCCTCAAATGCAACGGTATTGCAAGCGCTACCTACCCCCGCACCGCCGCGACGCGCATATCCTCCCAAAGCGCATCGCCCGTGCCCAGACGCAGCACACGCCGATAACCCGCGCTTGCCAGCAGGCGCAGCGCCGCGTCAAAGCCGTAATCCAGCCTGCTTGCATCGTGGCAATCCGATGTGATGGTCGTCTCTCCACCCATCTCGCGCCAAGCCCCCAGCAGCTCCTTTGTTGGATAGGGCATATTCAAATACCCGCGCGCCATGCCGCCTGTATTGACCTCCAGCACGCCGCCGCAGGGGAAGGAGCGCTCCAGCGCATCCAACGCCACAAGCCGGTACAGAGCGCCGTTTTCGTCAAAAAAGCCATGACGTGCCGCATGCTTGCGCACCACATCGAAATGCCCGATGATCGTAGGGCGATCCCGCAGAAGCATCTCCGCATGAATCGCATAATAAGCGCGCGCCATGGCAATGCCGTCACCATCAAGGCGCTCATCCACATACTGTCGGAGCAGCGCCGGATCGCCATCTACCGCTGGAAGGCCGGGCGCATATTCCCGGCACAGGTAATGCGTAGAGCCGATTACATAATCGCTTTGCGCATAAGCCTTTTTGCGGCATGGCTCGTCGGCCAGCGCGTCCAGCTCCAAGCCGACCCACAAGCGCGGCGTACCCTTGAGCGCCTGTAGGGCGCGAAGCTCCTCAAAATAGGCTTCCTGCCGCCCGTCAATCATGGAATACGCGCCGTCAAACGCTTGATCCGCATGCCCTGAAAAGCCAAGGCTCACAAAGCCAAGCCGTTGCGCCGCGGCGATCATCTCCACAATCGATGTTTTTCCATCACAATACGTTGTATGGGTATGCGCGTTCGAAAGAAACTTCATTGCATGCGCTCCTGCTTCACTTTATGATCAATGACATGGCGCTTGGAAAGCTCCTGCACAAGCTCCTCCAGCGATATGCCCATATCTGCCATCAGCACCATCGCGTGATAGACAAGGTCTCCCAGCTCATAGGTGGTTTCCGCGCGGTCGCCCTTCGCCCCCGCGATGATGACCTCCGTGCATTCCTCCCCCACCTTTTTAAGAATTTTTTCGCGTCCCTTCTCAAATAGATAGCTGGTGTAGCTGCCCTCCTTGGGCGTGACCTTGCGCTCCTCAATCACGCGTAGCAGCTCCGCAAGCGAAAAGGCTTTCCCGTTTTCATACAGCGCATGGTGAAAGCAGCTTTCCGCGCCCGTATGGCAGGCCGGGCCCGCTTTTTTGACCCGCACCACCAGCGCGTCCCCATCGCAGTCCGCCGTGAGCGCTACGATCTCTTGCCTATTGCCGCTCGTTTCGCCCTTGCGCCACAGGCACTGACGGCTGCGGCTGAAAAAGCAGGTGCGCTTCTCCTCTAGGCTGATGCGTAGGCTTTCGCGGTTCATATACGCGAGCGTAAGCACCTCATGGGTGGTATCATCCTGCACAATTGCGGGAATCAAGCCATTTTCATCAAATGTCAGCGTTCCAGCGAGCGCTTCAAATTCCGTGTTCTGCATGATTGATTTTCCTTTCTTCGGCCTTTATAGGCGCATGGGCACGCCGTGTTCATACAAATAACGCTTGAGCGCGGCAATCTCCACCTCGCGCGTATGAAAGATGGACGCCGCCAGCCCAGCATCCACGCAGGGCAGCGAAAATAGCTGAAGAAAATCCTCCCGTTTGCCCGCGCCGCCCGATGCCACGATGGGCAGCGACGCTGCCTCGCCTACCGCGCGGAGCAGTTCCAGATCAAAGCCTCGGCGCACGCCATCCGTGTCAATGGAATTGATGACCAGTTCCCCCGCTCCGCTCTTCGCGCCGCGCTTCACCCATTCCAGCGCGTCCATGCCCGTATCCTCGCGCCCACCTTTGGCAAAGACGTGGAAGCTGCCGTTCACGCGCTTCACATCCACACTTAGCACCACGCATTGGCTGCCGTAGCGCTTCGCAGCTCGCTCAATCAAGTTCGGGTCGCGGATGGCGCCGCTGTTCACGCTCACCTTATCCGCGCCGCATTTGAGCACGCGATCAAAATCCTCCAGCGCGTTCACGCTCCCACCCACCGTGAGCGGAATGAACACCTCCGCCGCCACCGCGCGAAGCGCCTCCGCAAAAAGCGGCCTGCCCTCCGCGCTCGCGGTGATATCGTAAAATACCAGCTCATCCGCACCCGCATCGTTATAGAAGCGCGCAAGCGCTACGGGATCGTCCACGTCGCGCAAGCCCTCAAAGTTCACGCCCTTCACCACGCGACCCTTGCGCACATCCAAGCAAGGAATAATCCGCTTTGTCAGCATTCCGCAAGCTCCCCCCTCGCAATGAGCACCGCGCGGCGCAGGTCAAGCTTGCCCGTATAAAGCGCCTTGCCCAAAATCGCGCCATGAATGCCCAGCTCGCGCAGCGTCACAATTTCGTGCTCAAAGCTCACCCCGCCGCTCGCGATCACCGCAAGCCCGGCGATGCGGCTCAGCTCCTCATACACGGCAAGGTTTGTGCCCGCAAGCTGCCCATCCTTGGCGATATCCGTATAGATAACGGTGGAAACGCCGATGTCCGCCAGCCTTTGGCAAAATGCCACGCCCTGCTCGCCGCTGGTTTGGAGCCAGCCGTGCGTGGCAACAAGGCCGTTCCTCGCGTCCACGCCCACGGCAATTTTGCCGCCATAACGCTTCACCAGCCTTTCCACCAACGCGAGGCTCGTCACCGCCGCTGTGCCGAGGATCACGCGGCCAACGCCTAGCGCAAGCGTACTTTCCACGTCTTCCTCCGTGCGCATGCCGCCGCCCACCTGCACAAAAAGCGGCTGCTTTGACAGCCTCGCGATCACATCGCGGTTCATAGGGCCGCCCGCCTTCGCGCCATCCAAATCCACAATGTGCAAGCAGGCTGCGCCAGCCGCCGCAAAGCCGCGCGCGATTTCCTCCGGAGCGTTGGAGTAAACGGTCATGCGGCTGTAATCCCCTTGGCTCAGCCGCACCACCTGCCCGCCGCGCAAGTCAATCGCGGGATAGATTAGCATGCCGTAGCTTCCCCCTTCACAAAAGCGCTTACAATGCGCAAACCTGTTTCGCCGCTCTTTTCCGGGTGAAACTGCGTGCCGCACACGTTGCCATTGCGCACGATTCCGGGAACGAGCACGCCGCCAGCATCGGAATCCGCCACCAGCGCCGCCTCGCAGCGCGTAGCGTAAAACGAATGCACATAGTATACAAACGCGCCCTGCGAAACGCCCGAAACCAGCGCGTCCTGCGGCCTGCGCAAGCGCAGGCTGTTCCAGCCCATATGCGGCGTCTTAGCGCCCGGCGCAAGCTGCGGCGCAAGCGGGCGCACCTCGCCGGCGATCAGCCCCAAGCCTTCATGCTCGCCATATTCAAAGCCGCGCTCAAATAAAAGCTGCATGCCCAGACAAATGCCCATAAGCGGCTTGCCCAGCCCCGCCAGCTCCCGCAGCAGCCTGTCCAGCCCCAGCGCGCGCAGTTTGGCAGCCGCGTCACCAAAAGCGCCCACGCCCGGCAGAATAATGCGCTCCGCCGCGCGAAGCTCCGCCTCGCCACAAGTGACAACCGCTTCCGCGCCAATGTGCCGCAGTGAGCACAGCAGCGAATATAGGTTGCCAACGCCATAATCCACCACCGCAACCATCGCACAAGCCTCCCTTCCCAACCAAGCGAGCCGCTAAACGATGTTTGCCTCTCCCAGCGTGCCCTTTGTGGAGGGGATTTCATCGGCGCAAGACGGATCAATCGCCACCGCCTGCCGCATAGCGCGGGCAAAGCCCTTGAATGCCGCTTCAATCATATGATGCGTGTTCTCGCCCGCCAGCGCGCGTAGATGAAGCGTAACGCCCGCCTCACGCACAAAAGCAAGGAAGAACTCCCGCACCAGCTCGGTATCAAACGTACCCACCTTCTGCGCGGGCAGCGCTACCGCATAGCCAAGGCAGCCGCGCCCGCTCAAATCCACCGCAGCCAGCACCAGCGCTTCGTCCATGGGCAAAAGCTGCTGTCCATAGCGGCTCACGCCACGCTTCTCCCCCAGCGCTTGCGCAAAGGCCTGCCCCAGCGCAATGCCGATATCCTCCACGGTGTGATGATCATCCACCTTGCTATCGCCCGCGCATTGCACCTGCAAATCAAAGCGCCCATGCCGCGCGAACAGCGCCAGCATATGATCAAGAAAGCCGCAACCGGTATCCAGCGTATACGCACCCGTGCCATCGACATTCAGCAGGAGGCGAATGCGCGTTTCTGCCGTTTCACGGGCAATTTCTGCCCTTCTCATCCCTGCACCTCCGTTAAAATTTCCCGTGTTTCCAGCACCAGCCTGCGCATCTGCTCGCGCGTGCCGATGGTGATGCGCACATGCTCCCGCATCAGCGCCCCGCCGAAGCAGCGTACCAGCACGCCGCGCTCCCTGAGCTTTTCGTAGTAGCTCTTGGCGCTCAACCTAGGGTGCGCGGCAAAGAGGAAGTTCGCTTCGCTCGCGGTCATGGTAAAGCCAAGGGCACATAGCTCCTTTGCCGTTTCCGCGCGCTGTGCAATAATTTTGCGCGTGCATTCCGTAAAATACGCGCGGTCGCGCATGGCCTCAATGCCCGCGAGCATGCTCAGGCGGTTGATGCTGTACGGATGAAAGCTGTTGCGCACGCGATCCAGATCCGCAATCAGCGCCGAACCTGCCAACGCATACCCCAGCCGTGCGCCCGCCAGCGAGCGCGATTTGGAAAACGTGCGCACAATGAGCAGATTCGGGCAGCGTTCAAGCAACGCCAATGCGCTTTCGCCGCCAAAGTCCACGTACGCCTCATCCACCAGCACCACCTGTCCCGCGTTGGAGGTGACGATTCGCTCCACCTCACCAAGCGGCAGCGCAATCCCCGTGGGCGCGTTGGGGTTGGCAAATACCACCATGCCGTGTGCATGGCAAAAGCGTTCCACAGGCAGCGTAAAATCCTCATTGACGGGAACGAGGGTAGGTTCCACGCCAAACAGCTTGGCAAACACCCTGTAAAACCCGTAGCTCACCTCGGGGATGATCACTGGATGCTCCGCATCCGCATAGGCCAAAAAGGCAAAGGCAAGCACCTCGTCCGATCCGTTGCCTGTAAATACATTTTCGGGCTGCAAGCCGTATACCTCCGCGATGGCGCGGCGCAGGGGCAACGCAGTCGGATCGGAATAGAGGTTCAGCTGGTTCGCCTGCTCGCGGCTCAGCGCGTCCAGCACATGCGGCGAGGGTGGATAGGGGCTTTCGTTGGTGTTGAGCTTCACGCAGCGCGGATCGCGCGGCTGTTCGCCGGGCACATATGGCTCCAGTCCGCGCAGGGCAGGCAGCAGAAAAACACTCATGGATGGATCAGCCTCCTTTGAAATACTAGCTACCCGCATTGGCTTCTAATGGGCTTGACGCAAATCGACGTCTCATTCCCCCATGCGCACTTGAACGGCGTTTGCGTGCGCATGCAAGCCCTCGCTCTGGGCAAAGCGCCGCACATCCTCCGCCACATTCAGCAGCGCCTCGCGAGTGTAGTAGAGATAGCTGGAGCGGCGGCAGAAATCATCCACACCCAGCGGGGATGAATAGCGCGCCGTGCCGCCGGTCGGCAAGGTGTGGTTCGGCCCGGCGAGGTAATCGCCCAGCGGCTCGGGGCAATTGCGCCCCAGAAAGATGCTCCCCGCGTTGTGCAGCAAGGGCAGCAGCCTGAATGGATCGTCTATGCAAACCTCCAAATGCTCAGGTGCAATTTCATCAGCGACCCTTGCGGCGGTTTCCAGATCGTCCACCACGATGACGCGCCCGTTTTGATCAATCGAGGCGCGGGCGATATCGGCGCGCGGGAGAAGCGCCAGCTGACGCTCCAGCTCTGCCTGCACGGCAAGCGCAAAAGAATGGCTGTCCGTAACGAGCCACGCGGAGGAAAGCTTGTCATGCTCCGCTTGGCTCAACAAATCCGCGGCGACATGCACGGGGTTGCTCGCCGCGCCATCGGCAATCACCAAAATTTCGCTTGGGCCGGCGATCATATCAATATCCACAATCCCTTGCGCGTAGCAGAGCTGCTTCGCCGTAGCCACGTAGAGGTTGCCCGGGCCAACGATTTTATCCACCTTGGGCACGGTTGCGGTGCCGTAAGCAAGCGCGGCAATCGCCTGTGCGCCGCCAAGCTTTACAATGGTATGCACACCCGCGAGCCTCGCCGCCGCCAAAATCACAGCGGGCACATTGCCTTGCCTGTCCGGTGGCGTGGTCATCACGATTTTTTCTACGCCTGCGATTTTCGCCGGAATCGCGTTCATGAGCACGGAGCTTGGATAGCGCGCCGTGCCGCTAGGCACGTAAAGGCCGACGCTTGCAAGCGGCAGCACGCGCTGACCCAGCACCACGCCTGCGCTAGGCGTATCCACAAAGCCGGAGCGTTTTTGCTGCATGTGAAAGCGCTCGATGTTGCGCGCCGCAAGCTCCATGGTGCGCAAAAGCTCCGGTTCCACGCTTTGATAGGCCGCCTCAATTTCCGCCTCCGTTACCAGCAGGCTTTTGGGGCGCGCGCCGTCAAAGCGCTCGCAGTACTCAAGCACCGCCGTATCGCCGCGTACCTTCACATCATTCAAAACAGCCGATACCACTGCTGTCACGTCGCGCTTTTGCTCCTCCGCGCGGTTAAGCAGCATATCCGCCCGCTCCCCATGGTAGTGAAATATCTGGATCATGCCGGTTCCTCCCTTGTGCGCCGATCCAGCTCCTGCGCGAGCCGGGCGGCGATTTCGCGAATTTTTTCATCCTTGAACCTCATGGCCGCTTTGTTGGCAATCAGGCGCGCACTGATGGGCAGCAGCTCGCGCGTAACCTCTAGATGGTTCTGCGCAAGGGTTGCGCCCGTTTCCACAATATCCACAATCACATCGGAAAGCCCAAGCAGCGGCGCAAGCTCAATGGAGCCGTTGAGCTTGATCACCTCAATTTCCCGGCTCATGCCCGCATAAAACCGCTTGGCAATCTCGGGGTATTTGGTGGCTACGCGGAGCGGACGCTGGGTATCCTCCCAAAAGTTCACAGGCGCAGCCTCCGCCATGCGGCATTTGCCAAAGCCCAGATCAAGCAGCTCATATACGTCGTTCCCGCCCTCCAAGAGCACATCCTTGCCCACAACGCCGATATCCGCCGCGCCATGCTCCACGTAGATGGCTACATCGGCGGGCTTCACCAGCAAATAGCTGATCTCCCCGCCGGGGTCGCACAGCACAAGGCGGCGATCATCGCCTTCCATGGCGGCGCAATCGCAGCCAATGGCCTGAAAAAGCTTGTATACCCGATCCCCCAAGCGACCCTTGGGCAGCGCGATGTTCAGCATATCCTCGTTCCCCCTTTTCCCGCTTAACGCGGCAATCGATTGCTTCCTCAAAGGCTGTCAAAGCCCGCGCCAGTGAAGCGCATGATCTTGCGCGCGCGCAGCCCTTGAGGCGCGCGTGTCGCCGTCAGCACGCGAAGGCCGCTCGCGCGAAGCGTCTCCGCAGCGGCGAGCACTGCCGCCGCACTATCCTGCGCACAGTAGAGCGCCAGCACATCCGCGTCATATTCGCAAGGGGCCGCCAAGGCGTGCTTCAGCTCGTCCAAATAGAGTGCAAAGCCTAGCCCGCCGCCCTGTTTGCCCAGCTTGCGCATCAGGGGATCGTACCGCCCGCCGCTAAGCACCGCGCGCGGCGCGCCCGAGGCATAGCCCTGAAACACAAGGCCGCTATAATAGTCCAAATCATTAAGAATGGAAAAATCCAACCGCACGCACGCCTGCAAGCCCAGCGCCTCCAGCACGCCATAGAGCTTGGAAAGCTCGCCGATGGCCTGCGTCATCTCTGAACCCACAGCGAGATCCGCGGCGCGCTTGAGGGTTTCTGGCACGCTACCAGCAAGCGTGGGCAGCGCCGCGATGCGCTCGGCATAGAAGGGCGCGACCTGCCACGCTAGCAGCATGGCTCGCAGCTCATGCGCATTTTTATGGCGCACAAGGCGAAAAGCCGCCTCCCGCCGCTCGCCTTCCAGCCCAGCCGCCGCCATCAGGCCGCCCGCAAAGCCCATGTGGCTCACATCCAGCACATAGGCAAGGCCGGTGCCGCGCAGGCTTTCAATGGCCAAGCGGAGCACCTCGCCCGTGCCGTATAAATCGATATCGCCCAACAGCTCCACGCCGATCTGCTCAATCTCGGTAAATTCATGGTCAGTCGCGGCAACGCGGTAGACGCTTTCATGATAATAGAGCTTTTCTACGCCCTCACTGCCCGCATGCGCGCGCTTGACAATGGAAAGCGTCACATCCGGCTTGAGCGCCATGAGCCTGCCGTTGGCATTGGTGAAGCTGAGCACGCTTTCGCTGGTCAGAAAGCTCTTGTTTTCCAGATAGAAGGCGTATTCCTCAAACCGGCGCATGGGAAAGCGCACATATCCGCAACCTTCGTACAGCGCCCGCAGGGATAGCACCAGCCGCTCCCGCGCGTTCAAAACGTCAATCGTCTGCATGGAGATCCTCCTTGCCTTGCGTGGCGGTTCATTCTGTGATTATAACACAGGCGGCAAGCCTGTGCCACCGCGTTGGAAATGAGGATAGCATGGTTTTTTGATTTAGTCAAGTAAAACGTTAATGTAAAAAAGCGCATGGCATCATTCCAAGGGATAGCCGCAGTGGGTACGGTTGCCTCTATTGACTTTTCTCGCTTTTCTTTGATAGTATGCTGAGGATCAACAAAAGAAAGGTGCGTATCTGACATGAAACATTACATCATCGTTAAGTACAATGATCTGGTTGCCGATCGGGAAGCCTTTTTGCGCGAGGCTACCGAAGTGTTCGCGCCCGTCATAGACATTGCGGGCGTCAGGAGCGTAGCGCTGCATCCCGCTGTGCTCTTAGGCGGCAACCGCTACGACCTGATGATCCTCATTGATATGGAAAGGGAAAGCCTTCCCGCGTACGATGCATCGCAAGCCCATCGCCTGTGGAAGGAAAGCTTCGGAAAATACATCGCGCATAAGGTGATCTTTGATCACGAGTAGGCCGCGCCCTTGCAGCCAACCCAACGCATAGCCCCGCGCTAGGCGGTTTCGATGTTAGCCACGGATTGAAGCCCGAGGCGTTCCACGCCTAGCTCACGCAATTTAAACTTTTGAATTTTGCCGCTGGCGGTCATGGGAAAGCCATCCATGACAAGCACATAGCGCGGCGCCTTGAAGCGGCTTAGGCCGGCGCGCACATAATCGATCAGCTCCACCTCGGTAACGGCGCAGCCTTCCTTGAGCACCACGCAGGCGCAAACCTCCTCGCCGTACTTCTCATCGGGCACGCCCACGACCTGTACATCGCGCACCGCATGGTGCGTATACAGGAATTCCTCTATTTCACGGGGATAGATGTTTTCGCCGCCACGGATGATCATATCCTTCAAGCGGCCGGTGATGCGGAAGTTGCCGTCCTCATCCATGCTGCCGATGTCGCCGGTGTGCAGCCAGCCTTCCGCGTCCACGGCCTGACGCGTAGCCTCGGGCATCTTGTAATAGCCCTTCATCACAAGGTAGCCGCGCGTGCAAATTTCGCCGGGCACGCCTCGCGCCACCTCGCAGCCTGTTTCGGGGTCGATGATGCGCCCCTCGGTGTGCGGAAGCAGCTTGCCAACCGTGGTCACGCGCAGCTCCAGCGGATCGTCCGTGCGGCTCATGGTCATGCCGGGGCTGCATTCGGTTTGTCCATAGGTGATGGTAAGCTCGCTCAAATGCATTTTCTCGGTAACGTCACGCATGGTTTTGATAGGACAAGGGCTGCCCGCCATAATGCCGGTACGCAAAAGCGAAAAATCAAACTTTGTAAAATCCGGATGCTCCAGCATGCCAATGAACATGGTGGGCACGCCGTGTACAGCAGTGCAGCGCGCGTTTTGAAGGATCTCCATCTCGCGCAAGGGATTGTAGTGATCCATGAGCACCATGGTGGTGCAATGCGTGAGGCAGCTCATCATGCCAAGCACGCAGCCAAAGCAATGAAAAAGCGGCACCACAATCAGCAAACGGTCGCGCTCGGTAAGCTTCATGCAATCGCCCATGAACTGCCCGTTGTTGGTGATGTTGTAATGGGTGAGCATGACGCCCTTGGGAAAGCCGGTGGTGCCGCTGGTGTACTGCATGTTAATGGTATCGTGCGTATCAAGCGCGGCAATGCTCTGCTCTACCACGCTTTCTGGCACGCTGGCGGCGGCGGCATACAGATCTTCAAAGCAATTCATGCCCATGGGACGGTGGTCGCTTTTGCCAATCAGCACAACGCGCTTTAAGAACGGCAAGCCCTTCTCGCCGATTTTTTCCGGCTGCTGCGCTGTAATCGAAGGCATTAATCCCGTGATATGGCTCAAATAATCGTTGTTTTTGACGCCGCTAATCATCACAAGCATCTTTGCATCGCTCTGGGTCAGCAGATAGTTCAGCTCAAATTGCTTATAATTGGTATTGACGGTCACAAGCACCGCGCCAAGCTTGGCAGAAGCAAATTGAATGAGCGGCCATTCAGGCGTGTTGGTAGCCCAGATGGCTACGTGATCGCCTTTGCGAATGCCCATGGCATAGAGGCCGCGCGCAATGACGTTCGTCCGGCGGTCAAACTCGCGCCAGCTCCAGCGCACGTCAAATTCCGGGGCGACAATGCAATCGTTCTGTGGCAATCGCTCCGCGTTTCTCCTCAAAAGCCCGGGCAGTGTGTATTCATGGAGCTCCGTCATCGGTACAAATGCCATCGGTTCGTCCTCCTCACTGTTGCTTGACCCGCGGTATGAAAAAAGCCTCCGCCCTCGTAAAAAACGAAGACGAAAGCTATGCTTCCGCGGTACCACTTCGGTTGGGGCATAAGCCCCCACTCTGGTTGGCGATTACGAGCCTACCGTCCAGCGCTACTATCGGTTCACGCCAGCCGCTCACGGGGGAGAGGCCATCCCGCCGCCCAATGCCTCTCACCAGCCGGCATCTCTCTTGAGGGCGCGTTGGGAGCCATGCCCGATCATCGCGTTGCAAATGATTGTAGTCAAGGCGCAAGCGTTTGTCAAGCGTGTTTTTTCGTTTTGCGCATTTCCTTTTTCAAACAGCGTCCACATGCGCTAAAAACCACATTTTGCCCTTTCTTTACCATCACCGGGAAATATGTTATAATGGAATTGATTCGTGATCAATGAAGGGGTGGTTTTAATGACGCGATATAATCGTGGCTACAGCAACGTGATGCGCTCCAACCGATATCGTCCCATTCTGGTGATCCTGTTGGTTATTCTTGCGGCGTTTTTGCTATTTAAATTCGCAGGGGTTGGCAGCATCAACGAAGGGAATTTTGAAAACCAGCGCAACCAAAAAATCCGCAGTGAAATGCAACACGCGCTCAGCAGCACCAACAGCCTTAGCCGCCTTGGCGCAACCACGACCTCCGGCGTGCTGGGTCTGGTGCGCCAGTATGTACACGGCATTGAGGTGATTAACGACATCAATGTAAGCATGTATGGCGAGGTGGGTCGCCTCTACAACCAGGACACCTTCGACAATATCTATTCCATTATCGAAGCCTATGATGCAAAGCTTGTAAGCGGGCAGAAGGTCAACGATTCGCTCAACTCCCTGACCGATGCCGTTAATCAGCTCAACACCTTAACAAACTCCTTGTTGGATGGGCAGGCGGCAACGCCTACCGCCACTTGAACAGCACCACGCCCCCAAGCATCAACCCCAAGGCAATGAACTGCTTCACATCCATATGCAGTTTTTCCTGTCCCATCCAGCCAAGGCCATCAATCAGCGCGGCTACCAAAAGTTGCGCAATCAAAATGGTGGAAATTGCTACGGTCGCGTCCAGCCCCTTAATGGAGAGCATCACCGTTACGGTGATCACCAGCCCAAGCGCGCCGCCCAGCAGATACCCCTTGCTCACCTCGCCAAAGGCCTTGATATTGCCGGAGCCGAAGATCCACATCACAAGCAAGGAAAGCACGAACGCTGTGCCCTGCACATATGCATTCGCCTCCCAAAGGCCCACTTTATCCTGCAAGCGTGTGTTCATAACGCCCTGCACGCTCATGGCCGCACCTGCGATGACGCTAAAGAGAAACCCAAGCATGAAACCGCCTCCCCCCTCCTTGCGCAGTATGGATAGGGAAGGCGGTTTTGATACGTGCCACAAGCGAATGAAAAAGGGAGGGAAAAGCCTTCCCCGTCACTCCTACAGCATATCGTCATCCTCGGTGGAAACATTCGGCTGCTCTCGCACCAACGCCACCATGTGGTCATGGATGCGCTGCATATCCTGATCCAGCGCGGTGGTCTTTTTAGCCGCGTCGAAAAGCTCCTGATTTAACTCCTCCGGCGCGTTCACAACCTCCTTGTAGCGAATCTGGTGCTCAAGGCTCGCCCAGAAATCCATGGCGATGGTGCGAATTTGCACCTCCACAGGCAGCAGGATCTTCCCGCCGCTCAAAAAAACAGGCACCTCTACAATCAGGTGTAGGCTGCGATAGCCGTTCTCCTTAGGCTCCTTGATATAGTCCCGCGAACGGATCAAACGGATATCGTCCTGCCCAATCAGGAGATCGGCAATGGTATAAATATCATTGAGGTATGCGCACACCACACGGATGCCCGCAATGTCGTAAAGGTTCTCCATCGCGCTTTGCGGCGTAATGGGTAGCTCCTTGCGCAAAAGCTTTTGCGCGATGCTCTGGGGTCTTTTGATGCGGCTTTCCATATGATGGATGGGGTTGCGGCTGTGGCGCATTTGAAATTCATCATCTAGGATCTCAAGCTTTGTGCGCACCTCACGCAATGCGGATTGATAGCGGCAGCGAAGCTCCAAAAAATCATCCGCCAGCACGCGAATTTCCTTTGGCAAGCGATGCATAATCATGGTTTCATCCATTTTGACAACCATCCTTTCACAACCACAGGCATATCGTAAAAAAGTCTTTTCGGTCTTTCATCTTCCTTGGCGCATTTTGACGCATTTTGCGTTCTTCGCATTCTATCAAAGAAAGCGTGGATGGTCAAGAACCGTAAACATACAATTGACATCCTTTCATTATCGGCATATAATGAACAACGTTCAATTATCTTGGAGGTGAATCCCACGAACACTGTTGTCACTTCTGCGGACGCGATCCTCTCTGCCTGCAAAGAGCTTGCGGCACAAAACGGTTTGCAAGCCGTGAATATCCGCTTGGTTGCGGAAAAATGCAATATTGCTGTGGGCTCAGTTTATCATTATTTCCCATCCAAAGCAGATTTAATTGCCGCTACGGTGGAGGCAGTTTGGAAAAGTATTTTTCACGAGGGCAATACCTGCGGCGTTTGCGGCTCGTTTGTTGAAAACGTAAACTGGCTTTTTCAAAGCGCGCGCAAAGGCGCGGCGGAGCATCCGAATTTCTTTACCGGACATTCGCTGAGCTTTGCGACCAATGAAAAGGGCACGGGCAAAAAAATGATGGCCGAATATTTTGGACATATGAAAGCCGGACTGCTGCACGCCTTGCAAAATGATGAGCAAATGAAACCCGCCGCCTTTACCAGCAGCTTCACGCAAGAGGCGTTTGTAAGCTTTGTCTTTTCAAGTGTGATCACGCTGCTGATCCGTCAAGAAACATCCTGTGATTTGCTGTTGGAAATCATCAAGCGGGTCATTTATCGTTAGGCAGGGGTAAAACTGCATCCATCCCGCCACAATACGCTTGTAGGGGGGATGTGCTACGCAGTGGCTTCAGCTGGCAATTTGGGTTTTCCTTACGCTTTTGCTTGCGCATGCCGGATGGCGCGGCATACTGATGCGCTGCCTGATCACGGGTGGGCTTGCCGTTTCCATGCTCACGCAGGTCTGGCTGCTTTGGCTGGATGGGCAGCTTTCGCTTGCCACCGCGCTTCCCCTGCACCTATGCAGCCTGTTTGGCGTACTTTCCGCTGCGCTGGTGTGGCTTCGCCCCCTGTGGCTCTTTCACCTGTCGCTGCTGCTAGGCGCACCCTGCGCGTTCATGGCGCTATGCTTTCCTGCGGTGATTGATAACTCCCGGCAATTCATGATGTCGCTGGCATTTTACCGGCTGCACACGCTCATTCTCTGTGCGCCGCTGCTGCTTGCAAAAGAGGGGCTTGCACTGCCGACAAACGCGCAAAGCTCTTTTCTGCTGGCCAATGGCTACCTGCTCTTCGTTGCATTGTTTAACCGCCTGTTCACAACAAATTATCTCTTTTTAGCGGCAGCGCCCGCTGGCACGCCGCTTGCCGCCTTGTTCGCGCGCGGCGAAGCTTTTTACGTGTGCGCGCTGGAGCTATGCGCCATGCTTGTCATGGCGTGGCTCGCGCACCTCTATGCATGGCTCTGCGCGCATTCTCTGCGACAGCTCGCATAGCAAAAAGGACGGCAAGCAGCGGGTACCCCCCACAGCCTGCCGTCCTTTTTGATGGGTTACGCTTCTCAAGGGATTCAACCGTTTATACTAAATAGCCATGCCGCATGTTGCGGCATGGCTATTTAGTATTAGCGGTAACTTGGGAAACCTCCCAACACACCGCTCCACCCGTCTCCTACAGCGTGCGCAGATAGTTGATGCACACGCGCGCTTCTTCCATGCCGTTTGGCGTGAGCGTTTCGCTTTCCACAATCTGCTCTACCCCCAACGCTTCGGCCTTGCGATAGATCGCCTCCACAGGCGCGGTGCCCTGCCCAAGCGGGAAGCCATCGCCATTTTCCACGCCATCCTTGAGGTGAATGAAGGGTAAGCGGTTCATCGCATGTACGCGCTCCATCCACGCAAGCGGATTTTCCCCCGCCGCGTAGACCCAGTAGGTATCCAGCTCCAGCTGGAGCTTTGTCTTTTCGATCAGCGCCTCCATGATGGAGGTTCCGCCATCCAGCGGTTTAAACTCGTGCGCGTGGTTGTGATAGCCCAACGCAATGCCATTTTCAGCCAGTCGGCGTTGATAGCCGTTCAGCTTTTCGCAAAGCGCATCCAGCTCCCCACGCGTTTTGGGATCGCTCCACGGCACGATAAGCGCATCACAGCCAATCGCCTTGTGGTATGCCACTACGCCAGCAAAATCCTGCTCAAGCGCTTCAAGACCCGTATGTGTGCCCGATACGCGCAGCCCCAGCTCACTCAGCCAGCCGCGAACCTCTTGCGCCGGGTGGCCGAAGAAACCCGCGAACTCCACGCGATCATAGCCGAGCGCCGCAACCTGCTCAAGCGCACCGTGCAAATCCTTTTCCGTGATATCACGCACGCTAAAGAGCTGCAATCCCATCTTCATATGCGCACCTCAACGGTTAAAGTAAACAGGCTCGCCCGTCTTGGCGGAGGTGTAAATGGCCTCAAGAAGCTCGCTTACAACGCAGGCCTGCTCCGGCAGCACAACGGGATCGGTGTCGTTTTCAATGGCGTCCAGCCAACGGCGCTGTTCGGTAATCGGCGCGGTTTCCTTCACGCCATCGTAGAAGGCAACGCCGCCCTCGCCCATGTTGGGCTTCACTTCAACCAAACGGTCAAACTCGACCTTGTTGAGCGTTACGCCGTTGAAGATGAGCGCGCCAGCCTTTGAACCGCAGAGCTGCACGCTGCCCTCGGGAATCGGCACGCTGGTATTGAGCGCCCACGTGGCATCCAAGGTGATGGTCGCGCCGTTTTCCATTACGATAAAGCCAAACGCCGCATCCTCCATCGTGTTCGCGCCCTCGGCCCAGCCGCCCCACGGGTTTCCGCTCTCGGGGTTTTCGACCTTTTTGTATTTGGTGCCTACCACCATACGGGGCTTGTAGTTGTTCATCAGGTACAGGGTAAGATCAAGGCTATGGGTGCCGATATCGATCAACGGCCCGCCGCCCTGCTCATATTCGTTGAGGAAAACACCCCAGTTGGGCGTGCCGCGGCGGCGAATGGCAAACGCCTTCGCATAGTAAATTTCGCCCAGATCGCCGCGCTCAATGCAGGAACGGACATACTGGCTTTCCGCCTTGTGGCGGTGCTGATAACCGATGGTGAGCTTCTTGCCGGTACGCTTGGCGGTTTCCACCATGCGGCGCGCATCAGCAGCGGTCTTTGCCATGGGCTTTTCGCATAGCACATGCTTGCCAGCCTCCAGCGCATCGCAGGTAAGATCCGCATGGCTGCGGTTAGGCGTAAGGACATAGCACACATCGATGCTCGGGTCTTTCAGCAGCTCGTGATAATCCGTATACACCTTCGCGCCGGGCACGCCGTATTCAGCGGCTGCCTTCTGTGCCTTTTCCTCGATCAAGTCGCAGAACGCAACCAGATCCGCACGGTCGATGGCCTTAAGCGAGGGCATATGCTTGCCGTTCGCAATGCCGCCGCAACCAATGATTCCAATTTTCAATCTTTTGCTCATTTCAAATGACCGTCCCTTCATTTGCTTGCTTTTACGCGTTCATCAAGCGGCGGGTTTTCCCGCCTTTACACATAAGATGATAGCGCAAAACGAAAATTTGTGCTATCATCATTCTGCTGAATCTATCAATTTTCTGCCGGAGGAAGCGCATGCAGGTTTATCTGGAGGAACGGAACGCATCGGGCGAGCTGAATGGTCTGATGGATTGCTTTTTGAGCGACAACCCCGTGCCCAAGGAGGTTTCGCTGGCGCATACCCATGAATACTGCGAAATTTTATATTGCCTCAAGGGGGCGTACGAGCTGCTTGTAGACCAGTGGCAGCTCACCTTGGAAACCGGAGATATCGTGCTGGTTCACCCGATGACGCCGCACCAAACGCGCTCCTTGTGCGAAAGCGGCAACCAGTACATCGTGCTCAAATTTGTGCCGGACGCACTGTATTCCGCAGAGCGCTCGCTACAGGTGAGCCTACAGCTCTTTTGGCTGCTGGGCAGAAACCAGCCCGCCCTATACCGTGCGGAAAAGCTAAGAACCAGCGGTCTTGGGGAGCTGATGCACCGCGTGCTGGACGAGCGGCGAAGGCGGGCATTTGGGTATGAAATCGCCCTGCGCTGCTATGCGGAGCAGGTGATGCTTTGGTTCATCCGCGCGTGGCACAGCCAGCATGCGCCGTGTGCCGAGAACGCACAGACCTTTGCGCTGCTTCGAAGCGCCCTGCAATACATGGAGCGCCACCTCGCCGAGCCCATCACGCTGCACGAGCTGGCGCGCTGCTGTCACATGGGCGATTCCACTTTTTCACGCTTCTTCGCGCGCACCTTGGGGCAAAGCTTTCCCATTTATCTGGGCAAGGTGCGTCTCGCCAAGGGCGCGGCAAAGCTGGCAGAGAGCGGCCTAAGCATTACAGAAATCGCGCTGGAATGCGGGTTTTCCAGCGCGAGCTACTTTTCACAATGCTTCCGCGAGCAGTACCTGATGACGCCAACGCAGTACCGGCAGATGTATTTTGGCTAGTTAAGGAAATACGTAAGCACATAGCCCACGACGCCATCCGCCTTTACCTTGCACCATTCCGCGCCGGGGATGAGAATCACCACATTTTCACCGCTGGACATGCGCATACGCACATTGGCATTGAGATCGGGCGACGCGCGCAGGTTCACATACGTGCCGTTGGGGTGGTATACGGTGCGTTTTGGCGTGCGGGGCAGGTTGTAAAGCTTGAGATATTTGGTCATCACATAGCCGGACAGGCCGCTATGCTGCACCGTAACGGCGCACCATTCCGTGCCTTGCTCATTGATCCACAGGCGTGCGCCGTTATAGAGCTTATCAATCACCGCCGCGCCAGTGGAGGCCTGTAGACGCAGGTTGAGCGCTTGCGTGCTACGCGGGTTGGAAACCACGGCATAGCGTTCGCCAGAGCCACCGCTGTCAGCGGCGTTATCCTTTGCGGAATGCAGCCCATCCACAAGGTAATCCTTGCTCATAAAGCCCGTATACCCATCGATGGAAACACGCCACCAGCCCCTGCCCTTGGCAAGCACCATCACATAGCGGTCGCCCGCCACCTGCCGCACCACGCCATAATTGGTGCTAGGGCCGCTGCGCAGGTTGATGGGAGTGCTGTTTGGCGTTTTGATGGTAGCCACAACGCTGCTGCCCGGCAGATAGCTCACAGAAACAAATTCGCCGCGCACATAGCCGATCTGCCCATTGATTTCCACACGGCACCAGCCGCCGCTCTCATTCAGCACCCGCAACGGCACGCCATAGTAGAAAATGCCCAGCACCTGCGCGTTAAAATCCGGCTGCGCGCGAAAGTTGAGAAACGCGCCGCCGTTTTTGTTGGTCACCGTAGCGATGCGCATGGTAAAATCGCCATCGCCGGAGGTGTTGATATAGTTTTTGCTCATGTAGCCGGATCTTCCGTCCGGCGTGTACACGTAATAGAAGTTGTTCTGGCTTCCCGCAATTTCCAGCCAAGTGCCGCGCGCGTAGGTGCCCAGCCACTGGCTGTTGGAGCTACCTTGGGAGCGCAGGTTGAGCGTGTCCGTATTGTAAATCACGCCAAAGCTCTCTGCCACGGCAGCGCCAAAGGCGCATAGGCAAAGGCAGAGCGCTAGCAAGGCGCAAAGGCGAGCCTTCCAAAATATTGTGGGTTCATTGATGCGGCGCTTCATACGCTTGTCCCCCTTGTGGTGAAGAAAGTTATTTTCGTTTATTCAATGAAGTAACGAATGAGCGATGAGAAACCTTCCCAGCACAGGAAGATCATTTGCAAAGGCATCCGTCCTAAGCTCCCTTGTGGTATTTTGGCAGTGCCAGCGCGCGCTCCACCGCGCCACGCACGGCCAAGTGAAGCTCCGGCGCAGGCTCAGTACCAAACGCCACATGAAAAAAGAACTCATGCGTGCCATTGTTGCCCGTTACAGCGCTGTGCGTCACATTGCACACAACGGTGCCCTCCTGCGCGTTCAGCTCCCCAATCAAGCGCAAAAGCAGCGGCTCGTACGCGGCAATGGGCATTTCTCCCGTACGCCGCGCCTCGTGATCCTCGGTTTCAAACAGAGGCTTCACCAAACAACAAAGCTCGCCCTGCCCGTGCATCACCGCGCGAAATTGTGGCACGGCCTTCACAAGCGATAGGTAGCTCAAATCCACACTGCCCAGCGTGGGCGCGGGGTCAAGCGTGAGCAGCTTTTCATCGCCAAGGTTGGTGCGTTCCAAATTCACGACGCGCTCATTTTGCGCGAGCGTGCCCACAAGCTGACCAAAGCCCACCTCCACCGCATATACAAGCCCTGCGCCCTGCTGAATGAGGCAATCGGTAAAGCCGCCCGTACACGCGCCCGCATCGATGCACGCACGGTTATGAACGTCGATCCCAAAATCCCGCAGCGCACCCTCCAGCTTGTATCCACCTTTACCCACGTACCGCTCGTCAAGGCCGCGCACCTGCATGGGTAGATGCGATGGCACCGCTTGCCCGCCCGTGCGCACCGGCTGTGCGCCACAGAAAACCGCGCCGCTCATCAAATAGGGCAGCGCCTTCTCCTTGCTTTCAAAGAAGCCCTCGCGAAGCAGCCGCTCCATCGCAGTTGTTTTTTTCACCATATGTTTTGCGCCTTATCCAGCCCCAGCCACGCAAGTACGCGCTCTATATGGCGGTCCCAAAAATCCCATGTATGCGCACCCGGCTCGGTATGATAGTCAACGTCAAGCGCCTTGCCAAAGCTGGCGATAAAGCTCTGATTGGCCTCAAACAGAAAATCTTCCGTGCCGCAAGCAACGTACAGCCTCGGCGCTTTTTCGGGCGTTTTGGCAAGCGCGCCCGCAAGCAGGGCAAGGTTGTTTTGGCTGTTCTTGAGCTGCTGCGCATCCCCGAAGATATCCCCCATTTCCTTGAGGAACGCCGGATCTTGACGGGTTTCAAAGGCTTTTTCCATCTCCAGCGCGCCCGACAGGCTCGCGGCGGCGGCATAGCGTTCGGGGCAGCGCAAGGCAAGCTTCATGGCGCCATAGCCGCCCATGGAAAGCCCCGCGACAAAGCGCCCCTCGCGCTTTTTGCACAGCGGAAAATATTGCTCCATCACGGCGGGCAGCTCCTCGCTGATGAAGGTGAAATATTTCGCGCCATGCGCCATATCGGTATAGAAAGAACGGTTGGCGGCAGGCATCACGATGGCGACGCGGTACTGGCGCGCATACTGCTCCAGCCGTGTTTGACGCATCCACATGGTATGATCGTCGCTCAAGCCATGGAGCAAGTAAAGCGTCGGTACCGGCTCGCCCTTCTGCTGCGCCATCACCTGCTGATCGGGCAGCAGCACATACGCGGCGGTTTGAATGCCAAGCGCTTCGCTAAAAAAGTGAAAATCGCTCAAATACATGAGAAACACCTCCGGGTTTGATGATGGTTCAGTGTAGCGCTTTCGCTTGTGAAAAGTCAAGCAATGCAGCCGAAAAAACGCTGATTCTGCGAACGCGCATGGGTGCGGGCCGCAAGCTTCCAAAAACCCTTTCAAAAAAATTTCCATAATCGCTTGACATTCGCGCGAGACTGTCGTATGATACAGCCAATCCAAACCGTTGAGGAAGAGGAGTACCTGTTACAGGCAGCATTCAAGGGAGTCGTGAGGAGTGAGACCACGGCATGCGGCGGAGCAGCGAATGGACTTCCGAGGGTGTCGGTGAAAGCCCGCAAGGGTCGTAGCTGACAACGGGATACCACGCCCGTTATCAAGGTGGCATGTATGGTGGTACATGATAAAAGCTCGCATAAGCGAGGAATTTGAGTGGCACAGCGGAAATTCCGCCTCAAGCAACAGATGTTGTTTGGGGCGTTTTTCATTTTCCCGCCCGTGTGCGGAAAAGCAATTGATGAAGGGATGATTTTGTATGAAAAAGGCAATGATGGTTCTCACCCTCGCACTCACGCTTGTTGTAGCGTTTTCCCTTGGCACGGCGATGGTGGCCGAGGCCGAAACCTATACCATTGGCATCGCGCAATTCGCCGAGCACCCCAGCCTTGATAACTGCCGCGAGGGTTTCATTCAGGGGCTTGCGGAGGCAGGCTATACCGAGGGCGATAACGTAACCTTCATCGTGCAAAACGCGCAGACCGATATGGGTCTCGCCCAGCAAATCGCCGCGCAGATGGCGCAGGAGTGCGACCTCGTGTGCGCCATCGCCACCCCTATGGCGCAGGCCGCTTTCAACGCGTGCATGGACAGCGCCGTCCCCGTGATCTACACCGCCGTAAGCGACCCCGTGGCCTCCATGCTCGCCAATGCCGATGGCAAGAGCGATAAGGCCGTTACCGGCACCTGCGATCTGCTGCCCGTGGAGGCGCAGCTCAAGCTGATCCGCTCCTTGCTGCCGGAAGCCTCCAAAATCGGCATTCTATACACCACCAGCGAAACCAACAGCGAAAGCCAGCTCAAGCTCTATCAGGAAAAGGCCGCCGCTTATGGCTTTGAGATCGTTCCCTCCGGCATTTCCACCGGCGCGGATATCCCGCTTGCGCTGGACAACCTGCTTGGGCAGGTGGATTGCCTGACCAACCTCACCGATAACACCGTTGTGAGCTACCTAGCCGTGATGCTGGACAAGGCGAACGCCGTTGGCAAACCCGTGTTTGGCAGCGAAATAGAGCAGGTCAAGAACGGCTGCGTCGCCTCCGAAGGCGTGGAGTACATCAGCCTTGGCAAGCAGACGGGCGCGATGGCGGCGCAGGTGCTCGGCGGCGCGTTCGCGGGCGATATCGCCTTCCTATCCAGCGAAGGCGGCGATATGTGCTACAACCCCATCGTTGCTGCTGCGCTGGGCATCACGATTCCCCAAGCGGATCTGGCTCGCGGCATTGATGTAACGGCAGAATCAAAATAAACTGCAAATGGTACGCCCTGACAAGGCTCTGCCCTTGCTCCCCAATGTGGCTGCATCGCGATGCGGCTGCATTGGGGATTCCTCAGGGCAAAGAATTTGGAGGCTTGGTTTCATGGGTATTCTCATCGGCATTTTGGAGGAAGGGCTGATTTACGCGCTGCTCGCGCTGGGCGTGCTGATCACCTACCGCATCCTCGACTTCCCGGATTTGACTGTGGATTCCTCCTTCCCGCTAGGCGCGGCGGTGAGCGCTATTCTCACGGTAAACGGCATGCCCCCGGCACTTACGCTGGTCGTAGCCACGCTTGCGGGCGCGGCGGCAGGGCTTGTGACGGGTCTCATCCATGTCAAATGCCATGTGCGCGACCTGTTAAGCGGCATCATCACCATGACGGGGCTGTACTCCATCAACCTGCGCATTGCAGGGCGCGCCAACCTGCCGTTTTTCAATATGGAAACGCTGTTTGACAATGGCTTTACCAAGGCCTTTCCCGCCTTTTTGCAGCCGTACGGCAAAATTTTGGTGGTGCTAGCCATCGTAGTGCTGGTAAAGCTTCTTCTTGACGCATTTATGAAAACCAAGGCGGGCTTTCTTTTGCGCGCCACGGGCGATAACCCGATGGTCGTAGCAACCTTGGCGCGCGATAGCGGCGCGGTAAAAATAGAGGGTCTCGCCATCGCAAACGCGTTGGTCGCGCTCGCAGGCGCAGTGATGGCGCAAAAGAACCGCGTGTTCGATATCTCCATGGGTACTGGCGCAATTGTATTTGGCCTTGCGGCGGTCATCATCGGCACAAACCTTTTCAAGCACATGACCTTCATCAAGGGCACCACGGCGGCAATCATTGGCAGCGTCATTTACAAGGCATGCGTAGCCGCCGCGCTTTCCATGGGCCTGGTACCGCAGGATTTGAAGCTTGTCACTGCCGTTTTGTTCCTGCTGATCCTCATCCTCGGCGGCACGCAAAGGAAGAAGGTGAAATTCCATGCTTGAGCTGCGCGATATCAGCAAGGTTTATTCCCCCGGCAGCGTCAATGAAACCTGCCTTTTCCGCCACTTCGATCTTTCCATTCCCGATCACCAGTTTGTAAGCGTGGTCGGCTCCAATGGCAGCGGCAAAACCAGCATGCTCAACATCCTGTGCGGTTCCATCCCCGTAGACGAGGGGCAAATTCTGATGGGTGACAGTGATATCAGCAAAGTAAAGGATTTCAACCGTTACCGCACCATTGGTCGCGTTTACCAAAACCCCGCCATGGGCACCTGCGGCAGCATGACGCTGCTGGAGAACATGGCCATGGCCGATAACAAGGGCAAGTCCTTTGGCATCACGCGCGGGGTCAATCGGCGGCGCGTGGATGCTTACCGCGAAATGTTAAAGGAGCTTGGCCTTGGCCTAGAAGACAAGCTCAACGTTAGCGTCGGCGCGCTCTCCGGCGGGCAACGTCAGGCGCTGGCGCTGCTCATGAGCACGCTCACGCCCATCGAATTTCTGATTTTGGACGAGCACACCGCCGCGCTTGATCCCAAAACCGCCGAAGTCATCATGCGCCTCACGGATCGCATTGTGCGCCAGAAGCGCTTAACGACGCTCATGGTCACACATAACCTGCGCTATGCGCTGGAATATGGCGATCGGCTGTTGATGCTGCACGAGGGGCATATCAAGCTTGACAAGCAGGGCGAAGAAAAAGCCAGCATCAAATTGGAGGATGTGCTGACGCTATTCAACCAAATCTCAATCGAATGCGGAAACTGATTCCCCCAAATAGGAGCGGCACCGTGTTTCTTCTCTTTTTTACAAGCAAACCGCAGCGATCAGACGCTGCGGTTTTTTTGTGTGAACGAGCGAAGCGTATCAGTAGCATTTTCGTTTTGTTGCTTTGCATTCCGTGGAAAATCAATTGCGTTTTCCGACAATTTGGTATATAATAATATATATTCATTGAAATCGTTATGCATTATTCTTCATTCGGAATGTGATGGTAAGAGGTGATTCTTGATGCGACCGTATCATGAAGTCATGCGGGAGCTCCGCGAAGGCCGTGATTTAACGCAAGCAGACCTCGCCCTCGTGCTGGACACGCGGCAACAAGCCTATTCCCGCTATGAAAACGGCGTTAACGAGCTACCCATTCGTCATTTGATCACCCTTTGCGGCTTCTATCACGTCAGCGCGGACTACCTGCTTGGCCTGTCCGATCAGAAATAAGCCGCGCACGTCAAGGAAAACCGGCCGCTCTTACGTGCGGCTCAGTTCATCCGGCGAAAGGCTAAAGCTAGGCACAAACTCCCGCATGAACTCATGCACCTCGGGCAGCACGTTCTGATTGATGCTGTCATAGATGGTGAGCTTCGCTTGCGCAAATTCGCAATTTCCCATCTTTTCCTCGGCCACGCATTTCAGGTATGCGCTAATGCGATCCGCCGCCTTCACCAGCCGCCACTCGTACGTGGTTTCATCCGGCTGCACATACGCGCGAAAGCCTGAACGCATGTCCTGCGGCAGCATGTTCATCAGCTGCTCCCGCGCGTTGGTCTCAATTTGGGTATAAGCGTCCTTGATCATCGGGTTGCGATATTTGACGGGCGTGGGCAGATCACCCGTGATCACCTCACCCACATCGTGGTACAGCGCCAACGCCAGCACATGCTCGGGGTTGATATCTCGCTGGTGATGCGTTTTGCCAAGCACCGCCAGACCATGCGCGATGAGCGCAGTTTGCATGCTGTGTTCCATATCGTTTTCCTGCACGGTGTTGCGCATCAGCCCCCAGCGGCGGATGAGCTTGAGCCGATCCAGATACGCGAAAAAATGATGCATAGGAAACCCTCCCTCCTTATTGGAATATAGTATACTGGAATCATCGCGGATGCGCAACGGATTTTTCGGCACAAAAAAAGAGTGAAGCGGCGGGGCGGGAGAGATCGTCTCTCCCCCGCTCCCGGTAAGGCTTCGCTCTTCTCCTATGCGCAGGCGTGCTCCAGCTCCTATTTTGCCAGATCCTCGCCGGTCCAAAATCTTTTGAGCGGCGCGTAGCTCACAAACGCCGCCAAAGCCGTGATGATAATCTCAGGCAGCATGTAAGAGCCGTTGTACACGAACGACCACAGCGCCGGCGCCCAGCTGAGCGCATTGGGCCAAAGCGCCTCCCAGATCAATACGCCGCTCAGGAAATGACACACGAAGCGGCCAAGGAACGTAACCGCAATCCCTGCCACGATCGACCAACGGCGATCCTTGATCACGTGATTAAAGCAGGCCGAAAAGCCGATCACCGTAAACGCCAGCACGTAATCCAACGCAATGATGCCAACGGCAACCAGCGCATTGGGCGCGTACTGCACGTTGCTCAAGCCTAGCAGCAGCTGAAGCAGGCTATAGAGCAGCGCCGAAATCACGCCCCATTTGGTGCCATGGCGGTGGGCAATCATCACCAGCGGCAGCATGCTGCACACAGTGATGCCTCCACCCAGCGCCCATGGGCCTTTGAAATCAAACAAGCTGAGCACCGTGCCAATTGCGATGAGAAGTGCGCATTCCACCAAGCGCCGAATCGATTTTTGATCCATGAAACATTTCCTCCAAACTAAAAATTCCCGCAGCTGCGGGTGATGCAGCGCGAGCTTTCAAGGAAATATTCCTCTGCTTCCTACGCCGGCATTACCCGGATCAGGTTCGAGGGTCCCGGGCAATGCCCGATCTCAGCCAACAAATGTCAGCACCCCTTGTGTTTTCACACGCGTTTGATTATAGCGACCTGCCGCCGGATTGTCAAGGGGGAATGTGCGTGCTACAATAGGCGGGAAGGAAGGTGCGCATATGGGGACATGCTATATCGTAGGCGCGGGGGATTTTGTGCCGCGCGGCCTTGCGCCCCAAGCAGACGCGCTGGTAATCGCGGCGGACGGCGGCTACCGCGCATTACAGGCGCTTCACATAAAGCCCGATCTGCTTCTTGGGGATTTTGATTCCATTGGAGATCTTAACAATCTGCCGCAAGACCTGCCAATATTGCGCTATCCCGTGCAAAAGGACGATACCGATACCGGCCTTGCGCTGGCCGAGGGCTGGGCGCGCGGGTATCGCGACTTCCGGCTGTACGGCTGCGGCGGCGGGCGCATCGATCACCTGCTGGCCAATCTGCAAAGCATGTGCGGCTACAGCCGCCGCGGTGCGACGCTACGGTTGATTGACAGAGCATGCGATTATGAGACGCTTACCAACGGCACGCTCATTCTGCCACTTCTGCCGCAGAACGCCATTGTCAGCGTATTTTGCCTAGGCGAGCAAGCCACCGGCGTCACGCTGCGCGGCCTGGCCTATCCGCTCACAAACGCCGTTCTCACCTGCCAGCTTCCCCTAGGCGTAAGCAACCATATCAAAAGCAGCGTGGAACCCGCGCGCATTTCCGTCGCGCAGGGCACGCTGCTCATTGCCGCTTACCAAGAAGCGGATTCCATTGAATCATCGTTTGATCGCATAAGCTAAGCGGAGGCGTCTTCTTCCATCAAAATGGAAACCTCCACGCCCGGCAAGAGCTGGCTTAACGTTTCAGCAATGCCGCTGGCTTGCTGCCCACCGCCCATAATGACCTGTTTGACGCCATGCTGTTGCGCATAATTTGCCATGGCGGTTACAGGCACATCAGAGGTGAGCACGCACATCTCCGCACCCGCCTCCCCCGATAGCGCATACAGGTAGTCCAACGCCTTCGCGTTGATGCTTGGTTCCCCCATCGCTTTCCCATTTTTAGGCGCAATATGCAGCACCAGCATGGGCGCATTTTGCTGAAACGCCATATCAATACCTGTACGAATCAAGCGCGCGCAGGCACGTTGCAGCGTAACCAGCACCAAAATGGGTGGTTGGGACTGAGAAGCCATGGACATCTCGACCTTTCCTGTACCGCATAGAGGACGCTTATGCCAGTTTGACATCCGCGACCATGCGATCGTTGCTGGTGACAGTGATGCACGAGCCAAGCGGCATGGTGGGCTTGGGCTTATGCACGTCATAATAGAACAGGCGGTCATCTTCTTCATCGTCGCGCTCACCAACGTTCAGGAGCATAGCGTAGCACTCCACGCCCTCCTTATCGCTTGTGTCAGCGGCAAAGTCCTTTAGCACGCCCGTGGTTTCGCGCTTGCGGCCGTTAAGCATGTAATCCACATGCTTGCGATATAGGCGCATGGGTCGCACGTACACACCATAGAGAAACACGAAATATCCGCCGCTAACGATCGTGAGCGCGGTTGTCACAATCCACATCTGATCATTGCGTGAAAGCTGACCGATCACGAAGATCACCACCGCCGCTGCCAAAACCAGCGCGGCAGGCAGCGCGACCACCCACCATCGCTTTTTGAGCTGCCTGCTCACGTCCTTCAATTCTTGCTGTGTATACATGCACACGCCTCCTAGGATTCTTGCTTGGGCTTGATGAACTGCATCAGCTTAATCATCCCGAAGAACAGTGCCAGCACCAAAAATACGCCCAGCAGGCCGATTACAGTCGTCAAAATTCCCTTGGTAAAAAGCGGCAGTGCCACCAGCCCGGAAGATACCGGGGCTTGCGTAACCGCAGCCGCGACCGCGTCGCTCATTGTGGAAATCCATTGCATAGCCATCAAAATAACCATCCTTTCAAAGCCGCGAGCATGCCGTTACGGTTCATCAGGCTCCCAGCTTTTAACTACTCTCGCTGTTTTCTACCACGCGCCGCCAAGCATCATGCCTACCAGCGTAATCACCATGCCGCCCGCCACGATAGAGCCAAGCTGACCGGATACGTTGGCACTGATGGACTGCATCAAAATGAAGTTGTAAGGATCTTCTTCCTTTGCCATCTTCTGAATCACGCGTGCGCTCATGGGGAAGGCAGAAATGCCCGCCGCGCCAATCATGGGGTTGAGCTTGTTCTTGCGGAAGAGGTTGAGGAATTTTGCAAAGAGCACGCCGCCCGCGGTATCAAACACAAACGCGAACAGACCCAAGCCCATAATGAGCAGCGTATCCAAGCGGAGGAAGTTGTTAGCAACCATAGTGGAGCCAATTGTAATGCCCAACAGGATGGTTACAAGGTTAGCAAGCTCGTTCTGGGCGGTCTTGCTCAGCCGTTCCAGCACGCCGCACTCGCGGATCAGGTTGCCGAACATGAGGCTGCCAACCAACGGCGCACTCATGGGAACAATTACACCGGAGACAATCGTCACCAATACCGGGAAGAAAATCAGAGCGGTCTTGGAGGCACGCTCCTCGCTGTAGTTCATGCGGATCATGCGTTCCTTCTTGGTGGTCAGCGCACGAATAACAGGCGGCTGAATCACCGGCACAAGCGACATGTAGCTGTATGCCGCCACGGAGATCGGCGCCATATAGTCCACAAGCTTGAAGTGGTTCGCCACATAGAGCGTGGTGGGCCCGTCTGCCGCGCCGATAATGCCAATAGCGGAGGCAAGGCGAATGATGAGGCTATCGTTACCCGCCGTAGCCGGCAGCACGATTGGGATCAGCACCAAGGAAACCAAGAAGGTCGCGAAGATGCCGAACTGCGCCGCCGCACCAAAAAAGATCATCGAGGGATCCTTGAGCAGGGGCGAAAAATCGATCATTGCACCCACGGCAATAAAAATGAGGATCGGGAACAGCTCATTTTTGATGCCGGAATTGAATAATACCGTAAGAAAGCCCTCCGTGCCCAGCACGCTCGCGGCGGGGTTGCCCGTTACCGCATCAATCACAGGTGGAAGGTTTGCCAGAATCGCGCCAAAGCCGATTGGCAGCAGCAGTGCCGGTTCATAGTCCTTTTTTATGGCCAAGTAGATGAGAATGCCCGCAATCACGAACATCAGCAAGGATTTAAGCCCTTCTCCCGTTACCAGATAGGTAACGCCTGCGAATAGCTCCTGTAAGATTGCCCCAATATCCACGCCATTTCCTCCTTAATATGACAGGCCGTTTTATGGCAGAAAGCGCCATGACCGTGGATGATATTATATCATTGCCACACGCTAAAGTCAAAAGAATTAGCCGCGCCATTAGCGGCCTATTAGCGAGCGGCAAACGGAAAAAAACCGCTGCTTTTGAGGCACGCGTCCGTCTTGCGTTCACATTCGTGCGCATACGCCGCGCGCTCTTGCTCCGCGCCACTCTCCATGCTATAATAGACCAGCATCGACAAAAACTGTCGATCAGAACAGGAGCAACGCATGGATTTTGTCTTTTTGGCCAGCGCGGCCTTTGGCTTGGAGGGCGTAGCGGCAAACGAACTCAAGCGCCTTGGAATTCCCGCAAAGGCGGAGCAGGGCGGCGCGCGTTTCAGCGGCACGCTCGCGCAAGCGTTCAAGGCGAACTTGTGGCTACGCACCGCCGACCGTGTATTGATGGTGCTCGCCGAGGGTCAGGCCCTCAGCTTTGAGGATTTATTTCAGTTGATAAGCACCATTGAATGGGAGCGTTTGCTGCCCAAGGACGCCATGATCCATGTCAGCGGCAAATGCGTGCGCAGCCAGCTCATGAGCGTGCGCGATTGCCAAGCCGTGGGCAAAAAGGCCATTGTGGCACGCATGCAGCGCGCGCTTGGCGTTACGCAGCTGCCCGAAACCGGCGCGCGCTTCCCCATCGATATCGCCATCGTACGCGATCAGGTGCGCGTAACGCTGGATATGAGCGGCGAAGCGCTCAACCGGCGCGGCTACCGCACATGGAACGGCGAGGCGCCCTTGCGCGAAACGCTCGCCGCCGCCCTTGTGGATTTAAGCCCGTGGCTCATGGCACAGCCGCTTTATGACCCCTGCTGCGGCACGGGAACGCTGCTCATTGAGGCCGCCATCAAGGCGGCGGCGCGTGCGCCCGGTTATAGCCGTGCTTTTGCGTGCGAGGAATACCCCTTTATGCCGCGCGCGGAGATGGACGCTTTGCGCGCCGAGGCGCAGGCCGAAAACGGCGCGTCCTTTATGATCTCCGGCAGCGATATCGACCCCCAAGCGCTTGCGCTTTGTGAAAAGCATATCCGTCAGGCCGGCTTTGAGGGTCGCATTCCCACGAGCTGCGCGGATCTGCGCAGCCTAAACGTGCCGGGCGAGCCTGGTGTTTTTCTGCTCAACCCGCCTTATGGCGAGCGCCTGAGCGATCAACGGCACGCGCGTGAGCTGTACCGTGAGCTAGGCATGCTGCTCAAGCGCCACCCCGGCTGGAAAATGGGCGTAATCACATCCGACGCGGCATTTGAGCGTTCCTTTGGCCGCAGGGCAGATCGCAAACGGCGGTTGTACAATGGCCGTCTTGAATGCGATTTCTTCATTTTTCTGTAATATACGCTTCTGAAAGAAATGCTTCCATTCAGAAAAACAAAGCGAGCAAGGAGACAAATACTGATGAAAATCGCAGTCGCTGGTACTGGCTATGTAGGCCTATCCATCGCGGTGCTGCTCTCCCAACACAACGATGTCACCGCCGTGGATATCCTGCCCGAAAAGGTAGCGATGATCAACCGCCGTCAATCCCCCATTGTGGACAAGGAAATCGAAGAATACCTCGCCACCAAGCCCCTGCGCCTAACGGCCACGCTGGATGGCGCTTGCGCCTATCGCGATGCGGATTTCATCATCATCGCCACCCCCACTAACTACGACCCGCAAAAGAACTACTTTGATACCTCTTCCGTGGAAAGTGTCATTGAGCAGGTACTCACGCTCAACCCCCACGCGGTGATGGTGGTGAAATCCACCGTGCCGGTTGGCTTTACCGCCGCCATGCAGGCGCGCTTCCATACCGAGCGCCTGTTGTTCAGCCCGGAATTTCTGCGCGAAAGCAAGGCGCTTTTTGACAATCTCTATCCTTCGCGCATCATCGTGGGCGCTCCCATGGAAAACGCGGAGCTGTGCGCGCACGCGCGGACGTTCGCGGAGCTTTTGCAGCAGGGCGCTATGAAGCAAGACATTCCCACGCTGTTCATGAACCCCACGGAGGCCGAGGCCGTCAAGCTTTTTGCCAACACCTACCTTGCCCTGCGCGTGAGCTACTTTAATGAACTGGATACCTATGCCGAGGTGCGCGCGCTGGATACCAAGGCAATCATCGATGGCGTATGCCTTGACCCGCGCATAGGCACCCATTATAACAACCCATCCTTCGGCTATGGCGGCTACTGCCTGCCCAAGGATACCAAGCAGCTGTTGGCCAATTACGATCAAGTCCCCAACAACATCATCGGCGCAATTGTGGACGCAAACCGCACCCGCAAGGATTTTATCGCCGAGCGCATTTTGCATCAGGCGGGCTATCCCGGCAAGCAGGCACCCATCGTAGGCATTTACCGTCTCACCATGAAAACCGGCAGCGACAACTTCCGCCAAAGCTCCATTCAGGGCGTCATGAAGCGCATCAAGGCAAAAGGCGTGGAGGTTGTGGTCTACGAGCCCACCTTGCGCGACGCGCTGTTTTTCAACAGCCGCGTCATTGCCGATTTGGACGAGTTCAAGCGCGTGAGCGATGTAATCGTCGCCAACCGCAGCAACCCTGAGCTTGACGATGTTGTGCAGAAGGTCTACACGCGCGATCTGTACGCCCGCGACTGATATCGCCAGCATGGCGGCAGCGGTTGCCTTCGTTGACTTGCCAAAGCTTGTGCGCTATAATGTGCAACAGGCCGCGCACGCATCCGATTCAATGAAGGAGGTTCCCTGTATGTCCTCTTTGAAACAAAAAATACTCGACCGCACGGTAACGCTTGGTGTTGTGGGTCTTGGCTATGTTGGTTTACCGCTGGCAGTGGAAAAGGCAAAGGCCGGTTTTCACGTCATCGGTTTTGATGTGCAGCAAAAAAAGGTGGAAATGCTCAACGAGGGGCATAACTATATTGGCGATGTGGTGGATCACGATTTGGAAGAGATCGTGCAAAGCGGCATGCTGCACGCGACATCGGATTTTGCCGCCGTCGCGTCTTGCGATTGCGTATGCATTGCCGTGCCCACGCCGCTGGACGAGCACCAGCAGCCCGATATCAGCTATGTGCGTTCCTCCGCCGAAAGCATTATGCCCTACATGCACAAAGACATGCTGATCGTGCTGGAATCCACCACGTATCCCGGCACCACGGAGGAGCTTTTAAAGCCCATTCTGGAAAAATCCGGCCTGCGCTGCGGCATTGATTTCTACCTTGCCTTCTCGCCCGAGCGCGTAGATCCCGGCAACCGCGTTTACAAAACCAAAAACACCCCCAAGGTGGTGGGCGGCGTCACGCCCGAATGCACGGATATCGCAGCCACGCTGTACGAATGCGTGCTGGAAGCGCCCGTACACCGCGTGAGCTGCCCCGCCGTGGCTGAAATGGAAAAGATTCTTGAAAACACCTACCGCAACGTCAATATCGGCCTGATTAACGAATTGGCTATTCTCTGCAACCGCATGGGTATCAATATCTGGGAGGTTGTGGACGCGGCAAAGAGCAAACCGTATGGTTTTCAGGCCTTCTACCCCGGCCCCGGCTTGGGCGGGCACTGCATCCCGCTTGATCCCTATTACCTGAGCTGGAAGGCGCGGGAATTCGGCTTTCATACCTCGATGATTGAAAGCAGCATGATCATCAACGACCGCATGCCCGAATACTGCGCGCAGCGTGCCATGGGCGCGCTTAATGAGCAGCGCAAGGCCATGAACGGCGCAAAGGTGCTTGTGCTTGGCGTTGCCTACAAGCAGGATATTGACGATTACCGCGAAAGCCCCGCTCTGCGTGTGATTACCCACCTGCGCAAGCTAGGCGCGGAGGTCTCCTATTACGATCCCTTCGTGCCTGAATACAGCTATGAAGGCGAAACGTGCCAAAGCATCCCAGCGCTGACCGCCGACGCGCTGGAGGCCGCCGATCTGGTAATGGTTACCACCGCACACACCAATGTAAATTACGAGCTGGTTTCCGAGCACGCCAGCCTGATTTTCGATACCAAAAATGTGATGAAGCACATTGAAAAGCGCGATCATATCCGCGTGCTGTAAGCGTAGACAAAGGAGGGTTTCCCTGATGCATGAACGGCTTCGCTATGCGCTGATCGGCTGCGGCCGAATCGCGCCCAATCATATTGCGGCGGCGCTTAAACAGGGTGAAAAGCTACAAATCGTTGCGGTATGCGATAGGGCGCCCGCGTGCATGGAGCAGGTGCTCAGCGCCGTCAATGCCGACACGCGCGCCAGCATCCACTGCTACACCGACTACCGCGAGCTTTTAGCCAAAGAAAAGCCCCAGCTTGTAGCCATCGCCACAGAAAGCGGCGCGCACGCAAGCATTGGGCTTGATTGTATCGCCGCTGGCAGCAGCCTGATTATCGAAAAGCCACTGGCACTTAGCATGCGCGACGCACGCGCGCTGGTAGCGGCGGCGGACAAGGCGCATGTCAAGCTCTGCGCCTGCCACCAGAACCGCTTTAACAAATCCATTCAAAAAATCCACACGGCAGTGGAGGAGGAACGCTTCGGGCGCATGCTGCACGGGGCGGCGCATGTGCGCTGGAACCGCGGGCAGGATTATTACACGCAAGCGCCGTGGCGCGGCACATGGGCGCACGATGGCGGCGCTTTGATGAACCAATGCATCCACAACATCGACCTCCTGCGCTGGATGATGGGCGGAGAGGTAGACGAGGTGATGGCCTATACCGATAATCTCATGCACAGTTACATTGAGGCAGAAGATCTGGGCATGGCGCTGATCCGCTTCAAAAACGGCGCATATGGCATTGTAGAGGGCACAACCAGCGTCTACCCCCACAACTTGGAGGAAACGCTGTATCTTTTTGGCGAAAACGGCACGGTAAAGGCTGGCGGCAAGAGCGTCAACATCATTGAGGAGTGGGATTTCCGCGATGGGCGCGGCGACCCCGCCACCATCAAGATGATGTTTGCCGAAAACCCGCCCAACGTGTACGGCTATGGTCATACGCCGCTCTATGCCGATGTGATTGACGCAATCGAAAACGATCGCCCGCCCTATGTGGACGGGGAGGCGGGCATGCGCTCGCTGGAGCTGGTGCTGGCAATTTATCTTTCCGCCGCCACGCACGCCCCGGTCAAGCTGCCGTTAGGCGATTGCGCTACTGTGGATTTTGCCGGGCGCTTTGACGCCTGAACGCTGTTGTAAGCAGCGCATAGCCGCTGCATGCACCGCATTTTCATTGCGGTGCATGCCGTTCTATGCAAGAGAGGAGCGTGGCCTTTTGAACGCCTACGTGCATCCCAGCGCCATTGTGGAGGAAGGCGCGTTGCTTGGCGACGGCACCCGCATATGGCATTTCTGTCATGTGGAAGGCACCTGTCGCATAGGGCGCAACTGCTCCATCGGCCAAAACTGCTACATCGGGCAGTGCGTTGTGGTCGGTGACGACTGCAAGCTTCAAAACAACGTCAGCCTGTACCAAGGCGTTACGCTGGGCAACGGCGTATTCTGCGGGCCGAGCTGCGTATTCACCAACGATCTCACCCCCCGCGCCAAATATCCCAAAGGGCACGAGCATTTTGTGCCCACCATCGTGGATGACGGCGCGTCCATCGGCGCGAACGCGACCATCGTATGCGGTCACCGCATCGGAGCTTGCGCCATGATTGGCGCTGGCGCGGTGGTAACGGCGGACGTGCCCGCGCACGCGCTCATGTTAGGCATGCCCGCACGCCAACAGGGCTTTGTATGCACCTGCGGCGAGCGATTGCCGCAAAGCCTTGTCTGCCCCGCGTGTCAGCGGCGCTTTGTGCCGGACGGCGATGGGCTGCGGGAAGGCTAAGCGGCTTTTTGCTTTCATCAATTTTTGGGAAGGGACGGCGATCCCCATGGAATTTCATGATTTGGGCGCGCAATACAACGCGCTAAAGCGGGAGATCGACGCGCAAATCGCGGACGTCATCCGCAGTGGGCATTTTATTTTGGGCGAACCGGTCGTTGCGCTGGAAGGCCAGCTTGCCGCCGATGTCAATCGCGCCCATTGCGTGACCTGCGGCAACGGCACGGATGCGCTTGTGCTCACCCTACAGCTATGGGGCGTCCATGCTGGCGATGCTGTTTATGTGGCGGATTTCACCTACTTCGCCTCCGCGGGCTGCGCCACCACAGTAGGCGCGGAAATCGTGCCGGTGGATATTGATCCGCACACGTTCAACATGTCCCCGGACGCGCTGGAGGCCGCCATCGAACGCACGCTTGCGCAGGGCGTGCAAAAGCCGCGCGCGATCATCGCGGTTGACCTCTTTGGTCAGCCCGCCGATTATCCCCGCATCTCGGCCATTGCCAAGCGTTACGGACTGCTGCTGCTTGAAGACGCGGCGCAGGGATATGGCGGCAGCATCAATGGTAGGCAAGCGTGCGCGTTTGGCGACGCGGCCATCACTTCGTTTTTTCCCGCCAAGCCGCTGGGTTGCTATGGCGACGGCGGCGCGATCTTTGTGGACAGCGCCGCGCAGGATGCGCTCCTGCGCTCCCTACGCGCCAACGGGCGCGGCGTAACCGATAAGTACGATAACCAGCGCATCGGCATGAACTCGCGCTTGGATACGCTTCAGGCAGGCATTTTACTGCCGAAGCTCCATGCGCTGCGCGGCTATGAGCTTGCCGCGCTAAACACCATTGCCGACCGATATACCGCCGCGCTTTCCAACGCCGTGGCTACGCCAACGGTGCGCAACGGCTTCACCAGCAGCTGGGCACAGTACACCATTCTCCTTCGCGACAGCGCTCAGCGCGCACGCGTGCAATCCGCGCTCAAGGCGCAGGGCATTCCTACAATGATCTACTACCCGCGTTGCATCCATCAGCAAACTGCTTATGCCGACCGCGCATTTACAGACGCTGATTATCCAAACGCCGTTTTCGCCGCTGAGCGCGTGCTCTCCTTGCCCATGCACCCCTACCTGCGCATGGACGAAGTAGACACCGTCTGCGAGGCACTCCTAACCTGTCTGCGCGGCGAGGTCTGACGGTTTTCCTTCGGCGGGCTGCCGGTAAGAAAAGAGGATGTCGCATGCTGACCATCCGCGAGCTAACTTCACAGGATGATTTTGATGAAGTGGGGCGCATTTACGCCGAAAGCTGGAAGCATACCTATCGCGGCCTGCTTCCCCAGCGCTATTTGGACAAGCTGACGCATGACCGCTGGAGCTCCATGCTGCGCGCCGCTCCCTCCAAATCGCTGGGTTTGTTTGTGGATGGCGCGATTGTGGGCACCTCGATGGTGGATTTTGCCCGCGAAGCGGAGCGCGAAGGCTATGGCGAAATCATCAGCATTTATCTCTTGCCCGGGGCGATGGGGCAAGGCTATGGCAAGCAGCTCATGCGAGCCGCCCTATGCAAGCTGCAAAGCTTGGGCTGCGAGGATGCCTTCCTTTGGGCGTTTACGCGCAACCTCAGCGCTGAGGGCTTTTACGAGTATATGGGTTTTTCCCGCACCGGGCGCATTCAAAAAGAAAGCTTCGGCGGTTCTACGCTGGAGCTCTCTGAGTTTTGTATTCATCTCTAAGGGCGTTTCCCGGGGCTTCTCGCTATCACGTTCTCAGCGCCTCGTAGACCGTTTCGCGCAGGGCGTTATGCACGCTGTTGGCCGGGGCGCAAAAGCGCACATGCTGCATGTACAGCACCGCCAAATGATTGCCCAAATCCATCAAGCCATAAGCGCCCGCCGCGCCATCCCAGCCAAACTCCACGCAATGCTCCGGGTTGGAAGCATCCTGCACGCGGGTGCGCACGCCTAGGCCATAGCCGTAGCCGGGCCGCCACGCCGTAAACGTTTCCTGTTGGGCAGGGTTGAGGCGGTTCACAGTCATTTCACGCACGCTTTCCTCCGCTAGGATGCGCGCGCCATTTGCGCCCACGCCGCCATTTGCCAGCGCGTTCAGCAGCAGGATATAATCGTCAAGCGTGGAGCACAGCCCCGCGCCGCCTGAGCGGTAGGCAGGCGAAAACACATAGTTGTTTTCCATGGTATAGGGCACAATCGCGCCGCTTTGATATTGATATTGCGCGCTTAGGCGCGGGCAATCCGCCGCGCACGTCAAAAAGCGCGTTTCCGTCATGCCCAGCGGCGCAAAGAGCGTCGTTTGCAGATATTGTTCATAAGGCATGCCGCTCGCCGACGCAATCACCCCCGTCAGCACATCGTGGGATAGGCTATAGAGGTATTGCGTGCCGGGATCAAACAGCAGCGGCTTTTCCGCAATGGCATTCACAAGCGCGTCCTGCGTGGCAGCATCGCCGCTCCTGTTCAGCAAAGGCGCGTTATCGTAATCCAGCCCGCCGGTCATGGTGAACAGGTGAAAAACCGTAAGCGGCGTTTTGGGTGGACGCAGCGTGCCGCCATCCTTCACGCGCACGTTCGCAAACGCGGGCAGATAAGCGGATACCTCATCCTCCAAGCGCAGCTTTCCCTCCTGCCAAAGCCGCATGGCCGCCGCGCAGGTGGCAAGCTTGGTCATGGAATAAAGCCAGTACACGTCATCCTTTGCGGTGGGCACGGTAGCGGCGTAATCGGAGTAGCCGCCCAGCCTGCGAAACACCTCGCGCTGGTGATGATAGACCACAAAACCCCATGCGGGAATCTTGTATGCCTTGGTCAGGCAATCCAAGCGGTGCTCCAACAGCTGATGGTTCATCAAAAGCAGCTTCCTCTCATTTGTAAAATCAGTTAGCGGCGTAGCGGCGCACGATTTCCTCCAGCGAGGCAAGCCCGTTGTGAAAGCCGTTGCCGTTGTCCATCACAATATCGGCAGCGCTTCTGTAAATGGGCATGCGCTCGTTGTAAATGCGCTCAATCTCCTCACGCCCCTTTTGCGCAAGCAAGGGGCGCTTTTCGGCGCGGATATCCAACATGATATCATCAATCGGGCGGTCGATCAGCACAATCAAGCCATGGTTGCGCATGAGGCGGCGGTTCATATCGCGCAGGCATACGCCGCCTCCCGTGGAAATCACGCCCGGCGTAGCGCCTGCCAGCTCCTGCAACAGGCGCGTTTCGCCATCGCGAAAAGCTTGTTCGCCAAAGGCGCTGTAGAGCTGCGCCGTATTCATCCCCGTGGCTTCGGTCAGGTAGACGTCCGTGTCGAGGTAGGGCGTTTGCAGCTTAGCCGCAACCCGCCTACCCAAGGCGCTTTTGCCGCTACCAGGCATCCCTATCAAAAAGATATGGCGTTCCATTCTTTATCCTCCTTCGTACCCGCGCCGCGCGGTTATGCTTCCAGCTTTGGCGGCTCGGGGCGCTTTGCCAGCTGCAAGGTAAAACGGAAGCCTGCGCCATGCTCAAGAGCCAGCACGGCAATGGTCTGCCCGTGCATGTCCATGATCTGCTTGCATATGCTCAAGCCAAGCCCAGTCCCCTTGCCAGAGGTGTGCGCTTTATCGGCCTTGTAAAACCGTTCAAAAACGCGCGGCCCATCCTCCGGAGCGATGGGTTCGCCATCATTCAACACATCCACCGCGATAATGGTATCATGCAACAAGGAGGTGCGTATTGTCAAGTTGCCATTCTTCACAACAAACTTCAACGCATTATCCACAATATTCAGTACGACCTGCGCAATGCGGTCGCTATCCGCATGTACGGCGCATGGCTCGCGTACAAAATCCAATTGTACATTCAATGTTTTTTGTTCGATATCGTTCATTCGACCAATCAGCACGCGGCGAATCATCTCGTTCAAGTCAAAATCCGACCATTGCAGCTTGTCCACGCCCTTATCCATGCGGCTGAGCTGTAAAAGATCGGCAATCAAGCGCTTGAGGCGGTTGGTTTCGTCAAATACGATTTGCAAATAGCGCCGATAATCCTGCTCGGGAATCGTGCCATCCAGCATCCCTTCCACAAATCCGTGGATGCTGGTCACGGGCGAGCGCAGTTCATGGCTCACATTGGCCACAAATTCCCTTCGGCTTTCCTCCACCTGCTCCAGCTTTTCCGCCATCACGTTAAACGCGCCCGCAAGCTGGCGAATCTCCACCACGCCGGTCACCTCCGCGCGCGCGTTTAGCTTGCCGCGGCTCATGTTTTCAGCCGCGCCAGTAATCACGGTAAGCGGCTTTACAATGCCACGCGTATAAAACGCCGTGCCAACCATGGCAACGATTACCGCAAGCGTAAAGCCAAAGGCGATCTGCAACAGCAGCCCGCGATATTCCGCCTCGATGACCTGCGCGCTCGTATGGATGAATACCGCGCCAAGCACGGCGCTATCTTGCACAAAGGGCACCGCCACGGTGAACACCTCGCCCATGGAGGCGCGCGTAATGCGCGTGCGCACCTCTTGACCCTTTAGCACCTCGCGCATCGCATCCGAAACGTCACTCGGATCCAGGGTTTCCAGCGCATCGGTACTGCCTAGCACGGCAGACTGCATGTTATCCATCACGCGACCATTGCGATCCACAATCAAAATATAAGCGCCGTATTCCTCGTAGACATTTTGAGATTTCCATTGGAGATAGGCCATGGTTGGCGTATCGATCTTGAGGTAGTCAATCAGCGTGCCATCGCTCACGCGGCTGGCAAGGAAGGCGATCTCGCGCGCCTGCACCAGCAAGCCCTCCAGCCGGTTTTCCACCATCGCTGAGCGGATGGAGACCATCGAGTATCCTGCGCTGATGAGCGCCACCAGCAAAATGACCGCCATAAACAGCGCCAGCAGCCGATCAAACATGCTTTGGAACATGATCCGCCATCCTTTCTCCGCAGGGCGTTGGCAAGCCTCCCGCAGCGCCGCGCAACAGCCTAATTCGCTTTGTGCTCGAACTTATAGCCAACACGCCACACGGTGTGAATCTCCCAGCCGTGCTGTTCACACTCGGGCAGCTTTTCGCGCAGGCGCTTGATGTGTACATCCACGGTGCGGCTGTCGCCAAAGAAATCAAAGCCCCATACGCGTTCCAAAAGCTGTTCGCGCGTAAAGACCATGTTGGGGTGGGAAGCCAGGTAATAAAGCACCTCCAGCTCCTTGGGCGGCATCTCCACATCGTGCCCCTCATAGGTCACCTCATAGCGTGAAAGGCTAACCGTAAGGCCGGGGAAGCGCAAGGTATCATCGTCGCTGTCCGCCTTTGCGCCCTCGCTGCCGGGGGCGCGGCGCAGCACCGCCTTAACGCGAGCCACCAGCTCCTTGGTTTCAAAGGGCTTGGTGATGTAATCATCCGCGCCAAGCTCAAGCCCCAGCACCTTATCAAAGGTTTCATCCTTTGCCGTAAGCATAATAACCGGTATCTTGCTGGTTTTGCGTATTTCCTTGAGCACCTGCAAGCCATCCATGCCGGGAAGCATCACATCCAGCAGCGTAAGCGCGGGCGGCTGCGCGCGAAAAGCCTCCAGCGCCGTATCCCCGCGGGCGGCCTCCACCACCTCATAGCCTTCCTTTTCCAGATAGAGCCTCACCAAATGGCTGATATTCAGATCGTCGTCCACCAGCAAGATGCGTTGCTTATCGGACATCGTGATAACCACCTTTCAAAACCACAAGCAGATCATAATCAAAGCTTCCGGACGGTTCGCCTATTTGAGGGTGACCATCGTAACGCCCTGCTCCCCCTCGCCATAGATGCCATCGCGATATTTTTGTACGTTCATATGGGTGCGCAGGTAGCGCTGAATGCCTGTACGCAAAACGCCAGTACCCTTGCCATGGATGATGCTTACCTCGTTAAGCCCCGCCAAAGTCGCATCAGCCAAATAGCTGTCCACGGCGCTCAGCGCTTCCTCCAGCGCCATGCCGCGCACATCCACCTCCGTGGCTACGCTGCGCGAGGCGGAAAGGGTGCTTGTGAGCACGCGGGAGGCCTTTTCCTTAGCAGGCTCCATTAACCGCAGCTGGCTCAAATGAACCTTCATTTTCATGATGCCCACTTGCAGCTGCACCTCGCCCTTGCTATCCGGCAAAGAGAGCACCGTGCCGCGCGTCTTGAGGTGTACAATTTCTACATTTTCCCCAACGCGCACCTTTTTGGGCGGGGTAAAGTTGACGTTGCTAGGCTGAGAAAGCCCCTCGCTCAGCGCGTCAATGCCATCCTCCATGCGCTTTTTCAAGCGTTGCATCTCATGCTCGGGCGTCTGCGCCTGCTTTTTCATCGCCTTTAGCTCGCCCAAAATGCTATCCGCCTCGCGGCGGGCGTTTTCCAGCACATGGCGCGCCTCGTCCTTTGCCTTTTGCATGCTCTTTTGGCGACCCTGCTCCAGCTCCCGGCGCAAGCGGTCGGCCTCATCGCGCAGCTTTACGGTTTCCCGGCGCGTTTCCTCGGCCATCTGCCGCTCGCGCTCCGCCACCTGCCGGTGATACTCGGCGTTTGCGATGACGTCCTCAAAGCGGATGTCCTCCTTGGAGAGCAGCTCTTTGGCGTTTGCGATCAGCTCATCCGGCAGGCCAAGCTTGCGCGAAATCTCAAACGCGTTGCTTTTGCCCGGAATGCCAATAGAAAGCCGGTAGGTGGGGCGAAGGGATTCCAAATCGAACTCCACGCTCGCGTTTTCCACGCCCTTCGTGCTCAGCGCAAATACCTTCAGTTCGCTGTAATGCGTGGTCGCCATGGTGCGAATGCCGCGCTTTAGCAGGCTGCAAAGGATGCTCTGCGCAAGCGCCGCGCCCTCGGTGGGATCGGTGCCCGCGCCTAGCTCGTCAAAAAGCACGAGGTCGTTATCGCGCATGGCGTTAACGATGCTCACGATGTTTGTCATATGCGAGGAGAACGTGGAAAGCGACTGCTCAATGGACTGCTCATCGCCAATATCGGCAAAGACGCGTCCAAAGACCGCAAGCTCCGTACCCAAATCGGCAGGCACATGCAGCCCGGATTGCATCATCAGCGTAAACAGGCCGACGGTTTTGAGCGTAACGGTCTTGCCGCCTGTATTGGGGCCGGTGATGATAAGCGCGGTAAATTGATCGCCCAGCCACAAATCGCTTGGAACCACCTTTTCAGGATCAATCAACGGATGCCGCCCGCGCACGATCTTCAAAAAACCGCGCTGATTGATCTTTGGCAGCACGCCGCGCTGCTCGCGCGAAAGCAGCCCTTTTGCAAACGCAAAATCCAAATGCGTCAAAATCTCCATGTTGGTAAAAAGCGCCTCGGCATACGGCGACAGGCTATCGGACAGCGCTTGCAGCACGCGCTGAATCTCCTGCTGCTCCTTAACGCGAAGCTGCTTCAAATCGTTTCCAAGCTCCACCACCACCATCGGCTCAATGAAGAGCGTAGCGCCTGTGGCGCTCTGGTCATGCACCAGGCCGGGCACGTTCGCGCGGAATTCGGCCTTTACGGGAATGCAGTAGCGATCTCCGCGCATGGTGATGATGGAATCCTGTAGGTTTTTGGAGAACGAGGAGCTGCGGATCATCTGGCTGAGCTTTTCGCGCATGCGCTCGTTTGCGCCGCGAATCTGCCGCCGAATCTGGTACAGCTCCGTAGAGGCGCGATCCGCAATTTCATCCTCGCTCATGATGGCGTTGTTAATCGCGTTTTCCACGCTTTCCAGCGCCGTCAGGCGGCTGGCAAGGTTGGTCAATATCGGCGTGTCCTCCCGCTCCTTTATGAGCGAGCCGCGTGCCGCCCGCGCCGCTCGCAGGGATTCCGCAACGTTCATCAAGGCGCGCGGGCTTAGGCAGGCGCCCTTTTGCGCAAGCGTGATCTGCTCGCGCACGTCGCCAAAGGCGACCAGCGGGTTGCCGCCCAAATAGGTGAGCAGCACCGTGGCCTCCTCGGTTTCATCCAATGCGCGGCGAATTTCCGAAAAATCTGTATAAGGGGTTAGGGATAAACATTTTTCCGCGCCCATTTCCGTAATGGCAAGCGCGGAGAGGCGTTCGCGGATCTTGGTAAACTCCAAAACCCGCAGCGCGCGATTTTCTTCCATGGCGAGCTCCTTTCCAAAGGCCGCATATGGGCGCTATTCAACGCCCCGCAGCCAATGGCCCATTGTGGTTTGTCCTTGCGCCGCCCGCGCGGGCGCTCCCTGCGCAAGCCCAGCAAATGCACGCGTCAGTGCAAGCTGTTCCTCTTTTGTTTCGGTGGTAAAGCGCAGCAGCATCCCCGCGCCAAGCGCCCGGCGCTCCGCCTCATTGGCGCTCAAATCGGTAGGCAGCGCGTTGAGCACATTCAGCACGCAGCCTTCGGGCATCATCGTCCTCATCAGCGGAAAATGGTAGCCCTTGCGATCCACAAGCTCCGCGCCATGCTTCCCGCAGGCCATTTCCGGCTCCGTACACAGCGCGCAGCCCTCTGCGCTAGGCTTTTTTCCACCCGCCCCCAAACCGCGCAGCACGCGCGCGGGGCAATGGTTTAGCAGCATGAGTGTTTCCCGCCCGTAGACCTTCAGCAAGCAAGGCAGCAAAAAGGGCTGTATTTCGCTTTGCTCCGTGCGCGTCCATTCCGGCCAGAGCGTAAAACCCCGCGCTGGGGTTTCGCTCAGCGCACGCATGCCCAGCGCGTTGGTGACAGGCACGCCCTCGCCCGCGATCACAGGCAAATCAACGGGCAGCGCAAGCTCGCCCAAGTTTGCGGCCACCACGCCGCCGAGCGTGTCGCGGTGACGCTCAAGCAGCTGCATGACCGCTTGCAAAGCGCTTCCGCTCAACTGCGGTGGAAACGCCAGCCATGTGCCTGCCGGCAGCGCGGCAAGCGCCGCCTCCAGCTGAGCCGCGCGCAAATCGCGCGGCTCGTACAGGAGCATGGTCGCACCGCTCCGCGCAAGCTGCTCCGCCAAAGACGCATCCGAAAACAAAACGGCTATGGTTTGCGGGGTGATCAGCGCCTGCTTTGCGGCCGCAGGCGCAGCGTGCCTTGCGGCCTTCGCGCCGCTCCCCCGCCGCTTTTTTCCAAACGCGCGCACGCGCTCCTCCGTCAGCCTGTCCACCGCCTCGCGCCGGAGCGCGTTGAGCGCGGAAACAGGCAAAAACAGTCCGTCCTCCAGCTCTATGCGCAGCGCATCAACGTCCGCAAGCGTAAAAGGCGTATCGCCTAGCTTCGTAAGCTGCCTGCGGACATCCTCCGCGCTGCTTGCGCGTGAGCGCGCGGGCTGTACCGGCTCGCCTAGCGCCTCCACCTCGCACTCGCCATCGCTGATTTGCAGCCGCATGGGCTGTTCCTTCGCAAACGTCGCGCGCATCGTTACCTCTATGCGTTTTGGCTCCCGCGAGCGCGCCCAGCAAAGCTGCTCCGCGTCCGCAAGCCGCGCCACCGCATTCCCGGCATATGCTTCCACATCCGGCCGCAGGCGCAGAATCGCCGTGCCGCCCGCCTCCACAGCATGCCCGGAATAGCGCAGGTCAATATCCTCGCCACCGCGAATTTGCAAGCTGTCGCCATCATGCAGCGCCCGGGTCACGCGCACGCTGGCCAGTCCGCGCGATACGCTCAGCACCTCGCCAACCGGTACGCCCTCATGCCCCACGCGTCCCAGCGCACATAGCTCCGCATCGCGCGCGCCCATGGCGTGCCCCCGCGTAAAGCCGCCCCGGTTAAAAGCTTGCAGCAGCTGCTCGCGCGCGCCTGCGTCGCCGGGCTGAAACGTACCCGCGCGCACCGCGTCCAACGCGCGGCGGTACACCGAAGCTGTTACCGCCACATATTCCGCGCTTTTGAGCCGCCCCTCCACCTTGAGGGAGGCAACGCCCGCCTCGCATAGCGCGGGCAAATCATCCAACAGGCATAGGTCGCGCAAGGAAAGCAGCGCGCCTTCCTGACCGTTTAAGCTCAGACGCTGGCGGCAGGGCTGGGCGCACCGCCCCCGGTTGCCGCTTCGCCCACCCGCCATGGAGGACATCAGGCAGCGTCCACTGACGCTGGAGCAAAGCGCACCATGCACAAAGATCTCTGTCTCAATGCCCGTATCCACCACCGCGCGGATCTCGCAAAGCGGGCACTCGCGCGCCAAAACCACGCGCTCAAAGCCAAAGCGCTGCGCAAAGCGCGCATCTGCCGCGCTGCACAGCGCCATCTGCGTGCTCGCGTGCAACGCAAGCGTAGGAAATTCATCACGCACCATGGCAGCCACGCCCAAATCCTGCACAATCACAGCGTCGGCGCCCACGCGCGCGATCACGCCCAGCGCCTCCCGCACGCCGCTTAGCTCGCTGGGCTTGACAAGCGTATTGACCGTCACATGCACGCGCACATGGTAGAGATGCGCGTACTGCACCGCGCGCTCAAGCCCCTCGTCATTGAAATTGGCGGCGGACGCGCGTGCGCCAAACGCCATATAACCTAAATACACCGCATCCGCGCCGTTATCAACGGCGGCACGGAGTGCGGTTTCTTCCCCGGCGGGGCAAAGAAGCTCGGGAAGCGCTATGCGGTGCATGTCAAAGCTCGCTTTCTGCCATCTTATACTAATCTAAGTCTAAAATGCAACGCAGCCATGAGCAGCTTTTGTTCGTGGGCAAGGATGGCAATCGAAGGAATAGCAGCGCTATTTCGAGAT
>JAVVVJ010000013.1:0-46364 GCA_036652695.1 Clostridia bacterium | reverse complement strand
GACCACGGGCAAAAGATGCCATAGATGCTTGCGTTTTAGCGCAAGATTAGTATTAGCCCTGCAACACGGCTTGCCCCTGCTCCTCTTGGAACTGACCGGTATAGAGATCGTAATAGTAGCCCTGCTGCACAATCAGCTGATCATGCGTGCCCTGCTCAATGATCTGCCCGCCGGAGATCACAAGGATCAGGTCGGCCTGACGCACGGTAGAAAGCCGATGCGCAACCATAAAGCTCGTTCGCCCCTTCAAAATGCCGGTGATGGCCTGCTGAATAAGCGCCTCGCTCTGCGTATCCACAGAGGAGGTTGCCTCATCCAAAATGAAGAGGGTGGGGTTGACCAAAATCGCGCGGGCAAAGGAAACCAGCTGCTTCTCACCGGAGCTTAAAAGGCTTCCGCCCTCGCCCACCGGCGTATCGTAGCCCTTTGGCAACCGCGAGATAAAATCGTGCGCGTTAGCGAGATGCGCGGCGCGCTCGATCTCCTCCGTGCTTGCATCTGGCCTGCCATAGCAGATGTTATCGCGAATCGTGCCGCTGAACATATGCGGTTGCTGGAGCACATAGCCAAGATTGCTTTGCAGCCACAGCAAGCTGCGTGTGCGGTAATCCGCCCCATCAATGAGGATGCGTCCCTCGGATGGCTCGTAAAAGCGGCAAAGAAGGTTGATGATGGTGCTCTTTCCGCTGCCTGTTTCCCCCACCAAAGCAATGCTCTGCCCCGCCTTCACGGTCAGGTTAAAGTGGCTCAGCACCTTCTCGCCGTCCGTATAGCGGAAGCTCACATCCTCAAAGGTGATATCGCCATGCAAGGCGGGCCAGTTCTCCCGCTTGGGGTGGAAATTATCGCCATAGCGCTCAATCACCTCGGGGCTGTCCTTGATATCAGGCTCGGTATCCAGCAGCCCCAGCACGCGCTCCGCCGCCGCTTGCGAGCTTTGCAGCTCGGCAAAGATGCGTGCGATATCCCGCACGGGCTGAAAGAACTGCAACGAGTAGTTCACAAAAATCTGCAAAGTACCCAGCGTCATGGTGGCGGGGATCAGCATGACCTCCTTGCCGCCCGCGTAAAGGGCGTAGGCGGTCGCAAGGGAACCCAGGGAGATCACAATGGGCAGGAACAACGCGCTCAAAGTTGCGGAGCGAACGGCGGATTTTTTCATGCGCGCGGTCAGCTCGCCGAACTCGCGGATGTTCTCCTCCTCGCGCACCAAGGTCTTGGTGGTCTTCGCGCCCATGATGCCTTCGTTGAACGCGCCGGTGATCTTGGAATTGGTCTTGCGCACATCGCGGTACGCCGCCAGAATACGCTTTTGGAAAAACACGCTGATCACAGCGAGCGGCGGGATGACCAAGATGATGACCAGCGCTAGCTTTGCATCCAAAATGAACATTTGAATGGAGCACACAATCAAAAAGATCACGCCCCACACCAAATCCAGCAGCGACCAGCCAATGGTATCAGCCAAGCGTTGGGTATCGGTGGTCATGCGGCTGAGCAAATAGCCCACAGGCATGCGGTCGTAGTACGAGAAGGGCAGCTCCTGTAGCTTGCGAAAGCCCAGCTTGCGGATGAGGTAGCACACGCTCACCTCCGTTTTGCCTGCCACGTACAAAAAGGAAAAGATGGTGACCACCTGAATCAGCACGATGCCCAGATATTTGAGAATAAAGGCGTCAAGCCCCTCGGTGCTGCGTTTGACGATGAACTGATCAATGGCGTAACCGGTCAATTGCGGAAAGATGACATCGCAGACCGCGTTTACGCACATGGCGGCCATGATGAAATACAGGTATTTGTGATACGGCTTTGCAATGCTAAGCAGCTTTTTCCACAGCGATAGGTCGAGCTTCTTGGAATAGTCTATTTCTTCATTTCCTTGCATGCGGATTCCTCCTTTGCCACGGCGTCCCTGCTGCGCTGAAGATCATCCTCCAGAGCGGACTGTATGGCGAAAATATCCCGGTAAAGGCCGGGGCGGTGCGTCAGCTCCTCATGTGTGCCTTCGTCGGTAAGGCCGCCGTTCTCCAAAACAAAAATGCGATCGGCCTCGCAAAGGGTGTTGATGCGGTGGCTGATGATGATGGTGGTTATGCCTGAATCCCGCTTGCGCAGCTCCGCGCGAATGGCACGGTCGGTCTGCATGTCCACGGCGGAAAGGCTATCGTCGAAGATGAGAACGCTGTTGTCCTTGAGCAAGGTACGCGCGATGGCCACGCGCTGGCGCTGGCCGCCCGAAAGCGTCACGCCGCGCTCGCCAATCATGGTATCGTAGCCCCTTTCAAACTCGCCGATGAAGCCGTCCGCATGCGCGACGCGGCTCATCTCCTTCACACGCTCCTCGGGCGCGTCCGGCACGGCGATGGCGAGGTTGCCCAGAATGGTTCGACCATAAAGGAAAGGCTCCTGAAGCATCAGGCCGATATGCGCGCGCAGATACCAGCGGTCGATCTGCTGGATGTCCACGCCCCCAATGGTGATGGTACCGGACGTGGGGATCAGCAGGCGCTGTAGCAAATGCATGATGGTGCTCTTGCCGCTGCCCGTGTTGCCCAGCAGCGCGACGGTTTCCCCGCCGGGAATGGTGAAGGATAGGTCGTCCAACACCTTGTTGCCTTCCTCATAGCTGTAGCTGACATGCGAGAACACGATATCGCCGGTGAGCGGCGGGCGAAGAGCGTTTGGTGCTTCACGCTCGGCTTCCTCCTCAAGCACGGTTTGGATGCGCCCAAGGGATACGGTGCTCTTGCCCGCATCGCTCAAAATGCGTCCAAGCTGGCGCAGCGGATAAATCAACATGGAAATGTAGCTGGTGAACACGATGAGCGTGCCAATGCTGATCTCCCCAAGAATGGCCTTATGCACGCAAATCAGCAGCGTAATCATGATTTGCAGCATGGTGAGCGCATCCATACTGCTCCAATAGATGGAAAGGTAGTTAAGGAGCTTGAATGTTTTTTTGCGAAAATCCGTGCTGGACGCGTCAAATTTCTCCACCTCATGCTGCTGCATGCCAAACGCGCGCACCACGCGCACGCCGGTCAGGTTTTCCTGAAGGACGGTGCTCATCTTGCCCTCGCTCTCGTCACTCAAGCGAAAGCTGGCGGTGATTTTGTTAAAAAACACAAAGGACGCGCAAAACAGGAAGGGAATCAGGATCATGCTGTACAGGGCGATTTCCACGTTCAGCCCCATCAGAATCACAAAGGCGATCACCGCCATCATCACCGCGCGAACCGCCTCCAGCAGCTGCGCGGATAGGAAGCGGCGCACCGTATCCACATCGCTGGTGCAGCGCTGGATGAGGTCGCCCGTTTCAGCGCGCACATGGTAGCTAAAGGAAAGGTAGCTGAGCTGCCGATAGAGGCGCTCGCGCAATTCCTTTGCGATGTTCTCCCCCGCAATGGCGGTACTGCGCTCCCTAAAATAGGAAAACAGACCGCTCAGCACGTTCAGCAGCACGATGAACACGGCTACCAGCCAAAAATGCTCGCGCAAAAACCCGCGGCCGCCCAGTGCGATGACTGGCGCCTGCACCCATTGCGGCATGGTGCTTTTACCGTTGGAAAGGATGACGTCAATGGTTTCGGAAAAGACCAGCGGCGTAATAAAGCCGATGATCACAGTCATCAAGGTACAGAAAACAGCGCTCCAATACATGCGGCGGTTTTCCTTCACAAGCGTCCATAGCGCTTGAAGGCTCTTTTTCATAAATCCTCCAAAAAAGTCGAAAAAAGTTTTCTCTACATCTGTCAATCAGCTCTGGTATTCGATTGTCATTGCAATGCTTCGCTTCCCGGAAGGGAACGACACATATCAAGGCCGCGTATGACCCGCGCAAAGCGCAAACCGGCGAATGGCAACAGCCACGCCATTTTCATCATTGCTCAGGGTATGATGCTTTGCCGCGCGCTTCACGCATTCGGTCGCATTTGCCATGGCAGTGCCATAGCCCGCATAGGCAATCATGCTCTCGTCGTTATCATAATCCCCAAAGGTCATCACCTGCGCCGCATGCAGCCCGAGATGGTTTGCCAGCTCGCTCACGGCGGTGCCCTTGCTAACGCCAAGCGGCATCAATTCAAGGTTGTTGGCCCAAGAGCTGGTAACCTCCACGCCGCTTACCTGTTCCAGCTCCGCGCGCAGCTCGCGCAGACGATCATGATCCGTATCAACGATCACAAGCTTGTTAACGCCCTGCGGTCTCAACCTTTCAAGCGCATCTACGCCGTAGGAATAAACAGGCGCGAAAGCCCCTTCCGCGTGGCTGCCCCACTGAACGGGGTCGTGCTCCCTTGTGCTTGCGACAATGGCAAGGTTGTTTTGCGCAAAGCCGCCAAAGGTAGCGTCCAGCCGGATGAGCCGCTCAACGCATGCTTGAAGCGCCGCATCCGCAATGGCATGGTTCGCATAAGCGGTTCCCATGGGCTTATCTAGGCAATACGCGCCGTTTAGGGAAAGCATGGCGCAATGGTTCAGCCCCGCCGCTTTTGCGAACAGGCTGATATCCCCGCATAGCCGCCCGGAGCAGATGGCAAGCGCAATGCCGCGCTCATCCGCCTGACGCAGCGCCTGCAAGTTTTCATCGCTGATGCGCTGGTGGCTGTTTAAGAGCGTGCCATCCATATCCATAACGATCAGCCGAATTTCCGAAGGTTGCATATCTTTCTCCATTCAAAACGATGGTTGATAAGTAAAGGTTTTCTGGTTCAAATAGCGCAACGAGCCTTCCAGCGCAAAACGAAGCTCCGTGGCGCACAGCATCAGCCGCTTTGCCTGATAGCGCCTGTTAAAAGCGCGATCCCCGTATTGATCATCGCCCAGCAGCGGATGACCAATCGACGCCATATGCGCGCGAATCTGGTGCGTGCGACCCGTATGTAGCGCAATGGACAAGCGCGCGCAATCGCCAGCCTCCAAAACCGTATATTCCGTTATGATCCGCTGCGCACCGCGCTCCTCGCTGGGAAGGATGCGCACCATCGCGCGAGCCGCATCCTTTAGCAAAAACGCGTTCATCACCAGATGCTCCGGCCTTGGGGTTCCCCGCACAAGGCAGGTATAGGTCTTGTGTACCTGACGGTGGCGAAACGCTTCCATCAGCTCCGCCTGTACGCGCTCGTTCCTCGCCAGCAGCAAAAGCCCGTCGGTTTGATTGTCCAAGCGATGGCATAAGAGGGGCATCACCGCATGAGCATCCTGCTGCTGCAACGCTTTGAGCGCAAGCTCCCCAATGGTTGCACCGCCCTTTGCATCCGGCTCGCAGCTTATGCCTATGGGTTTTCCCACCACAAGAAGGTTTTCATCCGCGTAAACGATCGGAATCACTGGCGCTGGTACGGCCTCGCGTGCATACAGCCATACCTGCGCACCCGGCACAACGCGCGCATCCTTGCCAACGCGCTGACCATTCACCTTGACGTCTCGCTTTTCAAACGCTTCGCGCACCATATATTCCGCAAGCTCCGGCAGCATGCGCCTCGTATAGGCTCGCAAGCTGCCTTCTGCCGCATTCCCCGGGATGGTAAAGGTATAAAGTTTCATTTGTTAATGCACCAGCGCCGCTTTCAGCCCAAGCCAGTGCGGGGTATTCTGGTAAAGACGCTTTAGCGCGCTATTCATCGTTTGGGTGGGCATGACCGCAAGCAGAGAGGCCATCACAGCTTGCGCCTCGTGCAAACTCACGCCTTGCTTGATGAGTATGCGCAAATCCTCGGCGGCCTCCGTCACATCGCAATCCGGCCGAAGCGCGCCCCGAAGCGCGCCCACCATGGCCTCATGCAGCGCTTCCTCTTCCGGGAAGATGCCGTTCATGCCGCCCGCGATCATCTCTTGGGTAAGCTCCAGCGTCGCCATGCCACCCGTAGAGCGCAAATTCACCAAATGATAGGGATCTGCAAGACCCGGATGGAGCAAAATCAGATTTCCGTCCGCATCGGCTATGTACTCAAAGGAGGCCTGCAAATACCGGCGCGCGATGTCCGCAGCCTGCGCATCCTCGCGCCGCATCACATCATGCATGAAAAATTCGATCGGTTGCCCGCTATGCAGCAGCCCCGCAATGTATAACAGACCATCAATGGTCGCGTCATAGCGAAACAGCCGATCCCGTATCTCGGTAAGCTCCGGCACGTTCCACGCGCTCATCAGCGGTTCATGCAATGCGCTGGGCAGCAGCAGCGTCCAATCATCGCCATCGGCATGAAAGCTGCACCACATGCGGCTCACCAGCGCCTCCGCCGCGCCAAGGTCATCCCAATCGCTCAGGAGCAGCTCGCCCTCGTTGATGAGCAGCTTTTCCAGCAGCTGCACCTCGCCCACGCTTACATAAAGCGCCTCCATCGGCATGCGGCTCAGCACGCCCTCGCGCAGCTCCTCAAGCGTTTTCAGCTCCCGCAAGCTCGCTCCATCCACATCATCAAACGAATCCGTAAAAAGCGCTTGCGCATCCATATCCGAAGCCTGCTCCGAAAACAGCCCCACATCGGGGTGAGCAAAAAGCCGCCGCTCGCACGCCTCAAATTGTTTTTCACGCATCATGCTCATGGTCATTTCGCACCAATCCGCATGTACGGTCACCTCTCTCAGCACGCGGCGACCTCCTTTCGCAATGGTAAAGGGTTACTTTACCTTGACGACCCAACCCATGGGATCATCGATTCTGCCAAATTGGATACCGGTGAGGGTATCGTAAAGCTTTTGTGTAATCACGCCGATGCCGCCATCGCCGATGCAGATTTCTTCCCCTTTGAAGGAAATCTTGTTCACCGGGGAAACGACCGCCGCCGTGCCAGTGCCAAAGGCCTCGGTAATCTTCCCTGCCTTCATATCGGCCATCACGTCTTGAATGTCCATGCGAACCTCTTCAACCTCATAGCCCAGCTTTTTGCCAAGCTTGAGAACGCTGTCGCGTGTGATGCCGGGTAGAATGCTGCCATTGAGCGCCGGAGTAACAATTTTTTTACCGCCGTAGACGAACATCATGTTCATCGCGCCGACTTCTTCAATATAGCGCTGGTGTACGCCATCCAGCCAAAGCACCTGCGCGTAGCCGCTATGCTTTGCGTTCACGCTTGCCAGAATGCTCGCGGCATAATTGCCGCCGGTCTTTGCAAAGCCAATACCGCCGCGCACCGCCCGCACCAGCTCATCCTCCACGTAAATCCCCACAGGCGCAAGGCCGGAGGCATAGTACGCGCCAGAAGGCGAGAGCAGCACGTAATACAGGTACGTTTTGGAGGCGTTCACGCCTAGGTACACATCCGTAGCGATCATCGTGGGGCGAATGTAGAGCGCGGCGCCCTCTTCGTGAGGCGTCCACTCCTTATCCGCGGAAAGGAGCGCCATCAGGCTATCCAGCCCATCCTGCACGTCAAGCACCGCCATGCCCATGCGCTCGGAGGAATGTGCCATGCGCTTGAAGTTCTCCTCCGGGCGGAAAAGGTTAAAATCCCCTTGAGGCGTGCGGTAGCACTTCATTCCCTCAAAGATCTCCTGCCCATAATGCAGCACCTGACAGGCCGGATCCAGCGACAAATTGCCATACGGCTCCACGCGTGCATCGTGCCAGCCCTGCCCCTCGGTATAATTGATCATCAGCATATGGTCGGAAAAAATTCGACCAAATCCCAGCTTGCTTTCATCGGTCGGCTTCGCTTTGAGGTTTTGTGATAGATTCATCTGTATACGCATATTTTATCCTCCACATCTTCCTGCATCCGCATGAAAGCAAGATTTCAGCGCATTTGCGCTACACAATATTATAACCGCATTGCGGAAACTGTCAAGGTTTTGCCTACAGTAATTCGTGGAATTTCACGCATTCCGCGCTCTTTTGACGGTTTTCGCACCGCGTTTTTTGCCAGCATTTGAAAGCGCGCGCCACTGCCTTCACCGCGCGCCACGTGCGCGCAACAAATCAGCTGCGCTGATAGATGCCTAGGTCGTAAAGCTCCTGCTCCTCCGGCACGTTAATGAGCACAGCCTTCAGGGGGCCAAAATATACAAACATGCTGCCGGCAGCCGCCGCGTGCGCGTGCGCCTGATGCAGCGCCTGTTCCATATCGCGTGCGTCCTTTGCACCGCCGCAAGCGATGAGCGGAACGTCCAGCACGCCAGCCACCGTTTCAATCAGCTTGAGGTCATACCCCTGCCGCGTGCCATCGCGATCGATGGCATTGAGTAAGATCTCGCCCGCGCCAAGCTCCTGCGCGCGTTTGGCGAGCGCCTGCGGGCTTTCGTTCACGATGCGCGTGCCGCCGCAAACGGCGCAGCGGTAGCGGTGGAGCAAATCCTGCTTGACATCAATGGAGGCCACCACGCTCTGCACCCCAAAGCGCCGTGCGGCCTGTGAAAGAAGCTCTGGGTGATCAATCAGGGCGGTGTTGAAGATGACCTTCTCAAACCCAATGTGAAAGAGCCGTGCCGCCTGATCCAGCGTTGTCACGCCGCCGCCATAGCTCAACGGCATAAACGCCTCGGAGGCGATATCGCTTAACAGGTCAAAATCCGGGCCGCGGTTTTTCTTGGAGGCTTCAATATCCTGAATACACAGCTCGTCCACGCATTTTTCGCTAAAGATTTTGACGGCATTGATGGGGTCGCCAAGATAATTCGGCTTCTGAAAGCGCGTGGTTTTCACAAGGCTGCCTTCGGAAAGGAGCAGGCAGGGAATCAGCCTTGGGCGGTGATACATTCTAACACTCCCTTGCGAAGTTTTGCATGAGGCGCATGCCAAAGCGGTGGCTCTTTTCCGGGTGGAACTGCGTGCCCCACACGTTTTGACGGCGCACCGCCGCCACGAAAGGTTCGCCGTACTCGCAGCTCATAAGCGCATGGGCGGGGTCGTCGCACACAGCGTAGTAGCTGTGTACAAAATAAAAGCGAGGCTCCGCCTCCAGCCCCTGCATAAGGGGCGCGTCCGGTTGGAAAATGGTGACGTAATCCCACCCCATATGCGGGGTTTTAAGCTCCGGGTACCCGCCTAGCGCAAAGCGCTTTAAATCGAAGGGAATATAGCAAAGCCCCTCCGCCACGCCCTCCTCGCTGTGCCGCCCCAGCATTTGCATGCCTAGGCAGATGCCAAGCAGCGGTTTTCCCTGCGCCACCGCGCGATCCAGCGCCTTGCGCATACCGCTGCGCTCCAGAAGCGCCATGCCCGTGTCAAACGCGCCCACGCCCGGCAAAATCAGCTTGTCGCAGGCCTCCACCTCGGCGGCTGTGCGCACGGCTCGCGCCTGTGCGCCAACTTTTTGAAGCATATTCAAAATGGAGCCGATGTTCCCAATGCCATAATCCAGCACGCCAATCATCTTTTTTGACCACCCTTTCAGCGCCACAAGCATGTCCTGAAAAAAACCCTTCAACTTGTTCCTCCCTTTCAGTAGGAAAGGAGGGGATGATAAGCAGGCGTAGCATAGCATTTTGGACGTGCGCTGTCAACAAAAGCATTCCCCCTTGCCCCCAATGCCCATACCTGCTATAATACCTCTGAAAGCGTACAGGCGTTCTTGTTTTCTGCTCTATTTCTCACAGAAAAGAGGGTTCTGCCATGAATGTAGATCAGCTCATTGGTCAGCTCAAAAGCGACGCCGCTTTTATGGACTGCGTCACTACATGGCACACCTTGCCCGCCACACCGGGCAGCTATGTCGATCTCCCGGAGGCGCTTGACGAGCGCGTGAAGAACGTTCTGCACAAGCGCGGCATCCATCGCCTATACACCCATCAGGCGCAGAGCTTTGCCCTTGCCTGCCAAAAGAAGGATTTTGTGGTGGTAACGCCCACCGCCAGCGGCAAAACCATGTGCTACAACCTGCCCGTGGTGAGCGCGATTTTGCAAAACCCAGACGCGCGCGCCCTCTACCTCTTTCCCACCAAGGCGCTCTCCGCCGATCAGGTTGCCGGGCTTTACGATATGATTGAGGCGCTCCATGTGGAGATTAAGGCCTATACCTACGATGGCGATACGCAGGGCGCGGCGCGCAAGGCCATCCGCCAAGCCGGGCATATCGTGGTGACCAACCCGGATATGCTGCATGGCAACATCCTGCCGCACCACACCAAATGGGTCAAGCTGTTTGAAAACCTTGAGTACATTGTGATTGATGAAATTCATACCTACCGCGGCATCTTCGGCAGCCATCTGGCCAACGTGCTGCGGCGGCTTTTGCGGCTCTGCGCGTTTTACGGCAGCCACCCCCGCTTCATCCTTTGCAGCGCTACAATCGCCAACCCGGTAGAGCTGGCGCAAAGCCTCACGGGGCGCGAGGTGGTTGCGGTCACTGAAAACGGCGCGCCCACGGGGGAACGTCATTTTGTATTTTACAACCCGCCCGTGGTGAATCGCCAGCTTGGCATTCGCAAGGGCGTGGTGAACGAAACGCGTCATATTGCCGAGGCGCTTTTGCGCAACGGCATTCCCTCTATCGTCTTTGCCCGCAGCCGCCTACAGGTGGAGGTGCTCACCAGAGCCCTCAAGGAATGCGTGCGCGACCCCTTTGGCTTTTCGGGACGCGTGCGCGGCTACCGCGGCGGCTATCTGCCCAGCGAACGCCGCGAGATCGAACGCGGGCTGCGCGCGGGCGAAATCGATCTGGTTGTATCCACCAACGCGCTGGAGCTAGGCATCGACATCGGCGCGCTTACGGCCTGCGTGCTTTGCGGCTATCCGGGCACCATCGCAAGCACATGGCAGCAGGCGGGGCGTGCGGGGCGGCGCAGGGAAACGGCGCTCACCATTTTGGTGGCCTCCTCCTCCGCCATTGACCAATACATCATTGAGCACCCGGAGTATTTTTTCAGCGCCTCGCCTGAAAACGCACTGGTTCAGCCGGATAACCTCTACGTGCTCCTGTCGCATATCAAATGCTCTGCCTACGAGCTGCCCTTTGAGGAAGGCGAGCGCTTCGGCAACGTGCATGACACGGAGCAGTTTTTGCAGTATCTTACAGAGAACAACATCCTGCGCCATTTGGATGGCAAGTACTACTGGATGGAGGAGGACCTGCCCTCGGGCGAAATCAGCCTGCGAAGCGCCACCTCTGAGAACTTTGTAATCATCGATATCACCAACCCCGCACACCATCGCGTGATCGGCGAAATGGATCGCTTCACCGTGCCGATGCTCCTGCACGAGAACGCCATTTACATGCATGAGGCGCGCCAGTATCAGGTGGAAAAGCTGGATTACGAGGCCTGCAAGGCATTCATCCGCGCGGTAGACGTCGATTATTACACCGACGCGGATATGAACGTAAGCCTGCACATTTTGGACGATTTGGAGCAAAAGGAGCTTTCAAACGGCGTAGGGCTTACGCTGGGCGAGCTGCGCGTGAGCACCATCGTAAAGCTGTTTAAAAAAATGAAGCTGGACACGCACGAAAACCTTGGCTTTGGCCCCGTGCGCCTGCCGCAGGAGGATATGCACACCGTGGGCATGTGGTGGACGGTGCCGCAAAGCATTGCGGAGCGCTACCGCAACGATGAGCTACAGGGCGCGCTGGTAGGCGTGAGCAACCTGCTCTCCATCGTCGCGCCCCTGTACCTGATGTGTTCGCCGCGCGATATCCGCGTGATCTATCAGGTGAAGGCGCCCATCACGGATAAACCCACCCTCTTTTTGTACGATTCGTTCCCCGGCGGCGTGGGGCTTAGCGAGAAGGCGTTCCGCATGCAGGATCTGCTGCTGGAGCAGGCGCTCAAAGTGGCGCAGGATTGCGGCTGCGACGCTGGCTGCCCAAGCTGCACGGGTCCCGTGGGCGAGATCGGCACAAGCGGCAAACAAAATGCCTGCGCCATTCTGAAGGAGCTGCTTGCCTAATGCCTGATCTGCTTACGAAGCTGCGCATGCTGGATGCCGTGCCCAAAAAACCTGCGCCTACCGCCTCCAGCCCCACTGGGGGCTGCTATCACAAGCAGGCGGTCTTTCCCCTCACCACCTTTTGCGACCGCCGCCACGCCACGCCGGAAACACTCGTGAGCGCCTTTGGGTGCCCCTTTCCGCCCCGCGTCGCGCCGGAGGACCTGCTCTTTTTGGATACGGAAACCACCGGTCTTTCCGGCGGTGCGGGCACGCTGGCGTTTGAGGTGGGTCTGGGGTATTTCACGCAAAGCGGATTTGTGGTAGAGCAGCTTTTAATGCATGATTACCCCGAGGAACCGGAGCTTTTGCGCATTTTGGCTTCCCGCATGCGCCGGTTTACGGTGCTGTGTACGTTCAATGGCCGCACGTTTGACGTGCCGCTTCTTCGCAGCCGCTTTTTGATGAACCGTATGCCGGATGACTGCCTGCCCGCAACGCACGCGGACGTGCTCCATCCCGCGCGGCGGCTGTGGAAGCTGAGGCTCAAGCAGTGTACGCTTTCGCGGCTGGAGGAGCAGCTTTTGGGCGTGGTGCGCGAGGATGATCTGCCCGGTGCGCTGGTGCCGCAAACCTATTTTCAATACCTCAAGGATCGCGATTTTGCGCCGCTGGAACGCATTTTGGAGCACAACCGGCAGGATGTGGTGAGCCTTGCACAGCTCTTCTATTTTTTATTGAAGCAGGTGAACAAGCCTGAGGAAATCACCCAAGGCGAGGATCTCCTCTCCCTTGCCCGCACCATGGAAAAGCGCGGCGACCTGCAAAAGGCAGCTAAATGCTACCGCCTTTGCGCGCGCGGCGATACGCGGGCGCAGGCGTTTCTCGCCCTTGCCGCCACACAGAAACGGCAGGGCAACGCGGACGCGGCCTTCAAGCTCTATCAGGCCATGGCAAATCGCGGAGATGAGCCAATTTTCGCCTACGAGGCGCTTGCAAAGCTCTGCGAGCATCAGCGGCGCGACCTAGAACAGGCGCTTTCCTACACGCGTCAGGCGCTATTGCTGCTCAGCGAACCAAGCCTTTTTCGCACCGAGGCTGTACAACAGCAGCAACTTGCGTTACAATACCGATATATGCGCTTGCGGCGAAAGCTCGCGCAGGCGCAGATCAATACGCTTTGAGGGAGGACAAGCCCATGGGAATGATGACGATGGTAAAGGCGCGCAACGCGGCCGCAAAGTTTGGAAAGGGCGATATCGAAGGTGCGATGCAGCTCTATAAGGAAGCCATGGACGAGGGGCTGAAGGACGCGCGCTATTTGCTCAGCTATTCCATTTTGCTGATCCGCGCGGGCAAGTTTGAGGACGCGCGCACGCTGCTGGTAAAGATGCAGAAATACCCCATGAACGATGAAAGCCGCCGTCAGCTTTTTGTGAATTATGCCTCCGTGGTATACAAAATGGGCGAGCTGGACAAGGGCATTGAGCTTTTGGAGCGGTTGCATCAAAAGCAGCAAAGCGGCCTTGTGTACGAGACGCTCGGTTATCTTTATGTGGAGGCTGGGGACTACGAGAAAGCGCTTGCCTATAACACTGCGGCTTGCGAGTATGACGATGAGGACAGCATCGTGTTGGACAACCTTGGTCAAACCTATTACCGCTTGGGCGGCGACAAGGTCAAGGCGAAGGCGTACTTTGAAAAGGCGCTCGCTGTGAAAGCCACGCAGATTGATACGCTCTATTTCCTTTCCCAGTACGATATCGAAGCGGGGGACAAGGACGCTGCTCGCGAAAAGCTGGAAGTTGCCCTAAAGGGACGCTTTTCCCCGCTCAACTACGCCACCAAGGCAATGGTGGAAGCGGAGCTTGCAAAGCTGTAAAACGGCTTTGCCGCGCCAGCTTGGAAAATTGCAAAAAAACGAACTGCTCGCATGGCTTGTGCGGGCGGTTTTTTTGCGGCTGCCTTTCCTACTTTTTTACGCTCCGCACCGCCGCGTTCCCTGAAATGCGCCGCTCAAGCCGTCAAAAAACCCGTTTGTTCTTTGGCTATTCCGCCTCATTTTCTTGAAAAAATCTATTGACACGCCACCCGCGTTGTGGTTTAATACATTCTGCTTTGAAGTTTACTATTCCTAAACTTTAAAGGATTATCAATACTAAACTTTCAAGGAGGCGGGCGCACGGTGGAAATCGGAGAAAAGCTAAAGGAATTGCGCATACAGCGCAATCTGACGCAAGAAGAGCTCGCCGACCGCTGCGAGCTTACCAAGGGCTTTATTTCTCAGGTGGAACGCGATTTGGCCTCGCCCTCCATTGCCACGCTCAAGGATTTGCTGGAATGCCTAGGCGTTACGCTGCAAAGCTTTTTTTCGGACGACAGCGCGGAAAAGGTGATCTTTTCCCCGCAGGACATGTTTGAAAAAGAGGATGCCGAGGAGGGGCGCAAAATTACATGGCTTGTGCCAGACGCGCAAAAAAACAGCATGGAGCCTATTCTGCTGGAGCTACAGCCCGGCGGCAAAGGCCCCATGATGCCGCCAATCGAGGGTGAGGAATTCGGTTACGTGCTGCGCGGGCAAGTGACGCTCTTTCTAGGCAAACGAAGCCACTTGGTTAAAAAAGGCTCAAGCTTCTGTTTGCATCCCTCCGCTACGCATTATTTTGAAAACACCAGCGCAAAGCCCGCCACCGTCCTGTGGGTATCTACGCCGCCAAGCTTCTAGCTTCCCCCCATTCCAATCATAAAAGGAGCGCCTTTCGTATGATCGAGCAAGAACATCTCATCGACCTCAAGGGCATTTCAAAGGAGTTTGATGGCACCAGCGTACTTTCAAGCATCAACCTCTATGTGCGCAAAAAGGAGTTCATCACGCTGCTAGGACCCAGCGGCTGCGGCAAAACCACCACGCTTCGCATCATCGGCGGGTTTGAATACCCAAGCGAAGGAACGGTGCTTTTCGAGGGAAAGGATATCACGGATCTCCCGCCCTACAAGCGCCGCGTGAACACCGTATTCCAGAAATACGCGCTTTTCCCGCATTTGAACGTGCAGGATAACATCGCCTTTGGCTTAAAAATCAAAAAGCTCCCGCGTGACGAGGTTAAAAAACGAGTGGAGCGCATGCTTGATTTAGTGAACCTGCGCGGGTATGGCAAGCGCAGCGTTGATCAGCTCTCCGGCGGGCAGCAGCAGCGCATCGCCATTGCGCGCGCGCTGGTCAACGAGCCGGAGGTGCTGCTGCTTGACGAACCTTTGGGCGCGCTGGATTTGAAGCTTCGCAAGGAAATGCAGCTGGAGCTAAAGAGCATGCAGCAGCGCCTTGGCATTACCTTTATCTACGTAACGCACGATCAGGAGGAGGCGCTCACCATGAGCGACACCGTCGTTGTCATGCGCGACGGCCACATCCTGCAAATCGGCGATCCCAAGCGCATTTACGACGAGCCTGCCAATGCCTTTGTAGCGGATTTCATCGGCGAGAGCAATATCATGCGCGGCACCATGCTCTATGATGAAATGGTGCATTTCAGCGGCTTTGATTTCCCCTGTGTCGACTCCGGCTTTGGCGAAAACGCACCTGTAGACGTGGTGGTGCGCCCGGAGGATATCATGATTGCGGGCGAGGACATCGGTCAATTGACCGGCGTAGTGCAAAGCGTGCTGTTTAAGGGCGTACACTATGAAATGATGATCGACGCGGGCGAAACGATATTCAAGGTGCATTCCACCATCATGCAGCCGCTCGGCTCACGCGTGGGGCTTACGATTGTGCCCTATAACATCCATATCATGAAGCCCACGGATGAACCTGCGGATGAGGAGGCGATTCTGGAATGAGAAGCCTTCAGCTGCCCGATTGGGCGTTGTGGGTGCTCGTTGCAGCTCTGCTGGGCTTTATCGCGCTATGTGCAATGAGCATCCGGCGCAATCACGGCATCAAGCGTCCGTTCTTTGCCGCGCCGTATACGCTGTGGATGGCAGTGTTCACCATTCTCCCCGTGATCCTGATCGCCTTTTACGCGTTTAGCGACGCTAAAACCGGCGCCTTTACCCTGAATAACTTCAAGAATTTTTGGGATAGCAATTATACCGTCAACCAGGTCTATCAGGAAATGGGACCGGAATACGCCGTGCTCATCAGCCGCGGAACGGTAAATGTGGATATCCTTGTGTACTCGCTTTGGATGGCTTTTCTGTGCACGGTCATCTGCCTGCTCTTGGGCTATCCGGCGGCGCTGTTCATGGCGGACCGCGATATGAAGATTGGCGCGACGCTTGTGGTGCTGTTTATTATCCCCATGTGGATGAACTTCCTGCTGCGCACCGTTGCGTGGATGTCGCTGCTGGAGGATTCGGGGCTGATTAACACCGTGCTCAAGGCGCTTGGCTTTGGCCCTGCAAAGCTCATGTACAACAATGGCGCGGTGCTCTTGGGCATGGTCTACAACTTCCTGCCGTTTATGGTGTTCCCCATCTATACATCGCTGAACAAGATGGATGGAAAGCTGACGGAAGCCGCGCAGGATCTTGGCGCGAACGGCGTCAAAACCTTCCTTCGCATAACGCTTCCGCTGAGCATTCCGGGCATCATCTCCGGCATCACCATGGTGTTCATGCCCTCTGTCACCACGTTCTTTATCCCGCGCATTTTGGGCGGCGGACACACCATGATGTTTGGCGACCTGATTGAGAGCATGTTTCTCACCGCAAACGACTGGGGTGTGGGCAGCGCGCTTTCGCTGGTCATGATGGTGCTCATCCTGATCAGCCTCGGCATTTTGCGCAAGGCTGACCCTGAAGGGGAAGGAGGCGGTATCGCGTGAAGCAATTGATTAAGCGTTTCTATTTGGCGCTGATTCTGTTGTTTTTGTACCTGCCCATCGCGGTGCTGGTCGTGCAATCCTTTAACGCGGGCAAGAGCCGCGCCAAATGGGAAGGGTTCAGCTTGCGCTGGTATGAGGCGCTCTTCCGCGACGAGGCCATCATGAAGGCGCTCTACATCACGCTGGCTGTGGCCGTCATCGCCGCCATCGCCGCCACTCTCCTGGGCACACTGGCCGCCATCGGCATTCACGCCATGAAAAAGCGCCCGCAATCCATCATGATGACCATCACCAACCTGCCCATGACCATGCCCGATATCGTAACTGGTATCTCGCTGATGATCCTGTTCACCTTTTCCCGCATTGAGCGCGGCTTTGTAACGATGCTGTTTGCGCATATCACATTTAACACGCCCTATGTGATTTTATCCGTAATGCCAAAGCTCAAGCAGATGAACAAGCACACCTATGAGGCCGCGCTGGATCTTGGCGCGACGCCCCTGTACGCGCTTGTACACGTGATTTTGCCGGAGGTAAAGGAGGGCGTCATCACAGGCCTGCTGCTGGCGTTTACGCTTTCACTGGATGATTTTGTCATCAGCTATTTCACCACCAGCCCCATGGTGCAAAACCTGTCCACGCTTATCTATTCCAAGGCGCGCATCGGTATTGAGCCGACGCTCAACGCGCTGAGCGCGCTGATGTTCCTGTCGCTGCTGATTTTGCTGCTGATCGTTAATCACCGCAGCAGCGCGAACACGCTCAAAGCTTAGGCTTCCCGCGCAAGGCGCGTTCACATTAAAACTGGGAGGAATTCAGGAAATGAAAAAAGGGATCTGCTTGCTTGTGGTCTGCTTGCTCACGCTTAGCCTCCTGCCCGCCGCGTTCGCCGAGGGCAGCGGCTCCGTAACCGTTTACAACTGGGAAGAATATATCAGCCCCGAGGCCATCAAGCTGTTCGAGCAGGAAACGGGCATCGCTGTCAACATGACCTACTTCACTACCAATGAAGATATGATGGTTCAGGTGCGCAATTCCCCCTCCTCCTTCGATGTGGTCATCCCTTCGGATTACTGCACGGAACGCCTTGCGGCCGAGGGCTTGCTTGATGAAATTGACTTTGCCAATGTCCCCAACTATGCCAACATCGACCCTGAACTTAAGGGACTGTATTACGATGTGGACAACAAATACACCGTGCCCTACATGTGGGGCACGGTGGGCATCTGCTACAACAAGACCATGGTCACCGAGCCAATTACCAGCTGGAGCGTGCTCTTTGACGAGAAATACACGAACAACGTCTTCATGCTGGATAGCATTCGCGATTCCATGGGCGTGGCGCTAAAGTATCTTGGCTACAGCATGAATACCCGCGATCCGCTGGAAATCAACGCCGCTAAGGAGCTGCTCATGCAGCAAAAGAAGGCTGGCATCGTAAAGGCCTACCAAGTGGACGAAACCAAGGATAAGATGGTCGCCGGCGAGGCCGCGCTCGCGCTGATGTGGAACGGCGACGCGATGTATGCCATCTCCCTCAGCAGCGATCTGGATTACGTGATTCCAAGCGAGGGCAGCAACATCTGGGTGGATACCATGGTCATCCCCAAGGGCGCGAAGAACAAAGCCAACGCAGAGGCGTTTATCAACTTCATGGCTCGCCCGGACATCGCGCAGATGAACTTCAACGAAATTTGGTATTCCACCCCCAACGTGGAGGCTGTTAAGCTGATTGGTGACGAATACATCAGCAACCACGTTATCAACCCCTCGCAGGAGACGCGCGACCACTGCGAGTACTTCCACGATATCGACGATACCTTCCTCGCCATCTACAACACCATGTGGAATGAGATCAAGGGATCCAAGTAATGAGCGCAAGCCGCTACGCGAAGAGAATCCAGAGCGATGCCCGTTCTGATCTCTCCGCGCAGCGGCTCTTTTTTATTGCAGATAGTTTACCAGAAGAATCCCAACGCCCAGCACGGTCAAAATCACACCGACCACGCGGTTGAGCGTCTCCGGCTTGGCCTTGTTGGCAAGCCGCGCGGCAATGCGCGCCCACAGCAGCGTAAATACCACGCAAAGCGCGAGCAGTGTGAAATCCGGCATGCCATCGATTGCAAAATGCGAAATCGAGCCTGTAAAGGCCGTGAACGCCATGATGAACACGCTTGTCCCTACGGCTGTTTTCAACTCATACCCAAGCACGGAGGTCAGTATGAGCAGCATCATCATGCCGCCGCCCGCGCCCACAAAGCCGCATACAAGGCCTATGGCAGCGCCGCAGCCGAGGGATTGCAGCACCCGCGTTTTTACCGGAACGGCCTGTAGCCTTTCCTTGGTGGTAAGCACCGGCTTCACAATAAACTTAATGCCCAATAGCAAGGTCATAAATGTAGAAAAGCCGCCCATGGTGGTGTTGGGCACAAGGCTGGATAGGTAGCTGCCAACCAGCGTAAACGCAAGCACCGCGCCCATCATAATCAGGCCGTTACGGATATCTAGGTTTTTGTTTTTGCCATAGGTATAGGCCGAAACAGCGCTCGCCAGCACATCCGAGGCAAGCGCAATGCCGACCGCCTGGTAGGCAGGCACATGCAAAAAGGTGATCAGCATAGGCGAGATCACAGCGGCGGCACTCATGCCCGCAAAGCCTGTGCCCAATCCCGCGCCCGCGCCTGCCAAAAAACAAATGAATACTTCAAAAAGCTGCATAGAGGGTAACCATCCTTTTCTAACGATAAGCATCCAAAAACCTTTGGGTTTCTTCCGCTTGCTTGATCAATGCATCAGGTTTCCATGGATTTTTTGCAGTATGCTGCGCAGCATGGCGTATTCCTCATCGGTTACGCCATAGAGCAGCGTTTGAAAAAAGGCGCGCCGCGCCGCCTGCGCCGCTTCCACCAACGGCAGCGCCGCCGTTATCAGCTTCAACCGCACCACGCGCCGGTCAATGGAATCGCATGCGCGCGTCAGGTATCCCATCTCCCCCAGCCGTTCCACAGCCTTGGAAATGTTGGATTTTGCCAGCCCACGCAAATCACAAATATCCTGCGCCGTATCCTGTGCTGGATTGTTGTGTAAAAACAGCAAAATTTCCATCTCAATGGGGGTCATGCCATATTGGCGCGCCACAGGCTCCATAGCGCTGGCATAGGCTGTTTTCAAATCGCGCATGCCGGTCAGGATGCTTTCATGCATATTCAAGGATCATCCCTCTTTTCTATTTGTTATCATCGGAACAGTTATTATTATAACCATTTAGGCGAAAATTGCAAGGGCTTTGGCACTCGTTTTTTTATGCCGCAGTTCCCTTGCAGTTGCGCCTTACATAACGCCGCGAAACCCCTTGCCAATGATCTCGCTGGTGTTGGTGATCAGGATAAAGCTAGCGGGATCAATGCTTTTGGCATATTTCCGCAAAAGCACCGCCTGCGCGCGGTTCACCACCGCCAAAATGATCGTCTTTTCCTCATGCGTATAGGCGCCCTGCGCCTGAATCTCCGTTGCGCCGCGCGAAAGCGTATGCACAATGAAGGATACGATCTCCTTGGGCTTATCGGTAATGATCTGGCAGCTCTTATGCACGTTGATGTTTTCCAGCGCCATATCCACAATCACAGATTTTAGGATCAGACCCAAAATGCTGAACAAGCCCGTTTCCATGCCAAAGGCGACGCATGCAACCACCGTGATGGAAAAGTCCACGAAGAGCAGGCATCTGCCGATGTTGACGTTTGTTTTTTTCTTGAGCAGCATCGCCACAATATCCGTGCCGCCGCTAGACGCTTGCATATTAAACAAGATCGCGCTTCCAATGGCGGGAAACGTAACCGCGAAGATCAGCTCCAGCAGGGGCTGGCTGGTCATGGGCCTCGCCATGGGATAAATATATTCCATGGCCCAAATAAAGCCGGACATCAGCAAGCTCGCATACGCCGTACGCAGTCCAAACGAGCGCCCCAAAAACAAAAAGCCAACCAACAGCAGCACTTGGTTGATGATAAAAACAAACGCGCCCGCAGACAAGCCACGCGTATAATGCCCCAGGATAATCGAAATGCCGCTGACGCCACCCGTTGAAAAATTGTTAGGAAACTTAAAAAAATACACGCCTATCGCAATCATCAGCGTACCCACGCTAATCATGCCGTACTCCATCAGCGTCTGCTTGACCTTTGTTTTCTGGCCTTCCATGCGCTTTTGGCCTCCTGCTCTTGTTTTTTTGTCTAACATCCCTATTTTATGCTATTATAGTAGAGAATGCAATGGCAATCTCACACCAAAGAATGCAGGAGGTACCGCTATGTCTCCCCTGATGCTTGCCTTTTTGGGAACCATGTTCACTTTCCTTGCTACAGCGCTTGGCGCGGCCACGGTTTTCTTGTTCAAGCGGGATATCCCACAGACCCTGCAACGCGCCTTTTTGGGCTTTGCGGCAGGGATTATGATCGCGGCCTCGGTATGGTCGCTGCTGCTCCCCTCCATGGAAATGGCGCGGGAGCAGGGGGTTCCCAGCTGGATTCCCGCCGCGGGCGGTTTCGCGATTGGCGCGGGCTTTTTGCTGCTGCTGGATCGCGTCCTCCCCCACCTGCACCCTGGCAGCAATCAGCCCGAGGGCGTAAAAAGCTCCTTCACCAGAACCACCATGCTCGTGCTTGCGGTAACGCTGCACAACATTCCCGAGGGCTTGGCTGTCGGGCTGGCCTTCGGCCTTGCGGGCACAAGCGCGAGCCTCTCCCTTTCCGGGGCGGTTGCGCTGATGGTTGGCATGTCGCTGCAAAACTTCCCAGAGGGCGCCGCAATCTCGCTGCCGCTCAAAAAAGAAGGCTTCAGCAACACCAAGAGCTTTGTCTACGGTGCGCTGAGCGGCATTGTAGAGCCAATCGCAGGCGTGCTTGGGGTGCTGCTGGCCGGCTCCGTTGTGGGGCTCATGCCATGGTTTCTCTCCTTTGCGGCAGGCGCGATGATTTACGTGGTTGTGGAGGAGCTGATCCCCGAGGCAAACCTAGGCGAGCACAGCCACACCGGCACGTTAAGCGTCATGGCAGGCTTCGTGCTCATGATGGTGCTGGACGTAGCCCTAGGCTAAGCGCAAGAAGGCCGCGTCGCACAAATTTTCCACCTTGATGCTGCGCTTGTCGCCCTCGATTTCCTTGATCATCACGCGAAGGCGCGCGTTGATGGGGCATGCCACACCTAGCTTTTCGCCCTTTGCGGCAATGAAGCCATTGAAATAATCAATCTCGGTTGGCCGCCCACGCTCCAGCGATTGCAAGCTGGAGCTTTTTAAGTTGCGGAACTTTACCCCCACAATGAAAATCATCACGTGGCGGCGCAAACGATCAAGCGGCCCGTTTCCACGCATCAGCTTCTCATAATCCAGCTTGCCACCAAAGGGCGGCACCTTTAGCCCAAGCGCGTGCGCCACATCCATGGCTTCTTTGATAATCGCAATAAAAATTCTGCGCGCCTGCGTGCGCTTGAGCATTTCCCCAAGCTTTAATCCGCAGATCGCGCCCAGCGAAGTGATGCAGCTGTTGACGATTAGCTTAGAATAAAGCTCCGCGTAAATGTCCGGCACAACCTCGGTTGGAACCACAGCGTCAAGCGCCTGCCGCACCGGCGCCAGCGCGGCCTGATCTCCCGCGATGCGGCCAATGAGAAACTCACCCTTGCTGGTCATCTCCAGCTCGCCCGCGCCCAGCATCGTCGCGCCCCAGCCGATGACGCAACCAACCGTGCGTTCCTCCCCCACCACCGCCGCGAGCGCGTCGGTGCAAATACCGTTTTGTAGGCTGAGCACCAGCGAATCCGGCTTGAGAAACGCAAGCATCTCCTTTGCAATGGCGGGCATATCATATGCCTTTGTAGCAATCAGCACAAGATCGAACTGACCTTTTAGCTCCGCGATATCCGAAACGGCGCTTAGGTTCACCGTATGCTCCCCGCACGCGCCAGTCACATGCAGACCTCTGCCGCCTGCTATATCCGCAATATTTTGATGCTTGCATACCAACGTCACATTTTGCCCGGCAAGCTTCAGCAGCGCCGCGGTAATGCCGCCAATCGCACCCGCGCCAATAACCACAATTCGTGGCTGTTCCATTTCATTTTCCTTCTTTCACAATTCATACGCTGTCATTTTATCACTGGCAGCAGCAGAAAGCAAGCGCGCAAAGGGAGGGATAGCCTCTGCCATCCCTCCCTTTGCGCCATTTTGCAATTACTCTACGATGGAGACGTTCATTCTATAGAACTTGTTATTAAAGGTGCGCAGCTGCACGTTGACCATGCCCTTCCTTACGCCCAGCAGCTCGTAATCGCCCTTCGCATTCCTCTGAATTTTGGCGCGAGAGCTTGAGCTGGAGGAAAAGCGCAGCGAGTAAGACGCATATTCATCGGATTTGAGCTTGTTCACATCATAGAGCACCCTTGCGCTCAGGTTGAGCGTGCTGCCTACTTTGAGCACAACATTGTCTTTTGCGTCAAGCGTCAGCCCTGTCTGATCCAAAAGCACCTGTGTGGGCGCCTTTTTCACAAGCACACTCAAAGCAGCGCTGTTGCCGTTGCGCGCGGTCATGCTGATGGCCGCGTCGTCCTGCGCATTCGCACTCACGCCCACGCCGCGAATCGTGCCATTGGAGGCAACGATAGCAATGGTATGATCCGTGGTTTCAAACGTGAAGGGACTGTTGTAGCTCCGCTTTGACGCATCCGTCCTGACGTACTTGTACCCGACGTTTTCGCCAAGGCCGATGGTGATCTCGCTCTCGTCGATGTTGGTTGTCAGCGGAGATTCCACTGGGCCGGGCTGCACGGTAATCGTTGCGGGCGCGGATTCCAGCACGGGGTTTCCGTTCAAGTCCAGCAGCTTGTCTCCCGCATCATCGCATAGGGCGGCGGTAACCTGCACGACCCAAGGATCGGTCTGACACTTTGCGCTGGGAATGAACCTACCCGTGATCGGGTTGAGCATCAGATCGGGATCATCGGAATAGAAGCGTACATTCGCGCCAGCGGTATTGTACAATTTGTATTGGATTTGGTAGCTGTAGCCTTCCTTTACATTCATTCTGGAGCTGGAAAGCTTTAACTGGCTTTTATCCGATACCGGCCTATCGCTCACGGAAAAAGTAACCGCGGCGCTTCGGTTGTTGTACGCAATGACCATTACACGGCTGCTGCCCTTTACCACGCCGTTTGCGACCTGCACGGTAATCGTCTTTGCCACATCGTCATGGGTCATGGTCAGCACAGCGTCATTGCTGTTGACCGCCCTAAAGCCAAGACCTTCATATGCGTTATCGGCCACGCTGTAGCTGAAGGTATAGGATTCCCCCGGCAAAAGCTGCATAGAGCCTGATGGCACTTCGAGGTTTACGGCGTTCAGCCCATTCTTTACGCTGATCGGCACCGTAATGGTCTTGCCATTCGCGCTTTCCATCACAAACTCCGTATCGCCAAGGATCGAGCCGGTTAGGCGAATCTTGTACTGCCTGCACTCCAGCCCATTTTGCATGCCAAGCGTCTTATAACCGCCTAGTGGCTGCCACTTGACACTTCCACCGCCCTTGACGCGGTTTTCACGATACGTATAGGAGGTCATCATGTCTTTAAAGCCACCCACTGGCGCAACCACCGTGTACACGAGATCCTTGGAGGTACCGCGAACAATCTCGCTCACATCGGTGAGATCCGATGGGTCAACTTGAAGGTCGCTCGGGCCATCCAGCACCTTCACGATGAGCATGGTGGAGGCTGCCACATCCGGATCTAGCGAGTTGACCGCCACCTGCGCATAGCCGCTGCCGGTGGGCGTCTTGCCGGTCACATAGACCTGCATATCGGTAGGATCCGTCACGTCCTTGTCAACCGTCACGGCACTGGTGAGCGGCACAAATGTCACCGCCGCATCCGTGTACGTGCCATTGGGGCCATAGAACGCCTTGACCAGCTGCTTCATGCCAACACCAATCGTAAGAACCGATGGCCTCAGGTTGATATCGGTAGGCAGGTCATAGGTGGTCACCTTGAAGGAGGTTTTCACCGCCTTGTTGGCTGTGTAGAAGTAAATGTAGGCTGTGCCCCTGCGCTTGGTCTGCACCGTCCAGTGACCGGTGTTGCCATCCTGATAGACGTCCACAACACTAGCGTTGGAGCTGTACGCGCCGACGATTGCGTAGCTCTGCACAGAGCTTGGCGAAATCGTCCAAGTGAGGCCATATTCAGTCTCCAAATCCTTCGTGTCGTTGGAATTAAGCTTCAAGCCCTTTTTGAGAATGTAATCGTAGGGATCCTTAAAGTCAAGCGTGATTTTGTTGGGGCGTGGCAGAATGGTGAAGTTCAGCATCAGCGCCTTGCTCAACCCTTCGGATCCGTAAATCTTCACATAGGCACGCGCCATGCGATTCTCCGGGGTATCGCGCCGCCCAGTGATCGCGCCTGCGGCGTTCACCTGCAAGAAGCTTGCATCCTCGGGATGCACGCTGAATACCACCTTGGTATTCACCGGAATTTCGCCGTTTTCGGGGAATACAACGGCTAGATTCAGCACGTCACCCACGCAGATCGTCTTGTTGGCGATGTCCTCATCGGTGTATTTATCTCTGGTGGGGTTTTCCGTGTTCTTGTAGTACAGGTTATCCTGAATGTCCCTGCTGCCGGGTGCGCGCAAAATCGTTACCACGCAGGTATTGCGCCCATCAATCGGCTTGCTGGGAATGGCGGTGCTAAAGGCATATACATAGATGGTTTCCACCTGTGTAACGTCGGAGACCACCGTGAGCTTCCCCGTTTGCGCGTTGAGGGTCACAAGGCCGCTCGGCGTTGAAGGATCCAGCTGATAGTAGATGCTGCCGCCAGAGCCTTCCGGTTCGCTAAAGGCATTGAGGGTAGCGCTCGTGCCGGGAGCCAGCTGTAGGCTGGTGGTAGACATCTGCACCCAGTTGGGCTGTGCCTTTACATATACGAATACATAGGACGTGCGCGTCGTATTGCCAATAACCGTGCTAAGCGCCAGCCGGATTGGGGAATTGCCATGCTCCTTGTTGCCCGTTACGGTAATGATGCCGCCGCAGCCATCCGCATCGGGGGTGATGGAGTAGGAAACATACGGCTTTTCGCTGGTATACAGGTTCTCCAGCGTTACGTTATCGCTCATTGCGCCAACGGGAGCGTAGTAGTAGCGGAACTTGCATTCCTCGCCTGTCGTAAGCGCTACAGACATGTTTGTAATGCCGTCCTCGGTAACGATGGTCGCATCCGCGGGGTCAAGCCGCTTAAACAGGAAGCCCGTGGGAGCGCTCACAACCTTCACGCTCATGTACTTGTTGATGTAGGTGCGGTTGTCCGCGCTCTTCCAACGTACCGTGATGGTGAGGGGGCTTGGGCACGCGCGGCGCGCAGTCACCAGACCCGTGTTGCGATCCACCTGTACGTAGGAGGTTGCGGAGGAAAGGAATTCAAAATTCGCACTGACATTGGGCGTAGCGAATTCCGGCACAATCTGGTAGGTCATGCCCGCCGCAAGGGTTACCTCCGGCAGCGGCTTGATATCACTCTCCGCCGCGATGCCGCAAACCATCACGGACAGCCGCGCGCGCAGGCCATTGTATGCCGTGGGTTGAAAGATGATGGGGTTGGGCGTTTGCTTGAGGGGCTTGATGCATAGCACCAACCGCCCATCCCGATCCGTCTCCGTATCCAAGTAGAGATACGCGTTGGGGTTGTAGTCGGGCGAGCTCTTGACAAGCGTGGTGGTGTAATCGCTCGCGTTAAGGCCAATGAAGTAATCGATATCGCTCGCGGCGCTGTCCGGCGCGAAGCCGGCGCGCACCTTGGTCATCGTGGTGCTGCCTTCCACAAGCGTAATGCTGGAAATTTTCTCGCGCTTGATGGGATAGGTCTGGTCAATGAACACGTTTGTCGGCTCAGCCATCACGGTAAAGGTGCAGCTCAGCGAGGACGAGCCGGATTGCGGCCTGCCGCAGACCGATTGAACCGTGATGGTAAAGCTCTTGCCCAGATAATCCGCATTGTTGGTCACGCTCACAACGCCATTTGCATCCACAGTAGCGAAAACCTCGTTGCTGCTTGTGTAGATAAGCTTTTGGCGAATGGTATCATCAGCCAGCACATTGTTGGATTTATATACCCGCGGGCGCATCTGATAATGCTCGCCCAAACCGATGGTCGCCTTGGTTTGATCCAGTGTGATCTTGTACGGGCGGTTTTTGATTGTGAAGGCAATATCGGCAACCTTGCCATTGGGCGTGGTAACGCTGACTGCCTTCGTCTCGCCGGGCTTGGTGACCCTTACGCCCTGCACGGTGTAGTTGATGCCATTCTGGCCGCCAACCGCCCGGAGATACGCCGTATCAAGCTTGCTGTAGCTCAGCGGGTTGGGGGTGATATGCGTCTGATCAAACGAGGGGGTAATGGTGAATTGCTCGTTCACGCCGATTTCCGCAGTGTAGCGGTTGACGACGTTGGGATCCTCTTCCCCATTGAGAATGATCTTTCCGGGATCGTTGTACACGATCACCTTATAGAAAGTGCTCAGGCCGTTGTAGGTGCGCGCAACGATCAGCGCTGCCGCGCTGTCGCCATCGTTTCCAAACACCTTCGCGGTCACCTTTCCGTTTTCATCCACGGTGGCAACCCGTTCGTTGCTGGATTCGTAGGTAACGGTGCCATAAGCGGTGCTGGGGGTCAGCGCCGCCCTGCGCGTGACGGTCATCCCGCTTAGGAGCGTTACGTCGCTACGGTCGGGAAAGTCAATGCTCGTGGGCGTATCCTTGATCTCAATCACCCACTGCGTTTTGACGCCTGTGTTGTGAGCAGATGTGGCGGTGCGCATTTCCACGCGGATAACGCCGGGGCTAACCGCTTGAATATAGCTGCCGGTGTATTCGCCGCTCACGCTCTTTGTATAATCATTGGGGTCGAGCTGGTCGTCCGTAATGGCAGTACCTGGGCGAAGGTAGGAAACTGCGTTGCCGCCCACCTGATCCCCCCACAGGTCAGCGGGCAAAATCCGTTCAATGGAGTAATAGACATCGCTGCTCACCGCGCCCGCAGGCAAGAGCTTATAGCCGGGCGACAATTTTTCGCCAACGCCCATGGTCAGGTAGGGCTTATCCACCGCAATGCCCGTGGCTCGGTAGCCAACGGTAATGGTGCAGGTGCCCTCCGCCTTTGGCAAAACGATATTTGGGTTGGTGGAATAGGTTTCCACTTTTAGGATGTAGACGCCGCGCACCGTGTTGGACGCTTTGAGCGTCACGCTTTGCTCGTCATCCGCCACAGTCATGGCAACGGCCTCGGCGGTCGCGGAGGTGGCGGAGGAGCGGGTAAGCGTATAGCGCAGGTGCGACTTTGCGTTTTCCGGCGTATAGACCGGCGCAATCACGATGCTCTCATTGAGCGCAATCACATAATCGGACTGCTTGAAGCCAATTCTCATGCTAGCCGCTTCAATGATGTTGATATAGACAACAATGGCGTTGAGGTCGTTTTCCCACAGTTTGGAGGAAACCATGACCTGCTTTCTGGCGCCGTCCTCAGGCAGCTTCAGCGCTGTTACCATGCCATTTTTATCTACCGACAAGTAATCGCTTTGTTGCTGTCCAGCGGCGTCAAGCGCGAACTTGAACGTGCCGCCGAATTGGTTGCCAGCCGCGTCCACATACATGGGCTCCAGCTGATAGGAGCCGCCTACGGCCAGCGTGATGATTTTATCCTTCACGGTGATCTGCGTGGGCTTGTTGCCAACAGTGATCACGCATTTCGCGTTGATTCTGCTATCGGTGGTAGAGGAGATCATCACGGTGGTAACGCCCATTTTGAGCGCCTTGATCATGAAATGACCATTGCCATCCGTCGCAGCCTTTTCCTCAACCGAAACGATGCTGTCATCCAGCACGTCAAACACGTAGTGGCTGGCCGTATCGCCCTGCGGCATCGGCATGGCGATCAGCTCAAAAGAATCTCCCGTGCAAAAGCTGTAGCTCGTGTGGTTGAGCTTGAGGGAGGTGGGCTTTGCGCGCACGCATAGCTTCAGCACGATGGAAATGCCATGGCTAACGCCATCCTCGTTCAGGTCGGAGTTCACATTGAGCGTGACCTCCGGCAGAGGCTTGGCGGGATCTGTGGGCGTAACGGCAAGCGCGTTCAGCGTAATCAGCGTCGTGCCATCCTTCTGCTTGGTGGTGCTCACGCGCACATAGGGGTTGCTGTCACTGTTGGCGGTTACGGAGCTCAGGTACTTTGCTACCGCCGCCTCCGTGGTTCTGACATAGAACTTCAGCACCTCGCCCTTACCTAGGTACAGCGTATTTTCCGCATCCGGGGTGACCAGAACGCCCTGCTCGGTGCGCAGCTCAAGCTCGCCATCCACCGGGACGTCCTGCACGATCACCGTGCAAGCGACATGCACGTTGGGGTCGTTGGCAAGGGTCGCGGTCACAGAGGTTACGCCGCTGCCGCAGCCAATCAGCTTGTTCGCGTTGGTGCGCACAATATTGGTATCGTTGGAGGTAAAGATCACAGCGCCCGTGTCTAGGCTGATCACATTCCCCTTCGCATCGTAGAGCGTATAGCCCAAAATCGTGGAGCCGCCTACGGGAATGCTGACTTCCTTGGTTGCCAATACGATGGATTTCGGGTTGGCGCCAACCTTCACCTTTACGTAATCCGACATGTCCACGCCGCCCTGCGAACGCAGACGCATGTAAATGGTCGTATTTTGGGGAAGGGTAGCGTACTCCTCCGCCCTGCGGGTGAGCGTGCCATCGTGCAAATCAACGGGCATCGCCGAATTGCTGGAGGTGAAGGTAATAAAATCTTCATACTCCTTGATATCCACATTTTGCACATTGCTTGCAAAAAGGATTTCGTAGCGCGGCACAGTCACGACGTTGCCGCTCTCATCAATCTCGGTAGCCGTTTTTAGGCTGTAGCCCTCGGCGATCGCAACGCTGATGTTGACGTTCGCGGCATATTTTACCGTATAGCCAAACCGAATCGGCTTGGGCAAAAGCCGCACATTGCAATGAATCTCGTTGGTCTCGCTCTTGGCGGTCAACACAATCGTCAGCGGCTGCGTGACCGTGGACGTAGTGATGCTGCCATCGACTGTGTTGATCACGAGGCTCTTGGTGGTATCATCGGAGGAAAAAGTAATGTTACCTTTATACTCCCCTTCGCGCTTAACCGTCCACGAATAGCGCTCGCCCGCAACGAGCTTTACATCCGTCACGTCGCTGCTGATTTCTATGGCAAGCGGTATGGCTTCCAGCGCCGGAGTCACGCTCGGGCTAGGCTCGGGTGACAGGCTGGGATCGGGCGTAAGGCTGGGGTCAGGGGTTACGCTCGCGCTGGGGTCGGGCGTAAGGCTGGGATCGGGGCTTACGCTCGCGCTGGGGTCGGGCGTAACGCTCTCACTGGGCGCAGGGGTTACGCTCGCGCTGGGCGTTACACTCACGCTGGGTGCAGGGGTTACGCTCACGCTGGGCGCGGGGGTTACGCTCACGCTGGGCGCGGGGGTTACGCTCACGCTGGGCGCGGGCGTAGCCGTCGATGCAGGCGGTGCGCTCGGCGTGGCTGTAGAAGCCTCGCTGGTAGGCGGAGCCTCCGTTGGCTCCTCCTGCACAGGGGTTTCAGGCTCAGCGGGCACGCTGGGCTGGCTCTCCGCCTCCGCGCCTTCTGGCTCCGCAGCCGTGGGGGCGTCCGCGGGTTGCTCTACAGCGGCATTCTCCTGCACTTGAGTGGAAGAATCCTGTACGGTATCCTCCGCAAAGCTTACGGGAGTCATGGGCATAACCGTCATCAAAACAGCCAATGTCCACGCACAAAACCTGCGCAGCAAATCATTTCGTTTCAACATTTCTGCTTCCTCCATCTATTTTCCGCTGTACTGACGAAACGTCATCGTTCCATAGAACGATTCAGGGAAGATATTCCATGCCATCGCTTGGCATCAATTAAATTGTATCATAGATTTGTTTGGTTTGCAACACACTTTCGTAATAGTTTGAAATGTTTTGTACATCTCTCGTTCCATTCTCACTCCCCCATTTTTCCCCACCTTTTAGACGATTTCCAAGGTGCTTTGGTTCACTCTTTTCAAAAATTTTTTTATTTTTTTCGCAGGAATCGCTGTTTTGTCTCATATGACCGCATTACGCCCTCTGTGCCCATGATCATATACCCTGCTACATAGCGCCATCTAAAACCCGTGCTTTACATTAGCAAGCCTATATGTTAATATTTTAACGAACAGAAAGCGGGACGTGTACCACCGCAAGCGCACCGACCCGTCTGTGATTGCGAAAGGATGATTATTGCCATGACTGAAACGCGCAACCTCGTTGACAGTGTGGAGCGCCTCGAACAAGAAATCGCCCGCGTGCGCGCCGCCCAAAAGCAGTATTCCACATTCACCCAGGAGCAAGTGGATCGCATTTTCTTTGCCGCTGCCATGGCCGCCAATAAGATGCGGCTTCCCTTGGCAAAGCAGGCCGTTGCGGAAACGGGCATGGGCGTTGCGGAGGACAAGGTGATCAAGAACCATTTTGCCTCCGAATATATCTATAACGCCTATCGCGATACAAAGACCTGTGGTATAATAGAGGAAGATAAGGCTGCTGGCATCACCAAGATCGCCGAGCCAATCGGCGTTGTGGCGGCGGTCATCCCCACCACCAACCCCACCTCCACCGCCATTTTTAAAACGCTGATCTGCTTAAAGACGCGTAATGGCATCATCATTTCGCCCCACCCGCGCGCAAAGGGTTGCACCATGGCAGCCGCAAAGGTCGTGCTGGACGCGGCTGTGGCAGCGGGCGCACCGGAGGGCATCATCAGCTGGATCGACGTGCCTAGCCTAGAAATGACCAACCTGCTGATGCGTGAGTGCGATATTACCCTCGCCACCGGCGGCCCCGGCATGGTGCGCTCCGCCTATTCCAGCGGCAAGCCCGCACTGGGCGTTGGCGCAGGCAACGTGCCCGCCGTCATTGATGAAAGCGCGGACATTCTGCTTGCCGTCAATTCCATCATCCACTCAAAAACCTTTGATAACGGCATGATCTGCGCCTCCGAGCAAAGCGTCATCGTACCCGCCAGCATCTACGACAAGGTGCGCGCCGAGTTTGCCGCCCGCGGCTGCTATTTTTTGCAGGGCGAAGAGCTGGATAAGGTTCGCAAAACCATCATCATCAACGGCGGCCTGAATGCCAAAATCGTGGGTCAGCCCGCGTACAAAATTGCGGCGCTCGCAGGCGTCACGGTTTCCCAAAGCGTAAAGGTACTCATCGGCGAAGTGGAGAGCGTGGACATCAGCGAGGAATTTGCGCATGAAAAGCTCTCTCCCGTGCTTGCCATGTATAAGGCGGTCGATTTTGATGACGCGATGGCAAAGGCCGAGCACCTCATTGAGGACGGCGGCCATGGTCATACCGCCAGCGTCTATCTCAACCCCAACACGCAGCGCGAGAAGCTGCTAAAGTTCTCCGAAAAAATGGAAACCAGCCGCATCGTGGTGAACACCCCCTCCTCCCAAGGCGGCATCGGCGACCTGTACAACTTCAAGCTTCTCCCCTCCCTTACGCTTGGCTGCGGCTCCTGGGGCGGCAACTCCGTGAGCGAGAACGTCGGCGTGAAGCATCTGCTCAACATCAAAACCGTAGCCGAGAGGAGAGAGAATATGCTGTGGTTCCGCGCGCCCGAGAAGGTCTATATCAAAAAAGGCTGCCTGCCCGTGGCACTGCGCGAGCTTAAGGACGTGATGGATAAGAAGAAGGTATTCATCGTCACCGACAGCTTCCTCTACCACAACGGCTATACAAAGGCCGTTACCACCTGCTTGGACGAAATGGGCATTTCCCATACGACCTTCTTTGATGTAGCGCCAGATCCCACCCTTGCCTGCGCCCGTGAAGGCGTGAAGGCCATGAACGCTTTCCAGCCGGATTGCATCATTGCCATCGGCGGCGGCAGCGCCATGGACGCTGCAAAGATCATGTGGGTGATGTATGAGCACCCCGAGGTTGACTTCATGGATATGGCCATGCGTTTCAGCGATATCCGCAAGCGCATTTACACCTTCCCCAAGATGGGGCAAAAGGCGTATTTCATCGCCGTACCCACCTCTGCGGGCACTGGCAGCGAGGTGACGCCCTTCACCATTATCACCGATGAAACAACCAGCGTAAAGTATGCCCTCGCGGATTACGAGCTGCTGCCCAAGATGGCCATCGTGGATGCCGATCTGATGATGGACGCGCCCAAAGGGCTGACCTCCGCCAGCGGCATTGACGCTGTCACGCATGATCTGGAGGCAATCGCCAGCATGCTCGCTACCGATTACACCGACGGCCTTGCCCTGCAAAGCCTTAAGATGATCTTTGAATATCTGCCCCGCGCTTACGATGACGGCCCCAACGATGCGCTGGCGCGCGAAAAGATGGCAAACGCAGCCACCATCGCGGGCATGGCCTTTGCAAACGCGTTCCTTGGCGTATGCCACTCCATGGCGCACAAGCTGGGCGCATTCCACCATCTGCCGCACGGCATTGCAAACGCGCTGCTGATCAACGAGGTGCTGCGCTACAACGCCGCCGAAGTTCCCACCAAGATGGGCACCTTCCCGCAGTATGATCACCCGCACACCCTCGCCCGTTACGCCATGGTAGCCGACGCGCTGAAGCTGGGCGGCAATACCGATGAGGAGAAGCTCCAAAAGCTGATTGAAGCGATTGACGCGCTCAAGGCCCGCATCGGCATTCAAAAAACCATCCGCGATTACGGCGTAGATGAAAAGGATTTCCTGGAGCGGCTGGACGACATGGTGGAGTTCGCCTTCGACGACCAGTGCACCGGCGCAAACCCGCGCTATCCGCTGATGAGCGAAATCAAACAAATGTATCTAAATGCCTACTACGGCACTGCAAATAAGTAAGGAGGTGGCGAACCTATGAAGTTGGAAAAGGTGATCGCGGTTCGTACCAACAAGACCGTTTACCGCGACGGCGATCTTGCGATCAAGGTGTTTAGCAGCGATTACAGCAAATCGGACGTGCTCAACGAGGCGCTCAACCAAGCCCGCGCGGAGGAAACGACGCTCAACGTGCCCACGCTTCGGGAGGTAACCAAGATCGATGGCAAATGGTCCCTCGTGAGTGATTTCATCGCTGGCAAAACGCTTGCGCACCTGATGGAGGAAAACCCGGACAAGCTGGACGAGTACATGCATACTTTTGTGGATTTGCAGCTTTTGGTACACAAGCAAGCCTGTCCGCTGCTCAACAAGCTCAAGGATAAGATGAACCGCAAAATCTCCCAAAGCGGGCTGGACGCCACCACGCGCTACGAGCTGCACACCCGTCTGGAGGGCATGCCTACGCACAACAAGCTTTGCCATGGCGATTTTGACCCAAAGAACATCATCATTCAGGATGACGGAACCGCCTTCATACTGGATTGGTCGCACGCAACGCAAGGCAACGCCAGCGCGGATGCGGCGCGCACCTACCTGCTGTTTTGGCTGGCGGGCGATATTGACGGCGCGGAGAAGTATCTGAACCTCTTCTGCCAAAAGAGCGATACCGCCAAGCAATACGTGCAAAAGTGGATACCCATCGTAGCTGCCAGCCAGAGCGTCAAGGGCAAGGCCGAGGAGCGCGAATTCCTGCTGCACTGGGTCAACGTTGTGGATTACGATTAAGCAGCCGCGCTCCCTAGCCATGCGGCTCACGAAGGGATTTCTAAGGCCAAAGCCCTTAAGCGGTGGGTTTGGGAGGCGGAGCCTTCCATTGCCCTCCACGCCCATCCTCCCCCCAAATCGCGAAAGGATAGATGATCATGAAAATCACCATCTGCATCGGTTCCAGCTGCCATTTGAAGGGCTCCCGCCAAATCGTGGAGGAGCTACAGCGTCTGGTGGCGGAAAATGAGCTCCAGGACAAAATCGAACTCGCGGGCAAGTTTTGCATGGGCAACTGCCAAAACGGCGTATGCGTAACGATTGACGATGAAAACTTCTCCCTCACACCGGAGGGCGCTAAGGATTTCTTTGATCAGGAAGTGCTCACACGGTTGTCATAACCCAATGGCAAAGGGGCTGGCAAATTGTCAGCCCCTTTGCCGCAATTTAGGAGGCGTCCTGCATGCTGGAAATCCTCAACCTGAATGAAAACGATTGTGTGGACTGCTACAAATGCATCCGCACCTGCTCCGTGAAAGCGATCACCTTTGCCAACAACACCGCGCAAATTTTGCATGAAGAATGCATCCTCTGCGGGAGCTGCTTTGTGGTCTGCCCGCAGAAGGCCAAGCAGGTGCGAAGCGACCTCAACCGCGTAAAGGAGGCCATTGCCGCGGGCAAATACGTGGTGTGCAGCCTTGCGCCCTCCTTCATTGCGGATTTTCGCATTGAATCCATCTCTGCCATTGAAAAAGCAATCAAAGGGCTGGGTTTTAGCGATGTGCAGGAAACGGCCATCGGCGCGCAGATGGTGAGCGACGAATATGCCCGCATCATGCGCGAAAAGAAGCAGGGCGTGCTCATTTCCAGCTGCTGCCCATCCATCAACCAGCTGATTCAAAAATACTACCCCACCATGCTCCCCTACATGGCAAAGGTGTTAAGCCCCATGCAGGCGCATTGCAAGGCCATTAAGGAGCAGCGCCCCGATGCGTTCACCGTGTTCATCGGCCCCTGCATCGCCAAGAAGGCCGAGGCAGACGAAAGCCCCTATACCGATGTGGCTCTTACCTACGATGAACTGCGCGCGTGGTTTACCAAAGAGAGCGTAGAACTAAGCTACGAGCCAGTGCAAGCTGGCGATGGCAAACGCGCGCGCTTCTACCCCGCCACCGGCGGCATCCTCAAGGCAACGGACAAGGTGGAGGGCTACCGCCGCGTCGCCATCGATGGCATAGATAACTGCCGCGCCGTGTTTGATGAGCTGGAAAGCGGCACCATCAGCAATGTCTTTATCGAAATGAGCGCATGTGAGGGAAGCTGCGTCAACGGCCCGTGTATCCGTGAGCATCACGAGCGCCGCCTCAAGGGCGCCCTTCGCGTTGACACCTACGCGGGTGAGCAGCGCTTTGAGGTAAAAGCCCCCTCGCAGCTTGGGCATGCCTACCCCTTCCTGGGCGGAATGCATGTGAAATTCGGCGCGGAGGCCGTGCAGGACATGCTTTTCAAGATGGGCAAGACCAGCGTTGAAAAAGAGCTCAACTGCGGCTGCTGCGGCTATCCCACCTGCCGTGAAAAGGCCGTTGCCATTTTGGAGGGCAAGGCAAAGATGGAAATGTGCCTGCCCTTCCTAAAGGAAAAGGCCGAAAGCTTCTCCGATACCATCATCAGCAACACGCCCAACGCGATTATCGTGATGGACGAAAACCTGATTGTGCAGCAAATCAACCGCTCGGCGGTGCGCATGTTCAAGCTGACCGATGCGTCGGATATTTTGCATGAGCATGTAGTGCGCATTTTGAACCCCGCGGATTATCAAAACATCATCACCTCTGCCCTGCATAGCAGCACAAGCAGCCATTTTATCGCCGAATACCAGATTTATGTGGAGGAAACCATCCTCTACGACCGGCAGTTCCACGTGGTCATCTCCATCATGCGCGATGTGACCGAGCGGGAGGCGCTTCGCGGGCAGGACGCAACCCTGCGCTCGCAAACCGTGGAAATTGCAAACAAGGTAATCGACAAACAAATGCGCGTAGTGCAGGAAATTGCCTCACTGCTGGGTGAGACCACGGCGGAAACCCAAATCGCGCTTACAAAGCTTAAGGATGCGATGGGCCATGAATGACCTTTGGATCGAAACCGGCTGGATCAGCCTGAACAAGGAGGGGGAATCCCTCTGCGGCGACCGGGTGGATATCAGCGGCGGCGGCGAGGAGGATCTCACGCTGGTGCTTGCGGACGGCCTTGGCAGCGGCGTAAAGGCCAACATCCTTGCCACGCTCACAAGCAAAATCCTCTGCACCATGATCTCCGGCGGCATCCCGCTGGAGGAGTGCGTGGCGACAATCGCCGATACGCTGCCGGTTTGCAGCGTGCGCAAGGTTGCCTATTCCACCTTTACCATCGTGCGCATCATCGGCGGCAAAACCGCCACCATCATCCAGTTTGACAACCCCGCCACCATCGTGCTGCGCAACGGAGAGAGCTACCCTTATCCTAGGCTCACCCGCGTGCTGAGCGGAAAGACCATTTGGGAAAGCACCTTTCCCATCCAAGAGGACGATGTGCTGATCGCCATGAGCGATGGCGCAGAATACGCTGGCGTTGGGCAGACCATGAATTTCGGCTGGACGCGGGATAGCATCGCCGATTACGCCATGGCCAATTACCTGCCCCGCAACAGCGCGAAGTTCACCGCCGGGCTGTTGGTAGATGAGTGCAGCCGCCTGTACGGCGGAAGGCCGGGCGACGATACCACCATCGCGGTGGCGCGCGTGCGCAGCCGTCATCCCGTGAACCTTGTGGTCGGCCCGCCGGAGCGGCAGGAGGAGGATATCCGCATGATGAACCTCTTCTTTGCCAAGGAGGGCACGAAAATCGTATGCGGCGGCACAACGAGCAATGTGGTTTCGCGCTACCTGCACAAGCCCATCATCGCCTCGCTGGATTATCCCGATCCGCAAGTTCCACCCATCAGCCAAATCGCGGGTGTGAATTTGGTCACCGAAGGCGTTGTGACGCTTTCCAAGGTGCTGATCTACGCCGAGGATTTTTTGAACTCTGCCAAGCTCGCGTCCGTGTGGGCCACACAAAAGGACGGTGCAAGCCTGATTGCCCGGGAGCTGTTTGAAAACGCGACGGACATCAACTTCTTTGTCGGCCGCGCCATCAACCCTGCGCATCAAAATCCAAACCTTCCCATCACCTTTGTCATCAAGCAGCAGCTGATTCAAAATTTGGCAGACTGCCTGAAGCGTATGGGCAAGCATATCCGGCTGTCCTATTTTTAGCTCTAGAATAACGGAGGCGCAATCATGCTATTATTTGATACCTATGTGCAAAAGATCAAGTATAAGGTACTCAAGGAGGTTGCCGCGCATGCCTACGCCGGCACGCTTCGCGATTGCTACCTAGATATTCCCAAGGTAATCTCGCCCGGGCCAAAGAGCGAAATGCGCTGCTGCGTCTACAAAGAGCGCGCCATCGCCGCAGAGCGCGTGAAGCTGGCCATGGGCGGCAACAAGCAAAACGACAACATCATTGAAGTCATCGATATCGCCTGTGACGAATGCCCCATGAGCGGTCACATTGTGGGGCCAGACTGCCGCGGCTGTTTGGCGCACCGCTGCAGCAGCGTCTGCCCACGCGATGCGATCACCTTTGATGAAAACCGCCGTGCGCACATCAACCCCGATCTATGCGTCAACTGCGGCAAATGCGCCTCCGTATGCCCATACAGCGCCATTGCGAACCATGTGCGCCCCTGTGAACGCGCCTGCAAGGTCAAGGCCATCAGCGCCGGAGAGAATCACGTTGCGCATATTGACGATAGCAAATGCATCGCCTGCGGCGCGTGCGTATATCAATGCCCTTTTGGCGCAATTCAGGACAAATCCTTTTTGCTGGATGCCATTCAGCTGATCCGCGAAGGCGAAAGCAACCAAAAATACAAGGTATACGCCGTGGTCGCGCCCTCTATTGCCAGCCAGTTTGTGTACGCAAAGCTTGGGCAGGTGATTACGGCACTGCGCGAGCTGGGCTTTTACAGCGTTGTGGAAGCCGCGCTTGGCGCGGATATGGTGGCCTACCGCGAAGCAAAGGAGCTTTCGCAAAAGGGCTTTCTCACCTCCTCTTGCTGCCCGGCGTTTGTCACCTACATCCAAAAAACCTACCCGCAGCTCAAGGATTTTGTCAGCCATAACCTCTCCCCCATGGCCGAGGTTTCGCGGTTCATCAAAACGACCGATCCCACCGCGAAGGTGGTGTTTATCGGCCCCTGCACCGCCAAGAAGCACGAAGTGCAGCTGGAAAGCGTAAAGCCGTTTGTGGATTGTGCCCTCACCTTTGAAGAGCTACAGGCGTGGATTGACAGCCGGGATTTGAACCTTTCCACCCTCGCAGAGGGCGTGCTGGATAACGCAAGCTTCTATGGGCGCATCTTCGCCCGCTGCGGCGGCCTGTCCGATGCAGTCGCTCAAGCGCTCAAAGAGCAGGAAAACGAGGAATTCATCCTCAACCCCATCGCCTGCGATGGCATTGAAGCCTGCCGCATTGCACTGCTCAAAAAGCAGAAAAACGTGCTCAAGGAAAACTTCATCGAAGGCATGGCCTGTGTGGGTGGCTGCATCGGCGGCGCGGGCTGCCTCACCCATGGCGAAAAGGATAAGAACGAGGTGGACAAATACGGCCGCGAGGCGTATGAGAAAAACATCTCCGACGCCCTCTCTCAGTGCAGCTATCAGCTGTAGAGCCGTTCCTTTGCCGACTCCTGTCGATTTTCAGTGATAAATGCAGTGCGGTGTGGTATAATCAGCCATGCACAAATGCATTGACAAGGGGAATCAACAGATGATCAATCCCATGACATTCGGCGCTCAGCTTGCGCAGCTGCTTGCGGCGCACCAGCTCTCAGCCACCACGATCGGTGCGCACATCGGCGGCCGAGCAAATCTCAAGCACGCTTTAGAGAACCAGTTGAGCGACGCGCGGCAGCTAACGCTGATGCAAAGTTTGAGCCAAACCGGCTTTTTCAGCCCGGAAGAGCTTGCCGCACTGGAGCAGGCAAGGCAGGTAAGCCGCATTGGCCCAAGCCGCTACCTTACGCAGATCGCTTTCTCCCATCTTTTTTCCAGCAGCGTGCCGCCTCAACCCAAACCGATGATGCTTGATAACGGAAAGCCGTTTGCATGGCGCGTCGAGCAGCTTGCGAATGCCGATCAAATACGTATTTTATGCTGTAATTGCTTTTTTCCGGCATTGTTTATGGCGCTTCGGCAGCTGTTTGATCACCAGCTGCTCGACATGCGCATGACCCATCACATTCGCCAGCCGCAAGATGGCGTCAGCCTTGCCGTATGTGTGGACTGCGCCATGCCACTTGTGTTTGACAGCCGCTACACGGCTTATTGCTCCCAACAGGACAGCGCCAGCTCGAATGATACCAGCATTGGCACAAATCTACTGTGCATTCAAGCGGTAAAGCAAGGCAAAACAAACGAGTTCTTTTACCTTTTTAGCGATGAGCATACGATGTTTGAGCTGCAAAATGTGCAGCGCGTGGAGATGTACGCATTTTTCACCCAAATCTCCACGCGCATGGTTCCGCCGCTCAAAAGCCTCAAGGTCAATAGCAAAATGGATGTCGCTACTTTTGGCAGCATGTTTCTGGCATGCTTAAGCCGAGAGCTGAACCGCAGCACCTATACCTTTTGCAGCAGCTTTTGCTTTCTGATGCTGCCCAAGGAGGTTTGCGCAAGCTTGCTTGAAGGCATGGGAAGCCTGTCCCCAGCGCTGCTGGAAAAGCTTGTCGCCTTGCACGAGCAGCGCTTCAACAACTTCTATACCAAAAAAAAGCAGCACTATACCATCATGAGCCCGCAGAGCTGCCGCAGCTTTATGGAAACCGGTCGCATTGCGGATCACAGCGTATTCAAGCGTCATCTGCTGCCGCAGGAACGCTTGACCGTATTGCGCACGTTTTTGGAGCAGATCGCGCACAACCCCTACTATCATCCTCACCTAACCAAGCTTGCGCCTTGTGCAAAAATGACCTACTCCACCTGCTATGCCAACCTCTCCGTGGGGATTTATCAAATGAACGCTCTCGCTGGCATAAACCAAAATTACGATTTTGCGCTCATTGACCAGCCAGCCTATGTGCAACAATATACGGAGCATTACCTATATTACCTGAACAGTGCGCAATGCCAGACCGAGGCAGAAAGCCGCGCGTTTTTTCAGGCGCTCTACCGGGAATATCAAGCAAAATTTGAACCGTCCGCGGCAGAGGCCACGAACGGCTAAGGCTTGCGCTTTGCGCGCTCACTCTTGCGGCACTAGATCGGATTGCCCAAAGCCAATGAGGCTGTTGACGCTGCGCATATTGGCGCTGGAGCGGTTGAGCACTTTGCCCATGAACATCAGTGCCGCCGCCATCCAAATTGATGGCCTCCTGCGCGGTGTACGCATCGCAGGCGCTCGCCTTGAGGCTGCCATCGCCCAGCACCGCCAGCGTATCCAAATGAGGCCAGCCGCGCTTGCCTTTATGTGTTTTTTTGCCAAGAATCACGCCATTGCGAATCACGATGCCCGTGGTTTGCTTTTTTTGTATCCGAACGCCCGAAAAATCATCCGTGATGGCTAGTACAAGGCGGTTTTCCTTCGCCAGCTTGAGCGGATTGCTGAGCTTGCGACCCGGCCTTTTCCCCTTGGTAAGGCAAGCCATCAGCGGGCTTTCGGGGCTGGTGCGCACCTCGGTTTCCAGCCAGATGAGCGGAGAATCGTTTTCCATGCGGCGCACGCGAATGAACAGGCTATGTGTCGCATATTGCCACAGGCCGTTTTCTGCGTCCTCCCAAAGATATTCCTCCTGCCCGCTATCGCGCGGCAAAAAGCCGCGCTCGTCCAGCATGAGCTGGTCGGGCGGCAGCTGTGCGCCCGCTGCCGCTTGGACTTGGTCAAGCGGCAGCAGCAATAGCAGGCAAAGGAACAAAGCAAGCAGGTTTTTCATCGCGTTCTTCCCTTGTTTCTGTTCGTCAAATGGGATCAGCCATCCAGTCCTCTTGTTTGCCGATCCATATCCTCAATCACAATATCGTAAATTTCGCCAAGGGAAGCGCAGTATTTCAGCACGTCCCATGGCTCGTTCGTATGATAATGGATCTTGATCAATTCATCATCACCCACCGCCAACAGGCAATCGCCCTGAAACACATCTGTGAAATACTTGCCGATCGCATCCTCATCAAGCCCGGTTCCCTCAATCAGCAATTGTGTATCGTATCTATACTCCAGCATTGTTTTTCTCCCTTATCCTTTATTTTTTGGCGCTTGACAGTACTTTTCGAGGATCGCTAGGGCATTGGCTACGCTGCCCGACGCATCAAACATTTTGGGGTACTGAACGCCATCGTTGATGGCGCGCTTTAACGCATTGGTGTACTCCTGTGAGCCATGTCGACGGATGAATAGCGCCGTTGCCTTCGCCACATACTCATCTTCCTTTTGATAATAGCCTTTTTTGCACGCAAGTAAATCCTCACATTCGTAGCAGCCATCCAGCCCCCTGCCTTGGGCGCACGCGACATTGGGGCATACCCCATCGTCATACATGGTGGAAAGGGCGCAGCAATGATAGCCGCTTCGGCAGCCTCCGCACCACTGCCCCAAAAAGCAGTAGTCGCAATGATGCCCGCAATAGCCAATGGGATTCAATCCCTCCCTGGCCTCGCGAACCAGCTGCGCCTTAATCTCGTTACAACGCGCAATTCTCGCGCCGTGATCCCCGTACTGCTCATCCTGTGAATATCGCGTAAGCGCTTCGCAGGGGATCTGTTCGCACTCGCCACAGAAGCGTTTTCCGCGAGCCTTTGCGCATTCCGCAATTTCACATTTCCCATGAAATGGGTTTCCATTGGAAGCAATGCAGCCGTGACAGCCATGCACCGTCTTTTCCTGGCAATCGGCACAGCTCAAGCCACAATAGCTGTCAAAACCAACGCTCACTGATTTGATCCTCTCCTTTGTACGTATGCATTTGCCGCAGCTATGGCGTGCTTTTGAGCGCAGCTTAGCGCCGCTTGCCTGTGATGGTGCCCATCAGGCCGCGCGTCAGCTCGCTGGTAACGGTGCGGGTAACGGTTGCGATGGCCGTGTTCTTGATGCGGCCTAAGATGCTGTTGTTGGCGCGTGCGCGATCCGCTCGCTCATCGCGAAGCTCGTCTGCGCGCTGGCGACGCTCTGTGGCAACGCGTTCCTTCGCGGCCTTTGCAGCTTCCTTATCCGCCTTTGCCTGCTCTGCGGCGGCAGCCTTCGCGGCCTTGATATCCGCTTCGCTCTGCACGGGCGCGTACTGGCCGGTTGCCGGGTCATAGGCCATGGTCATCAGCTTTTGCACGTATTTGCCCGTTGTCGGGTCAAGCACCAGCACATTCTGGCGGATGGTCTGCGGCTGCGCGGGCTGGGCAGTGGGAACCGGCATAGCGGTCATCGGCACGCTGGGGGTCGCTGCGCTCGGAACCGCCGGTGCGCTTTGCATTACTGGTGCAACGGGCGCGGCCATGCCATTCAGCTGCTTTTGCACATACTGGCCAGTGGTGGGGTCAAACACCATGAAGCCCTGTGCGGGTGTGACCATCTGCGCGGGCGCTGCCGCCGGTATGTCCATGCGGGGCGCGGCATTCACCGGCGCGGGCGCAACGGGCGCCGCCATCGGCGCGTTCGCCGTGGGCGCGCCAAAATCGCTCATCTTGCCAACCAGATATTCATAAGCGCTCTGGCGATCAATCAGCTGCTCGTACACGCCATAATATGGGCTGGTTTCCACAAAGGTCTTACGCAGCTCCGCGCTAATCGCACCCAAATAACTCTGCGGGGGCAAAATGGTGGCGCGGCTCACCACGCCGGGCGCGCCGTTCTCATCCAAGAAGGAAATCAGCGCCTCGCCGGTTTGCAGCTGGGTAATGGCGGTTTCCGTATCAAAGCCGGGGTTTGCGCGGAAGGTTTGCGCCGCCACCTTCACCGCTTTTTGATCCAGCGGGGTAAAGGCGCGCAGGGCATGCTGCACACGGTTGCCCAACTGCCCAAGGACGCTCATGGGCACATCTGCCGGGCTTTGGGTGATGAAGTACACGCCCACGCCCTTGGAGCGGATCAGGCGCACCACCTGCTCAATTTTGTCCAAAAGCTGCTTGCCGCAATCATCAAACAGCAGATGCGCCTCATCGAAAAAGAACACCATCCGCGGCTTCTCCGAATCGCCCTGCTCAGGCAGCGTCTCATAAAGCTCGCTAAGCATCCACAATAAAAAGGTGGAATACATCAGCGGGCTTAAAAACAGCTTATCGCAAGCCAAAATGTTGAGATAGCCACGGCCATCCTCGTCCAGCTGCATCCAATCGGTAATTTTGAGACCCGGCTCGCCAAAGAATTTATCGCCGCCCTGATCCTCCAAAACCGCAATGGCTCGCTGAATCGCGCCAATGGTCGCCTTGCTCACATTGCCATAGTTCAGCGTGTACTTGCTGGCATTCTCGCCCACATAAGCAAGCATCGCCTTGACATCCTTGATGTCCAGCAGCAGCATGCCCTCATCATCCGCAACGCGGAACAACAGGCTCAGCACGCCCGCCTGCGTCTCGTTCAAATTGAGCATGCGCCCCAGCAGCAGCGGCCCCATCTCGCTCACCGTGGTGCGCACCGGGTGACCCTGCTCGCCGTACACATCCCAAAAAACAACCGGATACTGCTCATGCTTGAACTCCGTTACGCCGCAGGTCATCAGGCGTTGGCTGATTTTGTCGCCCGGCTCGCCAAGCTTGACCATGCCGCTCAAATCGCCTTTGATATCCCCCAAAAACACGGGCACGCCCATGTCTGAAAAGCCCTCGGCCATTACCTTTAACGTAACGGTTTTGCCTGTCCCCGTGGCGCCCGCGATCAGGCCATGGCGATTCGCCATCTGAGGGAGGAGAAATACCGGCTGATTTTCTGCTGTTCCGACCCAGATTTTACGATCATAATACATTTTCGTACCTCCCGATTCATGATGGCCTTATTTTACATCGATTGTGCTTTATCGTCAATGGTCGCTGTGACATGCCCACTTACCGCTTCTTCTGATAAGCGCTCGGCGCGCAGCCTTTTTCCTCGCGAAAGGCGCGGTTGAACTGCACCTGATCGTGATAGCCGACCTCCTCCGCAATTTCGTAAAGCTTGCAATCGCTTTCACGCATCCGCAGGCATGCCGCCTCAATGCGCACCCCGCGCAGATAGTGGCTGTAGGAAACCCCGCACTGCTTGGTAAACAGGTTGCTAAAATAGTTGGGATGAATGCCGATATGGTTTGCAACCGCCGCCAAGGAAAGCTCTTCGCGATAATGCTCCGCGATGTAACGCTTCGCGCGCTGAATATGCTGCTCGTTGCGCCCATAGCTCTGCTCGCGCGCCTCGCTGATCAGCAGCTTCCCAATGCGCTCCAGTTCCTTTTTAAGGGCTGAAACACCCATGCTGCCCTGAATGCAGCGCAAAGCATCATCCTGCGTCAGCTCGTGAATCGCAATCAGCCGCACAAAGACGCTGTTTTGCTGGATGGCCGCATAAATCATGGAGCACAGCAGCTGGCGCAGGGATTCCACAGGCGGCTTTTGCGCGCAAGCAAGCGCAAGCAGCCCTTCCAGCAGGGTGATCCAGCGTTCCTCCTCCAGCGCGCACAAGGCGCTCACCATACCAGCCATCAATGCGGAATAGGGGTAGCACGCCTCGCCATCCTTTGCGATATCATCGTAGAAGGACTGCCGCAGAAGCTCCTGACAATCCTTGAACGCCTCGCCCACCTTGCACAGCGGGTAGGGCTTGGAAAAAACCATGGTCGCATGCTCGCCAAACGACCACTGCTGATAGGCGCGAAACGCGCGTTCCTGCGCCCTTTGATGAAAGCAGAACAGCACCATTCGCTGCTTGTTCCATTCGCCCTGCAACAGCACGCAGCCATCCGTTACCAGCGGCGCCAGTTGCGCGCTCCATTCGTCAGCCAGCTGGGCGCTGGGAAGCACGCCCGCCGCCGTATCCAGCACGCAAAGGATGCAGGGCTGTTCAGCCTGTAGGCCGTTTTCCTCCAGCACCTCGCGCTCCGCGCCGCCGGTTAGCAGCCGCTCCAGCGCATATTGCTGGCGGTAGGCGCGCCGCTGAACCGTAAGCTTCTCCTGCGTTTTTGGCAGACGATGCTGCTCGCGCAAAAGAAAGCCATCGATCTGCGTATAAAAATCCGCCTCCATAATGGGCTTGAGCAAATAATCCGCCGCACCGAGCTTCATGGCGCGCCGCACCAGCGCATAATCATCAAAGCCGCTGATAAAGATGACCTCGCCCATATAGGCAAGCTCCGTTAGCCTTTCCAGCATATCAAGCCCGGAGAGCACAGGCATTTTGATATCCGCAATCACCAAGCTCACTGGGTGGCTGCACACGTATTCCAGCGCGCGCTTCCCGTTTTCCGCCTGCGCAAGCTCAAGCTGGTCTGGATAGCGTCGCCGCAGCATGCCAGCAATGGATTCGCGGATCACCTCCTCGTCATCCACAATCAACACGGATCGCATGTAGATTCCCCCCCAACGCGCGGAATGCGAACGGTAATCGAGGTGCCCGCGCCAAGCACCGAGCGGATCGCAAGCCCATGCTCCTCGTTATAATAAAGCTTGATCCGCCTGTTGGTATTCTTCAGCCCAATCGATGTAAACGCATCGTTCTGGCCGTTGATATACCCCGTCAGCAGCGCCAGCTCCTCCGGCGCAATCCCGATGCCGTCATCGGATACCTGAAAGACCAGCGTTTCTCCCTCCGCAAAGCCCAGCACGCGGATCTGCCCGCGCCCCTCCGTCATGGACATGCCATGGTAAATCGCATTTTCCACCAACGGCTGCAAAATCAGCTTCATCATGGAGCAGTTTTCAATTTCCGGCTCCACGCTCACCGTCACCTGAAGCCGACCTGAAAAGTGCATCTGCTGTAGCTCCAAATAATCCCT
>JAVVVJ010000012.1:32403-48651 GCA_036652695.1 Clostridia bacterium | reverse complement strand
GGATTTCTTCTTGGCTGGTCTACGGCTTTGGCGAATTGATCGAAAACACGAAGAAAATCGCGGAGAAAAACTAAATTTTCCTTTCACAGGAAACGACGATGCGCCTATCGCCGTTTCCTGTGTTTTTCTATTTACAACAACAGAAGGACGTGGAACGTATGTTTGGAAAAAGAGTATTCTGTGCTTTTTTGGCCGTTTTGCTGCTTTGTTCAGGTTTGGCCTTGGCAGAGCCTGCAATCAAAAAGGATGTTGAATTACATTTTTTTGATATGCCAAATGGGGAATTATATGAATGGAATTTTCCATTCGATGAAACCCTATTTCTTTCTCCTTCCAGCGAATACAACCATACGTTGGCTCAAATGTCCATTGGGTTAGCCATCGCTTCTTTTCGGGCCAAAGGCGATTGTCCAGAGGAAACAATCACCCACTACTTACAGGAAACTGGTTTTGAACAGATCGAACCGATGCAATATGACACGGTTCCTACATCGGAAACCATCGGCACTGCGATGGCAAATAAGAAGCTTGCGGACGGCTCAACCCTCATTGCGATAGGCGTGAGTGGGGGAAACTATAAGAACGAGTGGCTAAGCAATTTCTCCATTGGAATGAATGAAGAACACACAGGCTTTCAGAAAGCAACTCAACTAGTTTTAGAGCGCTTTGACGAATATATAAAAAAGCACCAATTCAGCGGAAGAATCAAGGTCTGGATCAGCGGATACAGCCGGGCGGCAGCCGTGAGCAATTTGGTGGCCGCAGCTCTGCTGGAACGCGGAAACTTGATCGCGGATGATATTTTTGCTTATACATTTGCAACTCCGTTTACCACAAAAGACCCGAACCTATATCCGCAACTTTTTAATATTGTGGGTATGTTTGATCCTGTGGCAAGCGTGCCATTTTTGGAGTGGGGCTTCTATCGAAAAGGGCTAACGCTCACTTTGCCGGCACAGGAGACAGATAGCGGTTATTTGCCCAAGTATGCGCGTGCCGCGGCGGTCTATGAAAAAATTCACGGACAGCCATACCCGCTTGCGCCGGAACGGAATTGGATGATCTTTAGAGTGTTTGAAATCTTGGTTGATTTAGTCGATTCGCCCGAAACCTATGAAAAGTATTTTGAACCCGTACTTAAACAGCTATGGACGGTTAAGAAAGATCCCATCAAATTATTAGGCAGCTTTTTTAACCTCCTCAATACCTCCCAAGATTTGAATAGAAAAATCGATGATGAGCTGGGTGCGTTCACCAGCTTTGTGAATCAGTTTTTATATGAAGGAACGCTTGAGCAACTGGGGCTGTCTAAACACAACTATGGCGCGTTAAAGCTGCTAAACACGATGGCGTTTGAGCATTTGCCGTCCCTGTATGTATCGTGGCTGTTCTCGGATGATGATCCTGTTGCGCTCTATCCGGAAAATGGTTGTTATCGGCGGCTCTTTTTTTCGGGACCGGTGGATCTGACGGTGTACAACTCGGATGGAACTGCGTTTGATATGATGAGCTATAAACGAGAAGATCTTCCGTTAAGTTTGATTGATACGGGAAGCAAATCGCTTTTGACCTTGCCCGGAGAGAAACTGTATCGAGTGGTCTTTACAGCCAAACAGCAAGGTGTTTTGCAAAGTGAAATTCGCTCATACTTTGGTACGACTGTAGCGCAGCGCAAAATGATCTATGATGAGATTGCAATGGAAGCTGGCGAAACCTTCAGCCTAATCGTTGATAGACGGTTCATACTTGATCCAGAAATGCTTGGAATGGTCAGCAGCAAAGGACAAACCTATTATCCCTCCTATGACAGTTGGAATGAAGAAACGTTTGTGCCTCTACCCGGAAAAAAAGAGCTTAGCCAAGCGACGGCTCCCAATATGCTGCTATATTTGGCGATTGTGAGCGCCGTCTTGCTTTTGGGAATCGTGACGGGTTTCGCATTCCTTATCAGATGGATAGTCAAAAAGAGAAGGCGTGCGCGCTCAAATGAAAAGCAAGATACCATAGAAAGCTGATTCAAAACCGCATTGCAAAGCAAGGATTTGCACCTTGAACAGCTTGGGAAAGTCAAGTTTTGGGTAAATATTGCAGTCGAAGCGGCTGCTCTCCAACTCAAGACAAACGCAAAAGAAGAAGCAAGCATTTAGCTTGCTTCTTCTTTGTGTGCAACAAACCCGAAGCAATGTTTCACAAAAAACAAGGTGTACGGATTTGCACCGTTTGGTGGAGGTGAGGGGAATTGAACCCCCGTCCGAAAGCACGCCGATATGGTTTTCTCCGAGCGCATCCATGGTTTTAGGATTCCCCTCACCGCACGCCCCATGACAGGCTTGTGGCTACGGTAGCTTCATCATTACGGGTGACGCTTCAAAGCTTGTTCGCACTCGTTCCCCACATCTTTGACGCCGATAACCGAGCCTGTGGGCTTCCCGGGTCGACGCACGGCATTAAGCCGCGAAAGCTAATTCGTTATTGTCAGTTGTTTTTTTTCCCGGTTTTTACGCGGTCTGGGTCCGCGGCTCGCTTGCCATACCCTCATAAACTCCCGTCGAAACCAAAGCACCCCCATGTGTTGGATGGCTCTACCCATCCTGCCGGTTGCGGAACGCACGCTCAATTTCGCGCTGTGCATCCTTCGCGGCGGCCGTGTCGCGCTTGTCGTGCAGCTGCTTGCCCTTGCATAGGCCAAGCTCCAGCTTCATACGCCCATCCTTCAGATAAACCTTCAACGGCACGAGCGCGTACCCTTGTCGGCTCACCAATCCGCTTAACTTGCGGATTTCGCTTTTGTGCATCAAAAGCTTTTTGGGGCGGAGCGGATCGCCGTTAAAGAAGCTGCCCTGTTCGTAGGGACTGATATGCATGCCCTCGGCAAAAACCTCGCCGTTTCGAATCAAGCAAAAGCTTTCCTTTAGGTTTACCCGCCCCTGACGCATGCTTTTGACCTCGGTGCCCATAAGCGCAAGGCCGCATTCGTAGGTTTCCTCCACAAAGTACTCATGATACGCCTTTTTGTTTTGAGCGACAGGCTTTATTCCCTGTTGGTGCGGCATGGTGGAAACCTCCTTTTCAAGCATACTCACTTCACAGCGTGTTATTATATCACGTTTATCTTCACAAAAGCAAGCGTTTGTGAATACGGGCGCAGCGCAAGCGCTCCGCCGCGTTCATTGACCTGTGCTTTTGCTAGAACAATTTTTCCCATGTGATCCCACCCAAAAATGTCATCCCTTTCATAAGCGAATAGCTTTTTGCTTCCTGTGCCATACTGACCACGCAAAAGAATACATCTGTCCGTGGTTTGTAAAGGATGGTTTGAAGCATGCAACATCAACAGCTCATCCCCGCCGATATGGCTGTCCATCCCCGCCCGGCAGAGCGGGAAATCTACCGAAAGCCCTTGTCCACCGGGCATCTGGAGCGTTCGCTATCCAAGCCGCAAAAGGAGGAGCCCCTGCATGAATAGGCAGCGCGTGCATACCGATCCGGCACACTACAGCCAGCTGACTGATCAATATTCTCCGTCCAGCAAGCTTGGCATGGGTATCCTCAAGGCTTTCTGGGTGGGCGGTTTCATCTGCGTGCTGGGGCAAGGAATCATCGATCTGGGCACCATGGTGTTCCATCTCTCCGCACGCAACGCGGGAACCCTTTCCAGCATCGTGCTGGTGACCCTCACAGCGCTGTTGACCGGCCTTGGTGTGTTTGATAAGATCGGTCAATACGCGGGTGCAGGCTCGTTTGTGCCCATTACTGGCTTTGCCAACGCCATGGTTTCCCCCGCGTTGGAGTTCCGACGCGAGGGGTTGGTGCTTGGCCTTGGCGCGAAGCTCTTCACGATTGCGGGCCCAGTGCTCGTGTACGGGGTAGGCGCATCGGTGCTGGTCGGGCTGATCTACGCGCTGTTTATCTATTGATTGGAGGAAACGCGCATGCAAAACAAACGCATCGGTCAGCAGACCATCGAGCTGCCGCTCCGCCCCGCGCTTTGCGGAAACGCCGCCTTTGTAGGCCAAAAGGAGGGGCTGGGTCCCTTGGGCGCGTGCTTTGATCATGTGGCTGACGATGAGCTTTACGGTCAGGAGAGCTTTGAGTTGGCAGAAAAGCAGCTCTATCTGGACGCGATTCACCTTGCCATCCAAAAGGGCGGCGCTACGCCGGAAACGGTACAGTTCCTGCTGGGCGGCGACCTGCTCAACCAGATCATCACGGCCTCGTTTTCAGCGCGAGAGCTTGGCATTCCCTTTATCGGCCTTTATGGCGCGTGCTCCACCATGGCTGAAAGCCTCTGTGTAGGCGGAATGCTGCTGGATGGCGGGCACGCCTCGCAGGTCGTTTGCGCCGCAAGCAGTCATTTCTGCACGGCAGAGCGGCAATATCGCTTTCCGCTGGAGTTTGGCTCCCAGCGCACGCCTACCGCACAATGGACAGTCACCGGCGCAGGCGCAACGCTTTTGAGCCTTACGCCCAAGTCGCCGCCGCTTGCGCAGATCGCGCGCGTGTGCATGGGTCGCGTGGTGGACATGGGCATTACCGATGCCAACAACATGGGCGCCGCCATGGCTCCGGCCGCGGCTGATACGCTGCTTGCTCTTTTTGCGGATACAAAAACATCGCCCGATGATTACGACCTAATCATAACGGGCGATTTGGGGCAGGTTGGGCATGATCTGATGATGCAGCTCATGCGCGAGCAACGCATGCCGCTGCCGGATCAAAAATACGTGGACTGCGGTCTGCTAATCTTTGACCGGCAGGAGCAGGATACGCACGCGGGCGGCAGCGGTTGCGGCTGTAGTGCGGCGGTGCTCAACGGGCATATCCTGCCGCGCCTGCAAAGCGGCGAGCTCAAGCGCGTGGCGTTTATGTCCACAGGCGCGCTGATGAGTCTCACAAGCAGCCAGCAGGGCGAAAGCATCCCGGGCATTGCGCATGCCGTGGTGCTGGAATGCCCCGGCAAGGAGGCGGTCAAATGCTCTGGATGTATGTGAAAGCCTTTTTGGTGGGCGGCGCGTTATGCGCGATTGGCGAGGTGCTGGTGATGCGCACAAAGCTCACCCCTGCGCGCATCTTGGTGCTCTACATTCTTAGCGGCGTAGTGCTGAGCGCAGTGGGGCTGTACGGTCATCTGGTCGCTTTTGCGGGCGCGGGCGCCACCGTGCCGCTGACCGGCTTTGGACATGCGCTTTGTCAAGGCGTCCTGTTCAGCATTCAGGAAAGCGGAGTGATCGGCGCGTTTACCGGCGGCCTCTCCGCTACGGCGGGCGGCATCGCGGCAGCCATCTTCTTTGGAACGCTTGTCGCGTTGATTTGCAAGCCGCGCTCCAAGTAAGTTAGCCGCGTCGGCGAATGAACAGTCTGAGAAATCCGCTCAAAAAGCGGGGAGCACGAATACAGATCATCTTCACAGACATACTCTCACCTCCATGCCTTGCTAATTCGTAACAGCAGCACGCCTGCCACCATCAAAGAAACGCCCAGTATCGCCAGCCATATCCAACAGGGCGCGCAACAAAACAGCAGGATAATTCCCAGCAGGATCATCGTGTACCCCGCAATGCAGAACGGCTTGATCGTTGGCGCTGGGTAGCATTTCTGAATAGGCCCGGGCATGTGGCGTCACCTCGCTCGCTACCAGTGTATGCGAACGGGGTGGAAAGATGCGGGCTGCTTTGCGCACGGCGCGGAAAATGAACGCCTCTTGGCACCAAAAAGGGACAAGAGCTTCAGCCCTTGTCCCCCGCCTTTAGTTCCTTGAGCACCGGCAGCGTCAGCGGCACCGCCAGTATAAAGCTCAGCAGGTCAGCCACGCATTGGCTCATTTGCACGCCTAGCAGGCCAAAGCATCGTTCGAGAATAAACACCGCTGGAATGAAGAAAATACCGGAACGCGATATGGCTAGCAGCGTCGCTTTCCCTGCCATACCCATCGTCTGTAGCATCATGTTAGAAAGGATGACAAACGCAAACAGCGGCAGAAATAGGCATTGCAGCCGAAGTGTAAGCGCGCCGATGCGCTGCACCTCCGCGTTGTTTTGCAAAAACAGACCGATAATCTGCGGCGCGAAGATCATCACGCCAATGCTCACCAGCACCAGCAGCACAAAACAGATTTTGACGCAGAACCAAAACGCATGCCGCACACGAGCGTAGCGCCTCGCGCCGTAATTGAATCCACAGATGGGCTGAAAGCCCTGCCCAAATCCAATGATGGCGGAGCTGCCCATCTGCATTACGCGACCCACGATGCTCATAGCCGCAATCGCCGCGTCGCCATAGCCGCCGGAGGCAACGTTGAGGCACACGGTTCCCAAGCTGGTCAGCCCCTGCCTTGCCAGTGAGGGCACACCGCCGCGAAAGATTTCTCTAAAGTTAGCGAGCGTCGGCGTAAAGCAGCGCAGCCGTAGGCGAATATTGCCGCCCCGCCGCGTGCCCGCAAGCAGCAGCCCGAAGCTCACCACTTGGCTGAGGCTTGTGGCAAGCGCCGCGCCTGCCACACCCATCTGAAGCCCAAAAATCAACAGTGGATCCAGCACCACGTTCAGCAATGCGCCCGAGGTGATGCCAATCATGGAATAGAACGCGCTGCCCTGAAAGCGCAGCTGGTTGTTCAGCACAAGACCCGCCACCAAAAATGGCGTGCCCGGCATCAGATACAGGATATATTGCTCCGCATAGGGCGCGATGGTTGGCGTTGCACCCAGCAGTAGGGACAGCGGCCGCGCCGCCGCCGCACCGGCGATCATGATGATCACGCCGCAAATGAAAGCGCTCACAAGCCCCGTGGCGGACATGCGCTCCGCATCGGCGGTTTCGCCCGCGCCAAGGGCGCGCGCCATATGGTTGCCCGAGCCATGCCCAAACATGAAGCCAACCGCCTGCATGACGGACATCAGCGGAAACGCCACCCCCACTGCGGCCGTTGCGCTCACCGAGCCGATCAAGCCCACAAAATACGTATCAGCCATGTTGTAAAACGAGGAGATCAACATGCTGATGATGGTGGGAATCGCAAGCGTGCATACGAGCCTCGCCAGCGGCGTTTCCGTCATATAAATCAGCTTTTGTTCCGGCGTCATCATCCTTGGCATGCTTTGGTGCTCCTTCGCTTCGCCTTACCAGCGATCGTGCCCGGTGAAGAGCTTGTGCGGCTTGGCGGGCTTATGGGCTGCCGTCGGCTGCGGCGCAGGCTCGCGTCCGCTGGTTGCCGGTGCGAATTCGCGCTGCGGTTCTTTGCGAAAGGTTTCATCCGCACGCTGCGCGTGACGAACAGGAGCTGCGTGCAATGGGCGTTCCAGCGGCGTAGCCCTCATGGCGGGTGCGCTGGCGGAGTTTGCCCCGCGCATCGGCCTCGCCTCGCGGGCGGGCTGCGCATCGCGGTTTGCCCTTGGGCTATGCATGGGTCTTGCCTCGCGTTCAGGCGCCGCACCGCGCATGGGTCTCGCCTCGCGTTCAGGTGCAGCACCGCGCATGGGTCTCGCATCGCGTGCAGGAACCGCGCCGCGCATCGGCCTTGCCTCGCGTTCAGGCGCTGCGCCGCGCATCGGCCTTGCCTCGCGTTCGGGAGCCGCATCCCGTCCAGCCCTTGCGCCATGCATCGGTCTCGCTTCACGCGCGGAGCTTGCACCCGTTCTGGCAAACCCGGATTGCCGGGGTGGCGCGTCCTGCCGCGAGGGGCGCGGCGACCTTGGCTGCTTCACGGTTTCAGTAAAGACCTGCATCGGCCACGCGCTTTCCAACCGTGGAATTTTTTTGCCGATCAGCTTTTCAATTTCCCTCAGATCCTTCATTTCATCAATGCAGCAAAAGCTGATGGCCGTGCCGTTCAGTCCCGCGCGACCCGTGCGGCCAATGCGGTGAATGTAAGCCTCCGGCTCGTTGGGCAAATCATAATTGAACACATGCGAAAGCCCGGCGATATCGATGCCGCGCGCCGCAATATCCGTGGCGATCAGCACGGCAATCTTTCCGGCCTTGAACTCGGAAAGCGCCTGTTGGCGCGCGCTTTGGCTCTTATCGCCGTGAATCGCCTTTGCGTTGATATGGGCGCTCTCCAGCTCGCGCACCACGCGATCCGCGCCGTGCTTGGTGCGTGTAAACACCAGTGCGCTCTCCACCTCCTGCGTGCGCAGCAGGCTCGCCAGAAGAAGCTTCTTATTGCATTTATCCACCGTGTAAAGGTATTGGTCAATCGCGTCCACAGTGCTGGATACGGGATCAACCTTCACGGTGACGGGTTGCTTTAAAATGCCCATCGCAAGCTTTTCCACCTCGCCCGGCATGGTGGCGGAAAACAGCAAGGTCTGCCGTTTTTCGGGCAGCAGCGCAATCACCTTGCGCACATCGTGGATGAAGCCCATGTCAAGCATGCGATCGGCCTCGTCCAGCACAAAGATTTCCAAATGTGAAAGTGAAATGAAGCCTTGACCAATGAGGTCGTTCAGCCTTCCCGGCGTTGCCACAAGGATATCCACGCCGCGCCCGAGCTGATCGGTCTGCGCACGCTGGGGCACGCCGCCAAAAATGACGCAGGAGCGTAGCGGCAGGCCTTTTCCATAGGCCGCGAAATTTTCGAAAATCTGCATCGCAAGCTCGCGCGTGGGGGTCAAAATCAATGCGCGAATGGTACGCTTGCCCGTGTGCTGCTTGCGTTCAGTATGCAGCCGCTGCAAAATGGGCAACGCGAAAGCGGCAGTCTTGCCGGTACCTGTCTGCGCACAACCCAACACGTCGCGCCCTTCCAACACGGGCGGGATGGTTTCATACTGGATGGGGGTGGGCTCGTCGTATCCACAGGCCTTCACGGCGGCAAGAAGGGGTTCCATCAGGTTCATCTGTTCAAATGGCATGTCTTCAATCCTATCTTTTGATTAGTTGATTTGGCAATGCGTCCAAATGGTTAATGCACAATGGGCGCACGTTCCATGCGCTTTTTGCGCTTTGGGGGGATAAAGAGCGGCTTGGGCTGTTTTGGCTGCATGAGGCTGACCATCCCTTCAAAGTCACGGGCATGTCATGAAAAGCGCTTTCAGACCTGCCCTTTTTTGCTTTGCCGATGGCACAATGATGTCGGCGGTCATATCATGGCCGAACGTTTCACAGCGCATGCACCAGTGTCGCAACCTCTGCGGGCTTTTGGGCTTGAAAGTATGCCGTGCCCATCACGAGCACATTCACCCCAGCCCGGACAAGCGCGGATGCGTTTTCCAAATTGATGCCGCCATCAGCCTCAATCTCCCCCCGAAAGCCGAGCGCCCGCAGCTCCCGTGCCTTAGGCAGCACGCTTTGCATCAGCTTTTGCCCGCCAAAGCCGGGTTCCACGGTCATCAGCAGCACCCTGTCCAGCTGTGAAAGGTACGGCCTAAGCACCTCCACGCCCGTGCCGGGCTTTACGGACGCGCCGACCTGCATGCCCAACTCCCGAATGCGCCGCAGACAATCCGCAAAGCCATTCGCCTCCGCGTGTACAGTCAGGATTTCCGCGCCCGCAGCATGAAACCGCTCCACAAACGGCAGAGGATCGCTCAGCATGAGGTGAACGTCATACACAAACGGAATCTCGCGTTTCATGGCGCTGAGCAGCTGCGGGCCAAAGCTCAGGTTGGGCACAAAATGCCCGTCCATCACATCAAAGTGCAGTTCATCACAGCCGGTGGCGCGCGCCATAGCGGCGGCCTCGTATAAGCGGAGCGGGTCGGCGGCCAAAATAGATGGCGATAGCTTAGTCATAGCGATTCCTCCAAGTTTCCTGCGTTCTTTTAAGCAACGTATGGTAGCGTTCCAAGCGCCGCTCGTTTAGCTTGCCCTCCTGCGCGGCGCGCAACACCGCGCAGCCCGGCTCGCTTAGATGGTAGCAAGGCGCAAATTTGCACTCGCCTTCATAGGGTGCGAACTCCGGGTAGTACTCCTTCAGCCGGATGGGCTCCAGCCCGTCCCACAGATCCAGCAGGCTAAAGCCGGGCGTGTCCAGCACGCAGTAATCCCCGCTAAACATCAGCTCCGCATGGCGTGTGGTATTCTTGCCGCGGCCAATCCGCTTGCTAATCTCGCCCGTTTGTAGCGAAAGCCCGGTCGCAGCGCCAAGCAGCGTGCTTTTGCCCACGCCGGATTGCCCCGCGAAGCAGCAGATGCCGCGCTTGAGCAGCGCCCGCAGCTCCTCTACTCCCTGCCCTGTGCGCGCGCTCACCGCAAGCACGGGCGCGCCAAGCAGCGAATATTCGCTTTGCATCCGCACAAACAGGCTTTCGTCCAAATCACATTTGTTTACAACGAGCACGGGTGAAATGCCCTGCTCGCTGGCCATTGCCAGCAGCGTATCAATCAGCAGGTAATCCGGCGCGGGCTCGGGCGCAAGCACGATCATCACGGTGCGGATGTTCGCCACCGGCGGACGCACCAGCACGCTCGACCGGGGCAAAATTTCGTCTACCCAGCCGTGCTCATCGTTCGCACCGGCCGTATACAAAACTTGATCGCCTACCATGGGCGTGATGTGCTGCTTGCGAAATTTTCCCTTCGCCCGCAGCACGGATACCGCGCCATCCTTATCACGGGCGTAATAGAGCCCGCCCACACCTTTTACAATCACGCCTTCCATGGCGCCTGTTTCTGTCAAAGCTTGGTTCATCCCCATTCTATTCCAGCTTTACCTGCTGTTCCATCGCAAGCGCGTCGTCCAGATAAACACGGCACTTGAGTTCCCCCGCAGTGTCGGAGGAGATGGGAACCAAAATCGCGCGATCCATTCCGGCGGCGATGATCCCCTCGTACTTCACGACCTCCGTTCCGTTTTCTTCCAACGTCACGCGCAGTCGGCGATCCTTGCCGCTCTTGCCCGGGGTGATGCTCACCTCCGCGCGGTAATTCTTGCCCGCCGAGGCCACGGTGAGCGTAACGGGCGCGTCCAGCACCGCAAGCGTTCCCGCCGTTGGGTTTTGCGCCAGCACCATGCCCGCCTGCGTGCCATCCGACACCTCTACGTATACAGGCTCTGCGGCGGTCAAGCTGCTTTCATGCAAAATCGTGGAGGCTTCCTCCAGCGTTGTGCCCACAACCTCCGGCACCATGGTGCTGCCGCCGGAAATGGTCAGCTCAACATCCTGCCCCACAGCATAGGGCTGCCCAGCTTGCGGGTTTTGCGCAAGCACCGTGCCCGCCATCTCCGATGAGGTCGTCTTGATCGCCACAACGCCAAAGCCGCGGTCGCGCAGCTTTGTCGTTGCCTCCTCATAGCTCCTGCCCGTAACGCTTGGCATGCTGGAATTGGATGGGCCAAGGCTGATCGTCACCAGCAGGCAATCCCCCTTTTCCATCTGCGTATCCGCCTCTGGAATTTGGGAAATCACCGTTCCTGCGGAAAGTGATTCATGGTTGATATCGGTCTGCTGCCAAACCAGACCCGCCCGGCGAGCCAGCGACTCCCCTTCCTCCGCCGTAAGCCCCACCACATCCGGCGCAATAGCGCTGTTGGATATGCGCGTGTAGACGTTTACCACGCCAATCGCCAGCAGCGATAGCACGCCCGCCACCAGCACCATCGAAAGCGCCGTCTGCACCAGCCTTTTGTGATCGCGCTTGCGAATGGGCGGCCTGCGGCCAGAGGGTGTGCCGCCTTGACGGCGCTGCATATTCGAGCTGTGCATGGGCTTGGCCGCCATGCGGGCGCGCGGCTCGGGCGCGGACTTGCCGGTTTGCGTGTAGGCCGTGCCCGGCTGCTGAGGCATGTAGGGCAAAAGGCAGGGATCAATCTTGCCATCCCTGGCTCTGGTCAGTACATCTGCCATTTCCCTCGCGCTCTGAAAGCGCTTCTTCGGCGATTTTTCCAGCGCCTTCATCACAACCGCCACCATGGCGGACGGCGTTTCGGGCGCGAAGCTGGTAATCGGCGGCGGCGCGTCGTTGATATGCTGCATGGCAACGGATACCGGCGTATCGCCCACAAAGGGCACGCGGCCTGTCAGCATTTCATACATCACAACCCCGGTGGAATAAAGGTCGCTGCTCGCCTCCACAACGCTACCCATGGCCTGCTCGGGCGAAGAATAATGCACCGAGCCAACCACCGTATCCCCTTTGCTGATGGTAAAGGCGTTTGTCATGCGCGCGATACCAAAATCTGCCACCTTCACATGCCCGTCCGAATGCACAAGCACGTTTTGCGGCTTGATATCGCGGTGAATGATGCCGTTATCGTGCGCGTGCTGCAACGCGCTCAGCACGCGGATGGTAATTTGCACCGTCGTATTGCTGTTCAGCCGTCCACGCTGACGAATGATATCCTTCAGCGTGTTACCGCTTACGTACTCCAGCACCAAATAGCGATAGTCGCCCTCCACTCCCACATCCAGCAGGTTAACGATGTTGTGGTGGCTCATGAGGCTCGCGGCCTGCGCCTCGCGTTGAAAGCGCTCCAGAAATTCCTTATCGCTATTATATTCGCTCTTCAGGATTTTGACGGCAACGCTGTGCCCCGTGCGGATATCGAGCGCCCGGTACACCAGCGACATGCCGCCCTGCCCAATAAAATCTTCCAATTTATAGCGTTCGGCAAAAATCATGCCCTTCATCATTCGGCGCTTACCTCCGTGACGCGGCCGATCACGAAGCTCACGTTATCTGTGCCGCCGTGATCCAGCGCCAGCTTGAGCAGCGTTTCAGCCGCCTCACTGTCCGAGGCGGCGCCAAGCGCCGTTTGCATTTCCGTATCGCTCACCATATTGTATAAGCCATCGGAGCATACAAGCCACAGATCATCCTTTTGCTTGTCCGTGGTTAGAACATCCGCCATCACCGTGGGGTCGATGCCCACCGCACGCGTGATGACATTTTTATATGGATGGTTTTTTGCCATTTCAGCCGTGATGACGTTGTTGCGCAAAAGCTCTGCCACAATGCTGTGATCCTGCGTCATCTGCTCAAGCCTGCCATCGCGCAGCCGATACGCGCGGCTATCCCCCACGTGACCCACCAGCACATGTGCGCCAGCCTCCCACAGCATGGTCACCGTGGTGCCCATGCCGCTCAAGGCATTATCGTGCCGCGCCATATCAAAGACGCGGCGGTTGGCGGCTTCAATGCCCACGCGCAGCGCCTGCTCCTCGGGCGCTTTGCTGTGCAGGGCGTTTTTGATGACCTGCACAGCCACGCGGCTGGCTGTTTCCCCGCCCTTGTGACCACCCATGCCATCCGCTACGCCATAGATGCGTTCGTCCAACAACAGGCTGTCCTGATTGCTTGAGCGCACAAGACCCTGATGCGTTTTATGGCAAACCTGCATCGTATCCTCTCCTTTTGCCGTGCGCGGATATATCGCCCTCAATATCGTACCAATTTATTGTGCAGATTGCAAGTGGCTTCTGCGCAGCTGCCCGCACGCGCCGCCAATATCCGATCCCATCTCGCGCCGCACAGTCGCGGATACGTGACGTTCCTCCAGCGCCGTGAGAAACGCCTGCACCGCCTGCGGGCTTGCGGGCGTAAGGCTGCTCTCCACCACATGGTTGAGCGGGATGAGGTTTACATGGCACTGTAGGCCAGCAACCAGCTTTGCCAGCTCCCGCGCGTGCTCCGGGCGGCTGTTGAGGCCATCGATCAACGCATACTCAAATACCACGCGCCTTCCCGTATCACGCACGTACTCGCGCACGGCCTCCATCAGCTCCTCAATGGCGTAGCTTTTCGCGATGGGCATGATCTGCTTGCGGATTTCATCGTTTGGCGCGTGCAGCGAAATGCTGAGCGTAATGGGAAGCCCCTCTTTTGCAAGCATGCGCATCTGCGGCACAAGCCCGCAGGTGCTCACTGACAGGCTTCGCAGGCTCACGTTCAGGCCATCCGGATCGTTCACAAGGCGCAAAAAGCGCACCGTTTGATCGTAATTATCCAGCGGCTCCCCGCTGCCCATGAGCACAATATGGCTCACATGCCCGCGCTCGCCTAGAAAACGGTTGGCCAGCAGCACCTGCGCAAGCATCTCCCCCGCGCTCAGGCTGCGCACACAGCCATCGAGCGTGCTTGCGCAAAAGGCACATCCCATTTTGCACCCCACCTGCGTGGAGATGCACAGCGAATACCCGTAATGGTAGTGCATCAGCACGCCTTCGATCAGGTTGCCATCTTGGCAGGTAAAGAGGAACTTGACCGTATCATCCTTCCCGGAGGGAAACGCCTGACGAAGTGCCAACGGCAAATCCACACAGTCCTCCATAAGCCGCTCGCGAAGCGCCTTTGGCAGATTGCTCATCTCCGCAAAGGGCACCCCTTTGTGCAGCCAGCCAAAAAGCTGTTTGGCACGGAAGGCAGGATGACCCTGCTCTTTCAGGTATTGTACAAGCTCCGGCGCGGTCCTATCCAGCAAAACCTGTTTTTCCGGCATCAGCGAACCCTCCTCATGCGTGCGATGAAGAAGCCCTCCACCCCGTCGCGATGAGGAAGAAGTTGCAGACCAAGCTGCGTTTGCCGCCTGCGCAAAGCCTCCGGATAGCTTAACGGCAGCGTCTCAATCTGATACTCCGGGTGCTCCGCAAGGAAGCTTTCAATCTGCATCCCGTTTTCCTCCGGCAGTATCGAGCAGGTGCTGTACACCAGCGTTCCTCCTGCGCGCACGTAGCGGCACAAGGTGTTCAGCAGCTTTTTCTGCGTTGCGGTGATCGCGGCAATATCCTCCTCCTTCAAGCGGAGTTTGATATCCGGCTTTTGCGCCATTACGCCAAGGCCGCTGCAAGGCGCGTCCAGCAGCACCGCATCCAGCGTGCCATCCATATCGGGGCGGGGGTCGGTGGCATCGCGCACGGAAATGCGCAGGTTATCCAGCTGCAAACGGCGCTTTACGCCCTCCAGCAGCTGCGCGCGCTTTTCATGCAGCTCCCATGCGTATACGCGACCCGTGGTCTGCATGCTTTCGCATAGGTAGGCGGATTTTCCGCCCGGCGCGGCACAGGCGTCCAGCACCTTCATGCCGGGCTTCGCCTGCACGGCATCTGCCGCAAGCATGCTGCTCTGGCCTTGAATGGAGAACATCCCCGCCTGATAATCCTTATCAAAGGTAAGCTCGTCCGCGCCGTACAGAAAGAACGCGTGAGGAGCAACGCCGCGCGCATAGCGCAGCTCTTTGGTTTGCAGCAGCGCCTCAAAAGCATCGTCCGTCAAACGCATCATATTGGGGCGCACCGCAATGGGATGCTCCGTTTCACGCTGCAAAATCAGGTGCTCGGCTTCCTCCTCACCATAGGCGGCAATGAGCTTATCCACAATCCAAAGGGGCATGCTGCCCATGATGTGCAGGTAATAACGAAGGTCATCCTCGCGCTTTGGCCACTCAAATTCTTCCTTGCCGCGCACAAGGCTGCGCAGTACCGCGTTAATGAAGCCAGACGCACCCTCCATGCCCATGGTCTTGATGAGGTTCACGGCCTCGTTAACCGCTGCGCTATCCGGCACGCGGTCAAAAAACAGAATTTGGCAAGCGCTCATGCGCAGAATATCGCGCTGAGAGGGCTCGTTGGTCGGCTTTTCCATATATTTGTCCAGCGCATAATCAATGCGAAGCTCGTTTTCCAGCGTACCGTACACGATGCGCGTCACAAGCCGCTTATCCTCCGGCTTGAGCTGTGCGGCGCGAAGGCGATCATTGAGGCTCAGCTCAGCAAACGCGCCGTTTTGATGCACATCCGTGAGCACGTCCAGCGCCACCCGGCGCGCGGATACCGTGAGACCCGTTGTTTCCTGTGGCTCCCGCGAAACGGGACGCGCAAAGCGGCGATCCGTGGGGCGAGGGGCAAATGACCTGCCCGGCGCACGCATCGCGGGACGGCGGTCGCCGCCCTGCCCGGCAAAAGAGGGCTTCGCATAGCTGCGCGCCCCGCCGCTTGCACCCGCGCCACCCGCTGGGCGGCTGAATTGATGCTCGCCGCCCGCTGGGCGGCTGAATTTGCGCTCGCCGCCCGCGCTTGCGCCAGCACCTGCACCTGCACCTGCACCCGCTGGTCTGCCATAGCTGCGCGCGCCAGCGCTGCTTGCACCCGCGCCACCCGCAGGGCGGCTGAACTGATGCTCGCCACCCGCTGGGCGGCTGAATTTGCGCTCGCCACCCGCGCTTGCGCCAGCACCAGCACCCGCTGGTCTGCCATAGCTGCGCGCGCCAGCACTGCTTGCACCCGCGCCACCCGCAGGGCGGCTGAACTTGCGCTCGCCTTCCGCAGGGCGGCTGAATTTGCGTTCCCCGCCCGCGCCCGCGCCAGCGCCAGCACC
>JAVVVJ010000012.1:26658-32303 GCA_036652695.1 Clostridia bacterium | reverse complement strand
CCGCAGGGCGGCTGAATTTGCGTTCCCCGCCCGCGCCCGCGCCAGCGCCAGCACCCGCTGGTCTGCCATAGCTACGTGCGCCCCCGCTCGAACCCGCTCTTGCACCCGTGCCCGCACCCATGGGCTTGCCATAGCGCCGCTCTCCGCCGCTTCCGTTTCGATTTGCGCCGCCATGCTCCGGTGTGCCGCGTTTCGTATCATCTGTCATATATTTACCTCGCTTATTTGCTTTCCTTGTTCGATGGGATGGCCGAGCAGGTAGGCACGCGCGTCCATGCGCTTGCCATTTGGCGCTTGAAGCTCGCATAGCTCCAGCGCCCCGTCCGATGTGGCGACAACCAGCCCCTCTTTGCCGCCCGCGCAGAGCACCGTGCCGCTTGGCGCTCCGCCGTTTTCGCCCACGGCGCGCGCACGCCACACCTTGAGCATGCCAGCCGCGGTATCCACATATGCGCAGGGCCATGGCTCCATAGCACGCACCCGATTCAGGCATTGGGTTGTGCCTTCCTCAAAGCGCAGCAGTCCCAGCTCCTTTGTTACCTTCGTCTCATAGGTACTCTCGCTCTCCTGCTGCTTCTCGCGGGGGCAATCCCCCGCCTCGATACGGCGCAGGGTTTCCAGCAGCAGCTCCGCGCCGATCTGCGACAGCTTCCGCGTAAGCTCCCCCGCCGTTTCCTCCTCCTCAATGGGAATTTCGCGGCGCAACAGCATATCGCCCGTATCAATGCCCGCATCGGTAAACATGGTGGTCACTCCCGATAGCTTGTCCCCCTGCAAAATCGCCCATTGCACAGGAGCAGCGCCACGGTGGCGCGGCAGCAGCGAGCTATGCACGTTCACGGTGCCAATGCTCGGCACGTCCAGCACCTGCTGGGATAGAATCTGCCCGAAGGCGGCCGTTACGCACAGGTCAGGCTTCCAGTCGCGTAGGGGCTGCAAGCCATCCACTCGGATCTTGAGCGGCTGGCAAACGGGAATGCCGTGCGCAAGCGCGCATTCCTTCACGGGGCTCCTCTGCACTTTGCCGCCGCGTCCCTTCGGTCGATCCGGCTGCGTGAACACGCCCACCACCTCATACCCAGCGTCAATCAGCGCCTCCAGCGATGGCACCGAAAAATCCGGCGTGCCCATAAAAACAATTCGCAAGCTCATTCCCGCGCCTCCCCGCCGTCCTCGGCATCAGCGTCATCCTGGCTTTCCTCCGCATTCTCATCCTCAGCAAAAATCTCCTGCTCCATCTTATCCACATAGAGCACCCCATCCAGATGATCAATCTCGTGGCAGAGCGCACGCGCGAAAAAGCCCTCGCCCGTCACCACGATGGGGTTCCCCTGCGCATCCTGTGCGCGCACGGTAACGAAATTCGGACGCAGTACCATGCCTGAGCGCCCCGGCACGCTCAGGCAGCCCTCTGGCCCCGTTTGCTCACCCTCTGCGGCAATGATCTCGGGGTTGACAAGCTCGTTGAGCCCCTCGCCAATATCCACCACCACGGCGCGGCGCAAAATGCCCACCTGCGGCGCGGCAAGGCCAACCCCTTCGGCCTTGTACATCGTTTCCGCCATATCGCGCAGCAAGAGCTCAAGCCGTTTATCAAACTTCTCCACGGGCTTTGCGTGCTTGCGCAGCTTATCATCACCGATTTTTACAATTCTTCTGGTTGCCATGCTGATAACCATCCTTTACATCATCGTTGCGGGGTTGACCTCGCAATATACCTTGCAGCGCTCATCGCCCGCGTTTGTCATTTCCGCCATCAATCTCAGCACGGGCGCGGTGTCCGCACGGTCAAACAGCTTGAGCAGCACATGATAACGAAATTGACCGCGGATGCGTTTGACCGGAGCCTCGTCCACGCGCATCATGAGCACGCGCCGTTTTTGCTCCGGGTGGCTTAGCAAAAAAGCTTGCATGGTATCATAAAGCCGTTCAGCCATGAGCTTCGCGTCATTTTCACGCTCGCTTTCCACCAAGAGCCGCGCAAGCATCGTAAATGGCGGGTACAGCCCCGTGCGCCTACGCGCAAACTCCATTTCAAAAAACGCGCGGTAATCCTGCGCGGCGGCGGCCTCAATGCAGGGATGATCGGGCTTGTAGGTCTGCACAATCACCTCGCCGGGCGCATTGGCACGCCCCGCGCGCCCCGCCACCTGCGTGATGAGCTGAAACGTGCGCTCCTGCGCGCGGTAATCGGGCAGGTTGAGCGCCATATCCGCCGCCACCACGCCCACCAGCGTCACCTTGGGAAAATCCAGCCCTTTGGCGATCATCTGCGTGCCGATGAGCACGCGTGCCCTGCCCTCGCCAAATTCCTTCAAAAGCCTCGCGTGTGCGTCCCGCTCGCGCGTGGTGTCGTTATCCATGCGCACTGTCGGAACATTCGGGAAAAGCTTGCGCATTTCCTCTTCCACGCGCTGGGTGCCGCTGCCAAAGTAGCGAATGTATTTGCTGCCGCATTCCGGGCACACCGTCGGCGGCTCCCGCACGGCGCCGCACATGTGGCAAAGCAGCTTGCCGGAAGCCTCCTCGCCACGCTCGCGGTGCAGCGTCATGCTGATATCGCATTGCGTACACTTCACCACATACCCGCAATTGCGGCAACTCACAAAGGTGTTATAGCCGCGCCGATTCAGAAACAGCATCGCTTGCCCGCCAGCGGCAAAGCAATCCGCGAGCTTCTGGGTCAACAGGAGGCTAAAGATGGAGCGATTGCCCGCCTCCAGCTCGCGCCGCATATCCACAATGGTCACAGCGGGCATAGGCCTGTCGTTCACCCGGCGCGGCATCTCCACCAAGGTATAATCCCCGCGCCGCGCCATGGCGAAGGAGAGGATGCTCGGCGTGGCGCTGCTCAGGAGCACCGTCGCGTGTTCGCGCGCGCCCCGGCTGATGGCCACGCGGCGCGCGTCATAGCGGGGATGCTTGTCGCTCACATAGGTCTGCTCATGCTCCTCATCAATCACCACAAGCCCCAGCCTCTCCACCGGCGCAAAGATGGCTGAGCGCGCGCCCACCACCACGCGCGCGTCTCCCAACCGGATGCGGCGCCATTCGTCAAAGCGCTGGCCATCCGTAAGGCTGCTGTGCAGCACGGCGATTGCCGATCCAAAGCGACTGCGAAACCAGCACACCATTTGGGGCGTAAGGGCAATCTCCGGCACAAGGATAATCGCGCCGCGCCCGCTTTGCAAAACGCGCTCCACCATGGCAAGGTAGACCTCCGTCTTGCCGCTCCCGGTTACGCCGTACAGCAGAAACGCGCCCTTTCCTTGCTCCAGCGATGGAAGAATGGCGCTGAGCGCCTCGTTCTGATCCGCCGTAAGCGGCGGCGCGTCGGCGCGGCTTTGCTCCACCTCGCCCTCCGGCGCACGAAACACCTCTCGCTCGCTTAGGCAAACCAAGCCGCTCTGCGCAAGCACCTTGAGCGCCTCGCCCGGAGCCTTCACCAGCTCGCCCAGCTCGCGCACCGCATGGGGTTTGCCATCCGAAAGCAAGCGCAAAAGCATGGCTCGCTTGGGTGCGCGCGTCTGCGCATCTGCCTCGCGCCGCGCATCCACCCCCGGGGCAAGCGCCGCGTAGGCCTCCTGCTTTTGCTGAATGCGCCCGGTGCGCATAGCGGCAGGCAGCATCAGGCGCAGGGTTTCCGAAAGAGGGCAATGTGTCTCCTTCGCAAGCTCCTCCGCCAGCGCCAGCAGCTCCGGCAGCAGGGCGGGGTAGGCGTCCAGCAGCTTGGTGATGGGGCGGAGCTTCTCACGCGGAAGATCAACCTTGTCATCCGCCAAAAGCTCCACCACAAAGCCGTCCACCTGCCGTCGCCCCAGCGGCACGCTTACGCGCGAGCCAACCACCGGGTTCAGCCCCTCCGGCACAAGGTAGGAAAAGGGCTTGGCTACGTTGGTATGTACCACGTCCACAATCACCTGCGCAACCATTTGCCCCCTCCTTCCTCAGCGAAAATAACGGTTCTTCGGTTTGGGCACCCGCCCCTTCTTGTGCCGCCCCGTTTTGCGCATGATGCGCATCAAAATACGCATCAGCACAAACAGCACGGCAAACGGCAGCAGCAGCATCAGCGCCAGCTCCACCGATAGCGGCGGGAAGGGATTGGGATCAGCCTTCACCGCCTCCTCAATTTCCGCCAGCGTCATCGGCGCGTTTTCGCGGCGCAAAATGCTGCGATCCGCCACGAGGTTGTAAACCACCGCGCTGCCGCCATCCTCCGGGTAATAGGTCATGGTGCCCATGACCTCGCCCTGAGCAATAGGGGCAATAAAATCGCGCGAGTATTCAATGAGCACGGTTTGCTTGATGTTGCGGGACATGGCCTCCATTTCCGCCTTCGTGGAAACGATGCGCACCGTGCGCATGCCATCGGTCGGCACGGCGTTGAGCTTGAGGCGACCCAGATTTTGATCCTCCAACGAAAAGCCGGAGGTTTCGATGGTCAGCGGGTTTTCATCATAAAGCTCCTGCGGCGTCATGCTGACAAACTGCGAAAATCCGTATTCCATCAGCTTTTTGCTATCCGTCCATCGACCCTTTTCCGATGTGTACAGCACCACAGAAATGAGCTGCACGCCGTTTTTTTCTGCCGAACCCACGTAGCAGTAACCCGCGCGCATGTGGTATCCCGTTTTAATGCCGGTAGCATTCTCGTAATAATAGGAGCTTTTGCCGTCCGTCGTATCCTGATTGGGGTTGAGCCAGTTGCTAGCGACGCTCGTAAGCACGCGCGCGCGCTGTATGTTGCTGCGCGGAAGCGAATAGTTTGTGGTGGCAGCTATTTTGCGAAAGGTCTCGTTCTGCATGGCCGCCTGCGCAATCCTTGCCATATCGTGCGCGGTTGAGTAGTGGTTATCGTCATGCAAGCCGTTGGGGTTTACAAAATGCGTGTCGGTACAGCCGTACAGCAGCGCGGCCTGATTCATCAGCTCCGCAAAGGTCGCGTAATCGCCGCTGATGGTTTCGGCAATGAGGTTTGCGCCATCGTTGCCGGAGCGCACCATGGTGGCATACAGCAGATCTTGAAAAGTGATGGTTTCCCCCACCTTGAGCGGGATCACGGAGCTGCCCTCCTCCACGTTGGCGGCGGTCTCCGTCATGACGACCTCCTGATTCATGTCGCCCATCATGAGCCCCAAGAGCACCGTCATGATCTTGGTGGTTGAGGCGGGGTACATCCGCTCGTCCGCGCTTTTTTCAAAGATGACGTCACCCGTGGTGGCCTCGATCAAAACAGCGGATTTTGCATAGAGCTGCTCGGGCTGCAAATCCTCCGGGCGCTCGGGATCATAGGGCTCCGCATCGCTAGGAAGCTTGGGCGCGATGTACTCAACCACGTCAGCCGTTTCCTCGGCGGCTGCAAAAAACGAAAGTCCGCTTGCCGGGCATACGCTGAGCACAAAGGCGAGCACAACGGCCAGCAACAGGCAATCCAAGCGCATGAAACGCTGAAAGCGTTGGTGCATCAAAGAACCTCCTTGAGCATTTGTGAAGGCGCATGCCAAAAAGCATACCTTAACAGTTTATTATACCACTCAAAGGCGAAAATGTGCAACTGCCCGCATGATTTTGCACGGAAATCAACTTTGAGGAAACAAAGGATATGACATTTTATCCAAGTATGGTAGAATAGTATCCATGGA
>JAVVVJ010000012.1:3636-26558 GCA_036652695.1 Clostridia bacterium | reverse complement strand
TCCATGGATGGGAAAACGATTCGTTCAACTGAAAGTATGAACAGCTACGATCATCCGCTTCACATTGTAAGTGCACATTTGTCGGAGTTGGGAATAGCGCTTGGCCAAGTCAGCGTGGAGGATAAAAGCACGAAATACCGGCTATGCAGAAGCTAGTTCAAGAACTGGAGCTACATGGATGCATGTTCGTTGCGGATGCTTCTAGTTCTCCTGCGGCTTTCATGTCGCGTACCTGTTCAAAATACAGCTGCAAGGTTTCCCAATTCGTTGCGGCTAAGGCTGTGCAAGTGAACAAGGCTAGTGCTAGCACCAGCGTAACCATATACAAGACGAGACGTTTCATAAGCATGTCCTCCTTCAAATTTTTACTGATTTTCCATGTGCATCAATCGAAGCCGTTGCTCCACCTCGCCTATATACTGTTCAACGGTAAGCACACCGTCTATATATTGGCTTGACAGCTTGATGATGTCCGAGGAAGAAAGGACATCGTCCATGTTCAGGACAATGGAAGGTACTTGCTCCCGATATGTGGCAATTTGCTCCGGCGAAACATCCCAACGCCGTGCTTCAAGCTGTTCCTGCCAAAGCAGCTCGTCATCCAAATTCGATTGTATATCTGCCTTGTTTTCCTCATCGGCAGTATGAAGCCGTTCCTGCAAATCGGCAATGGAGTTTTGGCTATTTTGCAGATTATCTTGATACCATTGGTTTTCGATCAGTTCGTTTTCATTCATAAACAACGAAAGCTTGGCTCCTTGTTCCATATGCGCTGCTACATATTCCACATAGAGCATGGCAAGGTCTAGATTTTTGCTATATGGATTAACCACCAGTACCCATTCGTTGGCTGCATAAACAGGCAGTTGATCGCTCTCCAATGCCATGGGCAACGGCTCATAATCGCTTAATTGCTGACCCATTGGATTTACTACATAATCCGTCGTTAACAGGGAGGGGGCTTCTGCCTCAAAAGTAACAACAGGGCTGTCAGCTTCCGTTTCGGGGTTCAAGCTTTCAATCGTGGGTGTCATTTCATCCAGCTTTGCAAGAAGAGAACGGAACAAAGGCGTGTCAAAGCTCAATTTCTCGCCGCTAACAGCACATTGAGAGATGTAGGCGGTTTCCAGCAAGTTGTACAGCTGACCGCGTATGTCATAAATCATTTCAAGCAATGTGAGGTTATCTTCGTTATCTGCGTATTCCTCCGCCCATAAGGCGGCAAAATCTAACAATTCCAAATAAGTATGCGGAAGCTCATCCTCCGTCAGTCCCAGCTTTTGAAGTGCCGAAGGGCTGTAACCCATGCCGGTAACGCGCACATAGTACGGCAAGGCAAAGGGTTTTCCATCGTCTGTATAGCAATGGGCAGAAAGCTGAGGGTACATGCGGCTCATGGCACTGACAATCGTTTCGTTTTGAGAGTAGTCTACATAGTAGCCTTTGTTTCTAAGCGGGGCAAGACTGCCACCCGCCCCCAGATAGATGGAATACACGTCAATATCGCTGGCTTGAAGCGTTAAGCTTTGCGCAATGCCTTTCCCACCCCTATAAAATGAATCGTCTGCCAGCGTAACGGCTATCTCTGGATGGGCTTTACCAAAAGCAGCAGTTTCATCGTTCATGTAAGTCTTCCCTAAGGTCAGCGTTCGGTCAGGCATCAGCGCAGGGTCAGTGGAGTTGGTGACAAAGCCCATTGGCTCATAGGAGGAGGTGATCAGATACTGATCGCCAATAATCACGGAGGAAGCACTATCGTCAGCATTTCGCAGGAAAAGACGTGCGCAGGTTTCCAGCTCAAAAGCTGCATTTAGCCGAGTCAGTTGATTGGTGGAAGCAAGGTAAATCATGTCGTTTGCTTCGTCATATGCCGGTGCGAAAAATACATCGTCAGTTAAAACACATAATTCTTCGGCTTTTAAGTTGGCTTTATCAATCCGAACCAACGTTGCGAGACTTGCATTGCTGCCATGCTGTTCCATGGCTTCTCTGTCGCCCTGCTGTGCCAGCAAAAAGCCGTCCTTGTATGTGCAAATGGAAAGCAGATGTTTTTCTGTGGACTGGGTTATTTCTCCGCTTTGACGGTCAACTCGGTAGAGTGTGGTTTCGTCATAGGCGCTTTGCTCCTTCATCACAGCCCAAAGAACCCATACAGCTTCATGATCTGCGACTAAACCCGTGCAATAATTGTAGTCGTTTTCATTCTCTGAAACGGGCAGCGTTGCCAGCGTTTCGGGAGTGTTCTTCCCTTCCTCGGCTACAGAAAAGGTGACGAGAATGCCTTGATTATCAATGGCAAACGCATCCTCGTTCCATGCGGTCATTCGGTTGGAATAGAATTCTTTGCTTTGAACGGCTACCTGCGTAGGCTGCTGGTTTTGTTCGTCGAAGCGATACAGACCATCCCAGCCCGCAGCATAGAGCGTACCGTTTATGGCAAACAGGCTGTTGATGCCATCCAGCGTAAGGGAAGGCTCTGTTTCCTCCTGTGCGTAGGCGGTTGAAAGAGCAAAGCACAGTGATAGAAGCAGCACAAAGAACTGACGAAAGTGTCGTTGCATAGATAAAAGCCCCCTTATCCTTCATTCGTTTCACTGTATATAACGGATGAAATTGGTAATATACTGCATACGAGAAACGGTAACAAAATCGGGGGCTGCATATGACTTGCACAAATGCTCAATTTATTCAATGACTCTCATCCCCGAAAACGGAAAAATCACTACCTGAACATGCCCAACCACTTGCTTTCGGGTCAATGTTCCAATCACATGACTATCGTTTGAATTGCTTCGATTTGGGTAATGGCAAATCACAATATCAAATTGCTGTGGGTCATTCCATAAATAATCATACTTTGTGACGAACATGATTTCTTGATTCTGCAAGGTGTCCTGCATGGAACGTCCATCCACGCGCACAAGCTCATGCTCCATAAGGCGGCTTTGAATACTGTGAAACAGTATCAGTCCAGAACGGGTACGAAACGCCCTATGTCAAAGATCATGTTCGACTGTTTGCTGGACTCTTCCTGACTGAATCGCGTGCTGGGGCAAAGTTGATTTCCGTGATGATTTTGCCGCCCTTGCGCAAATGCCGCCGCTACCTTATACTGTGATCATCAAAATGGAGAAAGGAATGCTATGCGTTATGAACGTCTGCGTATTATCCGGCAGTCCCAAGGGAAGCTGCTCCATCACGCTTCAAACCGCGCTCTACCTGCAACAGCGCTTCCCCGAATGCAGCTTTGAGGTTCTGCACGTGGGTCAGCGGATCAAGGCGTACGAAAAGAACATGAGCGAGGTGGAGCGCGCCCTAGCAAAGGCAGATCTGCTGCTGTTCTGCTACCCCGTGTACACCTTTCTGGCGCCCTGCCAGCTGCATCGCCTGATTGAGCTTTTAAAGGCGCGGGGCATGGATCTAAGCGGAAAATGCGCCGCGCAGATCAGCACCTCCAAGCATTTTTTCGATATGACCGCGCAGGAGTATATCAAGCAAAACTGCCTCGACCTCAACCTGCGCTACCTTCATGGGCTTTCCGCCGATATGGACGATCTGCTCACGGAAAAGGGGCGAACAGAGGCGGAGGCGTTTTTCCGCTACGTGCTATTCTGCGCCCGGAGCGGCCTTGGGGAGCAGCGCAAGCCCGCTCCGCCGCCCGCGCCCTATGCGGCGTCCTTGCCGGCTGTGCCAAAGCGCGATGGCTTCCCCACGGTGATCCTCACCAATCGCACGGCAGATGACCATAGCCTTTTGGCGATGATCGCCGATTTTCAGGCGGTATACCCCTATTCCACCCGCGTGATCAACCTAGCGGATTACCCGTTTGCGGGCGGCTGCCTCGGCTGCTTTCATTGCGCGGCAGATGGCAAATGCGTATATAGGGATGGCTTTGACAGCTTTCTGCGCACCGAAATCCAAACTGCCTCCGCCATCGTCTATGCCTTTACCATCCGTGATCACAGCATGGGCGCAAGCTTCAAGCTCTATGACGATCGGCAGTTTTGCAACGGGCACCGCACGGTCACCTCAGGCATGCCCGTTGGCTATTTGGTGCATGGCGATTATGCGGGAGAACCCAATCTGCGCACCGTGATTGAGGGACGCAGCCAAGTGGGCGGCAACTTTCTAGCAGGCGCGGCCACCACCCCGCAGGAGGTCGCGGCGCTCTCCCAAGCGCTCTGTTACGCCTTGGAAAACAAGCTGACGCTTCCCGCCAACTTCTACGGCGTCGGCGGCATGAAGATTTTCCGCGACCTCATCTACGTCATGCGCGGCTTGATGAAAGCCGACCATCAGTACTACAAGGCGCATGGCATTTACGACTTTCCTCAAAAGCAGCGCGGCAGGATTGTGATGATGCAGCTGGTGGGCAGTATGATGCGCAGCCCGGCTCTTCGCAAAAAAATGGGCAACCGCATGAACGAAGGCATGCTCGCGCCCTACCAAAAGGTATTGCAAAAAGCCGCGCTTAAATGAAACCCGCCCCCCTTCCCATCCTCTTGACCTTTCTGCCGAAATGCGTATACTTACTGTGGTTTCATCACGTGCATACCCCGCAAGGAGGTTAATCCCGATGTCTACAAATGAGCTTCAACATCCGGTGCGCTACGACCTGCGTTATCTTTCCGACCCCACTGTTTTTGCTGTCGGCCGCCTTCCCGCCGTATCCGATCATGATGTGTACCTTTCCACCGACGAGGCTGAGGCCGGTGCTTCCAGCCTTGTGCAAAGCCTGAACGGTCAGTGGAAATTCCAGTATGCCACGCGCATCGATCAACGTGTGCTGAATTTTTACGAAAAAGGCTACGATTGCTCTGCTTGGCCTGAAATTCGCGTGCCCGGACACATCCAGCTTCAAGGGCATGGTCGCCCGCAGTATGTGAACGTCCAATACCCGTGGGACGGGCATGAGGACATCCGTCCACCGCAAATCCCCACCGGCTTTAACCCGGTGGGCAGCTACGCGCGCACCTTCGACGTGCCCAAGGCATGGGCGCGCTCGCGCATTGTGCTCACCTTTCACGGCGTAGAATGCGCGTTTTTCTGCTGGGTCAACGGCAAGCTCGTCGGCTATGCGGAGGACAGCTTTACACCCTCGCATTTTGATATCACGGATATGCTCTGCGAAGGGGTCAACAAGCTGGCAGTGGAGGTGTTCCGCTTCAGCAGCGCTTCCTACCTAGAGGATCAGGACTTTTGGCGTTTCTCCGGCATCTTCCGCGATGTCACGCTAAGCGCCCGCCCCAGCGCGCATGTCCGCGACCTCTTCGCGCACGCGAACCTTGATGACGCCTACTGCGACGGCCTGTTGGATGTGGAGCTCCAGCTCGACCTGCCAGCGGAGCCGATCACCCTGCGCATGGAGCTGTTAACCCGGGAAGGCGCGCTGGTGCAGCGCGCCGAATGCGCGGCACAGCCCCAAACGCGTCTGAGTCACGCAATCGCAAAGCCCTTGCAGTGGAGCGCCGAGCAGCCCAACCTGTACGCTCTGCGCCTAACGCTGTTGGATTCCTCCGGCGCGGTGCGCGAGGTCGCGCAGACGCAAATCGGCTTTCGCCGCTTTGAACTGAAGGATGGCGTGATGCAGCTCAACGGCAAACGCATCCTCTTCCATGGCGTGGATCGCCACGAATTCTGCATGTCCTCCGGGCGCGCGCTGGAGGAAGCGAACATGTACGCGGATATCCGCGCGCTCAAGGCCAACAACCTCAACGCCGTGCGCACCAGCCACTACCCCAATAACAGCTTCTGGTACAAGCTCTGCGACGAATATGGCATCTACCTGATCGACGAGGCCAATTTGGAAACCCACGGCTCATGGGATCAAGCCAAGGCCTTGGGAACCGAGCAATGGATTGTGCCCAACGATAACCCTCAGTGGCTGCCCGCGATTATCGACCGCGCGACCTCCATGCAGGAGCGGGATAAGAACCATCCCTCGGTGCTGATTTGGTCCTGCGGCAACGAAAGCTTTGGTGGACGGGATATTTACGAGATGTCCGAGCACCTGCGCAAGCGTGATCCCAGCCGCCTTGTGCATTACGAGGGCGTATGCAACGACCGCCGCTATAACGACACCTCCGATATGGAAAGCCGCATGTATCCCCCCGCCGCCGCCATTGCGGCGTATTTGGAGCAGCACCCGGAAAAGCCCTACATTCTGTGCGAGTACACCCACGCCATGGGCAATAGCTGCGGCGGCATGCATAAGTATGTGGAGCTGGAGGAACGTTTTGCCCAGTATCAGGGCGGCTTCATCTGGGATTGGATTGATCAGGCGCTGCTGGTAACCGCGCCCAACGGCAAGCCACGCCTAGCCTACGGCGGCGACTTTGGCGACCGTCCTACCGACCGTGAATTCTGCGGCAACGGCCTGCTCTTTGCGGACCGCACCGCAACGCCCAAAATGCAGGAAGTCAAATACCTGTATCAGCCCATCCGGCTTACGCCGGACGAAAGCGGCGTAACCATCCAAAACCGTCACCTGTTCACAAACGCATCCGCGTATCTGCTGCACTGGTCGCTCCTGCGCAACGGCACGTCCATCCAAAAGGGCACGCTGAACACGCTGGATGTGCCCGCCGGGGAAGAGCGGCGCTATGCTCTGCCCGTGCTCGCGCCCTGTGAGAGCGGCGAATATGTGCTGCATTGCGCCCTCTCCCTGCGCCACACCTGTGACTGGGCGGAAGCAGACTACGAGCTTATGCATGGCGACGCGCTCATCGCCGACCTGCCCGCCAAGCCGGAAGCCAGCGTTGAGCCTTATACCATCACGCGCGGCGACCACATCACCGGCGCGCTCGGCAAGCGGTTTGAAATGCTCTTCAGCGCTGCCGAGGGTGGTCTATGCTCCCTGCGTGGCATCGACAACCGCGAGCTTTTGAGCACCGCGCCCTCGCTGAGCCTGTTCCGCGCGCCCACCAGCAACGACCGCGGCAACGGAGATTGGCAAGCGGAAGCGCTCTGGCAAGCCTCCAGCGTATATGCAAAAGGCGTTCTCACTGATCTTTGTACCGATGAGGGCAAGCTTTCCCTGCGTTTCTGCTATCAGCTGCCGCTTGCGGGCGGCGTAGGCATCGAGCTGCGCTATACGGTGCTTGGCGATGGCAAGGTGCGTGTGGATATGGACTTCCCCGGCAAGGCAAGCTTGCCCGACCTGCCCGCCTTCGGCCTATCGCTGCGCCTGCCGCGCGCGCTCCGTTTGGTGCGCTACTATGGCCTTGGCCCGCAGGAAAACTACAGCGACCGCAAGCACGGCGCACGCCTTGCAGCTTTTAGCACCACCCCCGCAGAGGGCTTCACGCGAAACCTGCGTCCGCAGGAATGCGGCAATCACGAGGGTGTGCGCTCTCTAAGCGTTGTTGACCAAAACGGCTACGGCCTGCGCGTGGATCAGGTAGACGCGCCGCTAAGCGTGAGTGTGCTGCCTTACAGCGCCAGCGACATCATGAACGCCCGCCATTTTGACGAGCTTGCCGAGCCTACCTACACTTATCTGGATATCGCCGCCTGCCGCAAGGGCGTTGGCGGCGACGATAGCTGGGGCGCGCCCGTGCATCCCGAATATCACCTGCCAGCGGATCGACCCTACCTGTTGAGCTTTGTTTTAAGCGTGCTGTAAGCCACGCGCATATGGCGCGGGTGGGCGGGGAGCGGCTATCACCGTCCCCCCCTCCCGCGCTTGTTGATCAGCTCGCCGAAGGAATCGGCAAATGCGCACAAGAGCAGCGCGTCCCGTGGCAGGGCGTAAAAATTTCCGCTTGACAGCACACTCGCCCCATGCTATACTATCCTCCGTAAGCAGAAGCCGCCCGCTTCTCACCGCGCGAACATCTTGCGCAGGTTGTGGCACGTAAGTCCATGGGGTTTTACGCGGCGGGTGGTATGCCCGGCGTTTTTTTGTGCCCTTGCGGCGCAAACGCCCACATTATTTGGAGGTGCATGGATATCAACGAGCCGATGATCAACGAAGAAATCCGCGACAGGGAAGTGCGTGTAATCGGTGCTGACGGCAGCCAGCTGGGCGTAATGCTCACCAAGGCCGCCATCGAATTAGCCGAGCAGGCCAGCCTCGATCTGGTGAAGATCGTGCCAACCGCGCAGCCGCCCGTTTGCAAGCTGATGGACTACGACAAGCATCGCTACGAGCAGTCCAAGCGCGAGCGTGATATGCGCAAGAACCAACGCATTGTCACACTCAAAGAGGTGCAGCTCTCCGCCACGATTGAGGAAAACGACGTTCAAACCAAATTCAAGAACGCCGTCAAATTCCTGCAGGATGGCGATAAGGTCAAGGTAAGCATCCGCTTCCGTGGCCGTCAGATCGCACACGCGGACATCGGCATGAAAATCATGCAGGAGTTTGCCGCCCGCATTGAGGAATATGGCGTTGTCGAACGTCGCCCCTTGCTGGAAGGCCGCCACATGATTATGATTCTTGGGCCAAAGGCCGAAAAGAAGAGCTTTGCCGAAAAAAGTCTGGAGCGCAAGGAGCTTGGCGCGAGCAAAACGGCGGATTCGCAGCCCGATGACGACAGCGAAAACGTTGAAAACGCCCCCGCGACAGAACCAAAGCCTCAGCCCAAGAAAAAGGTCAGGCGTGAAAGCGAGAACCTGATCTAAGCTGCAATGGGCCATCCCGCGCTCATGCTTTTGTATGAGCGGTAATGGATAGCATACGGAAGGAGGACACCCCCTATGCCTAAGCAAAAATCTCATCGCGGCGCTGCCAAGCGTTTTTCCTTTACGAAGAACGGCAAAGTAAAGCATAAGCAGATGAACGCTAACCATCAGGTGCATTTGAAGACCACCAAGCGTACCCGTCACCTGCGTGCGGACGGCGTTGTGGATAACGGAGCCGAGGCTCGCACCATCCATAAGCTGTTGCCTTACAAATAAGCTTTGCTAACGATTCGAGGAGGATAATAACATGGCACGTATTAAGGGAGCTGTGAACGCCCATAAGAGACGCCGCAAGGTGCTCAAGCTTGCCAAGGGCTTTTTTGGCGCAAAATCTAAGCAATACCGCGCCGCTACCGAGCAGGTCGCGCGCAGCCTTCGCTATGCCTATGAAGGCCGTAAAATGCGCAAGCGCGATTTCCGTCGCCTGTGGATCACCCGCATCAATGCGGCTGCCCGCATGAACGACATGAGCTATTCCGTGTTGATGAACGGCTTGAAGAAGCACAACATCGTCATCAACCGCAAGATGCTCGCGGATATCGCCGTCAACGATCCCGCCGCCTTCACCAAGCTGGTGGAAGCCGCCCGCGGTTGATGCGAATTCAATTGTAACCCCCCGCGCGCCGCTGGTGCGTGGGGGGTTTCTCGTTTTTTGGGGCGGTGGAAAAGTCGAAAAGGCTTTTTCATGACATGCTTGTGGTGTTGAAAGGGGGATGCTCGCAATGGCTTCCATCGTTACGCACGGCACCGTGCTTCGCTTTGCCAACTACCGGGATCACGACCGCATGCTTTCCGTGCTCAGCCCGGAATATGGGCGGCTGGAGGTTCTATCGCGCGGATGCCGCCGCCCGCGCAGCCCGCTGATGCCCGCAAGCGAGCTTTTCGTGAACGGAGAGTTTGTGCTGTACCAAAACGCTGACCGCTACACGCTTACCTCCTGCTCGCTCACCGATACGTTCTACCCGCTGCGGCTGGAGCCCTACCGCCTGACCTGCGCGAGCTATATGGCCGCGCTTTGCCACGCCGCCAGCCAGCCCGGCGATACGGCGGAGGCGCTGTACGTGCTGCTGCTCAAAGGGCTATACCGGCTTACCTATGACGCGCAGATCGACGCGCTTGGCTTCACCACAGCCTTTTTGCTGGTATTTGCGGATTTGATTGGCTACCGCCCCCGCCTCACACGCTGCGCCCATTGCCGCACGCCGCTGGATACCAGTGCGGGCGGGCGCATGGATGTGGCGGCCGGCGGCCTGTGCTGCGAGCGCTGCTCCTCCCGTGAAACCATTCCGCTAACGGCACAGCAAATCGTCTGGATGCGGGAAACGCTGCGCGTTGGCCTGCCCGAGCAAAGTGAAACCGACGCTGGCATCCTGTTTGAGATGCTGCGCCGGTATGTGGAAAGCCGCTTGGATTTATCCATCAAGGTCAGCCGTTTATTGCCATAACCCGTCCCTCATAGCAGGTGCCATCGTAATAGGGGGCGCGCATCAGCTTGTTCTTATAGGCGATGGACATGATAAACCGATCCACATATTCCGCATCGCCATTCACAAGCCGAATGCGCTTGCGCTTCGTTACATAGCAGTGCTCATCCAAAAGCTTGGGCAGGCATTCCGTCAATACGATGCGCATGGCCTCCTGCTGCTCCAGCGTTAGATAGGCGCGACCATGCAGCCGCATCAAATAGCCCATTTCATTGGGCTGTGCGTGCAAAAACCGAAACACAAGGCCTGTCTTATCCAGCGTAATCTGCTCCACTGGCAGCTTGCGCGCATCCGCGAGGAGTGGAATCAGCTCCTCAAAGAGTGTGGAGGCGTAGAGCTTTCGCACCCGCAAGCGCAGCCTGCGCGTTCTGATCTGGTTTTGCCTAAGCAGCCAGCCAGCAGAGCACGCCAGCAAAACAGCACAAAGGACAAGGAAAATGCGATTCTGCAATGCTTTCCCCTCCCGTTGCAAATGTTACAGGAAATATAGCACATAATTCCCATTCTGTCAATTTTTTTGGTCGAAAAGCAGCAAAAAAGGTCGGAAAGGCAAAGCCCCTTTGATTAGAGGATCAGCATGCAATCTCCAAAGGAAAAGAAACGGTAACGCTCCTTGACCGCCTCTTCATAAACGCGGAGTGCCGCCTCACGCCCCATGAGCGCGGACACGAGCATGAGCAGCGTGCTCTGCGGCAGATGGAAGTTCGTGATGAGCGCATCAGTCGCATGATAGTTGTACCCGGGCGTAATGAAAATGCCCGTATCCCCGCTTTGCGCCTTCACCACGCGCTCCTCGCCCGTAACGGTTTCCAGCGTGCGCACGCTGGTGGTGCCCACGCATATACAGCGCCCGCCCGCCGCGCGCGCCGCGTTAATGCGCGCAGCCGCCTGCGCCGTTACCTCGTAATGCTCCACATGCATATGGTGCTCGCTCACATCCTCCACCTTTACAGGGCGAAACGTGCCAAGACCCACGTGCAGCAAAATCGGAACGATCTCCACACCCATGCCGCGCACCTGCTCCAGCAGCGCAGGCGTAAAATGTAACCCCGCCGTGGGGGCGGCAGCGCTGCCCTCTTCTTTTGCATATACGGTTTGATAGCGCGTCTGATCCTGCAAATGCTGGTGAATATAGGGCGGCAGGGGCATTTGCCCCAGCTTGTCCAGCAGCTCCTCAAACACGCCTTGGTAATGAAAACGCACCTTCCGCCCGCCATCCTCTACCGTGTCTACGATCTCCGCGCGCAGTAGGCCATCGCCAAAGCTGCAAAAGGTGCCCGGCAGCAACCGGCGGCCCGGGCGTACAAGCGCTTCCCAAAGGTCCTTTTCCAGCCGCTTCAACAGCAGCAGCTCCACCGGCACATGCGTCTGCTCCTTTTCGCCAAGCAGGCGCGCGGGAATCACCTTTGTTTCGTTGAGCACCAGCACGTCGCCCTTGCGCAAAAACTGCGGCAAGTCATAAAAATGCATATGGCGAATGCTGCGCTCCGCGCGATCATATACCAACATGCGGCTATGATCGCGCGGCTCTATGGGCGTCTGTGCAATCAATTCTTCTGGCAGGACATAATCAAAATCGCTTGTTTTCATATTTTCATCTGCTCCTGACCGTCCGTAGGCGGCGTTATTGGCGTGCGTCCCAAATGCGCATAGGCGGCGGGCATCACCACGCGCCCGCGCGGCGTGCGCATCATAAACCCGAGCTGCATTAGATACGGCTCGTATACGTCCTCAATGGTGGAGGCGTCCTCCCCGGTCATGGCGCTTAACGTATCCAGCCCCACGGGGCCGCCCGCAAACTTATCAATCATGGTGGTAAGCATGGTGCGATCCACCCGATCAAGCCCAAGCTCATCCACATCCAGCATCGCTAGGCCTTGCTGCGCCACCTCCATGGTGATCACGCCGTTCGCACGAATCTGCGCGTAATCCCGCACGCGGCGAAGCATGCGGTTGGCAATGCGGGGCGTGCCGCGGCTGCGTCTGGCAATTTCCAAAATGCCCTCTTCCTCCGCGCGTATGTTGAGGATGCTGGCACTTCGGCGCACGATGGTGCTCAGCTCCTGCGGCGAATACAGCTCCAGCCTGAACAAAATGCCGAAGCGATCACGCAGGGGTGCGCTTAACAATCCCGCGCGCGTGGTAGCGCCCACCAGCGTGAAGCGCGGCAGATCTAAGCGGATGCTGCGGGCGGTAGGTCCCTTGCCGATCATGATATCCAGCGCATGATCCTCCATGGCGGGATAGAGCACCTCCTCCACCGTGCGGCTGAGGCGGTGAATCTCATCAATAAACAGCACGTCGCCATCCGCGAGGTTCGTCAGGATGCTCGCCAAATCGCCTGCGCGCTCAATGGCCGGGCCGCTGGTAATGCGGATGCTCTGCCCCATCTCCGCCGCGATAATCCCCGCGAGCGTTGTTTTGCCAAGCCCGGGCGGGCCATACAGCAGCAGGTGATCCAGCGATTCATGGCGCCTGAGCGCCGCCTCAATGGAAATATGAAGGTTCTGCTTGACACCCTCCTGCCCAATATAGTCGCGAAGCGTTTTGGGGCGCAGGCTCTGATCCTGTTCGTCCTCGCCCTCGCGAAGACCCGTTGTCACAACGCGTTCATCGGTCGCCATCGGCATCCTCCCTTACCCCTGCTGCGCCATGCGGCGCAGGGCAAGCTTGATTATTTCATCTGCGGTATCGGCCTTAATGCCCTTGAGGGCGGAGGCGGCCTCCTGCGGGGAATAGCCAAGCGATTTTAGCGCCTGCATGGCCTCGCCAAGCGCATCGGTGGCAGGCGACTCCCCCTCCGCAAAGGATAGCTCGTCCATGGGAAGCCCGCTGGCGAGCGCGTCCTTGGTCAGCTTGTCCTTAAGCTCTAGGCTGATGCGCTGCGCCGTTTTCTTGCCAATGCCGGGCGCACGGCACAGGGCGTTGCTATCGCCGGTCAAAATGGCCAAGCGCAGATCGGCAATCGGCATGCTGCCAAGCACAAACAATGCGCTCTTTGGCCCAATGCCAGATACGGAAATCAAGCGTTTGAACAGCTCACGCTCCTCTCGCGAAAGAAAACCGTACAGCTCCAACGCGTCCTCGCGCACATTCAAATAGGTGAAAAGCCTACAATCCTGCCCTGCGACAGGCAGCGCGGCAAGCGTGGTCATGCTGCAAAGAAGCTGACAGCCAATACCGCCCGCCGTCATGATCACTATTTCGCCCTCGCTCTTTTCCAGCAGCGTGCCTTGAACCAGCGCAATCATCCGCGACACCTCATCCTCTGTTATTTCATTGCGAATTGGCCTTTCATTGGGCCGGTGGCCGCGTGCGTGAGCGCAATGGCAATGGCGTCCGCGGCATCGTCTGGGCGGGCGATGGTCTCCATATGCAATAAAAGCTTCACCATCTGCTGCACCTGCCGCTTATCTGCCCCGCCATAGCCCGCCACGGCCTGCTTCACCTGCATGGGAGTATATTCATAAAGCTGCTCCGTATATTCGGCACACACGGCAATGCTCACACCGCGCGCCGCGCCCACCGTAAGCGCTGTGGTTACATTTTTGGCAAAGAATAGCTCCTCGAAGGCAATTTCCTCCGGATGAAAGCGCGTGAGCAGCGTTCGCATGTCGGCGCTGATCTGTTTCAATCGCTCCGGCAGCCGTTGCTTGGGGGTTGTGAGGATGCAGCCATATTCAAGCAGCCGCTGTTTACCATGCTCCGCCTCAATCACGCCCCAGCCCAGCGTGGCAAGACCGGGATCAATGCCGAGAATCACCATGCCTAAGCCCTCATTTCAGCGCTCCCGCTCCCGCGTAAGGAGCGGCGCAAAAGTCCGCCTTCGCAGTGTAACCAACACTGCCCCAATGGTTTATGATAAAGGATTTGCCGCTGTTTGTCAAACCCGCCGTGGGGCTTTTTGCCATGCCTCGCCGCCTGCCTGCGTCAAATCGTACATTTTTCAAAAGCATGCCTCCCTCCAAAAGAAAACAACAGAAAAACAAAAATACCCACTGTGACGGGACAATAGGAATTGACAATACCTTTGTAATAATGATAAAATCCTGCTTATTCAAGCGGAAAATGCGTTTCCGCATCATCGTAAATGAAAGAAGGGGCTACCACATGAAAAAGCTGCTCTCCATCCTGCTGGCTCTCGCGCTGGTACTCTCCACGGCTTCCTTTGCCGTTGCCGAAGCGGCCACAGGCACATGGAAGATTGCCATTCTCACCGGCACCACCACACAGGGCGAGGAAGAATTCCGCGCCGCCGAGAAGCTCCAGGAGCTTTATCCCGATCATGTTCTAACCGATACCTATCCTGATAACTTCTCCTCCGAAACCGAAACCACCATCGGCAAGGTGATTGAGTTCGCCTCCAACCCCGATGTGAAGGCCATCATCTTTGTACAGGCTGTGCAGGGCTGCACCGCCGCCTATACCCAGATCGTGCAGGAGATGGGGCGTGAGGATATCCTTCTGATCGCTGGCATGCCTGCGGAAGATCCCTCCGTTATTTCCCCCGCCGCTGATGTTGTGCTGTCCGTGGACGAACCCGGCTGCGGCTATCAGGTTGTTGACATCAGCAAGAACTGGGGTCTTGACGCTCTGGTTCACCTCTCCTTCGCCCGCCATATGAGCTATGAGACGATCGTTGCCAAGTACAACAACATGAAGGAAGCCGCCGATGATCAGGGCGTGGAGTTCCTGACGCTGGACGTTTCTGACCCGACTGGCGACGCTGGCATGACCGGCGCACAGAACTCCTTGATCGATGTGGTAAGCTCCGTGATGGAGCAGTATGGCCCGGATAAGAAGATTGGCTTCTACACCACCAACTGCGGCCTTCAGGAGACCTTGCAGGCGCAGGTGCTTGCATACCCCAACGCCTACTATCCGCTGCCCTGCTGCCCCAGCCCCTTCCACGGCTTCCCGGCATCCTTGGGCATCGAAGTAACCGCCGACCAGTACGGCGATGTGCCCTCTTACTTGAAGACCATGGCCGGTATCCTTGAGGGGCATGAAGCGACGGGTCGCTTCTCCACTTGGGGCGTGCCAATCAACATGTCCATGATCTACGGCTGCTACGCCTATGCCGAAAAGTGGATCAATGGTGAATTCACCGAGAAGCTCAACGAAGAAGCGCTCCTCAAGTGCATTTCCGAGGCTGCTGGCAACCCCTGCACCTTCTCCAAGTATGAAGACGGCAACGGCAACAGCTTCAACAACTATTTCATGATTCTCTGCCAGAACATCGATTTTAACGATTACAAATAACCCACACAATCAAATCCGCGGCAAGACCCGCCCGCTTCACGGCGGACGGGTCTTGCCATCGGGCGGCAAAGTACAACAGAACCTTGTTTGCGGGAGGTATGCGCTCTTGGAATATGTGCTGGAAATGAACGGCATCACCAAAGCCTACGGTCAAAACACCGTGCTTAAGGATGTGACGCTCCGCGTCAAACCCGGTGAAATACATGCCCTGTTGGGTGAAAACGGTGCGGGCAAGTCCACCCTGATGAATATTTTGTTCGGAATGCCCGTGGTTTTTGCAACAGGCGGCTTCACAGGCGAGATCAAGCTGGGCGACGAGCCCGCTCACGTCTCCTCCCCAATGCAGGCCATGGAGCAGGGCATTGGCATGGTTCATCAGGAATTTATGCTGATTCCCGGTTTTACCGTTACGGAAAACATCAAGTTGAACCGCGAGCTTGCCAGGCCGACGCTCTTTAGCAAGATTTTTGGCGGCGATTTGGAAGCTCTGGAAACCGATCGGATGTCCAAGGATGCCCGCAAGGCGCTGGACAGCGTGGGCATTGGCATTGACGAATACGCGCTGGTGAAGGGGCTGCCAATCGGCTATATGCAGTTTGTGGAGATCGCGCGTGAAATTGATAAAGAAAACATGCGCCTAATGGTATTTGACGAGCCTACAGCAGTGCTGACCGAATCGGAGGCCACGCAGCTTTTGTCCGTTATGAAGGATATTGCCGCGCGCGGAATCGCCATCATCTTTATCACCCACCGCCTAGACGAGGTGATGGAGGCTGCGGATAGCATCACCGTGCTGCGCGATGGTCGCTTGGCGGCTGTGCGCAAAAAATCCGAAACAACGCTGGAGGAGCTGGCGGCGCTCATGATTGGTCGCGGAAGCGATGCCCAAACGATGGGCACGCCGAAAACCGAAGCGCCCTCCGACCATGTCATGATGAAGATCCGCGGCCTACGGGTCGCAATGCCCGGCGAAATGGTGCGCGGCATTGATCTGGATGTGTGCGAGGGCGAAATTGTCGGCATCGGCGGCTTGGCCGGGCAAGGCAAGGTCGGCCTGCCAAACGGCGTGATGGGTCTGTACCCGGCGGAGGGCGAGGTGGAGTTTGATGGCAAGCCCCTGCCGCTCAACCAAGCAGGCGAAGCGCTCAAGCGCGGTTTGGCAATGGTATCCGAGGACAGGCGCGGCGTGGGTCTGCTGCTGGATCAATCCATTGAGGATAACATCGTTTTTAACGCCATGGAAATCAACAATGATTTTTGCATGGGTCCTTCCTTCATGCGCATCAAGCACGGCAGCGCCGTGCGCAAGTTTGCCGCTCGCATGATCCAGGAGCTGGACATCCGCTGCTTCGGACCCACCCAGCACACGGGCACGCTGTCCGGCGGCAATCAGCAAAAGGTCTGCGTAGCGCGCGCGCTAGCGCTAAACCCCAAGTTCCTCTTTGTATCCGAACCCACGCGCGGCATTGATATCGGCGCAAAGCAGCTCGTGCTGGAAACGCTGGTGCGCCTCAACCGCGAAAAGCATATCACCATCGTGATGGTTTCCTCCGAGCTCAACGAGCTGCGCTCCGTCTGCGATCGGATCGCCATTGTATCAGAGGGCAAAATCGCAAGTGTTTTAAAGCCCAATGCATCCGACATTAGCTTCGGCCTGGCAATGTCCGGCCTGAAGGTGCAGGAAGGGAGTGATCTGGCGTGAAGCGATCCAAGATCCAATGGGCGCTTTCCATTCTGCTCGCCATAGCGACCCTTGCGATGGCCATTGCAGGCACAACCGGCTTTATCATGCATTCCGGCGGCTACGCTGCCCAAAAGCTGGAGGACATGCGCACCTATGCGGTGATCCATACCGCTGCCGGAAAGATCATCGATCAGGTTGCCAAGGAGGCCAAGAGCACGGCCAAGGAATGGGCTTCCGCCAAGAACGAGACCACCGGCGAGCCCAATATCAAAGGTCGCGATAACCAACGCGCCTACTATAACGCCGCCGAGGACGCCGCGCGCGCCGAGGCCGAGGTGAAATACGCACAGTTTGAGGGCATGGATCTCTCGCCGCTCACGCTGACGATTCCCAAGGTGGAAGCCGCTGAAAAGGCCTATTATGACGTTGAAGCACAAGAAAAGGCCATCTATGCCGCTGTGTATTTGAAGGTGCATGAGCTGGCAGGCACGCAATCCGCCGCGTGGTTGACGGAGCTGGAGAGCAAGCTGCTCACCTTTGAGCAGCTCACCGAGGAACGCCTTGCCGCCGCCGAAGCACCCTACGCAGAGCTTGACGAGGAGGGGAAGCTTGCGCTCTCCACACAGCTTGCGCAGCCCGCCGCCTCCATCGCAGCCGTGTTCGGCCTAACGGCAGCGCAGGCTTCTGATGGCTTTGCCGCCTTGCGCGGCACGATGGCAGAGGCGCTGCCGCTTTACGCCGCTATGGACACCGCCGCCAAGGCAAGCGCCGACGCGGCGCTTGCACCCGCCATGGAAGCCCTCACCCGGGTTCTCGGCGGGCTGTATGGCACAAGCTGGGTCTCCCGCGAAGCGTTGGAGGCGCAGATCCAAAGCTTTAGCGCGGCCGCCATGGCCATTGCCGCGCAAGACTACGCCGCTGCCTATGGCACTTTGCCCGATAAGGCGGAAAAGGGCTTTGCAAAAGCCTTTCAGAAGCTTTTTACCTCCGTGGTGAGCGATGCGCAAGCCGCCAGCATGCAGGCACTTTCCGCTGAAGCCGCGCCGGTTGAGGATGACGTGGACGTTGCGGAAGCGGTGGTTGTGGATTACGTGGGCTTTGTTGGCAGCGAAGCGCTCACCGCGCTAAACGCTAACATCGATGTGGAATACAACCAGCTCTGGTCTGCGGTCATGACCATCCTGCCCAGCCTTACCGAGGACATGCGGGAGGATCAGAAGGCTGGCATCGAAGCCGTGATCTACGCGCCAGACGAGCGCTTCGAGGCCAAATACGCGCGCCTCAGCGAAGCCAAGGCGACCCTCGCGCTTGACCAAACCGATGCGTTCAAGATGTCCATCGCCGCTAGTGCCAGCAACCTGCTGTTGGGCGCGATTGCGCTGCTCGTGATTACGCTGGTCGCGTTCTTCTACCAGCCGCTGGTAAAGAAGCTGGGCGTGCCTCGGCTGATCATCGGCCTGTTCTTTGTCATGCTGCTGATCCTATCCGGCCTGTATGGGCTGAACATGTCCAGCATGATGAGCAACGTCTTGAAGCGCACCGGGCAATACGGCATATTGGTATTGGCGATGCTGCCCGGCATTCAGTGCGGCATCAGCCTGAACATGGGCATGACCGTTGGCATTGTGGCTGGCCTGCTCTCCACGCTCATCGCGCTGGAGGCGAACATGACCGGCTGGCTTGCCTTCTGGTTCGCGGTCGTGGTGGGCTGCATTTTTGCGGCTCCCATCGGCTGGGCCTACGCAAAGCTGCTCAACCGCCTCAAAGGCAACGAAATGACGGTTTCCACCTATGTAGGCTTCTCCTTTGTTTCGCTCATGAGCATCTTTTGGATGATTCTCCCCTTTCATAACCCCAAGCTTACGTGGGCGCTTGGTTCAGGGTTGCGCGTCATGCACACCATGGCTGGCAACATCGGCGGGCTGCTGAACAACTTCCTCTCCTTCAGCATATTCGGCGTGACCATCCCCACGGGCTTACTCCTCTTCCTGCTCCTGTGCTGTGGCATCCTATGGCTCTTCTCGCGCAGCCGCACGGGCACCGCGATGATTGCCGCAGGCTCGAATCCGCGCTTCGCGGAAGCCGCCGGCATCAGCGTCGATCGGATGCGCACCATCGGCACCACGCTTTCTACCGTGGTGGCGGCGGTCGGCATCATTGTGTACTCGCAGAGCTTTGGCTTCATGCAGCTCTATTCCGGCCCGCGCCAAATGGGCTTTACCGCCGCCAGCGCCATTTTAATTGGCGGCGCGAGCACCTCCAGAGCGAAGGTCTCGCATGTCATCATCGGTACGTTCCTATTTCAGGGCGTGCTTTCCATGGGCATTTTGGTTGCCAACCAAGCCATCTCCGCAAACGGCTTGAGCGAGGTCATGCGTATCTTGATCTCCAACGGCATCATCCTGTACGCCCTCACACAGTCCGGAGGTGAAACCAATGCCTGATCAAAAGAGCTTTGGACAAAAGCTGCTGGCAAACATCCGTAACTACATCGTAACCTATGTATTCCTCATCATCAGCATCGTCTTTGTGTTTTTCTCCGGCCAGACGCTGAACTATGTGTTCAGCTCTCTGGTCGCGCGCCTCACGCGCAACCTGTTCATCGTCATGGCGCTGATTATCCCCATCGTGGCGGGCATGGGCATCAACTTTGCCATCACCATTGGCGCAATGGCCGCGCAAATCGCGCTGCTGTTTGTGATCAACTGGGGCTTTACAGGCATTGCTGGCATCGCGCTTGCCGCGCTCATCACCGTTCCGCTAGCGGCGGTATTCGGTGTGGGCATTGGTTCGCTGATGAACAAAATGAAGGGTCAGGAAACCATCGGTTCCATGATTCTGGGTTACTTTGCCACCGGGCTTTACCAGCTGCTGTTCCTGTTCATCTTCGGAAACGTGATCCCGATGTCGCAAAAGGTAACCATTGTTGGCTCCACCGGCATCCGCAACACCCTCAACCTGATGGGTGACGTTGGCCTGTATAAGGTTGTGGACAAGCTCTGGCAGATTCCCTTCACCACAGCCGTCCTAGCGGTCACGGGCATTGTGGTGTTGGGGGCGGTGTTGCTGTTGGTGCTCAAGAAAATTGCCACAAAAAAAGCCGCGATGCTCCTCACCACAGCGGTTGTGCTCTGCGGGCTCTACTTTGTTCCCCCAATCACCGCGTGCTTTGCTGGAATCACCGTGCCAGCCGTCACATTCCTGATTGTGGGTCTGCTGTGCCTGTTCAATGTGGCGATCATGAAAACGCGCCTCGGTCAGAAATTTAGAGCCGTGGGTCAAAGCATGACGGTAGCCAATGCCGCTGGTATCAACGTCAACCGCACGCGCATCATCGCCATTGTGATTTCCACCGTGCTCGCAGGCTGGGGGCAGATTTTGTTCCTGCAAAACCTTGGCACGCTGCAAACCTACGCAGCGCATGAGATGGTCGGCCTCTACGCGGGCGCTGCCATTTTGGTTGGCGGCGCGTCCATCGACCGCGCGACCAACGGGCAAGCGCTCATCGGCTGCTTGATCTTCCATACGTTGTTCATCGTGGCGCAGGACGCGGGCAAGAACCTGTTTGGCGACCCCAATGTAGGCGAATACTTCCGCGTGTTTATGTCGTATGGCGTTATCGCCCTTGCGTTGGTCATGTACGCGTGGCGCAGCGCATCGACCGCTAAAACCAACCTTCGCGCCCGTCAACAAGGGTAAAGCGTACACAATCAAATAGGAGGCTGGAGCGTACTGCCCAGCCTCCTTTGCGTTATTGCTTTTCGCTCTGCCGCTCCTTGGCGCTTTCATGCGCGGCATTCGCCGCTTCCCCTGCCATGGCATCCGCGGTGCCTCCAGCCGTGCGGATGTCATCGCTGTTGAGCAGCAGCAGCTCCTCCCGCGTGATGGTTTCCTCCTTTGCCAGCCTGTTTGCCTGTGCGCTCACCGCACGCTCAAACAGGTTGCGCACGCCGCGCGCGTTGCCAAAGCCCTTTTCATCCAAGCTGTAGAGCGCCAGCAGGCTCTTGAGCAGATCGCGGGCATCCTCGGCAAGCGTGTAGCCGCTCTTGCGGCAGCGCATATCGAAGATGTCCAGCATCTCCTGCACCGTATAATCCGAAAAATGCAGAAAGCGGTTGAAGCGGCTTTCAAGCCCGGGGTTGGAGTGTACAAAATCCTCCATCAGCTCAATATAGCCCGCCACAATTACAATCAGGTCATCACGATGATCCTCCATGGCCTTCAGCAGCGTATCGACCGCTTCTTGACCGTAATCATTCCCGCCCCGGTTGGTCAGCGCATAGGCCTCGTCAATAAAGAGCACGCCGCCTAGCGCCTTTTTGATTACCTCATCGGTCTTGATGGCCGTTTGACCCACGAAGCCCGCCACCAGCCCACTGCGATCCACCTCAACGAGCTGCCCCTTGGAAAGGATGCCAAGGCTTTTGTAAATCCGCGACATCAGCCGCGCAATCATCGTTTTACCTGTGCCGGGATTGCCGGAAAACACCATATGCAGCGATAGCTCCTCCACCGGCAGATCGTTTTGCCTGCGCAGCTTTTGCACCATCACAAGGTTGATTAGGCTTTCCACTTCTTTTTTCACTGTGGAAAGTCCGATGTATTCCTCAAGCTCCTTTTTGAGATCCTCTATTTTTTCGGGCTTATTCGCTTCCTGCTCCGCTTTGGCGGCTTCGGTTTTTTGCACGGCGCTTGCGGCAGGCTGCTCGGGCTTCCCCTGCGGAGTAACAACGTCTGCGCAATGCCGTTCCAGCTCCGTTTTTTCCGCTTGCACAGGCGGCATAAGCTCCGGCGTGCCCCACAGGTCATCCGCAATGCGCCCGAGGTTGCTTCGCGTCATTTGGCTGATGACATCCATCTGCAACCTGATGATTTCATCCTTGCGATCCATGCTATTCCTCCATCAACGCCGCTTGAGGGATAAACAGGCGGCACAGTTTGCTTTCGTAAGTGGTTTCCACATAGGCCCATTCGCTGCCCATAAAGGCCAGCAGCGTTACGCTGTCGCCCTTTTTGAGCTTGGTAATGGTGCCTTTGCCATTGAGCGGGTCATCCGTCGCCTCGGCGTTCTTGGTAAGCGTCATGGGCAAGGACACAAGCGCGAGCTTCGCCACGCTATCGGGGTTTAGCAGTGTAGAATCCTCAATATAACCCAAGCGCCCTCTGCTGCCATTGCCAATGCTGTAGCTCACAAGCACCCAGTGATCCACCACGCCGTAGATTTTGACCGTTTCATCCGTGGTGACCTGCGCCTTGCTATCCCGGAAGGATTTTTCATCGGGAGCACTGTACACCTTAAACGTCTTTGCCTTTTCAAAGGACGCGTCACTCAGCGTCGCAAGGGAGGGCGCTTGTAAAAGCGCCTGCTCGTAGGGCGAAAGGGTGGGCGTAGGCGCTGGGGTAGGCGCTAGGGTGGGCACAGGCGTGGGGCTTGGCGTGGGCGTGGGTACCGGCGTAGGCGAGGGAGTCACAAATTCCTCCGGCGCAACGGCCTCCCCGGCGCGGTTGAGCACGTATCCCATGGGCGCGCCGCTATCCGTGCGTAGCGTGAAGGCGCTGTCGCTGCCGATATCCACGGTGCCGCTCATCGCATCGCTGGCAAGCACGCCCTCGTTCATGGTATAGCTGGACACGTTCACGGTGAGCAGCTTGCCATCCGCCGTAAACTGATAGTACGTTTCGCCATCGGTGCCCAAGGGTTTCCACAGGCCGTGCGTAAGCACATCCACAATGATCGCGTCATTTCCCGCAACAGGCATGGGGGTGGGCGTGATCACCGGGGGCAAGGAAAAGTTCGGCTCCAGCGT
>JAVVVJ010000012.1:0-3536 GCA_036652695.1 Clostridia bacterium | reverse complement strand
GGCGCATCCGTCGGCAGCGTTTCAGCCGCATCCGTCGCCGTTTCAAGCGCGTCCTGCACAGGCGGCTGCGATGGGAGATCCCCCTGCTGTGTAGCGGCGGGGGCTTGCGCTTCAAGCTCCGCGGAAGCCGCGTTTTCATCAGCGGGCGTTAGCATCGCCGATGGCGTCAGCATCAGCTCCGCCCACGGGATATCCACCACAATGGCGCTCGCGCTTAGCGTGTTGGCGGCAAAAATCGTGCGGAATACGTCCTTGCTCAAAAAATAGGAGTTGGGCGCTGGCACGCTCGCCGCGTCCGTAATCGATTCCAGCAGCAGGTTCTTCGCATGGGTCTGCGCGTACACGGCCTCCTTCACGGCGGCGGAAACCTGCGCGGCAGTTTCATCAAACAGCTCGTCCACCGTCACAATGCGGCCGCTGCTCAGCTCCACAATGCGGAAAAAGAACTGGGTATCGGTGGTTTCACTGCCCGCCGCGCGGTTGCTAACCGTTGCTTCCACAGAAAGCAGGTTTTCAAAATCCAGCGACGCGTAATAGCCGCTGCGAATGATATCCATCCCGCCATCCGCGTAAGCATCATCCTCTGCCATCTGCCCCAGCTTTCGCAGGGAGAGGATCGGTGCAGTGATGCTATCAGTCAAAAAGGTTGCCAATGTGGCGTTTTCGCTCTCAAAGGTGGGGTAATCCAGCGCAAGGCGCTGCTTGCCCGCTGTGCTCACCTCGTGGTGGCGCATCACCGTAACGCCGTAGGCGCTTACATCCTCAGTCACCGTGTTTTCATCCTCGCCGATAGCCAAATTGGGTATCAGCAGGCAAAGCGCCAGCAGCAGTGCAAAAAATCGTTTCATCATTCATTGCCTCCGTTTCAGAGCAAATCGTCAAGCAAAATTGGGTACGCCGAATCGGTGGAAAGCGCGACATATTCTGCTTTGCCATCCTTCATCAGCACAAAATAATGCGACAGCGGCTGCGGATAGGCCGCCTCGGTCACGGCGTACAGCTCCAGCGTTCCCCCCGCGCCGCTCGCGCTCCGCTTCGCCCACTGCACCTCGCATTCCACGGGCACAATGCTGTCATACTCAAAATCGTAATGCCGCTCGCCATGCACGTACAGGGCATACTTGCCGCTTTGCGAATCGCGCACAACCATCGCATCGCAATCCAGATACATGGAAACCTGATCCGTGATCGCCAGCGGCGCTTCGATATCCGCAAGTGAATACAGCTTGCCATCGTTCATATAGGCCGCGTTACACGCCGACCCAACCACCCCCGCTGTGGAGGCGGCGCTTGTCCAACGCACCATATTCCCATTTGCATCTAGCACATACAGCAAATAGCGGTTTTCCAAATCGGTCAGGCTACCGGTATCCACATAGCCGATGGTTGAGCCGCCCGTGAAGGGAAAGGCGCGCGAAAACCACAGTTGGCTCAACAAATGCCCGCTTGGGTCGATATAGTTGCGCATCGTTCCGGCCTCGTTTTCCACGATGGCCCAGCCGCCAAGCAGCTGATGAAGCACCAGTCTCTCCCCCATCACCTTTTGCAGCTCATCGAGCCGAATGAGGGCAGAGCCCTTGCGGTTGATCAAATAAGGGGGCTGCTTTACGTAAAAATTACCATCTGCCAGCGGAACCATATCCCGCGCACCCAAGCCCTCATAATAGCCAAGCAGCTTGCCATCCTCCCCCGTAAAGAGGTAGAAATCATAGCTGCCATCGCTGCGGAGGTTGCGGGTGAGTACGTTGGCATCGGTAACGGTGTAGGTTTCCATATTCACCGTTCCGCTAATCTCGCTAATGGCGCTGCGCGCCTGTGGCGCTACCTGCACCGCTGGCGCGGCGTCATAGCCCTTGATGGGCGCAGGCGTAACAAGCGCCTCAAAGGGCGCCTCCGTACCAATGGCAGAGTGTCCCAAAAGCTGGTTGACCAGCGGCGTGAGCTGATCGCGTAGCAGGTATGCGCTCCCGCCGATCAGCGCGAGCACCACCAATGTGCCAATCACAGCGCGCAGCACATGCCTACGGCGGCGGTGAGAGCCTTTGTGCTCTTCCTGCACCTGATAGCCGCCCTCAGCGGAAACCGCTACGTTTCGGCGCTCGGTATCCGCCCACGTCACCTCTCTGGGGCGATACACATTGCTCTGGGGAAGCGCTGGCTGCTCCGCTTCCTCCGGATGCCACGCATCGGCATAGCTCCCAAACAGATCCAGCTTGGGCGGCGGCGCAAAGGCGGGTTCTGCCGCAGGCAGCTCCTCAGCTCCCCCATCCCGCCGGTAATATGCGGAAAAATTGGCTTCCACCTCAGGCGGCGGCGCATAGCTGGACGGCTCCGGCTCGTTGGGCAGATAATCATCGTAGGCGGGAAAGGATGCCGCTGTCTGCGTAGCCTGCTGCGGCTCATTGGGTTCATAAATGCCGTCCGGCATTGATTCCGGCTCGACCGCTTCCCCCGGCTGGCGGCTATGTACATTTCTTGAAGCGAACAGATGCTCTGCCCGCCCCTGTTTATCATCGTTGGTTGGATACCGTTCACTCATGGCTTGCACCTCGCACTGCGTGGTTTAGATAGCTTTTCAGCGTTTACGATATCACGAAATGCTTATTACGTCAAGCTTTTCACCAGTTCCCATCCAGCAGTGCGCGCATCCCCACCAACGTTTTATTGTCCCAAACGCAACCTTTCCCAATCCCCATGCATCTTTTTTAGGATAGGAGGCGTTCGGTAAATGGAAGCTGTTACAGGGTCAGGCTTTTTCCAAGAACAAGCATTCTGCCAGTTGGTAACGCAATATCAGCTACCGCTGCTGCGCATGTGCTGCATTTACCTCCATGACAAATCGCTTGCGGAGGATGCGGTGCAGGAAACTTTTTTAAAAGCATTCAAAGCCATTTCTACGTTTCGGGGAGAATGCAGTGAAAAAACCTGGCTGATGCGCATTGCCATCAACACCTGCCACGACATCAAACGCTCAGGCTGGTTTCGGCATAGGAATCGCCAGGTGACGCTGGAATCGCTGTGGGCGTCAGAAGCCGTTTCCGCAGCGCCCGAGGTGGAGCTGGTAGCGGAAATCATGAAGCTACCGCCCAAGCTACAGGACGTTTTGCTGCTCTACTATTATCAGAACCTATCGGTTTACGAAATTGCGGAAGCCTTGGGAATCAACCATTCCTCTGTATCAAATCGCATAAAGCGGGCGAAGGAGAAGCTCCGCAACGCCCTGAGTGGAGCGTATTTCAATGATTGATCCGCAAGACCAGGCAGAACGGGCTAGCGTACCTAGCCCTTCGGCAAAATCGAGTCGGTTCAGAAAAGCTGCGTTTGCGGCTGCTTGCTTGCGCCATTTGTTGATGCCTTTACGGACGATCAACGCCCTATCCATTTGCAACGCGCCCGCTATACCTGCCCGCCGTTTTCCCAAAGTTGACAAGAAAAGGAGAAATCGATATAATTGCAGACAGAAAATCGTTGGGAAGGCTTCGCTTTGAAAGGATGAAGGAAATTGACCGCGTCACTTGAACCAAAGAATCAGCAAA
>JAVVVJ010000011.1:0-49759 GCA_036652695.1 Clostridia bacterium | reverse complement strand
TTTACCGTCTTTTTCACAAATGGAATGCTTTCCACAAAGGTCTGGGCATTCTCCAGCGAATCAAATACACCAACGATGTTTCGCTTCTCATCCTGATTGATTTCCAATAGAACGCTCATAGCCGAACCTCCATATACCAGCAGTTATGTCAATCGTGGCGCGAGCTTTACCCAACTGGCGCATAGTCGATATGAGCTGCATCATCCGCCGCTTCCAGCCTGAAAACGACAGGACGAACTGCGTCATTGCCTGCTCCATGGGCAAGTGCAAACGTATTGCAAGCTCCTGCTCGAACGCCGCTGTGAATATTCTTCACCATCAAAGCAAGCATACCACGCAAACCTTTAGCTGTCCAGCCATTCACATCGAAAGCTCGCCTGCCTGAGCACGTCCGTTGTGGGCACAAGCACGCTTTTCCGCCCTGTGTGGGCTTCATTCCAGAGGCTGGAACGTCATTCGTGACCTCGGTATTTCCATGCAGATACGGGCGGTCAAAATAGCTTGATACATCAAAAGGACAACTACAATCGTTTCATTTACAGGGCTGCAATTTCATCAGCAATTTCGTTCACGCTTCGGCCGTTTGTGTCAATTTTCGTTGCCTTCAGCTTGTCATAGAGTGGTATTCTGGCAACGCTCCGCTCAAGCACATCCCTATTGCGAACGCCATTGGAGATGTCTTTTTCGAGGCGTTCTTTCAAGGTACTTGCATCGCAAATCAAAGAAATCAATTTTGTATTGCAGTTTACCCTATCCAGGTTTGATAGAATGGTATCTATGATGCTCTGCTCGTGCATTACCCAGCAAAAAATCACATTTTCATAGACGGAGCAATGCAAAAACTGATTTAGCAAAAAGCAGATATTATGCATCACCATATTTTTCGTTTCGTCATTTACCCAAAAGGGATTTGCATCCCAGCACCAGTCACCATCAAGAAACACAGCGTTCGGTAGTTTTTGTTTTAGTGATTGACATACAGCCGTTTTTCCAACGCCCATTGTCCCAGCAATCATATATAAGTTTGTCATTCAATTGTGCCTCGCTAAATCCAATTGATTAGCAGAACACAGGCGTTCCGCACCCTCATTATATCAGGCGCGAAACGCCAACGCAATCTGTGCGCAATGCTAAATATGGCAAAGTCGGGAGGTAAATCAGCGTTCATCCCCCGTTTATGACCGCGCATGTAAATTCCCACAGATAATCCCAATAGCCGCCCCTATGCATTCCGTCACCTTTGTGATATAATCAAGGTGTATATGAATGAAAATGAACTGGGAGGCGGCTCTGTGATTTCACCAAAGCCTGAGATTCACAAGGCGGCTCGCACGATTTTCTGGCTCGTGCTAGATGCCGTGCTGATTAATGCGGCCATGATTTTCGCGCAGATTTTGCGTTATTCCAGCCATTTCCTATATGGCTTTTTCTTTAATTACATTCGGCTTGCCCCCATCATGACGGTGGTGTGCTTGCTTACCTATTGGGCGTTTGGCATTTACCGCACCATGTGGGAGTACGCCTCCGCCCGCGATATCGTTCGGCTGGGAGGCGCTACCCTTGCGGCGGCGGTGTTGGTCTACGGCGCATCGCTGCTGGCCAATCTTTTTGTGCTTCCAGTGAATCTGTTTCGTTTGCATCGGTTTGTCTATGTTCTTTTCTGGCCGATTAGCCTGCTCTTCATGGGCGGTTCTCGGCTTTTGTACCGCTCCATCGCGCTGCACGGTCACCTTCCGCTCACCGATAGTGAAACGCGCCGCACAATGATTGTGGGCGCAGGCTGGGGTGGAGCGAGCATCGTACACGGCATGCAGCGCGGTGGCTATGGCGACCGCGTGCCGGTGGTGGTGGTGGATGACGATAAAATTCGCACAGGCTCGCGCTTAAGCGGCGTGCCCGTGGTACGCGGCTCGGGTAATATATTGAAGCTTGCCAGTGATTACCATATTGATGATATCATCATCGCAATCGCCACGCCGCATGGCGACCTTGCGCCCCTGATTGAGAAATGCCTTGCCACGGGCTGCCGTGTGCAGCGCATCAGCCCTCCACAGGATATCTCCAACGACGTTTCAAGCATAGAAAATGTGCGTGATATCGACATTTCCGATCTGCTAGGTCGCCCGGAGGAAAAGCTGGATATGACGCAGGTGGCCATGTGCTTCCGCGATAAAACGGTGCTCATCACAGGTGGAGGCGGGAGCATTGGAAGCGAGCTTTGCCGTAGGCTTCTGCCCCTGCAACCCGCGCGCATCGTGCTCTATGACATCAGCGAAAATTACATGTACGACCTGTTTTCGGAGCTACAGCTCAAATATCCCGATGGGCTGAACGAAAAGCTCATCCTATGCGTGGGCTCCATCCGCGACCCCCAGCGCCTCAACGAAATCTTTTGCCGCTATCAGCCGGATATCGTGCTTCATGCCGCCGCGCACAAGCACGTGCCCCTCATGGAGGACTGCCCCGCGCAGGCGGTGAAGAACAATGTGTTCGGCACCTATTTGACTGCGCAAGCAGCCATTGCGCACAAGGTGAAGCGCTTCGTGCTCATCTCCACGGATAAAGCGGTGAACCCAACCAGCGTGATGGGCGCCACCAAGCGCCTTGCCGAAATGACCATCGAGGCGTTAAACTGCGGCTCGGATACCGATTTTACCGCCGTTCGCTTCGGCAATGTTCTTGGCTCGCATGGCAGTGTGGTGCCCAAATTTGAGCAGCAAATCCGTGCCGGCGGGCCGGTTACGCTTACGCATCCCGATATGATCCGCTATTTTATGACCATCCCGGAGGCGGCGAGCCTTGTGCTGCAAGCTGCGTCCATCGCAAAGGGCGGCGATTTGTTTGTGTTGGATATGGGGCAGCCGGTCAAAATCCGCGAGCTGGCAGAGCACATGATTCGGCTCTATGCAAGGCCGGACGCCCCGAAGGTCGAGCTTCAATACACAGGTCTGCGCCCCGGCGAGAAGCTGTATGAGGAGCTGCTGCTGGACAGCGAAGGCATTGCTAAGACCGAAAAGGAAAAGATCTTCATCGCCCAACCGGAGGTTATCAGCATCGAAGCGCTTCACGGCATGCTTTCCCAGCTGCATAGCTGCATTGACGCAAACGGGGATATGCTGACCTGCCTGCATCAGCTGGTGCCTACCTTTAAGGAGCCGCGGGACGTGAACCCGCAGGCGCGGCAAATACGCGCAGCGCAGCTACAGGCAGGCGCATGAGCACGGAAAAATACGAACACGAGCGGTTGATGCGCGCGGCGCTCGCGCAGGCCGAGCTTGCCCTCGCAGGCGGCGAAATCCCCGTGGGCGCGGTGATGGCTGTGGATGGCGAGCTGATTGCCGCCGCGCACAACCTGCGCGAGCAAACCGGCGACCCCACCGCACACGCGGAAATGCTAGTGATCCGTGAGGCTGCGCGCGTGCTGGGCACGCGGCGGCTGAACCGCTGCACGCTATACGTCACGCTGGAACCATGCCCCATGTGTGCGGGCGCGCTCAGCATAGCATGCGTGGGCGGCTGCTACTTTGGCGCAAGGGACGAGCGGCAAGGCTGCGCGGAAAGCGTGTACGCGCTTACGCGGGACCCCGCGTTCTATCACCGCCTGCCCTGTGTGGGCGGCCTCTTAGCCGCAGAAGCGGCGGCGCTGATGACCCGGTTTTTTGAAGAAAAACGCACCAAAGGAGCACCGAAGCTGTGACCATTGATACGATTGTAACGGATTTGGACGATACTTTGCTAAATGAGGCAGGCGAGCTAAGTGAGAAAAGCCTGCGGGTGCTAGGCGAGTGCAAGCGACGCGGCATCCGTGTGATTCCGGCCAGCGGCCGTGCGCTTGCAAGCATGCGACGCTATGTGCAGGAGCTGCATACGGGTTTACCGTATATTGGCTGCAATGGGTCGCAAATCGTGAGCGCGGCGCACGAGATTCTACACGAGGCGCATTTTGAGCCGGAGGATACCGCCGACATCTGCTCTTTTTTGCAGGAAAACGGTTTTTACGTGCAGGTATACAGCGGCGAGCATTTTTATTACGCAAATGAATGCGACACCTCCCTGCGCTATCAGCAGTCCTCCGGCATGAATGGTGTGTCTGTGGGCGATCTGCTGGCCTTTGTGCGCAGCGTGCGCACGCCAAAAATCCTAAGCGTAAACCATCCGGAAGCGGTGCAGCGCATGCGCCCCATCGCACAGGCACGCTTTGGGGAAAAGGCGGTTTTTACCACAAGCAAGCCCTTTTTTTTGGAGGTGGAACCGCCGGGGGTCACGAAGGGCACCGCGCTTAGGCGGCTGGCGGGGATGATCGGCATTGATCCGGAGCACACGCTGGTTTTTGGCGATAGCCTAAATGATTTGAGCATGCTCGCCTTCACGCCCCACAGCGTGGCTGTAGGCAACGCACGCGATGAGGTGAAGCGCCAAACGACCTATGTATGCGGTGCAAACACCGAGGACGGTCTTGCTCGCTTTGTGCAAGAGCACGTGCTGAATGGGTGGACAGCAAAGGATGGTGAAGCGCATGATTAACATCGAGGATTTTTGCAAGCAGCTCAACCTAGAGCTGCTGTCAGAAACCACCAAGACCGAAATGGATATCAACGTAACCGACATTAACCGCCCGGGCATGCAGTTTGTTGGGTTTTATGAGTACTTTGCCACGGAGCGCCCGCAGGTAATCGGCAAAGTGGAAATGACGTATTTGGAATCGCTTGACCCGCAGGTGCGGGAAAAATCACTGGAGCGCTACATGAGCTACGATCTGCCCTGCATTGTGGTATGCTGGGGCATGACCCCTCCGCGGGAGCTTTTGACCATCGCAAAGGCGCACGACATTCCCGTATTCCAAAGCAAGCATAAAACCACCAAGTTCACCTTGCAGGTCATTATGTACTTAAACCGCGTGCTTGCGCCGCATGTGACGCGCCACGGAGTGCTGGTGGACGTGTACGGCGTTGGCGTGCTGTTGACCGGCGAGAGTGGCGTAGGAAAGAGCGAGGCGGCGTTGGAGCTTGTGAAGCGCGGACATCAGCTTGCGGCAGATGACGTGGTAGATATCTGCCGCGTGGCAGACGACCGCATCATCGGCGAATCGCCGGAGATGGTGCGCCACTTCATGGAAATTCGCGGCATCGGCATTATCGATATACGCGCGATGTACGGCGTAGGCTCCGTCATTTTGAGCAAGTCCATCGATTTGGTGATTCATATGGAGAAATGGGATTCCGCTAAGGAATACGACCGCCTCGGCCTAACGGAGGAAACGGTTACCATCCTCGGCGTAAAGATCCCCTATCAGATCATGCCGGTGCGCCCGGGGCGCAACCTCGCCATCATCATTGAGGTGGCGGCGCGCAACCTCAGCTTGAAGCGCATGGGCTACAGCGCCGCGCATGAGCTGGATCGGCGCTTGAATGAACTGATCGCGCAGAACTCCGGCGACAAGCAATAACAAACCGAAAGGGCAGGGGAAAAACATGGTATACATAGGCGTAGACGTGGGCGGCACCGGCATCAAGGTGGGTATTGTGGATGAGGGCGGAAAAATTCTTCGCGAGGGGGAAACCCCCACGCTGGTTGGGCGTCCCTATACGGATATCATCCGTGACATGGGCATGTGCATGTTGCAGGTGCTCAAGGAAAGCGGCTTTGCGCAAGCGGATGTCGCCTCCATCGGCATCGGCATTCCGGGTGTGGCGGATCAGCAGACAGGCGTGGTCATCTTCTGCACCAACATGGGCTGGAAGGACGTACCTCTGCGCTCCGAGCTGCAAAAGTACCTCAATAAGCCCATCTATATCGATAATGACGCAACGGTCGCAGGCTTTGCGGAAAGCGTCTGCGGCGTGAGTGCGGGCTGCCACAGCAGCGTTTTTATGACGCTGGGCACGGGCGTAGGCGGCGGTATCGTAATCGACGGCAGGCCATGGAGCGGCTTTCACGGCGTGGGCAGCGAAATCGGCCATATCCCCATGGATATCGGCGGCGAGCCTTGCTCCTGCGGCAACTACGGCTGTTTGGAGCGTTATTGCAGCGCTACGGCCATTATCCGCATGGGCAAGCAGATGGTGCTGCAACATCCGGATAGCATGATGTATGACCTTTGCGATGGCGATATCAGCAAGCTGACAGCGAAAATGGTCTTTGATGCAGCCAAGGAAAACGACGACGTAGCCATGAAGGTATTCAACCACTATGTGGATTATCTCTGCAAGGCCATCTATACGATCATCGCGTTCCTTGACCCGGAGATGATCGTATTGGGCGGCGGCGTGTGCAAGGCGGGCAGCTTTTTGATCAACGCGGTGCGTGAGCGCATCCCACGCTACCTGCTGTTTAAAACGCTCCCTTATTCCCGTATCGAGATCGCGCGGCTGGGCGCGGAGGCGGGCATCATCGGCGCGGCAATGCTGGGCAAGCCGCCCGTGAAGGAGGCGTAAGCGCATGATGAAGGATATGAGCATTCGTGATCTATTTCATGCCGATCTCCAAAGCGGCATACACAGCGTAACGGTTTCCGGTTGGGTGCGCACCGTGCGCGACAGCAAGGCTTTTGGCTTTATTGAGCTGAACGATGGCACGTATTTTAAGAATCTGCAAATCGTGCTGGAGGATGGCGTAACCGCCGATTTTGCGGACGCCGTGAAGATCACGCTTGGCAGCGCCATCCGCGCCACGGGTGAGCTGGTGCTTACCCCGGGCATGAAGCAGCCCTTCGAGCTAAAGGCCGTTACCGTGGAGGTGGTCGGCCTCTGCGCGGCGGATTATCCGCTGCAAAAGAAGCGTCACACCTTTGAGTACCTGCGCACCATCGCGCACCTGCGCCCCCGCACCAACACCTTTTACGCGGTGTTTCGCGTGCGCTCGCTCGCCGCGCAGCTTCTGCACGCCTTCTTTGCGGAGCGCGGCTTTGTCTATGTGCATACCCCCATCATCACCACCAGCGATTGCGAGGGTGCGGGCGAAATGTTTCAGGTAACCACTTTGCCGCTGGATCATCTCCCTGTAAGCGATGCTGGAAAGCCGGATTATGCACAGGATTTCTTCGGCAAGCAGGCCAGCCTCACGGTAAGCGGCCAGCTCAACGTGGAAACCTTCTGCATGGCGTTTCGCAATGTCTATACCTTTGGCCCCACCTTCCGCGCTGAAAAAAGCTACACGCCGCGTCACGCCGCGGAGTTTTGGATGGTGGAGCCGGAGATCGCCTTTGCCGACCTGTTTGATGATATGGCGCTGGCTGAGGAGATGCTCAAATACATCATCACGCATATGCTGGCCGATGCGCCGGAGGAAATGGCTTTCCTCGACAGCTTTGTAGAAAAGGGGCTGATCGGCAAGCTCAGCGCCATCGCCGGCAGCGATTTTGCCCGCTGCACCTATACCGAGGCCGTTGAGATTCTGCAAAAGAGCGGCCAGAGCTTTGATTATCCCGTCAGCTGGGGCATTGATCTGCAAACGGAGCATGAGCGCTACCTGACCGAGAAGCACTTTGGCAAGCCGGTGTTTGTCTACAACTATCCCAAGGAAATCAAGGCTTTTTATATGCGCATGAACGAGGATCAAAAAACCGTGGCGGCTGTAGATCTGCTGGTGCCCGGCATCGGCGAGCTGATTGGCGGCAGCCAGCGCGAGGAGCGCATGGACATGCTGCTAAAGCGCATTGAGGAAACAGGCATGAAGGCCGAGGACTATGGCTTCTACACCGATACGCGCAAGTACGGCGGCACGCCGCACGCGGGCTTTGGGTTGGGCTTTGAGCGCTTGGTGATGTACCTGACCGGCATGAGCAACATCCGCGATGTGCTGCCCTTCCCCCGCACCACCGGCAGCGCGGAGTATTAAGCGCCACAGCTGTTTTCCATACGAGCGCAATGCGCCGGGCGACTTTTGTCACCCGGCGCATTGCGTACCCGCTTTCCCCCATTGTGCGTTCCGTTCACGCCACGCCGTTCCCTTGCGGCTTGCTCGGCGTGCCGGGAAGCGCTCGATATGCGCTGGGCGCAATTCCGTGCGCCTCCAAAAAGCGGCGGTTGAAGGTGCGCGTGCTGGCAAAGCCCGCCTCGTAGGCCAGCGCGGTAATGCTCATGCTGGAGCTGCGCAGCAGGTTTTCCGCCAGCGCCATGCGCCGTTCCGTAAGGTAGCGGTTAAAGCCGCAGTGCAGCTTGCGGCTAAACAGCGTGGAGATGTAGGAGGGAGACACATGCAGCTCTGCCGCCAGCGTAGCTAAGGAAAGCTCCTCCCGCAGGTTCGCATCGATGTACAAAAGCAGGCGCTGGCATAAATCCAGCTCTCGTGCGCCATCCAGCGTCACGGTGCGCGCATCCCTGAGGACGTCGGCCAGCAGCAGCATCAGCAGCGCCTTGAGCACAATCGGCTCGGGGCTTTCCGCACGCGCCAGCTCTCTGAGCGTTTGCACAGCAAACGCCGCGCATGGGGAAAGCCCAGCCGTATCCACAAGGCGGCATGCGGGGCAGACGCCTGTGAAAAAAGGCTGCTGCTCCGGGGTAAGCTCGGCGCTAAACAGCACGAAGGTCATCACGCTATCCTCCGAAGAAGCAAAGGCATGGATGACGTTTGGGGAGATCAACAGCCCCTGACCCGCCGTCAGGGAAATATGCCGTTCCTCGCCCACCGTTACGTCAATTTCGCCAGCCTCTGCCAGCACCAGCTCCACATGACTATGCAGGTGCGCGTGAAAGGCCAGCCGTTGGGACGCAAAGACATCCACGGCGCGCGCCCGCGCCTCATAAAAAAAGCTCATGCTCGTCCCCCATGCCTGTTCAAATTCTGACGGGATCTTCTCTCCAGAATAAGCAATTCCCGTTGGTTTGTCAACGAGATTGTGAAGTTTTGTCCTGCCTTTTGTGGCTGATGGCGTGCAAAGGAGCACAGATCATCGTATGCTGTTTGCAAGTGAAGCAATGTGAATGAGGAGGATGAGAACCATGGATCGCCAAACCGCACGCAAGCTCGCTACGGAGCTGGTAAACCAAATGACGCTAGAGGAAAAGGCGTCCCAACTGCGCTATGACTCGCCCGCCGTGGAGCGGCTGGGCATACCCGCATACAACTGGTGGAACGAGGCGCTGCATGGCGTGGCGCGCGCGGGCACAGCAACGGTCTTTCCGCAGGCCATTGGCCTTGCGTCCATTTTCGACCCCGCTTTTCACGAGCGCATAGCAAACGCCGTATCTACCGAGGCGCGCGCAAAGTACAATATGCAGAGTCAAAACGGCGATCGCGATATTTACAAGGGGCTCAGCATGTGGTCGCCCAACATCAATATCTTTCGCGACCCGCGCTGGGGACGCGGTCACGAGACCTGCGGCGAAGATCCCTACCTGACCGCGCGGCTTGGCTGCGCCTATGTGCGCGGCCTACAGGGCAAGGGCGCGTACCTGAAAACCGCTGCTTGCGCCAAGCATTTCGCCGTACACTCCGGCCCGGAAAGCCTGCGCCACGCGTTTGACGCGGAGGTAAGCCCCAAAGATCTGCGCGAAACCTATCTGCCCGCCTTTGAGGCATTGGTGCGTGAGTCCAAGGTGGAAAGCGTGATGGGCGCGTACAACTGCGTAAACGGCGAACCCGCCTGTGGCAGCAAAACCCTTCTGCGGGATATTCTGCGCGAAGAATGGGGCTTTGAGGGTCATGTGGTGAGCGATTGCTGGGCGATTGCGGACTTCCACACGCACCATCACGTGACCGATACCGCGCCCCAGAGCGCCGCGCTGGCACTGCAAAACGGCTGCGACCTCAACTGCGGCAACACCTACTTGCAGCTGCTGGCAGCCTATCAGGAAGGGCTTGTGACCGAGGAGCAGATCACCGCGGCAGCCGTCCACGTCTACACCTCACGCTTTTTGCTGGGCGTTTTCGCCAAGGACTGCGAGTATGACGCGATTACCATCGATCAAAACGACAGCGACGAGCACGCTTCCCTCGCGCTTTGCGCCGCTGAAAAATGCATGGTACTGCTCAAAAATGACGGCGTGCTGCCGCTTGACCTCCATCGACTTTCATCGGTAGCGGTCATTGGCCCTAACGCGGATAGCGTTCCTTGCCTAGAGGGCAACTATAGCGGCACCTCCTCGCGCTATACAACATTTCTACGCGGCATTCGCGAAGCCTGCGAGGGCAAGGCGCGCGTGTATTACGCGCAGGGCTGTCATCTCTTCAAGGATCGCGTAAGCAACCTCGCCCAGCCGGACGATCGCCTTGCTGAGGCCGTGGCAATCGCAAAGCGCGCAGACGTAAGCATTTTGTGCCTCGGGTTGGATGCAACGCTGGAGGGCGAGGAAGGCGACGCCGGCAACGAATACAGCTCCGGCGATAAGAATACGCTCGAGCTGCCCCAGAGCCAGCGCAAGCTGCTGGCAGCCATCTGCCAGCTCGGCAAGCCCGTCATTGTGCTCAACGCTACCGGCAGCGCCGTGCGCGTGGAGGATGGAAACGCCATTTTGCAGGTCTGGTATCCCGGGCAGGCAGGTGGAACCGCCGCCGCAAACCTGCTCTTTGGCAAGACAAACCCCTGTGGCAAGCTGCCCGTAACCTTCTATCGCAGCGTGGAGGATTTGCCAGCTTTTGTGGATTATTCCATGGCAAACCGCACCTATCGCTACTTTGCTGGCACGCCGCTCTATCCCTTTGGCTACGGCCTGAGCTACACGCGCTTTGCGTACCGCGATGCGGTTTATGCAAACGGTGCGGTCGCCGTGAACGTTGCAAATGTGGGCGGCATAGATGGCGAAGAGAGCGTTGAAGTCTACGTGAAGGCTTGCGATTCGCCCGCCGCCGTGCCCAATCACAGCCTATGCGCCATGCTGCACGTCGCGCTCAAAGCGGGAGAGGAGCGCCGCGTGACGCTGCCCATTGATCCCAGCAGCTTTGAAACTGTGCAGGAGGACGGAAGCCGCCGGTTGACCGGGCATCGCTTTGTGATTTTTGTGGGCGGCAGTCAGCCGGACGCGCGCAGCGTGGCGCTGGTCGGCGCCGAGCCCATGCGGGTGGAAGTGCTTCTATAACGCCCGGCACGCGGTGGGCGGAAGCTCATCAAGGAAGTACGATGCATTGCAAATCGCCGGGCGACTGATGTCGCCCGGCTTTGCTTTGCCGTGTTTTACTCCGGCACTTTGCGGCTCTCACGGCGCTTGCGGCAAGCGCTAGGGAGCGGGGCGTTGGGGCGCTGTCCCAACGGGGGCATGCTCCCCCTGCGCCTCGCTGCCTCCTCCCCTCCCTGTCAGCCAACCGCATTCCCATTTTCACCAAAGAGAAGGTTCAAGTTTTCCGTGCCTGCGCCACCCAGCATGCGCAACGCTCGAATCATAATCACATAGGAGCTTGGCGGCACCCCCCGCAGCACCGCAAGCACATCGTTCCTATTCGCCGCGATACCGCGCGGCACATCCTTCAACGCCACAGCCTTAGAAGCGCCGAGCACCTTGAAAATTGTATCCACCAGCACGCGCTGCTCGGCGGGTGTTGACTCTGCCAAAAAATCGTGCAACGTTTGATCGGTAAACTGGCTGGAACGCGTGGTATCGCTCACGGGCACGAAGCTCGCGCCGCGCACATGCCACAGGTAGGGATTATGCTGCCAGATGCTGATGCCGTCGCTTGCAACAATCGTATACGTCTCGTGATTGTTGAGCAGCAAGCCAACCACCGAAGCCTCCGGAATAAAGGAGCTCACACGCGGGGTGATGGCCTGATAGCCTTCGCTCGCATGCGTTTTTTCATCCATGCCCGGCCCATCAAAGCTGAACACGCGTTGCAGCTTCGCGCGCGTCTGCGGCGTACACATGGCGGCCGCGTACAGCGCAAGGTTGCCGCCCTTGGAATGTCCGCACACATAGAGCAGCGGCAGGTCGTTCGCCGATTCGTTCAAAAAAAGCACGGCCTCCACCTGCGAGGGCACGGGGCTTTCAAAGGCCATGTTGAAATCTTCCTTCCAGCCGACGAGCGTTGCATCCGTGCCGCGAAAGCAAACAACGCCCGCGCCATCCAGTAAAAAAAGGGCGGCGGCAAACTGCATTTCCGCCTCCGGCTTGAAATGCGCCTCAAACCGCTCCAGCGTTACCGCCGCATAGCGCGCGCTTTTGGCGGCCGCCAGCCAAAGCGCATAGCGCGAGCGCTCCAGCACGTTTTGATCCGCGCCCACCGGGGTCGGGTATACGATGGGCTGAAGCTCGCTCAGCGTCCAGCCTTGACCGCCGCCCATCAGGCGCTCCAACGGCGCGTGTACCAGCTGCGCAAAGATCAAAAAATCCACCTCGCACGGCTCCGCTTGTGAAAAGCGCAAATCCCCGCGCCACGCGAGGTAATCAAAGATATTGGTCATGGCAGTGGCTCCTTTATGGAAGATGCTGCTCGCACAGAAAACAGGTATTCTTTTCTATTCGTCAGCACTCGAAAAAAAACCTTTCAGCTTCCGCTTTTCCGCAATGGGCGCTTTTGCAAAGCGGCAGCCTAGCGCTGCTGATCATACAAGCGCTTTGTGGCCTCAAATTCGTCCGTCAGCAGCTCGCTTAACCGCCCTTCGTCAAAGGCCAGATATCGCGTGGCGATCATCGAGGCCAAGCCGTGCACAAAAATCCATAGATGCTGATGAAAGCGGAGCGCCCGCTCCGGGGTATAGCCGGTGCGCTGCATAATCAGGTTCAAAATATACGTCATATTTGCATCATCGCTGGTATCCTGCGTGCCTTCCGCCACACGGTCGCGCATGAACAGCAGCTTAAAGAGCTCCGGATCATCCTTGGCATAGCGAAGGTAGGCCATGCCTGTGCCCTTATAGGGGGAATCCGCCAGCCCCGCGCTGTGGGCAATGTACGCATCATATTCCTCCACCGCCTTCATCAGCAGCTCTTTTTTGATTTGCTCCATACTTTGAAATTCGCGGAACAGCGGCTGCGTAGAACAGCCCAGCACCTTTGCGATAGCGCGCGCGTTAACCGCGCCGATACCCTCAGTGCGCATCAGCCCAAGCGCCGCGTTTAAAATGGCTTCCCTGTTGTATTTGACCTTTGGCGGCATAGCAGCTTTCCACCTTTCCACAATGGTTGCAACGGTAATATAACAGCTGTGCATGAAATCTGTCAAGCGAGCGGTCGCAAAGCGGTTTTGAGCCAAATACGTTGACAAAATACCGTCCGACTGATATGATATAATGCATGTTACATAACTGATGTAATTTAACCAAACGCCGCTGCGAACAATGAAGGAGGAAACGGTATGGGCGATGTGCTAAGCGTTGACAGGCTGCAAAAGAGCTATCCGAAATTTCAACTGAAGAGCGTATCCTTTTGCGTGCGTCAAGGGGAAATCATGGGCTTCATCGGCCGAAACGGCGCTGGGAAAACCACCACGCTGAAATCGCTGTTGAATTTTGTCCACCCCGACAGCGGCCAGATTCGCTTTTTTGGGCAAGCATTTGCCCCTAACGAGTTTGAAATCAAGCAGCGCATTGGCTTTGTATCCGGCGGCGTGGATTACTACATACACAAAAAGCTACGCACGATTACGGCTGTGACGCGTCGCTTTTATCCCGCTTGGGATGAAGGCGCGTACCGCCGCTATACGGAGCTATTCCAGCTGGACGAAAGCAAAACCCCCAACGAGCTTTCCGCTGGCATGAAGGTGAAGTACAACCTTGCGCTGGCGCTATCCCACCACGCGGAGCTGCTCCTGTTGGATGAGCCGACCAGCGGCCTTGATCCCGTAAGCCGCGATGATCTGCTGGATGTATTTTTGCAGCTTGAGCGGGAGGGCGTAAGCATTCTTTTTTCGACGCATATCACCAGCGATTTGGATAAATGTGCCGACCGCATTACGTATATCCATGAGGGGCGCATTCTTGCCAGCGAGGAAATCAAAACCTTTGTGGGCAAATACCGTGCGCTAAGCCTGACGCAGGAGCAGCTAACAGAGGCCGTGAAGGCTAAGCTAATCGGCTTAAAGCCTGCCAAGCGGGGCTACAGCGCCATTGCCACGCGCGGCGACGCGCAGGCGCTGGGTCTGGCGGGTGAGCCTGCGGATTTGGAAACCATCATGATTCATATGGAAAAGAAGGCCTAACGCTTTCCCCCTCTGTTTTGCTGTGAAAGGATCGGTCTACTATGAAAACCCTTTTAATGAAGGAATTAAAGCTTGCGGCGCACCCCACGGTATGGATCTTCTGGGCACTATCCGCCATGCTGCTCATCCCCAACTACCCATATTATGTGGTGTTCTTTTACACGGCGCTGGGGCTTTTCTTTGTATGCCTCGCGGGGCGGGAGAATCACGATATCGAATATTCGCTGTCCTTGCCCATGCGCAAGCAGGATGTGGTGCGCGCGCGCATCTGGTTCGCGGTGGTGATTGAACTGGTGCAGCTGCTGCTGGCGGCGGCCTTTGCCGCGGCGCGCCAGCGGCTTGCCATAGGCGTCAACGCGGCGGGCATGGATGTAAACCTGGCGCTATTTGGGCTGGCGTTTCTCATGCTGGGTTTATTCAATTTTCTGTTTTTTACGCGTTACTATCAAAACCCCAATGCCGTTGGCAAAGCGTTTGTTTGGAGCAGCGTGCTGACGTTTGGCTATCTTTTCGCCGCAGAGGCGTGTACGTTTGTGGTTCCGCTGTTTAAGGAACGGCTGGATACGCCCGACCCGCTATTTTTGCCGGAAAAGCTGGCGACCCTAGCGGTTGGCATCGCCGCCTATGCGTTTTTGACATGGTGCGCATACCGTCAATCGGTAAAGCGCTTCACAGCACTGGATCTATAGGTGCAGCCGGGGCATTAAGCTCGCGTGCGCGCACAAAACGCCGGAGAAAAACACCTTGACAAACCCCATTCGGGAACGTATAATATAAAATGGTCACGCTACAAGGAGGAAACTATGGAGCTAGATATTACAAAAGCGTTTCTGGCACCCGAAAAAGCGTTTCCTTTTCAGGCAGAGCTGGATCTTTCACCGCAGGATGTAAGCGGCGAGATCGTCACTTTTGATAGGGTTTCGCTAAGCGGTACATACAGCTTGTACGACGATATCGTTCGGCTGGAAGGAACGCTCAAAACCATTGCTCACGGCACATGTGCGCTGTGCATGGAATCAGCAGATGCCCCTGTAGAAGTAGACTTTGCCGAGACCTTCCGCAAGGATGCCAACGAAACGGAGGACGAAAGTTTCCGCTATGTTGGCAAGTTGGTGCCATTGGATCATATGGCACTGACGCTTACAATGCTGAATCTCCCCATGCGCTTTGTGTGCAAGGCGGGTTGTGCAGGCAGTGCGGAGCTGAAGGCGTGGAAGAACGAAAACCCCACGAGCTCGTGCGAAGATGGATCGCCGACACAGCGTCCTTTTGAAGCATTGCAGAGCTTGCTTAAGAAGGATGAGGAGGTGTAACTATGGCTCTTCCAAAGGGAAAAGTATCCAAGGCTCGCGGCCGCAGCCGCCGTGCCAACTGGAAGCTTAGCCTGCCCGGCATTGTGGAATGCCCGCAGTGCCACGAAAAGAAGCTTTCCCACCGCGTGTGCAAGCATTGCGGTTATTACAATGGCGTTCAGGTCATCGACATGACCGAAAAGAAGGAGAACGCGTAAGTCTCCTTCTCATCCGCTGGGCTGCTTGAACTTCAAGCAGCCTTGTGGTGCATACCCAAAGATCAGGAGGAGTACGCGCGACGCCGCCAAAGAGAGAACCGCCCATTGGCTGAAAGGCGGTTTGCGGGAACGGCGCGCGGAAGGTCGCCTGTGAGGGTGCAAAGTGAATGGCCGTGCCATAGTAGCTTTGCCGTGCGCGCACGTTACAGCGCGGAAAGGCGGCGCATGCGCCGCAAAATAAGGTGGTACCACGGAGCCGCTCCGTCCTTTGCTGAGGATGAGAGCGGTTTTTTTGCCGGAAAGGGAGGCGAATGTGTTGAACTGGGAAAAAATATGGTCTCGGTTAAGCGTCCCGGGCATCACGCTATTGCTTGTGGGCGTGCTAACCTGCACGCAGGCCGCCAAGTTGTGCAGGCTGGTGTGGAAGGACAAGGGCGAGCGTGCGATTCTGCCCGTAAAGTTCGCCGGGCTTGCTGCCGCACTGCTGGGTGCGCTCATTTTGCTGGATCTGATACCGGGTCTATAGGCAGGTTCGGCACAAAAAGGAAAGGATGGTTATCATATGGCTGATACCACACAACAGGAGTTTGAAATGGAAAAGGTCTACAACCCCCAAGCCATTGAGGATAAGCTTTATCACATGTGGGAAGAGTCCGGCGCTTTTCGCGCAAAGCGCGTGGAGGGAAAGAAGCCCTTCACCATCGTGATGCCGCCGCCTAATATTACCGGTCAGTTGCACATGGGGCATGCGATGGACTGCCTGCTTCAAGATGCGCCCATCCGCTACCACCGTATGAAGGGCGATCCCACGCTTTGGCTGCCCGGCACCGATCATGCCTCCATCGCCACCGAGGTCAAGATCGTGGAGCAGATGAAAAAGGAAGGCCTCACCAAGGAAGCCATTGGCCGCGAACGCTTTTTGGAGCGTGCATGGAAATGGAAGGCCGAATATGGCGGGCGTATCAACCGCCAGCAGCGTCGGCTGGGCGCAAGCTGCGATTGGAGCCGTGAGCGCTTCACTATGGACGAGGGCTGCAACGAGGCTGTGCGCGAGGTTTTTGTGAAGCTCTACCGCAAGGGGCTCATCTACCGCGGCGATCGCATCATCAACTGGTGTCCCGTGTGCAAGACCGCGCTTTCGGATGCCGAGGTGGAATATGAGGAGCAAGCCAGCCATCTTTGGCACATTCGCTACCCCGGCGTTGATGGCGGCGAGGGCGTGGTGGTGGCCACCACGCGCCCTGAAACCATGCTTGGCGATACCGGCGTAGCAGTCAACCCCGCCGATGCGCGCTATACCGCGCTTGTGGGGAAGAAGGTTCTTTTGCCGCTCATGAACAGGGAAATTCCCGTGGTGGCGGATGATTATGTCGATTTGGAATTTGGCACCGGCGCGGTCAAAATGACGCCCGCGCATGATCCAAACGATTTTGAGGTGGCAAAGCGCCACAATTTGGAGATCATCCGCGTCACCAACGACGATGGCACCATGAACGAAAACGCAGGGCAGTTTGTAGGCATGCCAGAATACGAATGCCGCAAGGCCGTTGTGGCAGAGCTGGAAAAGCAGGGCTACCTTGTAAAGATCGAGGATTACAGCCACAATGTGGGTACCTGCTACCGCTGTCACACCACCGTTGATCCGCTGGTGAGCCGCCAGTGGTTCGTACACATGGAGCCGCTTGCCAAGCCCGCAATCGAGGCTGTGCGCAGCGGCCGTACAAAGTTCATCCCCGAGCGCTTCTCCAAAACCTACTACAACTGGATGGAAAACATCCGCGACTGGTGCATCAGCCGGCAGCTGTGGTGGGGGCATCGCATCCCCGCGTGGTACTGCGACACCTGCGGCGAAACCATCGTGCAAAAGGACAGCCCCAGCGTATGCCCCAAATGCGGCTCAACGCATTTGCGGCAGGATGAGGACGTTTTGGACACTTGGTTCTCCTCCGCCCTCTGGCCCTTTAGCACGCTGGGTTGGCCAAACGATACCGATGACCTGCGCTATTTCTATCCCACCGATATGCTGGTCACGGGCTATGATATCATCTTCTTCTGGGTGGCGCGCATGATCTTCAGCGGCATTGAGCACACGGGCGAAACGCCTTTCCACACAGTGCTGATGCATGGTTTGGTGCGCGATGAGAAGGGGCGCAAGATGTCCAAGAGCCTTGGCAACGGCGTAGATCCCCTTGAGGTAATCGATCAGTACGGCGCGGACGCGCTGCGCTTCTCGCTTGCGATGGGCGTAAGCCCCGGCAACGATACCCGTTATTCCACCGAGAAGGTGGAGAGTGCGCGTAACTTTGCCAACAAGATCTGGAACGCCTCGCGCTTTGTGCTCATGAATACGCAAAGCCGCGAAGCCATCGACCCCGCGAGCCTTCTGCTGCCCGACCAGTGGATTTTGAGCCGCCTTAACGAGGCCATTGCCGATGTGAGCGCACATATGGAAGACGGCGACTTTGGCATGGCTGCGCAAAAGATCTACGATTTTGCATGGAACGAGTTCTGCGATTGGTACATCGAGCTCAGCAAGGGCCGCCTGATGGGTGAGGACGAGGCGCTCAAGCGCAATGTGCGCGCCGTGCTCACCTATGTGCTGGAGGGGCTGCTCAAGCTCCTGCACCCCTTTATGCCCTACCTGACCGAGGAGGTCTACCAGCACCTGCCACAGAGCGAGGGCATGCTGATCCTTGCCAGCTGGCCGCAAGTAAAGCCCGAGTACGCGTTTGCCGCAGAGGAGCGCCAAATGGAGGGGCTGATGGAGATCATCCGCACCATCCGCAACCTGCGCGCGGAGATGAACGTGCAGGCTGGCAAGCGCATACACGTCACCTTGATCCCCGAGGCCGGTTGGGCGGAAGCCCTTGCGTTAGCCGAGCCGTATTTGCAGCGTCTGGCTGGCGTGAGCGATGCAAAGCTTGGCGGCAAGGACGCGCTTGCGGGCGAGAAGGTCGTGAGCGCCGTATGCTCAGCAGGTGAGCTGCGCATTCCGCTTGGCGATCTGGTGGATTTCGACAAGGAGCTTGCACGCCTTGAAAAGGAACGCAAGAACCTAGAGGGCGAGCTTGCCCGCGCCAGCGGAAAGCTTAACAACGAAGGGTTCCTCGCCAAAGCTCCCCTCGCCCTCGTAGAGCAGGAGCGCGAGAAGCTCAAAACCAACGAGGTCATGCTTCAATCCCTCTGCCAGCGCATTGCGGAGCTGCAAGAGGGACGGTAAATTGGGTAGCATCTGCAAAGCCTTTTTACCCTTCATTGCCTTGACGAACTTGGGGTGCTGCGCTACCGACCTCCGCGTGCTCTGTAGCGCCCCCCTCCTTACTATTTTACCACAGCAGTGGACAGCAACGGGGTTTCATGCCTCGTTGCTGTGGGAAAGGCATAGGGACATATGAACGATACGAGTTTTCACCATTTGCCGGTGCTGTTTGACGAGGTAATGGCGTGGATGAACCCGCAAAGCGGGGGCGTGTATGCGGATGGCACGCTGGGCGGCGGCGGGCATAGCGCGGGGCTTCTGGAGCGCTCCGGTGGCACGGCAACGCTTTACGGCATTGATCGCGATGAGGCGGCAATCGCTGCCGCCACGGCGCGCCTTGGCGCGTATGCGGGCTTTCACGCGCTGCATGGCAACTTTCACAATGCAAAGGCGCTGCTCGCAGAGGCGGGCGCGCCACCGCTGAACGGCGCGCTGCTTGATTTGGGCGTAAGCAGTTACCAGCTGGATACAGGTGAGCGCGGGTTTAGCTACCATGAAAACGCGCCACTGGATATGCGCATGGACCCCTCCACAGGCGAAACCGCGGCAGAGTACCTCGCACGCATTACGCCGGAGGAATTTCGACGCATCCTTACGGAATATGGCGAGGAAAAATGGGCGGCGCGCATCGCGGCGATCTTTGACGAGCGCAGGCAGGAGCGTCCCATCCTCACCACGGGCGATCTAGTCAGCGTAGTAGATGCCGCGATTCCCAAGGCGGTGCGCCGCCGCGATGAGGGTCATCCCGCGCGCCGCACCTTTCAAGCGGTGCGTATCGCGGTCAATGACGAGCTGGCGCCGCTGGAGCAGGCGCTCTGCGATTTTGTGGAGCTGCTTGCGCCCGGCGGGCGGCTGCTGGTGATCACCTTCCATTCGCTGGAGGATCGCATTGTTAAAAACACCTTCCGGCGCTTGCAGTATCCGTGTACCTGCTCGCCGAAGGCGCCCATCTGCACCTGCGGCAAAGAGCCGCAGGGTCGCGTGCTGGCAGGCGGTGTGGTAAAGCCCTCTTTGGCCGAAACCGAACAAAACGCCCGCGCACGCAGCGCAAAGCTGCGCGCTTTCCAAAAGAACGAGAACGAATAGGAGGGCGTGACATGGCTACTTTGTATGTGGTTGCAACGCCCATTGGCAATTTGGGCGATATGAGCCCGCGCGCGGTGGAAACGCTGAAAGCCGTAGCGCTGATTGCCGCGGAAGATACGCGGGTTACGCAGAAGCTGCTGAATGTGTTCGATATCCAAACGCCGCTCACAAGCTGCCACGAGCACAACGAGCGCGGCAAAGCGGAGCAGCTCGTGGAGCGCATGCGAAGCGAGGGTATCGACGTGGCTGTCACCACAGATGCGGGCACACCCTGCATCAGCGATCCGGGCAGCGTGCTGGTTGCACAGGCCGTGCGCGCGGGGATTGCGGTGCAGGCCATCGCCGGACCTACGGCCATGGCCGCCGCGCTCAGCGTGAGCGGAATGGAAGCGACAGAGTTCACTTTTTTTGGCTTTTTGCCTAGGCAGAAAAGCGAGCTAAAAGCGAAGCTCCTGGATATGGCGCGCCGCTCAAAGCTTGGGGTGGTGCATGAATCGCCGCATCGCGTGATTGACCTGCTGGCGGTTTTGCTGGAGACGCTACCGCATACGCGCGTGAGCGCAAGCTGCGATCTCACCAAGAAGTACGAATGTACGGTGCGCGGCAGCGTAGCCGAGGTGCTCATCGCCCTGCGAAGCAACCCCAAAGCGGAAAAGGGAGAATACTGCCTTGTGCTTGAATGGGCGGCAGAGGATATTCCGCAGCCGGAGGCGCCCAAAAGCGAGCTATCGCTGGAGGCGCAGCTCTTTGACGGCATTGTGGGCGGGCTTACTTTACGTGAGAGCGGTGAAAGGCTCGTGGAGGGCGGAGAGCGGAAAAACGCGGTCTATGCCGCCAGCCTACGTGTAAAGCAGCTGCTTGCACAGGAATAGGAACAAAAAAAGCGCCGGGTGTTCAATCGAATTTGCGATTGAGCACCCGGCACTTCTTTACTCTTCTTCCTCTTCCTCGGGAAGCTCGCCGTTGTGCCACACGTTTTGCACATCGTCGTTATCTTCCAGCATTTCAAGCAGCTTTTGCACCTTGAGCAGCGTGTCCTCATCGGCGGGAGCCATGGTATTCTGCGGCAGCATCTTCACTTCCGCGTCCAAGAATACCAGCTTTTGCGCCTCCAGCTTTTCACGCACGGCGGAGAATTCGTTCGCATCGGTGGTGACCTCAAACGCGTCCTCAAGCACTTCCATATCCTCAGCGCCCGCATCCAGCACGGTCATCATCATCTCGTCTTCATCCATGCTGGGGGTGCGCTCAATGACCAGCACGCCCTTTTTATCGAACATGAAGCCAACGCTGCCCGTAACGCCCAGCGAACCGCCATTCTTTGCAAAGCAGTGGCGGATATCGCTGGCAGTGCGGTTGCGGCTGTCGGTAATGGTCTCCACGATCACTGCAATGCCACCGGGGGCGTAGCCCTCGTAGGTGATTTCCTCATAATTCACATTGCCCAGCTCACCAGCCGCCTTTTTAATGGAGCGCTGAATGTTATCATTGGGCATGTTGTTGCTTTTTGCCTTCGCGATGACATCCCGCAGCTTGGAGTTGCTATCCGGGTTGCCGCCACCTTCACGCACCGCAATGGCAATTTCGCGGCCAATCTTGGTGAAAATCTTGCCGCGAACGGCATCGGTCTTGCCCTTTTTAATTTTGATATTAGCCCATTTGCTATGTCCGGACATCGTATCAGCCTTTCTGTATCGCACTTAAAGAGATGCGCTCTCCCAGAGCGCTAGCGCTCATTTTGCCTTTATAGCCTTCATAGTATAGCACGGAAAGCATAAATGGTCAAACGAGCCGCCATCAGCCAAACGCTCCGATTGATTGGCGTCAGGTACCCCGCTTGAGGGTGTCCTTGGCATGGGCAAAAACGGCGAGGTAATCATCCTTATAGCCAAGCGGATAGACGATTTCCAAGCTGTACAGCACTTTATCCACGCAGGTAAAGTGAATGCGCCCGCCGGTATTCACATCGTTTGTCAGCGTGCCGCTATAATTCGCGTACACACCCTTGCTGCCCATCAGGTAGCGGCTAGCGGTGCGGCTAGGCTTCCATGAGGCGTAATTAGCGCTCCCTAAGGTATCCAAACGCTGCGTCACCTCGGTTTTCAGGTTGGCCTCCGTATAATTGCTCGTTACAGGAATGGCAGAGACCGTAAGAATGCAGCGCTGACCATCCTTTACCTGGTTCTCCGGCTCACTCAGGATGAAGATTTCCGGCTGGCTCTCATCCACCTGCCAGCCCACGGGACCCTCGAAGGAGACGCCGATGGAGGCCGCATAGGGCACGTAGACGAAGCTAAGCTTCGGGCGCGGCGTAGGCGAGGGCATGTCCACGGGATCAAGCGGGATTGGCGTGCTGCCCGCATAGGGGTACACGGTACCCTCAGCGGAGGCATATGCATCGTAAGGCGAGGTATCGCCGGTGAGGCCGGGATCGATATAGCCTTCCTCGTTCATCGCATCCTCTGGGTTGATTTCTCCATCGCTTACCGCATCATATGGGTTTGCGGAAAAGATGCTTTGATCGGAAGCGTTATCCATGCCCGCGTCAGGCATAGGCTCCGGCGTTTGCGTAGCAAGGCTGGTAGGACCGAAGTTCTGCGTTACCTGCGCAAAAGTAGCGGGATTCTGCGGCTGTGCGCCCGTGCCGCAAGCGGTGAGCGTGGCGGTGGCAAGTGCAAGGCATAGCGCAACCTTCCATTGGCGTTTCATACGATCTTCCTCCAAAGGCGGCCTAGAGCCGCACGGGTTGGCGACCGAAGTCGCGCGGACTGTTCCCGCGTATCAAACGAATCAAGAGACGGATTTCTTTACTTCGTCATGAGATTGTAACATTTATAGGCAATTTCGTCAACCCTGCGGTTCGCTTGCTTCGCTCGATTCCGGCGCGGCGCCAAGCGCGTCGTATGCGGCGTGGTAAAGCCTGCGATCCAGTGACCAGATTTTTTCGCTGAATACGCCGGGTTTGAGCTTATCAATAGCGGTTTGCATTTCGTTCATGCGCGCGTCCAGCAGGTCAATCCAGTGCAGCACCTCCGCTTCTGGAAACATGGGCTTGCGCGGGCTGCCATATTCGGCCTCGCCGTGGTGGCTGAGCATCATGTGTTGAAGCAGCGTTACGGGTTCCCCGCTGATGCCCAAGCTGTTGGCGGCCTCCTGTATGCGCGTAACGCCTAGCACCAAGTGCCCAAGCAGCAGCCCTTCCTCGGTATAATCGCGCACCACGCCCATGGTGTCGCTGTCCATTTCCTCGGTTTTGCACAAATCGTGTAAAATGACGCCCGCGTAGAGCAGGTCCGCATGCAGCCACGGATAGAGCGCCGTCATCGCCTTAGCGGTGCGCAGCATGCCCGTGGTGTGGTGCAGCAGCCCGCCGCGCTCCGCGTGATGGATGCGCTGGGCAGCGGGGTAATAGCTCAGCTTATCTGCGAACCGGCGCAGCAGCTCGCGCGTGATCAGGCGCAGGGGTTCGCTTTCAAAGGCGTCCACCGTGCTTTCCAGCTCCGCGAGCATGCTTTCAGAAGCCTCGGGCGCACAGGGCGCAAGGGTGGCAAGGTCTACCTCATCGGTCGGCTCCTGCCCGCGAAGCTTTTCAACCCGAAGCTGCAAACGGCCATTGTATTCCAGCGTGCCGCCACGCACCTTCACCACTGACCCGGGGATGGGCGGGGACACGGTACCATCCCATACCTTTGCGTTGATTTCCCCCGTTTGATCAGCAAGGTTCAGATCCAGATATTTGGAGCCGTTGCCACCGGTGCGCTGGTCGGACGTGCGCACCAGCAAGAAACCCTCGAAGCGTTGATCCTTTTGAAGATCGCATATGCGCTGTGCCATTAGGTACTCCTTTTTTTGGCAAAAAAATCAGTTCTCCATATACATGGCAACGCGCGTGCCGGGCAGGTTTGCGTAGCGCGCAAACTCCGCCTGCCATTCAACGTTTACCGTGCCAACGGGGCCGTTTCTCTGCTTGGAAATGATGATTTCGCCCGCGTTATCATCGGGCTTTGGGCCGTCCTCCGTGCCCGCGCTTGCATAATAGCCCTCGCGATGCAAAAAGAGCACCACGTCCGCATCCTGCTCAATGCTGCCGGAATCGCGCAGGTCGCTCAGCATCGGGCGCTTATCGGTACGCGCGGCAGGTGCGCGGCTCAGCTGCGCGCAGGCCAGCACGGGAATTTTCAACTCCAGCGCAATGGCCTTGAGCTGACGGCTGATTTCGCTTACCTCAAGCTGGCGATTCTCCACCCGTTTGTCCGAGCCCATAAGCCCCAAGTAGTCGATCACAACCAAATCAAGCCCCTGCTCCATCATGAGCCTGCGGCAGCGGCTGCGCAGCTGCGAGGGGGTCAGGCCGGGCGTATCATCAATATACATGCGGCAGAGGCTGAGGTTGTTAATGCAATCGCCCAGCTTGATCCATTCGTCATCGGAAAGCATGCCGCTGCGCACGCGCTGCATGTTGATATTTGCGGCAGAGCAGAGGATACGCATACCGATCTGCTCGTTTGGCATTTCCATGCTGAAAATCGCCACGCATTTTTTGGATTTGACCGCCGCGAACTGTGCCACGCCAAGCGCCATGGCGGTTTTGCCCATTGCGGGGCGCGCGCCGATCAAAATCAGCTCGCCGCCATGCATGCAGGTGAGCATGCGATCCAAATCGTAAATGCCGGTCGGCACGCCCGCAAGCCGCCCTTTCAGGCGGCTCATCTCCTCGATTTGATCGAAGGTGGACATGAGCACCTTTTGCAGGGGCATGAGCGTTTCCGCGCCGCCGCGCTTCATCACGATATCGAAGATCAGGCGTTCCGCGTCGCGCAGCACGTTTTGCAAGGGATCAGACTGTGCGTAGCACTGCGAAGCAATGCGCTGCGAAGCGGTAATGAGCTTGCGAAGCGTGGATTTTTCCTGCACGATCTCGATATACGTGCGCGTGTTGGCTGTGGTGGGCACAAAGCGCACCGCCTGCAATAGGTAGCCGGAGCCGCCAACGCTATCCAGCGTGCCGCGCTTGCTAAGCTCCTCGCTCACGGTCATCAGGTCAATGGGGCTGCCTGCAACGTGCAGCGCGCGCATGGCGGCAAAAATCTCCCGATGCTCAGCGGAATAGCAGTCATCCGGCGAGAGGGTTTCAAAGGCGAGGGTTGCCGCGCCGACATCCTGAAGAATGGCGCCAAGCACCGAGCGTTCCGCGTCGATATTGCTGGGCGGTAGGGCAGTCATGAGTTCCGCGTTCTCCATCTTGATCCCCCTCCTTCCCATGCCGCCTTTGTATATGCCCGCGCTGCTTTACTTGACGGCGGCTGGCTCCACATGCACCGTCATGGGGGTGGTAATGCCCGCATAAACCCACACGGAAATGGTTACGTCGCCGGTTTGGCGGATCGGTTCGCATTCGATTTTGCGCTTGTCAACCTCAATGCCGTGCTGCTCCTTGAGCGCGTCGGCGATTTCCTGACTGGTAATGCTGCCGTATAGGCGACCCTTTTCGCCGCATTTCACCTTGAGGGTGATCGCCTTGTGCTTGAGCGCATCAGCCAGCGCTTGCGCCTCGGTGCGGCGCTCCTGCTCCAGCCGCTCCTCGTTGGCGCGCTTGCGCTCAATTTCCTTTACCGCGTTAGGGGTTGCCTCTGCCGCCCACTTGCGCGGGAAGAGAAAGTTACGGGCATAGCCATCGGAAACATTGAGGATATCATCCTTTTTGCCGCTGCCCTTGACATCGCATAGTAAAATAACCTTCATGAATTATTCCTCCTTTTCATGTGGAAACAATGATTTGGTGCGGAAGTGAAGAACGGGATCCAAAATCCCAATCAGAAACAGCACGATGGGTGCAAGCACATAAAGCAGCGCCGCCAGCGCGCCAAACAACGGCTTCCATTCCGGCTTACGCGCACAGAGCAGGCACACAGCCACCGCCGCGCCAATCAATTCAAACGAGCAGGTAAATACCGTACTCATCAGCATGCTCAGCTGCTGCGCGTAGCTCGCGCCATCCATGGATAGCAACAGGCTGCATACGCCCATGGCCAGCAGCGGCCAGCGAAACGCGGGCGGCAGGTTGATCATGCCAAAGCCCGGCGTCAGGCTGATCTGCACTTTTTCCCGCTCGTGCTCGCCTACCAGCAAGTAGCAATGATTGAGCTTTTGCACCCGCAGGCTGGTAAACAGCCCGCAAATCAGGCAGGCCTGCACAAATAGGGGCGCGAGCAGGCGCGTCAGCAGCAATTCCAGCGTCAGGTGATACGAAAGCAGCAGCTGATGGATCAACACGGGATCAAGCAGAAAGGAAATCGGCGCAGCCTTGCGGTATAGATCCGGCACGGCAACCAGCCCGGCGACAGCCAGCTTATACAGGGTTTCCCCCGCGTTGGGCGAGGCCTGCACCATGGAGGTGAGCCAATCTGCCAGCCCGTTGACCAAATCGCCCCCCAAAACCCATGTGGCGCACCCGCCGATCACAAGCAGCGCCACAGCGTAAGCAGCCATGTAAGGCAGATAGGATTCCGCATTGGCGCCCCGCTTGCGCGAACGCAATACCTCCGCCACCACAACGGGCAGGCCGCAGAGCAATAGCAGGCTCATGGCAAAGTATGGGTTTCCACCATTCATCAGCGTGATGAGCGCGGGCGCGGGAATGGCCACAAACGCGCACCATTGCTGTTTTAAGCCAATCAGCGGGCAGGCAAAGAGCGGCATGAGAAGGCCAAGCGGCAAGCAAAGCGCCGGAACGGCGAGCATGCCAACCGCCAACACGCCAAGCCCAAACAGCTGACCCAAAATTTGTCCCCGCTGGGGATGCAGCGCAATGGCTTGCATGGTTGATTCCCTCACTACCTTTCGCGCAAATTTACCCAAGTATAAAGCGTACCCTTCATTATACGGATGAAGGCGGCGAAAGTCAATATTGGCAACCCGCGTTTCTCGGCATTTCCTAGCGTTTTAGCAAGGTGTAGCCTCAAATTCTGCGCGGGGAGAGAATTAACACAGCTAGGTTGCTTGATGACGCGAGCTGCCCAGCCTTTCTTTTGCCGCTTTGCAGCGCCCCCACGCCCGCATCGATTTTTCCTAGCATTGCAAACGCCCGCGCTCTGTGTTAAAATAGGCTTTATCGCGGCGGAAATTCCCGTCGCGCACGGAGGAACGCTTTCCCCTGCCACGCAAAGAGAACCATCCCATGGCTGGAAGGATGGTCGCGGTCAGGCCATTGCATCCCACCCCCGTGCGTTCGGCCAATCACCGACGGATTGCTCCCGTTACCGAGCCAAGTAAAGGTGAAAACGCCGCTTTAGCGCGCGTTTTAAGTCGGGTGGTACCGCGAAGGCTCCCTTCGTCCCAACGCATGGCGATGCCATGCACGGGAGCGGGACGCTTTTTTTCATTTGAAGAAACCGTAGTGAGGAGTGACTTACCCATGGCAAAGGAAATCGAGAAGAAACAAGGCTTTGTGGAGCACATCACCCCGCGTGACGTGGATTTCGCGCAATGGTACACCGACGTCATTTTGAAGAGCGAGCTTGTGGATTACGCGCCCGTGCGCGGCTGCATGGTCATCCGTCCGTATGGCTACGCCATTTGGGAGCGGATACAGCACGAGCTGGACACGCGCTTTAAGGCGACGGGACACGAGAACGTCTATATGCCGATGCTGATCCCCGAAAGCCTGCTGCTCAAGGAGGCTGAACACGTGGAGGGCTTTGCGCCCGAGGTGGCTTGGGTGACGCAGGGCGGCAACGAGGTTTTGCAGGAGCGCTTGGCCATCCGCCCCACCAGCGAAACCATTTTCTGCGCGATGTATTCCAAGTGGGTTGGCTCATGGCGCGATCTGCCCATGAAATACAACCAGTGGTGCAACGTCATGCGCTGGGAGAAGAGCACCCGCCCCTTCCTGCGCACCAGCGAATTTCTGTGGCAGGAAGGCCATACCATCCACGCCACGCAGGAAGAGGCGCAGGAGGAAACCATGCGCATGCTGGATATCTACCGCGAGGTAGCGCAAACCGAGCTTGCAATGCCCGTGCTGGTAGGCCGCAAGAGCGAGAAAGAAAAGTTCGCCGGCGCGCGCGCCACCTACAGCATGGAGGCCATGATGCAGGATGGCAAAGCGCTACAGGCGGGCACCAGCCACAACTTTGGCACCAACTTTGCCGAGGCGTACAATATTCAGTACCTCAACAAGGAAGGCAAGCTCACCTATGTGCATGAAACGAGCTGGGGCGTCAGCACGCGCTTGATCGGCGCGATCATCATGACGCATGGCGACGAGCGCGGCCTGAAGCTTCCGCCCCATATTGCGCCCATTCAGGCGGTCATTGTGCCTGTGGCGGCACACAAGGCAGGCGTGCTGGAAAAATGCGGCGAGATCTTTGCCGAGCTTGCCGCCGCGGGGCTTCGCGTAAAGCTGGATGACCGCGACACGCTTTCGCCCGGCTTCAAATTCAATGATTGGGAGCTCAAGGGCGTGCCCGTGCGCATCGAGATTGGCCCGCGCGATTTGGAAAACGGCCAGTGCGTGGTGTTCCGCCGCGATACCTACGATAAGCAGAGCGTAGCGCTCCAGGAGCTTTCCGCCATGCTGCCGCAGCTTCTGGAGGATATTCAGCACAATATGTACGCCTTGGCTGACCAGTTCCGCAAGGAGCGCATCACTGAGGTGCGTACGATGGAAGAGCTGAAAAAGGCCGTGGACGGCGGCTTTGCAAAGGCCATGTGGTGCGGGGAGCGCGCTTGCGAGGATAAGATCAAGGAAGAAGCGGGCGCTTCTAGCCGCAACATGCCCTTTGATCAGCAGCCGATTGGCGATACCTGCGTATGCTGCGGCAAAAAGGCAGAAAAGCTGATTTACTTCGCCAAAGCATATTAATGATGAAACAGTTGCTGTGGGATTGGAACGGCACGCTGCTGGATGACCTGCGCTATGCCATCAACGTGCGCAATCACGTATTCCCGCTTTTCGGCCTTAACGCCATCCAAAGCGTGGAGGCTTACCATGCGCAGTTCACCTTCCCCGTGCGCGTCTACTACGAGCGCGCGGGCGTAACGGAGCAAAATTTCGACGCTGTTGCACAGGCATGGATGGATGAATACGTTCGCAACTATGCCGAAATTCCGCTGCACAACGACGCACTTGCCACGCTTGCGCGTCTACGCGCGGCAGGCCTGCGGCAGGTGGTTCTATCTGCCAGCCATTTAGAGGTGCTTTGCAGGCAAATCGCGTTCTATCCGCTAGAAGGGTTTTTTCAGCAGGTGCTGGGCCTAGGGGATATCTACGCGCGCAGCAAGGAGGCCGTGGGGCGGCAGTACCTTACCAACTGCGGCATAGCGCCCGCCCAAACCGTGATGGTTGGCGACACCTTGCATGACGCGGATGTCGCGCGTGCGCTTGGCGTCCATTGCGTGCTTGTGGCGCGCGGTCACCAAAGCCGCGCGATGCTCCTACAGGCGGGCGTGCCCGTGGTGAGCACGCTCACCGAGGCCGCCGACTGGGTGCTCAACGACAAATAACCCACGGCGCATAAATCACCTCCTGTTGGGCAAAATATCCCACGGAGGTGATTTTTGAATGAGTCCGAAGGAACTCATGTACATCGAGGACGCGCTGGGGCACGAGCAATTCCTGCAAACGCAGTGCCAGCAAGCCGCGCAGGCGCTTCAAAATGCCGAACTGAAGAACTACGTCAACCAGCTCGCGCAGCAGCACGCACAGCTCTTCCAAAAGCTGTATGGGCTTGTGTGAGGAAAGGAGAGCAAGCGTGAACGATCAGGCCATTATGGAAAACCTGCTCCAAACCACCAAGGGCGTGTGCGACCTGTACATGCATGGCACCATTGAATCCGCCACACAGAACGTACACAGCACCTTTGACGACGCGCTGAACCAAAGCCTTTGCATGCAGAGCAATATCTACGGTCGCATGGCTCAACAGGGCTGGTATCCTACCGAGCAAGCGCAGCAGCAGCAAATGGAAAAGGTCAAAAGCAAGTACACGGGGGCATGATGACGCGGGAGCGGAGCACGCAAGCTACGTGTCCCGCCCCAAGCCCCTGCTTATGGGCAGAGCCATCCCGCTTTTGCCGCGTTTTGCGCGGTAAAAAACGAACGGAAAAGGTCATCAAGCCGCATGCGATCAACGCATGCGGCTTTTCTTTACGTTGCAAAGCCAAGCGCCTCCCACGCCAACAGTACGCCCAAAAACGCGGAAAATGGTTCGGTTGCAAAACCTGACATTGCATGATAGAATAGTAAGAAGATTTTTCATGTTACTGATATTCCGCATTTGGAAAAGCAAGGAGGGCAGTAATGTATGGAGGATAGCTATCACGTACCAAAACGATGGATCGTTATGGCGGTTCTTTCTGTCATTCTGACCTTGATCTTGGGGTATCGTTTCATTGAATCCGCTTTCGTTGGCCTTTCTCAGGAAAAAGTCGCTTATCTGCGAGAGCTATCTGCCAAAAACAGCACTGTGGTGCGGGAGCAGGTCGATGGTTATTTTTCCACGCTGGAGGCGCTTAGCACCGTAATCGGCTCCGAGGATACCTTTTGCTTGGATTTCGCGCAAAGGGTGCTCGCGCAGGAAGCCGCCAAGGGGCGTTTCCTGCGCATGGGCTTCATTACGCCCGATGGCATTGCGCACACCAACGATGGCTATACCATCGACTTCGGCGATCGATGGTATTTCCATGAGGCGATGGCGGGCAGAAACGCAGTCTCCGATTCCCTGATTGATAAGCTGGGCGGCGGGGCAATCAACGTCTTTGCCTCCCCTGTTGTTCACAAGGGAGAAATCGTCGGCGTGATCTTTGCAACAAACGCCCAAAAGACGTTTTCCGAATCTCTGCAAACCGACAGCTTTGATGGCAAAGGCTATTCCTATCTAATCAGCAGCAACGGCGTCCCCATCGTCCAGCCGATCCATGCGGATCGTTTGGACGATTACAGCGATTTTGACAACGCGATGCGCAGCTATGGCCTTGCGCCCGCACAGCTTGCCACCGTGCGCAGCCAAATGGCCGCCGGGGTTGATGGCATGCTGACATACCAGCGTGCGGGCGTTAGCTGGCAAATGTCCTACGCGCCCGTTGGCATCAATCATTGGTATATTTTTTCCGTTGTCCCCTCGCAGGTGATTTCGCTGCAATCCGATCGGCTCATTCGCAATCTTCTGTTTTTAATCCTGCTCATGCTGGCGCTTGCCATTGTCATTCCCACCCGCATGATGAGGCTCGCCCAGCGCAACAGCAAGCAGCTTTTGCGGATCGCCTACACGGACGATGTCACCGGCTGCTCCAACTGGGCCGGTTTCCGGCTGGAAGCCACCCGCCTGTTGCATGAGCACACAGAGCAGCCCTATGCCATGGTCGCCTTTGACATCAACAAATTCAAGCTCATCAATGACCTTTTTGGCTACCAGCGCGGCAACGAGCTGCTTGCCCACATCAGCGGCGTTCTTGCCCGTAGCATTGGCAAGGACGAGGCCTTTTGCCGCGCCGCCGCGGACCTTTTTAACCTCCTCCTGCGCTATGAAAGCGATGAGGAAATTTTACGTAGGCTCTCGCTCATCGAAACCGAGCTGGAGGGCTGTATCGAAAATTACAAGCTCAAAATCACGGCGGGTGTCTGCACCATTTCGGAGCGCGCTTTGGATATCTCCTCCCATTGCGATAAAGCCAATCTGTCCCGCAACCTCGCCAAAAAACAAAATTCTGTCAGCTGCCATTTTTTCAAGGATGAAAACCGTTTGGAGCTGCTGCGCGAAAAGGAAATTGAAAACGTCATGGACGCCGCGCTGGAAAACGGCGAGTTTCTAACGTATCTGCAACCCAAATACCTGACCCTGACGGGCGCCATTGTGGGCGCGGAGGCGCTGGCGCGGTGGAAGCGCCCCGGTGAGCAGCTTATGCCGCCCTGCGGCTTCATCCCCCTCTTCGAAAAAAATGGCTTTATCCGCAAGCTGGATCTGTACATGTTCGAATCCGTCTGCCGCCTGCTCGCGCAGTGGATGCGCGAGTACCCCAACGCCGCGCCGTTCTCCGTATCGGTGAACATCTCCCGCGTGCATCTCTCCAACCCCAACCTGCCCGCCGATCTGCGGCGGATTGCCGAAAGCTATGGCGTGCCGCCAAATCTGCTGGAAATCGAGCTTACCGAAAGCGCGATTTTCCAAAACATGGAGGATATGCGGGCGCTTATGGCGCAAATCAAGGAGGCGGGCTTTCTGCTCTCCATTGATGATTTTGGCAGCGGCTATTCCTCTTTAGCCGCGCTTAAATCCTTGCCCGCCGATATCGTCAAAATGGACAAGAGCTTCCTAGACGAGGCTGAAAACGACCAGCGGGGCAAGAAGATCATCAGCGGCATGGTGGCGATGATCCGCGGTTTGGGCATGACCACCGTGGCCGAAGGCGTAGAAACCAAGGAACAGCTGGATTTTCTAAAGCAAGCCGGGTGTGACATCGTGCAGGGCTATTACTGGTCCAAGCCCTTACCCTTACAGGCCTTTGAGGCGCTCGTTTTTTCCAAGAAACCGTTGGAGACCTCCCCTCCCGTTTCCGCTGTCTGAGAAAGACGCCAAAACCTTCTCAGCACACAAAATGATTGACGTTGGCAGCGCGATGATCATTTATCCACCGCTCTTTCCTCAAACCATCCCGCGTTTTCTAGAAAAAGGAGGAACGTTTTTGTGAGCAACGTGAATGCGCAGGTGCCAGCCTCTGCCATCCTCACCCACCAAAAGTTTATGGCAATCAAGGAAGCTTTGCTGACGCTCTCCATTCCCATCGGTTTTATGATTACAACGGCCTATCCCGAGCTAAAGATTCTCTTTGTCAATGACAAAATTGTTCAAATGCTGGGGTATGCGGATCAGGACGAGTTCTTGCGCATGTCCCACGGCTCCGCGCTGCAATATGTGTACCCGGAGGATTTGTCCTATTTGCAGGGGCTTGCGCAAAAGCACTGCGGCAGCTTTGAGTCATACGAGTTTTCTTACCGCGTGCTGCAACGGAGCGACAGCTATTTTTGGGTCAACCATCGCTCCCAGCACATGCTGGATGAAGATGGAAACGAATTGGTCTTTTCCTGCTTTACGGATATCACAGCGCAAAAGCGTGCGGAGCAGCTCATCGATACCGCGATTCATGGGTATGACGTTTCCATATGGGAATGGAATATCCCAAACCACAGCTGCTACCAATCCGTACATTCCACACGCTGCAATTCAAACGCGTCTGTCTATGAAAATTTCCCTGACTGCCTGTTCCTAACCAACCATTATCATCCCGATAGCATCGCGGACGCAAAATCCGTCTTTGAAAGAATTCTCAACGGCGAAAAACGGGTAGAGGCGGTTTTGCACACCTACGATCCGGCAACCGGTGAATATTGGTGGGAAAGCGTTTGCTACACCACCCTCTTTGCCCAAAACGGAACCCCCCTGCGCGCCGTTGCGCTAGGCAAGGACGTGACCGCGCAAAAGGAGCTGGAACGGGAGCTGCAAGCAAGCGCAAGCAAATATGAATCCTTGGTCAATTCCATTCCCGGCGGCGTAGGGCTGTACAAAGGGGATGAGCTGCTTACCCCCATTTATATGAGCGCTCGCGCCTATGCGCTTTGCGGCATGACCCCGGAGGAATATCACGCAGTCGCGGGTAAAAACACCTACGCCATCTTTCACCCCGATGACGTGGCCGGGATGCAGCGCGAGCGTACCGCATCCTATGCGCAAAAGCGCCCGCTGGTCTATACGCACAGGGTTTTGCAAAAGGACGGCAGCTACCGATGGATGCGCGTTACCGGCCAGTGGTTGGATGCGCAGCAGGACGGTTTTCCAATTTTCTGCGCGGTTTTCAGCGACATTCACGAGCAGTTCAAAACCGAGCGCGCGCTCCGCGAAAGCGAGCTCCGCTATGAGATCGCCGTCAAATCCTCCCATATCAGCATTTGGGATTACAACTACGCAAGCGATACCATCACCAGCATTTCCAGCGCTCCCGAGAGCACTGTTTTCGCCTCTGGGATGCCGCAGCACTTTCACCAATCGGAGCTTGCGCACAAGCATCTGCGCAAGGACAGCATCGCAACCTTCTATGCGATGATTCAGCGGCTGAAGGCAGGCGAGCAGGAGGTTCGCGGTGATCTTTGGATACGCGGCTCCAACGGCATCGGGTTTTCGTGCGAGCAGCTCATCTGCACCAACAGCTTTGACGAGAACGGAAAGCCTTACAGAGCCTATTGCATCGGGCGCGATGTCACCAAGGAAAAAGAGGTGGAAAAGCGCTACCATGATGAGCTTTCCTACCGCGAGGCCATGCAGCACGCAGCCATGGCGTCCCTCAGCGCGAACCTGAGCAAAAATCACATTTTGGATTACAAGAGCAAGTTTGCGGAGCTTACGCGGGAAATGCAAGCCGCCCCCAACCTACAAGCTTATTTTGAAAGCCTCCGCTCTCGCATCTCGCGCGAGAGCGATCAGAAGCGGTTTTCCAGTGTTTTCAACCGCAACGAGCTGCTCAAACGGTTTTCGGAGGGAGAGACCTCCTTATCGATGGATGTGCTGCGCACCATCGAGGAGCGCCGCTATTGGACCACCTTGACCGTTCATATGATGAAAAAGCCTGAAAGCAATGATATTGTCGCGTTTTTCTATTCAACCGATAGCACCAGCGAAAAGGTTCTACAGGATGTCATGCACGCAATTGTGCAAAGCGATTATGATTATTTGGTTGTGGTGGATGGCGTGCGAAACTCTGCCGTTCGCTACAGCGGCGCGGATTTAGATGATCTCTACGCCAAGGAAAGCCTCCAATTTGAGAAGGATACGCGGGAATATACGCTTCGCTATTTGTGTGAGGAGGATATGGAGCGGGTTTCACGCGAGCTTACGCTGCAAAACCTGCTGGCGCAAATGGATGCGCATGAACCCTATCACCTGATCTATTCCGTACCCAACCCCAATGGCGGAACGCTTAAAAAGCAGCTGCGTTGCAGCTACATCAGCAAAGAGCTACGCACGTTTTTGATGACGCGGATCGATATCACCGAGGCCTTTGAGCAGCAGGAAAAGCGTAACCAGGAGCTGGCTCGCGCGCTTGAGATGGCAAAGCGCGCCAATGCCGCCAAATCGGACTTCTTATCCCGGGTGAGCCATGAAATCCGCACGCCGATGAACGCGATTATCGGCATGGCGCAGGTGGCTGAATACAACCTGGACAATCAGCCCATGGCGCTGGATTGCATGGAGAAATTAAAGCATTCCTCAAGATATCTGCTTTCCCTGATCAATGACATTTTGGATATGTCCCAAATTGAAAACGGAAAGGTTACGCTGGCACATGAGCCGATTGATTGCGCAGCGATCATGAACAGCATCAACAGCATCATTCAACCTCAGGCTGCGCTCAAGGGCGTTATCTATACCGTAACAGGCGATACGCACTGCTATGGCAACTACCTAGGCGATACGATGCGCCTCCAGCAGATTTTGATTAACATCCTTGCCAACGCGATCAAATTTACGCCCAGCGGCGGGCGCGTAACGCTTGATGTCGCCTCCTTCCCGTGTGCACAGGGCAAGCAGGAGCTTCGCCTCAAAGTCACCGATACGGGCATTGGCATCAGCCCGGAATTTCTGCCTAAGATGTTCAATCCTTTTGTGCAGGAAAGCCGGAAGGGCATTGTGCAAGATGCTGGAAACGGGCTTGGGCTGGCCATTTCAAAAAATCTTGCGCAGCTCATGGGTGGCGATATCACCGTGGAAAGCGCGCTGAACACCGGCACAACCTTCACCATAACGGTGCGGCTTTCGCTCGCCGATGCCTCCAAGCCGCCCGCGCCGCCGCCCGCCATCCCTGCGGACTACGATTTCACCGGCAAGCGTATTTTGCTTGTGGAGGATCATCCGCTCAACGTCATGGTTGCCAAAAGGCTTTTGGAGCACAAGCACGCCATGGTTGACGTTGCGGAGAATGGCAAGGCGGGCGTGGAGCTGTTTTCCGCCGCACCCACGAAGTATTACGATGCGATGCTCATGGACATCCGCATGCCCGTGATGGATGGCCTGCAAGCCGCCCGCATCATACGCGGCCTAAGCGACGAATGGGCGAAGCGCGTACCGATCCTAGCGATGTCCGCCAATGCCTTTGACGATGATAGGGAAAAATCCCGGCAAGCGGGCATGAACGCACACCTTTCCAAGCCGATTGACGCTGAACTGCTCTATGATACACTGCAACAATTTTTTAAGTAGGAGATAGCCATGATACAGACAGATGTTTCCCCCTGTGACGAGCAAGGCTTGGAGCCTTCGTTTTTGCAAACACTCCGCGAGCGCATTGCGTTGCCTGAAAAATACCGCATCCCCATGATAGAGGATTTTGAAAAGGCGTTGCGCTATTACCGCGCCCACGGCCTTTCCTCCGCCGAGGCGACCGCGCGGCTGGACCCTGCTCAGCTGGGCGATTTCTACCTAAAGGAGCGCACGGATTGGTACCCGCTGGATACCGCGGCGAAAATCTACCCGCTTTCCATCGGCACGCGGCGCATGATGATGTTTCGCCTATCCTGCTACTTAAAAGAGCCGGTTGTGCCCGAAATCATGCAGATTGCCCTGACCTTCACCATGCAGCGCTTTCCGTATTTCGCCACCACCATCAAATGCGGCTTCTTCTGGCATTATGTGGATAGCGCCATGCGCCGCTGGGAGCTAAAGCCCGAAACCAAGCTGCCTTGCTCTGTGATGAACCTCAGTCAGGGCGATTCGCCTTCCCTACGGGTGGTCTATTTTCAAAACCGTATATCCATTGAGTTCTTCCATGTGCTGTCCGATGGCACGGGCGGCGCGGTGTTTCTGCGCACGATGCTGGCAGAATATTTCCGTCTGCTGGGGCATCCCATGTCCATTGGCAACGGCGTCTTTGACATTCACGAGCAGCCCTCCCCCGCGGAGTGGGAGGACGCCTTCCCCCATGCCGATGCGCCGCAAAAGCTGGGCAGCTTTAGCGACAAGCGCGCCCTACAGCTGCCGGGGCGGCTGAGCTTTGAAAAGCCTGCCCGTATTTTGCAGTTCAACCTGTCCGTAAAGCAGCTAAAGGAAAAAGCGAAGGCATACGGGGTAACCATTAACACGCTCATGTTCGGTTATCTTTTTATGGCCTGCAAGGAGGCCTGCGGCGCTTATCACGGCAAGCGCAAGCTGCAATTTCAAATTCCCATTAACATGCGCAAATTCTATCCGCTGCCTGCCTTGCGCAATTTCAGCATGTTCAGCTCCATACGCCTGCACCCGGACGAAATCACGGAGCTGAGCGCCATACTCCCCGCCATCGCCACGCAGGTGGAAACCGGGCTTAGCAAGGAAAATCTGGATCAAACCATTGCCCTATCCCGCCGTCTGGTGCGGCTGTTGCGCTTTGTGCCGCTGGTGATAAAGCGCCCCATCGCGTACCTGATCTACGGCTTTATGAGTGACGGCGTATTCAGCAGCGTCTTTAGCAACGTCGGCGCGATACAAACGCCGCCCGAAATGGTGCCGCTCATCGATAAGTTCGATGCCATCCTTGGGCCGCCTATTCTCAACAGAGCCGTGTTTTCACTGTGCAGCTATGGCGATAAGGCGGTTCTCACCATCACCAAAAACACCCGCCAGCCCGATGTGGAGGAAGCGCTCTACCGCCTGCTTTGCGCGGAGGGTCTGGTTCTCTATGTGGAAGGGAGCAAGTAAAATGATCGACATTCGCATCAATTATCCCGATATACGCAAGGACTCCTTCTGGAAGCGCAACCGTGCCGATATCAACCGGCTGGCTTTCGCTTACCTATCGCTCGTATGCTTTTTGATCAACCTTTGCCTTGGCGGAACGGCTTGGAGCCTCATCGTAATCGGCGGGTTGGCGGTTTTTTACACCGCGTTTTTATATAGACCGCTGGTGGAGCATACGCTCATTAAAAAGCTATCGGATGTCAGCATCGCGGTATGCCTCTATCTGTTTTTGCTGGAGGCGGTCATCGGTGGGCAATGGGCAAATTTTGTGGTGCCCGTTGTGTTTTTTGGCATTCTTACAGTGATTGGAACGCTCTATTTGGTTTTTTTCCAAAAACAGAAGCGCAACTTTCTGCCGCTGTTTGAGCTGGCGGTGGGCGGGCTTATCTCCGTCGTATGCGCATTGGTCGGCTTTATCAAGCTGGAATGGCCGCAGATCGTGGTGGGGGCTGTGTCGCTGGCGCTGGTGGTGATCAGCGCAGCCGCCTACTCCCAACCCATTTGCTTGGAATTCCGCAAAAAATTCCATTCGTGATCCGGCAGTAAAGGCGGTTTTCATGCGCCTGCGCACCCGCCCACTCCCTGCCAACTAACCCAAATTGGCAAAAACAGACGCGCAAAGCACCGTCAAAAGCCCCGTGACCACAATGGACAGGCTGCTCATCGCGCCCTCCACTTCACCAAGCTCCATGGCCTTGGTGGTGCCCAGCGCATGTGCGGAGGAGCCAAGCGCCAACCCGCGCGCAATCGGCTCGTGGATGCGGCAAAGCTTGAACACCCACTCCGCAATGATGCTGCCAAAGATGCCCGTTACGATAATCGCCGCCACCGTAAGCGGCACAATGCCGCCAAGCTCCTGCGAAAGCCCCATGCCGATAGCCGACGTGATGGATTTTGGCAGCAGCGTCACATACAGCTCATGCGAAAGCCCAAAAAGAGTGCAAAGCCCCCACACGCACACAAGGCTTGCCGCCACGCCCGCCGTAAGCCCCGCCATCACAGCGCGCCAATGCTTTTTGAGCAGGCTCAGCTGTTCATAGAGCGGCACGGCAAGGCAGATCGTTGCCGGGGTCAGCAGATAGGAAACGTATTTCGCGCTCGCGTGATACGCTTGGTAGGGTATGCCCAGCACGCCCAGCACACCAATCACGCAAAGCACGGCGATCAAAATCGGGTTGAGCACAGCCAGCTTCCACCGCCGCTTGAGCACCAGCCCCAGCGCATAGCCCCCCAGCGTCAGCGCCGCGCCAAAGAACAGCGAGCCTTCCACAAACTCACGCATCCGTTCCCCTCCCGCCCCTACGCAGGGCTCGTTGCGTTGCGCGTCCGGTAACGGCCATCACCGCCACAGTGCTTAGCAAGCAAACCGCCAAAAACGGCACACACACGGGCGCGAGCACCGGCCAAGCCTCCATCAGCCCCACCGTGGCTGGCACGAACATCACCGGCATGAGCTCAATCAGCAATCGCGCCGTTTTGCGCACGCGTTCCACCTTCACAAGCCCCGTGCATAGTGCGCCCAGCATCAGCACCAGCCCATAGACGCTCGCCGGAATGGGCAGCGGAATCAGCGCGTGCGCGGCCTCGCCCAAAAATGACAGCGCGATGATCACCCCAAGCTGCTTGAGATATTCCATAGCCTCGCCCTCTTTATCCTCTGTACGCACGGCGCTGCAAGCACGCCCCGCCCGCCTATTATACGGGTAGGGCGGGCGTGCGTCAATGCTGGAGCGCCAAAAGCGCGTGGCTCCATGCTTTGAACCGCCCCGCCCCGTTCAATTCCCGCCTTACCCCTTGTTATTCCACATAAAAGAAGGTATACTGTAAGCTGATTCTTGCGTGCACGCGCAGTTTTTGAGGAGTGTAAAGAATGGATCATGTACTCGTCATCGGCGCGGGTCCAGCTGGCCTAACCGCCGCCTATGAGCTTTTGAAGCGCGGCTATTTGGTAACGGTTCTTGAAAAGAGCGATCAAATCGGCGGCATTTCCAAAACCGTTACCTATGGCGGCAATCGCATGGACATCGGCGGTCATCGCTTTTTTAGCAAGGATCAGCGCGTCGTGCGCTGGTGGGAGGAGCAAATGCCCATGCAGGGCGCGCCCTCTATAGATGATCAGCTTCTTGGCCGCAAGGTGCCGCTACAGCTTGGCGGCCCTGATCCCGCCAAGACGGATCGCGTGATGCTCACGCGCAACCGCGTCAGCCGCATCTATTACCAAAAGCATTTTTTTGATTACCCCATCAGCCTCAAATGGACCACGCTGAAAACCATGGGCTTTGGCACCACCATGGCGGTGGGCTTTAGCTACCTTAAAACCATGGTGCATAAGCTGCCAAACAGTTCTTTGGAAAACTTCTACATCAACAGCTTCGGCAAAAAGCTCTACAGCATGTTCTTTGAGGGCTATACCGAAAAGCTCTGGGGGCGTCACCCGCGCGAAATTTCCGCCGACTGGGGCGCGCAGCGCACCAAGGAGCTAAGCATTCTTGGCATCCTCAAGGACATGCTCGCCAAGGTATTCCTCAGCAAGGAGCAACGCGCAAAGCAGGTGCAAACCTCGCTGATTGAGGAATTCCGCTACCCCAAATTTGGCCCCGGTCAGCTTTGGGAAACCGTTGCGCAGGAAATTGAGGCGCTCGGCGGCACGGTGCTCATGAACTGCGAAGCGGCCGGTCTGGTTACGGAGGGCGGGCTTATCAAGGGCGTGCGCGTGCGCGATGCGCAGGGCGAGCGCCTGCTTGCGGCAGAGCATGTGATTTCCTCCATGCCAATCAAGGATCTCGTTGCGGGCATGAACGATGTGCCCGCCGATGTGGCACGCGTGGCGGCGGGTCTCCCCTACCGCGATTTTGTAACCATCGGCCTGCTGGTGGATCGCCTGAACCTCAAAAACGAAACCACGCTCCAAACGCTGGGCAATATCGTGCCCGATTGCTGGATTTACGTGCAGGATACCAACGTAAAGCTTGGACGCATCCAAATTTTTAATAACTGGTCGCCCTACCTAGTAGAAGATCCAGAGCATACCGTATGGATCGGGCTGGAGTACTTTTGCGACGAGGGCGATGCGTTCTGGAACATGAGTGAGGAAGCTTGCGTGCGTCAGGCCATCGGCGAGCTGCTGACCATGGGTGTGATCGACAGCCCCGCGCACGTGAAGGACAGCCATCGCGAGCGCGTGCAGAAGGCCTATCCCGCCTACTTTGATACCTATGCCGAAATCGATAAGGTTGTCAATTATCTAAACGGCTTCCAAAACCTATATTGTGTGGGGCGCAACGGCCAGCACCGCTACAACAACATGGATCACTCCATGGCCACGTCGTTTGAGGCGGTGCATAACCTTGTGGAAGGCATTCACACCAAGCAAAACATCTGGAACGTGAACACCGAGCAGGAATACCACGAGGAAGCCAAGGGCGCGGTAAGCGCAACCTAAGGAGGCCGCTATTTTGCTACGCTTACTCCCGCGCTCCGCGCGAGCGCTGTCCCCCTCTGCCGCGCAGGCGCTGCGCCCCTACGGGGGCGTCACCGCGCGGCTTTTGTACGCCCGGAATGTGACGGACGCCGCACAGGCGGATCGCTTTATGCACCCCTCGCTCAGTCAGCTGAACGATCCCCTGCGCATGAGCGGCATGGAGCAAGCCGTTCAGCTCATTACGCGCGCGCGCGAGGCGCATACCCCCACTGTGGTCTATGGCGATTATGATGTGGATGGCATATGCGCCTGCACTCTGCTAACGCTTGCGCTGCGCCGTTTTCACGTGGAGGCGCAGCCTCATGTGCCCCTGCGCTCGGAGGGCTATGGCTTGAATGCCGATGCGGTACGCGCACTTTCCCAGCGCTATGGCCTACTCATTACGGTGGATTTGGGCATCACCAACCACGAGGAGGTTCGGCTTGCGCAGAGCCTCGGCATGACCGTCATCGTCACTGATCATCACGGCCTTGGGCTGGAAGCCAGCCCCGCCGACGCGGTCGTCAACCCCTTGCTAGGGGAGTACCCCTATCGCCGCCTTTGCGGCGCGGGCGTTGCGTTTAAGCTTGCGCAGGCGCTGCTTGGCGTTGATAGCTGCGTGGATTTTCTTGATCTGGCGGCGCTGGCGACGGTGGCGGATATCGTACCCCTGACCGATGAAAACCGCGTGCTGGTATCGCTGGGTCTGCCGCAAATCGCGGCGCGCACCCGCCCGGGTCTCAAGGCATTGCTCCGCGTAAGCGGCGAGCCTGAAACCGTGGATAGCGAAACGCTGGGCTTTCGCCTAGGGCCTCGCCTTAACGCAGCCGGGCGGCTGGATGACGCCAGCAAGGGCGTTCGCCTGCTGATGACCGAGGAGGATAGCGAGGCAAACGCCCTCGCCGCGGAGCTGGACGCGCTGAACACCGAACGCCGTGCCGCCGAGAGCGCCCTTGTGCGCGAGGCGAACGCGCAAGCCGAGCAGCATGATTTCATTGCGCAAAAGGCGCTCATCCTCAAAGGTGAGGGCTGGCATGTGGGCGTAATCGGCCTTGTCGCCGGGCGATTGTGCCAGAAATACTTCTGCCCCGTATGCGTGCTAAGCGAAGCAGACGGTCTGCTGCACGGCAGCCTGCGCAGCGTGCCGGGCGTGCATATCCACAAATGCCTACAGGATTGCGATGATCTTCTCCTGCGCTATGGCGGGCACGAGCAAGCGGCGGGCGTGACGCTGGCAGTGGAAAACTACGCCGCCTTTTGCGAGCGTCTACAGGCCGCGATTGACCGCCGCGCGGAAAGCGCGGATTGCTTTGTACCCGCGCAGGAATATGACGATGAGCTTGCTTTGGCCGATTGCACCGACGCGCTTTACGATGAGCTTGCGCTGATGGCGCCCTTTGGCCTTGGTAACCCCGCGCCGCTTTTTCTGGCGCGCGGGCTTGCGCCGGAGGAGCGCCGCGCCGTGGGCGCGGACGGCGCGCATTTGAAGCTCACCCTGCGCCAGTGCGACACGGTGATGAGCGGTATCGCGTTTTCGATGGGCGGGCTGGCCGCCACCTTGCCAAGCGCCGTGGATGCGGTGTTCAGCCTCGGGCGCAACAGCTTTAGAGGAAAAACCTCCCTGCAAATGGAGGTCAAGGCCATCGCGCCCGTATACAGCGCACAGCTGGACGCGCTCGCTCGCCCCACGCCAGAGGTGGAACAAAATGCACTGGTGAGCGCTTTGCTCGATGCGTTTGCGCTGGGGGCAGGAAAAGTGAGCGCCGATCCAGAATATGATTCCATACCCACTGAACCGTGGGACGCGTTAAAGGCCGCCCTGCGCACGGGCAAGCGCGGCGTGCTAATCGTTGCGCGCACGCGCGCCACGGCGCTCCGGGTGCTCTCCCTTGGGCGGCTAGACTGCGCCACGCACCACCCGGACGACCCGCGTTGCTTTCCCACGCTCCTGCAAGACGCGTGCATTGAGGCGGTCACAGGGCAGTGGCGCGAGGTATGGCTTGCGGATGGTGAGCTTTGCGCGGGCGAAGCCGCACTGTGGCGCAAGCAGCTTGCGCATGCCGCCGTGCATGTGCTGAACGATCAGGCGGCGCTGCTGCACGCCGCCGCCGATGTGGATGCGGGGGACGAGGCCTACCGTGCGCTCTACCGCACGCTGCGCCGCATGCCGCCGCGCTCCCTACGCGAGGCCGCCAATCTGGCCGGGCTTACCGCCGTGCAGGCGCGAAGCGGCCTTCACGCCTTTTGCCAGCTTGAGCTAATCGCCTATGCCGAAGCCCCCTTCCGCTGCACGCTATGCCCCCCCGCCGCGTGCAGCCTAGATCAAAGCCCCCTGCTGCACGCGATTCGCAGCTGGGCACGAAAGGAAGCCTGCCCTTGAACAAGCAACCCGCCGCACGCGTTCCCAACGCGCTGCTCCTGCATGGCACGCTGTTTCTCTACGCGATTGTGAGCGTCTTTGGCAAGCTTGCCGGCCTGCGCATGGCCGCTCAGGAGCAAAGCGCGACGCTCTTCTTCCTTGGGCTTGAATTTCTGACGCTGCTCGTCTACACGGTGCTTTGGCAGCTGGTGCTCAAACGCATGCCGCTTGGCTACGCCTACAGCAGCAAGGGCGTGTGTACGCTGTGGACCTGTCTGTTCGGCCTTTGCTTCTTTGGTGAAAGCCTCACTTGGGGAAAGGCGATTGGCATCGCGGTGGTGCTGATCGGCGTATGGATCGTGGTGAGCGATCATGAATAGCGGCGTGCTGATCTACCTCGTTACCCCGCTTGTATCCGCTTTTTCGCAAATCATCCTCAAAAAGGCGGCGGATAACCCAAAGTATGTCGGCCTGCGCGCATACCTCAACGCACCCGTCATTTTCGCCTACGCGCTCTTTTTTGGGTGCATGCTGGCGAACGTGGTGGCGCTGCGCACGCTGGAGCTTACGGTGGCAAGCGTGCTGGAGGCCTCGTCCTACTTGTACGTCATGGTGCTTTCATGCCTTCTTTTAAAGGAGAAGCTCACACGGCGCAAGCTGATAGGCAACGCGGTCATCGTGCTGGGCATCGTGCTTACGCTCGCCTTATAAGTCAATCACGGCGCTTGCGCCGATCCATCAGTCAGGAGGAATACCCTATGGAAACCACACAGGCACAGCAAAAGAAGATCATTTTCTCTGGCATTCAGCCCTCCGGCACATTGACGCTGGGCAATTACATCGGCGCACTTCGCAACTTTAAGCTTTTGGAGGATGAATACCAGTGCATCTACTGCGTGGTGGACATGCACGCCATCACCGTTCGGCAGGAGCCTGCCGCCCTGCGCCGCCGCTGCCTTGAGCTTGCCGCCGTCTACATCGCCAGCGGCCTTGACCCGCAAAAGAACATCATCTATTGCCAAAGCCATGTAAGCGCGCACGCGGAGCTGGCATGGATTCTCAACTGCTTCACCTATATGGGCGAGCTGAGCCGCATGACGCAGTTTAAGGACAAGAGCGCAAAGCATGCCGACAACATCAATGCTGGCCTTTTCACCTACCCGGCGCTCATGGCAGCGGATATCCTGCTCTATCAGGCCGATTTGGTGCCGATTGGAGCCGATCAAAAGCAGCATTTGGAGCTTACGCGCGATATTGCCCAGCGCTTCAACGGCATTTATGGCGATGTGTTCACCGTTCCGGAGGGCTACTTTGGCAAGGTGGGCAGCCGCGTAATGAGCTTGCAGGAGCCAACCCGCAAGATGAGCAAGTCCGACCCCGAGGAAACCTTCATCAGCCTCCTCGATCCGCCGGACGTGATCCGCCGCAAGCTCAAGCGCGCCGTTACGGATAGCGACGCGGAAATCCGTTTTGACCCGGAGCACAAGCCGGGCGTAAGCAACCTATTGAGCATCATCGCCGCACTCACGGGGCAGAGCGTGGAAAAGGCCGCGGAGGATTTGAACGGCCTTGGCTACGGCGCGCTCAAGGATCGCGTAACGGATTGCGTCATTCAAACCTTGGAGCCTCTACAAGCCGAACACCGCCGCCTAATGGCGGATAAAGCCTATTTACAGGGCGTGCTGGACGATAACGCGCAGCGCGCCGATCATCTGGCACAGCGCACATTGAGCAAGGTCAAGCGCAAGGTTGGCTTTGCGGAGCACGGCAAAGCCAAATAAACACAAAAACGGGAGGGCATCCTCATGGCAAATAAGCAATATGATATGGTGATCATCGGCGCGGGCCCGGCGGGCATTTTCACTGCGCTGCAATTTACGGAAAAGCGTCCGCAGGCGCAGGTGCTCATTGTGGATACAGGCCGCGCCATCGCGCGACGCGCCTGCCCCGCGCGCATCAACGGTCAATGTCTGCACTGCGACCCCTGCGCCATCGTCCACGGCTGGGCGGGCGCGGGCGCGTTCAGCGATGGCAAGCTTTCCCTCAGCGATGAGGTGGGCGGCCACGTGAGCGATTACATCGGCCATAAGCGCGCCATGGAATACATTGCCCGCGCGGACAAACAATACCTGCGCTTTGGCGCGGACGTAACCGTACACGGCCTCAACAACAACCGCGTGGACGAGATTGCCTACGAGGCCAGCCGCCACAACATCCGCCTTGTGCCCTGCCCCGTGCGCCACTTGGGCACGGAAAACGCTGGCCCTGTGCTGGGTGCAATGCACGATTACCTCGTTGGTCAAACCAACACCACCTTTTTGGAGCTGACCAACGCGGAGGATATCCTCTGCGAAGATGGGCGCGTTGTAGGCGTCAAGCTGCACCAGCGCGATCACGAGCCTGAGGTCGTTACCGCGCCCTGCGTGGTGGCAGCCCCCGGGCGCGGCGGCGCGCAATGGCTTAGCGGCGTTGTGGGCAATCTGGGGCTTCGCACGCAGAACAACGAAGTGGACATCGGCGTGCGGGTGGAAGTTCCCAATTCCATCATGGATCACCTCACAAAGGATCTTTACGAGGCAAAGCTGGTTTACTACAGCGATACCTATGAAAACAAGGTGCGCACCTTCTGCATGAATCCCGGTGGAGAGGTGAGCCAAGAATATTACGAGGGCGGCCTTGCCGTGGTCAACGGTCACAGCTATGGCGACCCTGCCAAGCGCACCGGCAACACCAACTTTGCGCTGCTCGTTTCCACCAAGTTCACCGAGCCTTTTAACCAGCCGATCGAATACGGGCGCTACATCGCCCAGCTGGGCAACATGCTCACCGGCGGGCCGATCATGGTGCAGCGCCTAGGCGACCTGCTCAAGGGGCGCCGCACGGACGCGAGCCGTTTGGCAAAGTCCACCACCATCCCCACCCTGCAAACAGCCGTGCCGGGCGATTTGAGCTTTGTGCTGCCCGCAAGGCATCTCACCAGCATCGTGGAGGCGCTCCGGGCTTTTGACCACCTCGCACCGGGGCTTTACAGCCAAAACACGCTCCTTTACGGCGTGGAGGTGAAGTTCTATTCCAGCAAGGTGCTTGTGAACAACAGCTTCGAAACCGCCATCCAGGGCTTGTTTGCCATCGGCGATGGCGCGGGCATCACCCGCGGGTTGATGCAGGCGGGTGTAACGGGCATGGTGGTTGCGGACGAGGTTGCCGCACGGATGGAGAAGGTACAGTAAGCAACACCCCGCCTACAAGCCGCATGTTACAAGCGCTGCTGCGTCGGCCGTCACGGCGATGAGCACTCGCCCTACACACAAATTGAGGAGGCCGATTGATGCTGCTTTCCGCAGAGCATATTTCAAAGAACTATGGCACAAGGCAATTGCTGGACGATGCGACGCTGTACCTTGACGATGGGGAAAAGCTCGGCTTGATTGGCGTCAACGGCACGGGAAAAAGCACGCTCCTGCGCATCCTATCCGGTAGCGAGCAGGCAGATGCGGGGCTGATCAGCAAAAAAGCCAACACGCATATTTCCTACCTGCCCCAGCTACCGGTCATGGATGGCACGCGCACAGTGCTGGAGCAACTGTTTTCGGATTTTCCCGCCTCGCTCCGCGCGCTAAAGGAGTACGAGGCCAAAACCATTTTGACGCGCCTTGGCATCGCGGATTTTGACCAGCAGATTTCCACGCTTTCCGGCGGGCAGCGCAAGCGCGTAGCGCTTGCCGCGGCCTTTGTGCAGCCAGCCGACCTCATGATTTTGGATGAGCCCACCAACCACCTTGATAGCGATATGGTGCTCTGGCTGGAACAAGCGCTGATCAGCTACAAGGGCGGGCTGATCATGGTAACCCATGACCGCTACTTTTTGGAGCGCGTAACGGGCAAAATCGTAGAGCTTTCGCATGGAAAGCTCTATACCTACGAGGCCAACTATTCCAAATACCTCGAAATGAAAGCCCAGCGCATGGAGATGTCACAGGCGAGCGAGCGCAAACGTCAGGCCTTGCTGCGCCGGGAGTACCAATGGATCATGCGCGGCGCGCGGGCGCGCTCCACCAAGAGCACGGAGCGCATCGCCCGCTATGAAGCGCTTCAAGAGCAGGCGGCCCCCATTGAGGACGCGAGCGTGGAGCTTGGCGGCCTATGCGCCAGTAGCCTCGGACGCAAAATTGTGGAGATCGATCATGTCAGCAAGGCCTTTCGGGGTCGACCTGTGGTAAAGGATTTTTCCTATCTGCTGCTGCGTGACGACCGCATTGGCATCGTTGGCAAAAACGGCGCGGGCAAATCCACGCTACTCAACCTGCTATCACAGCGGCTTGAACCGGACAGCGGCACGGTGGAGGTTGGCACAACGGTGCGCTTCGGCTATTTTACGCAAGAAAACTTCGAGCTGCCGCCAAATGACCGCGTGCATGATTATATCTGTGGCTTTGGCTCGCGCATTGAAACGCAAAGCGGGCCGCTGACGGCCACGCAGATGCTGGAGCGCTTTTTGTTCACGTCCGATATGCACTACCAGCCCATACGCCTGCTCAGCGGCGGCGAAAAGCGCCGCCTGTACCTGCTGGGTATTTTAATGAGCGCACCCAATATTTTGTTGCTTGACGAGCCAACCAACGATTTGGACATTGAAACGCTGACCATTTTGGAGGATGAGCTTGCAAACTTTGCAGGCGCAGTGATCGCGGTATCACATGACCGCTATTTTTTAAACAAGGTTGCCAAAACCATTCTAGAAGTGCGTGATGATGGCGAGGTGTGCCGCTACAACGGCAACTATTCCGATTATCTTGATAAGCGGCTGGAGGACGGGCAGGAATTGCGCAAGGAAAGCGTAAAGGCCGCGCCCGCGCCGCGCTCCACGCTCCCGCCCAAGCTCAAGTTCAGCTACAAGGAGCAGCGCGAATTTGAAACCATCGATGCGGATATTGCAAAGCTAGAAACCCAAATCAGCGCCTGCGCGGCGGAAATCGCACGCAACGCAAGCGATTATCTTGCCCTTGAACGGCTGATGCAGGAAAAAGAAGGGTTCGAAAAAGCGCTCGATGAAAAGACCGAGCGCTGGTATTATCTAACTGCATTGGGGGAAAAGATCGAGGCGCAGAACCGTTCATAAGCGCCGTCTTCCCCCGCCGCTCACGGCTGACACGCTAGAATTTCCTCCATCGTTGGCATGGACGGCTGCGCACCCTTGCGCGTGATGACAATTTCAGATACGCGAATCGCAAACTGGAGGGCCTCGCCGATGCCCTTCCCCTCCAGCAGCGCATACGCCATCGCGCCGGAAAAGCTGTCGCCCGCAGCGGTCGTATCTACGGGCTTTTTATTTTCCTTACCCCTCGCGCGCATTTCAACGCCTTGCGCATCCTTTAGGTATACGCCATCCTTGCCCAGCGTCACCACCACCTGCTTAACGCCCCTTTGCAGCAGCGCCTCCGCCGCCTGCGGCAGATGCTCCGGCGCCTGCGGATCGCCCGTCAAAATGCACAGCTCCGTTTCGTTGGGCTTGATGATATCCACATAGGCATAAAGCTCCGGCGGCAGCTCCGGCGAAGCGGGAGCCGGGTCAAGGATCACCAGCTTGCCAAGCTCCTTTGCCCTGCGCGCAGCGTAGAGCACCGTATCATACGGGATTTCCAATTGCAAAAGCACGATATCGCAGCCTTCAAGCGCCGCGATATGCGCATCGATATATGCGCGATTCACACAATGGTTTGCGCCCGGCACCACGGTGATACAGTTGTCGCCCTCCTCGTTTAAATGAACCAACGCAATGCCCGTATTTGCCTCCGCGCGGCGCTCCACATGCGCAAGACCTACGTTCACCGCGGCAAGGTTGTCCAGCAGCAGCTGTCCATAGCTATCCGTGCCCACCATGCCCAGCATCGTTACCGGCCCACCCATGCGGCCGATCGAATAGGCCTGATTCGCGCCCTTTCCACCCGGCACGAGCTCCATATGCTTGGCGAGGATCGTTTCCCCCACAACGGGAATGTGAGAGACGTCCATCACAAAATCGACGTTTAGGCTGCCGATGACTAGGATGTTTTTCATAATGAACCCCTTATCCCTTCACGCCGCTGCTTGTAATGCCCTGCACAAAGTACTTCTGAATACAACGGCATAGCAATTGCTTCAAACGGAATCATAAAAGAAGTGAGGATAATCGCGTATAGCACACGTTTGCCTTTAAACTCAAACCATCGATTTCATTGAAGGTGTCCGTGTCGAGCACAACATCTACCGCTCCCTGCGG
>JAVVVJ010000010.1:0-50865 GCA_036652695.1 Clostridia bacterium | reverse complement strand
CATGTGCGATCCTTATAGCTCCACTCTGCACTACCTAGAACACGCCTACGCAGATGAGCTCTTAGCGATGGAAGCGCCTGTATTGCCTACCCCAAGCACGGTTTAAAAAGAGCTTATGAGCATTGCGAGCGTTGCCAGATAGGCGGCACAGGCAAGCCGCCGCACTAGCCTTTTACGGTTAGCGCGGCGGCTGTTTTTTTAGAGATGCACGCGCTTTGCAAGCGCAATTTCATCAGCTATCGCCTGTATTCGTATCCGGATACGCTCCAGCGCGTCCTTGCAAGGGCATGGGGTTGGTTTCCAGCCATGCCGCCTGTACACCTGATCAAAAAGGCCGTTACAGGCGGGAGCTTTTCCATCGCCATCCCCTAATTGCGCAGGCTGTGCAGCGGAGCGGGAATGCGGCCTCCGCGCTCGATGAACTCATCATTCTTTGCCTCGTTGACCTTCATGATCGGCGCGAAGCCGAAGAGCCCGCCGAAGTTGACCACATCCCCAGCCTTCTTGCCCGGGGCGGGAATCAACCGCACGGCGGTCGTTTTGTTATTGACCATGCCAATGGCGGCCTCATCCGCGATGATGCCAGCGATGGTGTTGGCGCTCGTATCACCCGGAATGGCAATCATGTCTAGCCCCACGGAACACACGCAGGTCATAGCCTCCATTTTTTCAAGGGTGAGGCAGCCGCACTGCGCCGCCTCAATCATGCCGATGTCCTCGCTTACGGGGATGAACGCGCCGCTTAAGCCGCCAACATGGCTGGAAGCCATCACGCCGCCTTTTTTGACCATATCATTGAGCATGGCAAGCGCGGCGGTGGTGCCGGGTGCGCCCACCCGCTCAAGGCCCATTTCCTGCAAAATATAGGCGACGCTGTCGCCGCGTGCAGGCGTGGGCGCAAGGGACAAATCCACAATGCCAAAGGGCACGTTCAGCCGTCGCGCAGCCTCCTGCGCCACAAGCTGACCAACGCGGGTGATCTTAAAGGCGGTGCGCTTGATTGTTTCCGCCAACACGTCAAAGGGCTGGCCATGAATCTCTGCCAGCGCGCGCTGTACCACGCCCGGGCCACTCACGCCCACATTGACCACGCACTCCGGCTCTCCCACGCCATGGAACGCGCCCGCCATAAAAGGGTTGTCCTCTACCGCGTTGGCAAATACGACGATTTTCGCGCAGCCAAAGCCATCCGTATCCGCCGTCAATTCGGCGGTTTTTTTAATGACATGCCCCATCTTGCGCACTGCATCCATGTTAATGCCGCTGCGGGTGCTACCCACATTGACGCTGCCGCAAAGGCGCTCCGTTTTTTGAAACACCTCCGGCATAGCCTCCAGCAAGCATTCCTCAGCGCGCGTTGCTCCCTTATGCATCAGAGCGCCAAAACCGCCGATGAAGTTGACACCCACCCGCTTTGCCGCACTGTCCAGCGCCACGGCGATGGTCATCGGATTCGCGCCACTGATCATGCTCACGGGCGTTACGCTGATGCGCTTATTCACAATCGGCACGCCAAGCTCGTTTTCCAGCTCGCAGCCAACGCTCACCAGCTTACCCGCCATGCGGGTCACCTTCTCGTACACGCACTCGGCGGTGTCCGCATCGGTACCGCGTCTGCAATCCAGCAAATTGATGCCCATGGTGATGGTGCGGATGTCAAAATGCTGCTCGTGAATCATCTGCATGGTTTGCAGAATCTCATTAACCTCTATCATTGCCGTTTCACCTTCATCATCAAATTCTGTGCATCGCGTCGAAGATATCGGCACGCTGAATGTTGACCACCTCGCCCATTTCCCGACCCGCGGCATCCATGCGGATGGTAATTTCCTCAAACGCGGCAGTCGCGTTTGTCATGTCCACAATCATGAGCATGGTGAAATAACCGTCCAAGATGGTTTGAGAAATCTCCAGAACGTTGATGTTGAGCTCAAACAGCGCGGCGCTCACCTTTGCGATGATGCCCGGTCTGTCGGTACCTACAACAGAAACCAGTGCCTTTTGCATAGCCATTCCCCTCCTTATTTTTTTACTGACACACAATACAGCATTCGCAAGGCGCTGTCAATCGTGGCACGCGCCTTGCATTTTTCGCGGAAACGTGTATGATAAATACCGATTTTGATACTGCGCACAGCTGCAAGCATTTTGCATGCGGATGGTTTTGAAAGGATGAGGACGGATGCAAAAACGAGCGATTGCCGTACATGATATTTCCTGCGTGGGGCGCTGTTCGCTGACGGTGGCGCTGCCGGTGCTTTCGGCGGCAGGCGTGAACACCGCCATTGTGCCCACGGCGCTGCTGAGCACCCATACGGGCGGGTTTGTAGGCTATACTCATTTGGATTTAACCGATCAGCTCTCCCCTATCGCCAAGCACCTGAGCACACTGGGGCTTTCCTTTGACGCGTTTTACAGCGGCTACCTCGCCTCCGGCGCACAAGTGGAGCAGGTGTTGGGTATGCTCGACCTGCTCTGCGGCGCGGAAACGCATATTTTCGTGGATCCCGCCTTTGCCGATCAGGGGCGCATGTACACGCTCATGGATGCAAGCATGCCCGCGCAGATGCGCAGGCTTTGCGCGCGCGCGCGCACCATCGTGCCAAACCTCACAGAGGCCGCGTTCTTGCTAGGCGAGCCATACCCTGCCGAGGGCTGCTATGACCGAACGCTGATTGCCCACTTTTGCAGCGGACTGCTTGCGCTTGGGGCGGAAAACGTCGTGATTACCGATGTGGCGTTCAACGGGGCGCAAACAGGCGTTGCTGTGATGAACAGAGACATGCGCGAGCCCGCGCTGCTTTTCCGCACCCGGCTGGAGGGTGTGTTCCACGGCACGGGCGATGTTTTCGCGTCTTTTTTGCTGAGCGCCATGCTCAACGATCAACCGCTGCTGACGGCAGTTCAGCTCGCGCTGGATTTGACGCACGAGGCGATTTTGCTGACGCTCCAAGGTGGAGAGCCACTGCGATACGGCGTGCAATTTGAACGCGTGCTGCCGCAGCTATGGCAGCGGCTGAACAAAAAATAAGGATAGAAGGCGCGGCAGCGGCAGCTCATCCCATTGCGCGTTCCGCAAATCAGCTCCGCGCCAGCCTCATAACCTTTTTCGCCCCCCTTTCCAGCTACAAATGGAAAGGGGGGCTAAAATTGCAAAGTCTGGGTTTTGTACTAATCTAAGTCTAAAATGCAACGCAGACCACGGGCAAAAGATGCCATAGATGCTTGCGTTTTAGCGCAAGATTGGCATTATTCTCCAAATACCGCCGTCACATGCTCGCGGCTGAAGCTCGCCTTCTTGGTGAACAGGCTAACCACAGGCACGGTCACCAGCCCACAGAGCATAGCCGCCGCGCCGCTAAAGGGCGCAAGGCTCATGTCCCCGGTAAGCAGCGGCGGGAGCAGCGAAATCAGCGCGCCACCAACCACCCCGACAAAGGCACCCGACTTGGTAACACCGCGCCACAGCAGACCGTATAGGAACGGCGCAAGGAACGCACCCGCAATGGTGCCCCAGGATAGTGACATCAGCGATACAATGGGCGTATCCTGCATCAAAAAGTTAATGACCAGCGAAAGTGCCACAAACGCCACGCAGAGCAAGCGCATCAACAGCGTCGCGCTCTTTTGCTTCATGCGCGGGATGAACGTGCCCAGCAAATCCAGCGTGATGACCGATGAGGAGGAGAGCACAAGCGCCGTCAGCGTAGAGATGCTGGCAGACAGCAGCAGCACCACCACCAGCCCCAGCAGAGCGTCCGGGATCGCCACCACCTGCGTATCGGTAAGCATCGCGGGCATGATTTGATCCATGGGCATCGCGCCGCTACGAACCAGATCCGCCAAGCTGCTGACCCCGTCCGGCGCGGTGATTTTGGAAAGCACCACGCGCCCGAAGCTGCCCGCAAGATACGCGCCGCCCGCCACCACCAGCGCAAACACCGTGGAAATCACCGTAGCACGCTTCACGCTGCCCGCGTCATCAATCGCAAAAAACTTGTGAATCATCTGCGGCATACCCAGCACGCCAAGCGAAGTGAGCAGCACGTTGCTAAACAGCCACGTGCCCTTGCCCGCCGGAGGCAGGAGCGTGTTCATGCCCACACCGCCAATTTCGTCCATGCCAAGCAGCCGAAGACCCTCGCTCATGCCGCCCGCAGCCTTGATCACATAGCCCACCACTGCCGTAATGCCCAGCAGCATGATGATGCCCTGTATAAAATCAGTGATGGCGGTGGCTTTGTACCCGCCCGCAAATAAGTACAGTGCGGAAAGCAGCGCAATACCGATCACGCACCAGGTGTAATCAAAGCCAAAGGCTCTTTCGAACATATTGCCAAGACCCTTGTAAACGCTAGCGGAATAGGGCAGCAAAAACACAAAGATGATCAAGCTGGCAATCACCTTGAGCAATTTGCTATCATAGCGCTTTTCAAAAAAGCTGGGGATCGTGGAAACCTGGAGACGCTCCCCCATCAAACGCGTGGGCTTTGCCAGAAGCGCCCAAGCCAGCAAGCTTCCCACCAATGCGTTGCCGATGCCGCACCACACGGCAGAAATGCCCGTCTGCCAACCGGTTGAACCGGCATAGCCAACAATGATCACGGCGCTAAAATAGCTAGCGCCATAGCTTAACGCACTCAACCACGGCCCAACCTTGCGGCCGCCGAGCAAAAATTCGTTCAGAGATAGGTTTTTGCGCGCCGTAAGCGCGATGACAACGACCATCATGACTACATACGCTACCAAAATACAGAACTTCACAGAAAATCCATCCTTCCATCCTACAATACTACACGCTTCCAACAGCAGGAAGCGTTCCTACGGGATTCATTATACCAAAATTGCGCATAAATGCAAGCCCATCGACGGCTTTCGTTTTTTAGAAAGGGTACGGACAGCCGCCCGTACTTTTTAGCCGCCGCACGTCATAGGCTTTCCCAAAACCATTCATAGGAGGGCGCGGCATGCTTCAACGGCTCAAACAAGCGGATCTTCCGCAGGAATTGGTATTTGGCTGGCCGCGCTCCGTGCTGCTAGGCGATGAAAAGCTGATCGTGGAGCAGCATCAAGGCATCTTTGCCTGCACGGAACAGGAAATTGTATTAAAAACGCTCTGCGGGCATCTTGTGATCACCGGGGAGCGCCTCTCCCTATCGCGCTTTGACCGGGATGGGCTGGTGGTTTTCGGCAAAATCGAAAAGCTAAGCTACCGCCCAAAGGGATAACCGCGTTAAAGGAGGTGCCGCCCTATGCTTCGCCTGCCCTTTTGCACCCACCGTTTCACGCTAACGGGTCTCAATCTGGAACGTTTTATGAACATCATGCACAAATCCGGCATTGAGCTGCTATCGGCGCGCCGCGTGGACAACCGCACCCTAGAAGGCGAGTGCTACAGCGCCGACCTTTCCAGCGTGCGCAAGCTGGTAGACGAAAAGGGCTGGCGGCTGCAAAGCACAATGCCGCAGGGCTTTTCCGCCTTTTTGGCAGCCATGCGCCGCAGGCCGGGCATTCCCATCGGAGCGCTATTGGCGCTTTGCATGGTGATTGTGCTCATGCAGTTTGTGTGGAGGGTGGAATTGCACAACGCGGGCGCGTATCAGGCGGATATTGCGGCCTACCTACGCGAGGAGGGCTACGGTCCGGGTACGCCAAAAGCCCGCGTGAGCGCGGCGGAGCTAGAGCGCAAGCTCACGCGGCGGTATCCGGCAATGGCATGGTTTCATGCATATGTATACAACGTCACCTTGGTGGTGGATTGCACGCCGGGCGTGCCAATGCCCAAGCTGACCCCCGCCAAGCCTAGCGACGTGGTGGCTGCGCACGGCGGCGTAGTGACCTCTATCCGCGTGTTTGCGGGCACCGCGCAGGTGCGGGCGGGCGATTTGGTGCAAAAAGGGCAAGTGCTGATCCGCGGCGTAGAACGCGCGCAGGATGAGCAGCTGACGCCCGTGCCCGCAAGAGGCGTAGTGATGGCGCGCTGTTGGCGCTCCCACACGGTAAGGCTGCCGCTTTACGATGTGCAAAGCGTGGAAACTGGGCGCTTTCTTACGCATACGCAGCTATGCACGCCATGGTTTCACATGCCCAGCACGCTGGAGACGCCCGATTTTCTTGCCTATAATACCTACGTATCTCTAGCGCCAGTCGTGGGCAGCTTCTTCCCTGTGTTTCAAAAAACCGTTGAGCAGCGCGAGGTTGCGATGAGCCGCACGCCCCGCGCAGAAAGCGAAGTGCGCAAGGAAGCGGCAGCGGCAGCGTTTCGCGGATTGAAAACAGCGCTGCGAGGATATGAGATTGTTGACAAATGGGTAGATTATTGTATGATAGAGGATGTTACATTGGCTGCTACCGCCACGGCGGAATGGCTGATGGATATCGGCGGCGCACCGCCGTGAACGGAGGCTTTCATCGTTGAGTTCAGCAGCGAAGGAACGCGTCCTGCTGGAAAGCATGGATGCTTATTTAGCCTTATTTGGTACGAACGACCGCAACCTTCCCATGATCGAAAACGAATTGGATGTGCGTCTCATGCCGCGCGGCGAAGAGCTGCTCATTGAGGGCGAAAACGCCCCCATGGCAGCTGCGGTCGTGGAAAAGCTGTTGGAGCTGCACCAACGCAAGGCGCAAGTGGATCGCACCACCCTGCGCTACGCGCTGAGCCTAGTCAAGGCGGGTCAGCTGGACAAGCTGGATGACATCGCCTTTGAAACGGTAGCTGTCACCTTCCGTGGGCGACCCATCCGCTGTAAGACGCTTGGGCAGTACGAATATGTCAAGGCCATCCGTGAGCATGAGCTGACCTTTGCCGTTGGCCCGGCGGGCACCGGCAAAACCTACCTTGCTATGGCGCTCGCGGTGGTGGCATTGCGCAACAAGGAGGTCGAGCGCATCGTACTCACGCGCCCCGCCGTGGAAGCAGGCGAAAAGCTCGGCTTTCTGCCCGGCGACCTAAGCCAGAAGGTTGATCCCTACCTGCGCCCCCTCTTTGACGCGCTGTTTGATATGATGGGCGCGGAAAGCTACCAGCGCCTGCAAGAGCGCGGCGCGTTGGAGGTGGCTCCCTTAGCGTACATGCGCGGGCGAACGCTATCGGAAAGCTTCATCATCTTAGATGAAGCGCAAAACACCACTCCGGAGCAAATGAAGATGTTTCTCACGCGCTTTGGCGCTGGCAGCCGCGTGGTGATCACCGGCGACCTCACACAGACCGACCTGCCCTTTGGCAAGCAAAGCGGCCTGACGCAAGCCATCGACGTGCTCAAGGACGTGCCCGAAATCGCCATCGTAAGGCTGGGGCAATCCGACGTGGTGCGTCATGATTTGGTACAAGCCGTCGTAAAAGCCTACGAGGCATACGAGAGAGACAGGAGGGGAACCGGAAATGATGTTCAACAAACGCCCTGTCAATAAAAAAAAGCACCGTTCGTCATGGGAATCGCTCGGGCAGGCGCTGCGCTCGCGCACGGCGCAATGCGCCTATGTGCTGCTGCTCGGCACAGCGCTGATGTGCGTACTGTTCTTGCTTGCCATTACGCCCCAGCGGTACGACCTCAAAGTTGGCGATATCGCGCACAGCACCATCACCGCCTCCAAGGATGTGGTGGATGAGATCAGCACCGCGCGCCAGCGCGAGGAGGCCTCCAAGCAGGTGGAACCCACCTACCTGTTCAAGGAAGGCGTATCCGGCACGGTGCTGCAAAGCTTAGACAATGTCTTTACCCAAGCCGGCGCCGTGCAGCAATATGGCCGCAAGATGCTGGAGCAATATGCGCCGCAGGATACGTCCAAGCAAAATAAATACGTCTTTGCGGAGGCGGAGCTTGAATATGCCAAATCCCTGCTGACGCTGGTACCGCTGGCGGATTACCAGATCAACACGCTCCTGCGCGCGAGCGATCAACAGATGCTCAATTTGGAGGATAATCTCTTTTCTGCGGTTGAAAACACCCTGAACACCACCATCCGCGAAGGGTATGTCAACGAATCCATCCAGTACCTGCAACAAATCATCGGCTACAAGACAGAGATGGATCTGTTGCAAAACGTGGTAACGCCCATCCTGCGCAAGGTGATCCAGCCCAATATGGTTGTTGATCAGGACGCGACCGCGAAGTTGCAAGAAGAGGCGCGTGCCACCGTTGATCCCGTGATTTACAAGCAGGGGCAAAACATCGTGCTGGCGCGTGAGCGCGTGACAGCCAACCAGCTGGAAATGCTGCGTAGCCTTGGCTTGCTGGATAACGATACCGTGGATGTCATGATGTACATGGGCGGGCTTTTGATGGTCTTCCTCAGCGTTGTGACGCTGCTTGCCGCGCTTGCGCTATGGGATCCGCACACGCTTCGCAACCCCAAACGCCTCACCATTATCATGATGATCCTATGCCTGTCTTTGGGCATTTGTATCCTGGGACAGATGGTGCAAACCTATATGGCGCCGACGCTGCTCGCCGTGATGATGCTCACGGGGCTTTTAAACGCAGGCGTTGGCGCGGCGGGCGCGTGCTCCATGGCTGTGCTTGTGAGCGCGCTCATTGCGGGTGGGGATAGCACGTACGGCTCCGAGATGATCAACCTGCTCTTCACCACGCTCATCAGCGGGTTCTTCGCCGTGATCATCATCCGGCGCAAGCCCTACCGCCAGCAGGTGCTGCTCTGCGGCATTTTGACCGCAATTTCCAACATCGTCATCATCCTAGCGGTTGGCTTTATGACCAACACCTCCATCAGCTACGTATTCAGCAACGCGCTTTGGAGCGCAAGCGGCGCGCTGACCGCCTCCGTGCTATGCGTCGCGCTGGATCCAATGATCGAATCATTCTTCCACCTTGCCACTTCTGCCAAGCTTTTGGAGCTTTCCAACCCCAACCATCCGCTGCTTCGGCGTTTGCTGATTGAGGCCTCCGGCACGTACCACCACAGCATCATCGTGGCCAACCTCGCGGAGGCCGCTGCCGAAGCCGTGGGCGCAAACCCACTGCTTGCGCGCGCGGGCGGTTATTTCCACGATATTGGCAAGCTCAAACGCCCCCTGTATTTTAAGGAAAACCAGATTGGCGAGAACCCGCACGAGCACACCAACCCCTACGTATCTGCCGCCATCGTCACGGCGCACACGCGCGACGGGCTCATTATGGCGCAGCAATACCACCTGCCGCAGGAAATACAGGATATCATCATCGAGCACCACGGTGATACGCCCGTTATGTACTTCTATCATAAAGCCCTACAACAGGCAGACGGGCAGGCCGTGGATATCGCCGATTTCCGCTACGACGGCAAGCGCCCGCACACCAAGGAGAGCGCGATCATCATGCTTGCCGACACCGTGGAGGCAGCCGTGCGCAGCATGCCTGACCCCACCCCTAAGGCCATTGAGGAGTTCATCGCCCGCCTCGTGCGCAGCAAGCTGGACGATGGGCAGCTCAACAACGCGCCCCTGACACTGCGCAACATCACCAAGATATGCGAAACATTCTCCACCGTGCTCAACGGCGTGTTCCATGAGCGCATTGAATATCCCTCCATCAGCCCATCCGCTGCCGCGCATGTGGCTGCGCTTACGCAGGCCGAGGAAAGCCCCGTAGAGGCGCAGGAGCTGCACCGCGTGACGGATGAAAATCCCGAACGCGCCGCCGAGCAGCTTGTGGAGGAGGTCGCGGCGCAAGCCGAGCACGCCTCTGATGAAGTGCCAGCTGACAGCGGCGAGGCGGCTGACGAGCAAGCCATGCTAGACGCGCGGAAGCTTGCCCAAGCGCCCGCCGATGCGAACGAAGCAGAAGAGAGCCGCAAAAGCGACGCTGAAAAGCCGGAGGCACAGGATGATCATTGAGTGGGAGCAGGAGCTATACGCGCAGCTTGATGAATCGTTTGCGCTGGTAGCGGATTGCTGCCAAGCGGCGGAGGGTGTGACGTTGCCTTGCGCCGTGCACGTATTGCTAACGGACGATGCGCACATCCGTGCCATCAACGCGCAATACCGCGGCATCGACCACGCAACCGATGTATTGAGCTTTCCCACGGTGAACTACCCCAAGGGACGCACCGCGCGCAGCTGTGAAAGGCGCTTGCGCGCTGAGCTTGACCCGGAGCTTTCGGCGTCTATGCTTGGCGATCTCATCCTTTCGCTGGAGCATGCGCGGGCGCAGGCGGCCGAGTACGGGCACAGTCTGCGGCGCGAGCTATGCTACCTGCTGACCCATGGGCTTTTTCACCTGATGGGCTATGACCACATGCAACCCGACGAGAAAAAGGAGATGCGTCACATGGAAGAAAAGGCGCTGCAAATGGCGGGCATTTCACGGGAGGAAAGCCCCGCCACCCCGCGTGATGAGGAGTTATTGGCGCTGGCGCGCCTAGCAACCGAGAAAAGCTACTGCCCGTACAGCCGCTATCGCGTAGGGGCAGCGTTGCTCAGCGCAGACGGGCGCATCTTTCAGGGCTGCAATGTAGAAAACGCGAGCTACGGGCTGAGCAATTGCGCGGAGCGCACGGCTCTGTTTAAAGCCGTCAGCGAAGGCGCGCGGGAATTTACCGCCATCGCCATCGCCTCCAACGGCGCGCCGCCCTATCCCTGCGGCGCGTGCCGCCAAGCGCTCAACGAGTTCGCGCCCGACCTGCGCGTGCTTGTAACCTGGGGGGAAAACGAAGTGGTCGAAACCACCCTGCGCGCCTTGCTCCCCCACAGCTTTGGGCCGAAGGATCTGCCCAGTTGAATTTGGAAAGGATGATCATTTAGCATGTCCACATATCATTCAGGTTTTATCGCCATCATTGGCAGACCCAACGTCGGCAAAAGCACGCTGATGAATGCCATGGTCGGCGAGAAGGTAGCGATTGTCAGCAATCGCCCACAAACCACACGCAACCGCATCATGGGCGTATGCACACAAGAAGGCAGCCAGATTGTATTTCTGGATACGCCCGGCCTGCACACGCCGCATAACCGCTTAGGCGAGTATATGATGCAGGCCGCCAAGGACGCTTTACAGGGCATCGACGCTCTGGTCGTCATGGTGGACGCGACCGCTGTTGGCAAGCAGGATCGCGCTGTGGTGGCCGATATGCAAAAGCACAATGTAAAAAAGGTGCTTGTGCTCAATAAGATTGACCTGCTTCCCAAGGAAAGCCTTTTGAGCCTGATCGCGAGCTTTGCAGACGCTGGCTATGACGATATCGTGCCCATCAGCGCCGCGTCACGCGATGGCCTGAGCAGCCTCAAGGCGTTGCTCATCAGCTACCTGCCGGAAGGGCCGCAGTATTTTCCCGAGGACACCATCACCGACCAGCCTGAGCGCTTGATCTGCGGTGAGCTGATCCGCGAAAAGGCGCTGCGCCACCTGCGCGATGAAGTTCCTCACGGCATCGGCGTGGAGATGATGGCTATGAACAAATTGAGCGCCGGGCTGATGGAGATTCACGCAACCATCTACTGCGAGCGTGCCGCGCATAAGGGCATTATTATCGGCAAGCAGGGCGCGATGTTGCAGGTCATTGGGCAGGAGGCTCGCCAAGACATCGAATCCCTGTTGGGCATTCATGTGAATTTGCAGCTATGGGTGAAGGTGCGCGAGAACTGGCGCAACCGCATGGATGACCTGCGTACCCTCGGGTATGAGGACAAGCAATAACAACGCTAACTGCCCCAATGCGCTTGCGTGCATTGGGGCAGTTTATCCATGAATGGCTTCCTTTTTGTCCGCCTGGTGCTAGATCACTTCCATGCGATAGCCGCAGGTGTAAGCGCAGCCAACGCCAAGCTTCACATGATAGGGCTTATCCTCAAAGCGACCGGTTTCCTCGGCATACGCAGGCATGCCCTGCCACGGCTCAATGCACAGATAGGGAGCCTGCTTTAGCGGCATCGTCCAAATCGCAAGAACCTCCATCTCCGGGAAGCTCACGCGAATGCCCTTGCCGGTTTGGCGATGAACCAGCTCCACGCTACGGCTGTGAAGCCCCGCAAACATGTAGGTATCCAGCCTGTCATAATCCGCATAGCAAAGCGGAAGCGTGCGTTGATCCGCGCCCAGATCCACAATAGCCGAACCGCCCACATAATGCTCCGGCGTACACAGCAGATGCTCGCCCGTTTCCGGCTTTTCAAAGCGAAGCACATAATCCTCAAACCGCTCGCCCTCGTTCATGGGGCAGCGGAAGCCCGGATGTCCACCAATGGCGAAGGGCATAGCTCGTGAGGAATGGTTTTCCACCGTATAGCGCGTTTCAAAGCCATCTTTCACAAAGCGATGCGTGACGCTTAGCGCAAAATCAAAAGGATAAACCTTTTTGGTTTCCTCGTTTTGTTTGAGCGTCAGGGTGACAAAGTCCTCGCCCTGTTCGCTCACCTCAAACGGCATCAGCTTTGCAAAGCCATGCTTTGGCGGTTGATAGGTTTTGCCTTCGATTTCAATCGCGCCGTTCTTGAGCATGCCAATCACGGGAAAAAGCACCGGCGCGGTGCTTTTCCACACCTCGGGGCTGCCGCTCCATAGGCGCTGCTTGCCATCCGCGCTTTGAAATTCGCGCATTTCCGCGCCCAAGAGGGCAATATCCATTGTAGCTCCATCTTTTTGCAAATGTATCATGCTTTGTCCGCTCCTTATGCCGTTGATTGTTTGGGTTGTGCTACTCCCCCACGCGTACGCGAAGGGAAGCTCGCGCACAGTGGTGCGATGTCACAAGAATTCGTGTTTTCGCATGGGTTTCCCTGCCTGTGGGCAAAGTATATCGCTCGGTATGGATTGCGGCGCTTATGTCCTTGGATTTTTTCCCAATTGGCCAATCAGAAGGTTGATCTCCTGTAAGGTCTCCACTTGAAGGCACTGGCGGTAGGTTTCCATATCTTCTTCCACAGGCTGGCGGCGGCATGCGTCATAGCGTGAATAGCCGCAGAAATATTGCAGGTACGGCGATTCCCGTATCTGACACGCCGTTTCCCAATCACTATATCCATAAGCCTCCTGAATCAGGCATGCCGCAAGCCCCAGCCGGAAGGTAGCCTGCTTAACGGCGTGCGCTTGACTACAAAAGCGCGCTTCCAGCGCACCCCACGGGATGATGCAAGCACGTTGAACCCATCGATTTTCTTGATCAAGCTTGAATTCAGTCTTCGCCTCAAAAGCAGATAAGCTCGCTTTTTCCTTGTGCCCCAATTCCATTGACCGCACCTCATTTGTATCAATTGTACGCTGATATCGGCTTATCCTTACTGTCGCTGCATTTTTGTTTCATTAGAACCGATATCGATTCTATTATAGCTTATTTTTGATACAATGGCGAGAGCTTGCAGGTAGGTTTTGCTTTCGTTTTGGATTTCTGCCGCGCTTTTTACAGCTGCCTCCATGGTGACGCTCCAACGCAGCTGAACTGAAAAAATCGTCCGGATTGAAACGCGTAAATGGTAAGCGGCTGCCCTGCCCGCGCAGGCCGCGGCTTGCCATGACGAGCGCAAAACGCTATAATAGGCCATCTGAACCAAGGAGGCTACCGCTGATGGAACCCATAGAGCTTTGCTTTGCAAAAACAAAGCCCGGCGCAATCATCCCCTGCAAGCGGGATGAGGACGCGGGCTATGATATTTACCTATGTGTGGACGAACCGTATCTTCGCTTTGCACCGCACGAAACGCGCTTGCTGCCCACGGGCATTGCGAGCGCCTTTCCGCAGGGGTATTATTTTCAGCTCATGGAGCGCGGCTCCACGGGCACAAAGGGCATCGGGCAGCGCTGCGGCGTAATCGACAGCGGCTATCGCGGAGAGTGGCTCGTGGCGCTGACCAACCACAACGCCGCGCCGCTCTATTTGGTTAAGGAGGAGGCGGCGCCAGCGCTGCAAGCGATGCTGGGGCAGGAGTCCGCGATCCTCTATTCGCTTCAAAAGGCGGTTTGTCAGGCGCTGCTGCTGCCTGTGCCGCAAACACAGGTATGCGAGCTATCCTATCGCGAGCTGTGCGAAAGAGGCTCCGCGCGCATGGAAGGGCGGCTCGGCAGTAGCGGAAAGTGAAGGCTATGGTCGCTTGCAAATCACGACCTACGCTTTGCTTTTTTGTTTATCCACATACATTGCCTCATCGGCGATTTGCATCAGATTGATTGTGTTTTTTGCTTGTGAAAATATCCCGAAGCCAATGGAAACGTGAATTTGATAGGGCGCTCCATTCAGAAGAATGCTTTGGGAAAACGCATCATGAATGAGCCGCATTTTGTTGTCAATGGAAGCGGCCTCCGCAACGGGGATGATCATCATAAACTCGTCACCGCCCAGCCTTGCGATAAATTCATCCTTTCCCATGCAGGCTTTGAGCTTGTCAGCCGCCGCTATCAGCACCCTGTCCCCCGCCGCATGCCCATATAAATCGTTAATGTATTTGAAGTTATCCAAATCAAAAAACAATATGGTAAAATCCTTTTTTTCTGTCTCGTATTGCTTTTCATAATTGCTTAAAGCGTCAAAAAAGCATCTGCGATTGGGAAGACCCGTCAGCGAATCATAGTTAGCAAGCTTTTGATAATCGTCCGCGAGCCTTTTGTATTTTTCACGCGCAAGCTCCAGCTCATCTTGAGTCTTTTTTTCCTTTGTGATATCTTGACAGGAAACGATGATGCAGATAAAGCTATTTCGGCTATCATTAGCGATTGAGGTGGATAACAGCACATCCTTCACGTTTCCATCCTTACAGTGCATTTGGGACACCACATTGGTTAATTGATCATTGCAGGAGAACTGGTCAATCGCAATGGGGATGGAGGTCAGCCGCGTTAGATTTTCGCCCATCAATTCGTTTTTATCGTAGCCCAATAGATGCTCGGCTGCAATATTGCACTTCAAAATTTCCATGCTTTCATCAACAATCAGCAACGGGTTGCTGCTTATTTTCAAAATATCCTCAGCGGAAATGACCTTATCAATATTGAAAATATCGAATCGGCAAACGATTCCGAAATAGCCAATGCCAAACAAAGCCGCTCCAACGCTTGCTAACGCGGGTAGAATTGGGCGGGTAAGCGGAAAAATCACATCCGTAACAATGCCAAATAAAATGGTGATGCAGTCTAATACGATAAAGCCACTCGCCATTTCCTTTTTCATTTTGTGCTTTGCGGCTTTCCCCCATTTGTATAGAAGAAAAAAACTAAGGCCTAAGTAAAGTGCAACGTAGAGCAGATACGCCCATAGCCAAAACGAAGAAATGGAGTTTTCATAGGTCCAGCCCCAGCCGCTTGTGGACTGTACGATGTTTTGCGCCAAAGAAGTGGTATCCCCAAATAGATTTCTGGCAATCAGAACAACCGCAGGCGTAAAGAACAAAAGCTGCTTCCACCAAGGTGCTTTTTTCTTTTTGTCATTGACCAGCGTCAAAAAATAATACGACGTGAGGGGAACAAAGCCACACCAACCGATGGAGCTTAATTTGTGCCAACACCAAGCTTGCTCTACCGTATCTGCCGCAAAAAAGAAGGCATTGCAAAACGACCACCAGCCCAAGCTAGTTAAAACAGCAATGGATGTCCACTTCAAAATATTCTTTTTTTCTACGCGAATCGTGAGCGCTGCGCCAATAAAAAAGAAGGTATAAATCACGGTGGATATCATCGATAGTATGTTCATCATTGCTACTCCCAAACCATTGCATTTTTGCTGTGCCATAGGCGCTGGCCTAGCCAAGTATAGCCGAAAGCGGTTGGGATTTCAATCTTTTTCTGGCGATTGTGGGTTTCGCATGGAGGATTTCTTTGACGGAATTTCGGTATCCCGGCAGGACAGTGGCATTTGCCTACAGTGGTGAAAACGCATGGAGTCTTGTTTTGGTTTTTGCCATCTTTAGCGTCAGAGATGATCGTTTATTTTGTTGTTTTGCAAAGCCTTCACAATCACTATCAGCCACTTGCTTCATGAACGGGAAAAGAGCCTTTCGCTGTGAAGTGCTGGACAGCTAAGGGGTTGTACGGTATACTGCACTCGTTTACAAAGTTGGATTTGTCTAGTGGGATTATTAATATCATAGGAGGATTGCATGTGTCGGGATTCGGTATTTTTTCGTGGTTCAGTTATCAGTTGCCTGTTCAAGAAAGATTACAGTTGATTAAGGAAGCAGGTTTTAACGCGACTGCTCTTTGGTGGGGCGATGAACCTGATGAAAATAAAAATAGTCAGCCCGCTATAGCACGCAGTTTCGGATTGGACATTGACTATGTACATGCACCTGCTAACAATCCGAATGATTTGTGGAGTGATTGCATTAGTGGAGAAGATTATCTCGAATCACTAATTGCGTGTGTAGCTGATTGCCAACGACATCGTATTCCTACAGCGGTTGCGCATATAACACGGTTATCATCAAAGCCTCCAATAACACCAATAGGGTTGAAGAGAGTAAAAAGACTTGTAGATTTTGCAGAAACCAAGCAAGTAAACATTGCGCTTGAAAACATGAATGGCATACAGCATTTGGATTATATATTTTCCAATATTCAGTCAGAACGGCTTGGTTTTTGCTATGATAGTGGTCACGAATACTACAACCATCCTGACGCTGATTGCTTATCAAGATATAGCGATAAGCTGCTTGCAGTACATTTAGATGATAATTTTGGCGATGATGATACGCATTTGCTCCCCTTTGACGGGGCAATTGATTGGAATCAAGTAATGCTCGATTTGTCAAAATGCAAAAAGCCAAGAAATATAACATTAGAAGCTGATTTCAACCGCAATCATAAAAAAAGCTTGCTATATAAAGATTTATCAGCAGCTGATTTTTTAGCGATGGCTTACACGAAGTTGTTGAAGCTTACTACCGCACTGTGAAAGCCGCATCGCGCCTTTGCCACTCAAAAATGAATCGCCACATGCGCATAGGAGCCGATTGCCGTTTTTCGCAACGCACGCATTTGCTTTGCCTAGCCCTTCATGCTATAATCAGCCGTTGCGGTTCTCCGCATTAGGCTGTCAGATGGAGTGGATCAGAAGGAATGGCAAAGACCTATAACGCCGAAAGTATTCAAGTACTGGAAGGGCTGGACGCTGTGCGCATGCGTCCCGGCATGTACATCGGTTCCACAGGCTCGCGCGGGCTGCACCATATGCTATGGGAAATCGTGGATAACGCGATCGACGAGGCAATGGGCGGCTTTGCCTCACGCGTGGATGTGACGCTTTACGCCGATGGCTCCGCTGGTGTGCGCGATAATGGGCGCGGCATGCCAGTTGATATGCACCCAACGCTTGGCGTGTCCGGCGTGGAGGTAATCTATACCAAGCTGCATGCGGGCGGCAAGTTTAACAACGAAAACTACAGCTATTCCGGCGGCCTGCATGGCGTGGGCGCGTCGGTTGTCAATGCGCTTAGCAAATGGCTTACGGTGGACGTCAGCCGCGATTTTAAGCATTACCACATGCGCTTTGAAAGCGCGTATGACCCGCGCCAGCAGAAGATCGTATCCGGCCGCCCTACCGCAGCCCTACAGCTGGTTGGGAATACGCGAGAGCGCGGCACAGAGGTGCGCTTTCTGCCGGATAGCGATGTTTTCGAAACCAATCGCTTTAATACCGATATTGTGTTGCGCCGCCTGCGCGAGCTTGCCTACCTCAACAAGGGGCTGACGATTAGCTTCTTGGACGAAAACGAGGCGCAAAAGGGCGATGCGGAGGATGACGCGGAGGAATTGGCTCGCCCGGCAGAAATGGACGCAACCGGCAGACTGACGTTTTGCTACGAGGGTGGCATCAGCGACTATGTAAAGTATTTGAACGCTGATAAAACGCCCTTGTTTGAGGAGCCCATCTATCTGGAGGGCACGCGCGAAGGCGTGATTTTCCGCGTGGCAATCCAGTATACGGATAGCTACACCGAAAACGTGTTTTCCTATGTCAACAACATCCCCACCGGCGAGGGCGGCACGCACGAAACCGGCTTTCGCGCCGCCTATACCAAGGTTATGAACGATTTTGCGCGCCGTCTGGGGGCGCTCAAGGAAAAAGAAACAAACCTTGGCGGCGATGATTTCCGCGAGGGCATAACGGCTGTGATGATTGCCATGGTCAAAAACCCGCAGTTCGAGGGGCAAACCAAGGGCAAGCTTGGCAATACCGAAGTGCGCCCGTTGGTGGAAAGCATTTTAACAGAACAGCTCACCAAGTATTTTGAGGATTTAAAGCATCAGGACCTCGCCCAGCAGCTCATTGAAAAAGCGGTACGCGCCGCTCGTGTGCGCGAGGCGGCTCGCAAGGCGCGCGACGTTGCCCGCACCAAGAGCGCGCTGGAGGCAGCGCCGCTGGTCGGCAAGCTTTCCAGCTGCACAGGCCGCAAGCCGGAGCAAAACGAGCTGTTTATTGTTGAGGGCGATAGTGCAGGCGGCAGCGCGAAGCAGGGTCGTGATCGCCGCTTTCAAGCCATTCTGCCCCTTCGCGGCAAGCCCCTGAACGTCGAAAAAAAGCGCTTGGATCAGGTGCTGACCAACGAGGAGTTCCGCTCCCTCATCACGGCACTGGGCACCAATATCGATGAGAGCTTCAGCCTCAATGGGCTCAAATACCACAAGGTCATCATCCTTTCCGATGCCGATCAGGATGGCGCGCATATCCGTGCCATTTTGCTCACCTTCTTTTACCGCTTCATGCGTGAGCTGATTACCAAGGGGCATGTGTACATTGGCATGCCGCCGCTTTACAAGGTGCAGCGCGGCACGAAGGTGCAATACGCATATGACGACATTGAGCTTGCAAAGCTCACCAAGGGTACGTCTAAGGGCTATGCCCTACAGCGCTATAAGGGCTTGGGCGAGATGAACCCCGAGCAGCTTTGGGCAACCACCATGGATCCCGGTCAGCGCAAGCTTGTGCGCGTGGCGATTGAGGACGCGGCGCAGGCTGAACGCCTTGTGACCATCCTCATGGGCGATAAGGTGGAGCCTAGGCGCGAATACATCAGTCAATATGCGAATTTCAACCGTGAAGACAGCTTCACAGCCATCGCTGATAGCATGGAAGGGGGGAGGAAAAACCAATGAGCCGCAAAGATGAACCCATCGCGCAGGATCAAAACATTGTGGACATGCCTTTGGAGGAGGTCATGCACAACAGCATGATTCCCTATGCAGAGCATGTCATTATGGAGCGAGCCGTGCCGCGCGTGGAGGATGGCCTAAAGCCCGTGCAGCGCCGCATCCTCTATGCGATGAGCGAGCTTGCCATTACGCCGGATACGCCGCACCGCAAGTGCGCGCGCATCGTAGGCGATTGCTTGGGTAAATATCACCCGCATGGTGACAGCAGCGTCTACGAAGCGCTCGTGCGCCTTGCGCAGGATTTCAGCATGCGCGGCCCGCTGGTGGATGGGCATGGCAACTTTGGCTCCGTGGATGGTGACGGCGCCGCTGCCATGCGTTATACGGAGGCGCGCATGACCCCCCTCGCCATGCAGATGCTGCGGGATATCGAAAAGAACACGGTGCCCTTTCGCTTGAACTTCGATGATACCCTCAAGGAGCCGGATATGCTGCCCGCCAGCTTCCCCAACCTTCTGGTGAACGGCGCGAGCGGCATTGCCGTTGGCCTTGCCACCAACATCCCGCCGCATAACCTGCGCGAAAGCGTAGAGGCAGTGATTGCGCAAATCGATAACCCTGATATCACGGTGGACGAGCTGATGAAGATCATTCCCGCGCCGGATTTTCCCACCGGCGGCCTGCTCCTGAACACCGAGGAGATTCGCAACGCCTATGCCACCGGCAGGGGTCGGCTTTTGCTGCGGGCGAGAACCCATGTGGAGGATGGCACGGCGGGGCGCAAGCTCATCGTGATCACAGAGATTCCCTATCAGGTGAACAAGGCCTCCATGCTGGAGCGCATTCTCAAGCTAAGCGAGGAGAAAAAAGCCGCGCTTGGCTGCATCTATGACATTCGCGACGAGAGCGACCGCACCGGCATGCGCGCCGTTGTGGAGCTTCGCAAGGAAGCCGATGTTGATAAGGTACTGGGCTACCTGTTCAAATACAGCGATATGCAGGTGACCTTTGGCGTCAACATGGTCGCCATCGCGGAGGGCAAGCCCAAGCTTTTGAGCTTGCGCCGCGTGATCCGCTATTACATTCGCCACCGCAAAAACGTGGTGACGGCGCGCACACAGTATGATCTGGACAAGGCGCGGGCACGGGCGCATATTTTGGAGGGCTTGATGATCGCGGTAGACAACCTCGATGAGGTCATCGCGCTCATCCGCGCCAGCGCCAACCCCAAGGCCGCAAAGACCGGCCTTATGGAACGCTTCCAGCTGAGTGAAATACAGGCGCAGGCCATTTTGGATATGCGTCTACAGCGCTTAACCGGTTTGGAAATTTTATCGCTTCGCAAGGAATATGCCGAGCTTCTTAAAGCAATTGCGGAGCTGGAGGCCATTTTGGGCAACGAAAAAAAGCTGATGAACGTCATCAAAAAAGAGCTTCGCGAGGTTGCCGCCCAGTATGGAAACGACCGCCGCACCACGCTTGCGGATGTCGGCAATGTGGTGGAGGCCGTTGCGCACGATGATATCATCGCAGAGGAGGCCGTTGTCACCTATACGCGCTCCGGCCTGCTGCGCCGCGCGTACCCCAGCAAGGGGCGCAAGCAGCAGCAAAGCGCGGAGCCCTCCCCCGCCGATGAAAAGCCGCTTTACCGCTTTGATACCATGACCGATCGCACGCTCTATTTCTTCACCAACCTTGGCAATTGCTACACGTTAAGCGTGGCGGCAATCAGCGAGGGGGGCAAAGCAAAGGAGCGCGGGGCGCTCCTCAGCGGCGTTTTGGCTGGGCTTGAGGAAAACGAGCAGCCTGTGCAGATTTTATGCGTGAAGGCGGACGAGCTCAAAACCATGCCTGACTTGCTCTTTGTGACCGCACAGGGGCAGCTCAAGCGAAGCGCCGCCACCGAGTACGATGTGCGCCGGCAAAAGTTTGCCGCGCTCAACCTGCGCCCAGAGGATCGCCTCTTTGCCGTGCTGTGGCTGAATCCGGCGCTGGATATGCTGCTATTGACCCGTAATGGCATGAGCATTCGTTTCCATACGGACGCGCTCCCTGTGATGGGTCGTGTGGCTGGCGGCGTGAAGGGCATGACGCTAGAAAGCGCAGACGAGATTATTTGGTGTGCGCAGCCCATGGCGGTCGATCAGATTTTGCTGATTAGCGACCGCGGCTTTGCAAAGCGCATTCTCTTTATGGATTTTGAACCGCAGTCACGTGCGGGCAAGGGCGTCAAATGCTTCTATTTCAACAAAAGCGGTTCTAACGGGCTGGTCTTGGCGGGCGCGGCGCTGCTGAGCACGCCCAGCACTGCCGTGCGCGTGCTACAGGCCATCAGCAACCCCACCATTCTCATGGCCGACGATGTGATTTCGCAGGGAAAGCAGGACAAGGGCATGCCCTATGTGATGGCTGTGTTGGATGACGTGGTAAACGGCCTAGAGCCATTTGAGCCGGAGGCGTAGCATGACTGGTTTGCAAGCTCCGGGAGGCTGGGCGTTAAGAGGCTTTGCCTCCTAACGCCCGCTTTTTTCCAAGGGCATGCCCTTGGAAAGGCCTTCATGGTGACGTTTGGAGAAAAAAAATAGCCCGCGGCTGCGGGCCATGGCTTTAGGGGGAAGTGCTCCCCCTAAAGCCTCTTTTACTTATCTTCCTTGGTTTTTTCCCGCAGGATAAAGTGGATCGGCGTACCCGCAAACCCAAAGCTCTTGCGGAAATGGTTCTCTAGGTAGCGCTCATAGGCAAAATGCATCAGCTCCACGCTGTTGATGAACAGCACAAAGGTGGGTGGGCAAACGCTTTGTTGCGTTCCGTAGTAAATTTTGAGCCTGCGCCCCGCGGAGATGGGCGGTTGTAGGCTAGCCTGCGCGTCGGCGAGCACTTCGTTAAGCACGCCGGTGGAAACACGCTTGCTGTACTGCGTATACGCTTCCTTCACGGCGGAGAGCACCGTATTCACGCGCTGGCCCGTCAGTGCGGACAGGAACAGCACCGGCGCGTAGCTCATAAATTTCAGATCGGAAAGCACCTGCTTGCGGAAGATTTCCAGCGTATTGGTTTCCTTTTCCACGGCATCCCATTTGTTGACAACCACAATCACGGCCTTGCCAGCGTTTAAAATCAGCCCGGCGATTTTTGTATCCTGCTCTGTAACGCCGGTCTGCGCGTCAATCATCAGCAAAGCAACATCGCAGCGGTCAATGGCGGCAATGGAGCGCAGCACGCTATAGCGCTCCAGGGTTTCATCCTCCACGGCTTTTTTCTTGCGCATGCCCGCCGTATCGATGATGTTGAAGCGCACGCCATCCGAATCTATGAACATGCTATCAATCGCGTCGCGCGTGGTGCCGGGAATATCGCTCACCATGGTGCGTTCCTGCCCAAGCAGCTTGTTGCACAGCGAGCTTTTGCCCACGTTGGGGCGTCCGACCAGCGCAAGCTGAATCACGTGCTCCTCGTCCTCCTGCTCGTTCGCCTCAGGCGGGGGCAGGAGCTTCACAATGGCCTCCAGCAGATCGCCAAGCCCCAGCATATTGGTGCTGCTGATGGCCATCGGATCGCCAAGGCCAAGGTTGTAGTACTCATAGAGCTGATCGTTTAAACCAGCAAAATCCATTTTGTTCACAACCAGCAATAGGGGTTTGTGCGTGCGGCGCAGATAGTTCGCCACGTCCTGATCCTCGGTGGTCATGCCCGTGCGCCCATCGGTGAAAAAGCAGATGACATCTGCCGTTTCCATGGCGATTTCGGCCTGATGGCGCATTTGGGACAGAAGCACATCATCGCTACGCAGATCCAGCCCGCCAGTATCCACCATGCTGAAGCGGCGACCCATCCATTCCACATCGGCGTATACGCGGTCGCGCGTCACACCCGGCACATCCTCCACAATGGAGATGCGCCTACCGGCAATCTTGTTAAAAAAGGTAGATTTTCCTACGTTTGGGCGGCCTACGATGGCCACAAGCGGCTTTGCCATAGTTCCTCCTTATTTGGGGTTAATTTGTTTCGCTGGACGCGCGTCCGCGAAGCGCGTCATAGAGTGCTTGCCCATCGCTATCCGTCAGCCGAACCGGCAGGGGCGCGCGGGCGCGGAATTCCTCAATATGCATGTCATCCAAAAAAAGGTCGCGTTCATGGCGCAGCATGACCGCGCAGAGCAGGATTTCATCCGCGCCCTCGCAAATCTCGGACGTGAGCGCCGCAAGCACGTCGCCGCCCGTCAAAAGCCCCGTGACCGTGATCGTTTCGCCAAAAAAGTGGTTTGGCACCGTCAGCACCCGCACCGAAGCGCTCTTGGGTTTAAAGCGCTCCACAAGTCGGCGCATATGCGGCGTGGCGCTCACGCCCGTTGGCAGCACGTAGGTTTTTGGCATTTCGGGCGCTGGCTCATCGTCAAACTCGGCAGCCTCTTCCATTTCGCTTTCCAGCCTGCGCAAAAGGCCGACGCCGTTTTCAATCTGCGAAAAGTTCTCATACCAGCTTTCCGGCGGTATGGGTCGTCCGCTTAGGCAGAAAAACTCGTCGCTGGGAAAGGCGAAGGTGGTGCCAAGCGTCCTGCGACATTCCTCCTGAAACGGAGCGATGCGCTCCAGCAACGCGCACGCCTCTTCGCGCGTGAAGGGGCGCAAGGGCGCCAGCCCATCGCGAAAGCGCGTCAGCCCCACAGGCACCATGGCCACAGTCTGCGCAGCGGGCGCAAGGGCGCGCAGGTCAGCTAGCGTGCGCGAAAGCTCCTCGCCATCGTTCATCTCGGGGCAGACCACGATTTGGCAATGGAAGCGGATGCCCGCATCCTTGAAGCGTTGCAGCTTTTGCAGAATGTCGCCCGCAAAGCGGTTGTTCATCATGCGCTTGCGAAGCTCAGGGTTGGTGGTATGCACGCTTACATACAGCGGCGTGGCGTGGCGGCGCACAATGCGATCAAATTCAAGATCATCCACGTTGCTCAGCGTAACAAAGTTGCCCATCATCAGCGAATAGCGCCAGTCATCGTCCTTTACATAAAGGGTTTTGCGCAAACCGGGCGGCATTTGATCAATGAAGCAAAAGGCGCAGTGATTGCGGCAGGTGCGGGGCGCAAGCGTCATGCTTTCGCCAAAATGCAGGCCGAGCGGTTCGCCTTCCTCTTTGCGGATGGTAACGTTCAGCATTTCCTCCCCGCGCTGTAGGGCAATGTGCAGGAGGTTTCCCGCGATCAACGCTTGGTAATCAATCTCATCGATGAGTTCCTCGCCATTGATGGAAAGAAGCAGATCGCCAGCACGCAACCCTCCGCGCCGTGCGGCAGAGCTTGGTTCCACCCCGGTAATTTCATGCGGCACCGCCATCTCCCCTTTCCGTTCCTTACAATCCTCGTCCACCGCCTGCGGCGGCAGGGTCTATTATGCCCTGTTTGGCGTGGGAAGTCAAGCGCCATGCGGAAAGGTGACCACAAGAAGCGATAGGTGCGACTACAAAAAATTGTGAAATATGTTACGCACTTATTGCGTTGACATGCACTTTGCAGAGATGCTATAATTAAAGTAGGCGTGGCGTGCAAAAAAGCGCGCGCACGCACAATGAAACGGAACGAAACACATAGGAGGATGTACCGTGAAAAAGGCGATTTCCCTTTTGTTGGCCTGTACGCTCATGCTGGGTTGTACCTCTGCCATGGCGGCTAAAAAGGAAAAAGAGAGCAACAACAATTACACCATCCCCATGGAGGGAACGGTGCTTCAAAATGCGGCCGATCGCAACATTACCCCCAAGACTGATCTGTCGCTCAACCCCGTTATTGAGGGCGAAAGCCCTACAACTGGTCTGCCTACCGATACGACCGGCCTTTACCTGCCGATGCTTGTGCAGATCAGCAACCCTGAAGGCAGCGAGAAGGTGAACGGCAAGAACGTCAAAGCCGCTGGCATTGGCGCGCGCGCGCCGTGGGGCGGCCAATATGCCGATGTCGTTTACGAGGGCATACTCTACCGCTCCGGCCAAACCCGTATCACCTTCCTATTTAATGATGGCTTTGCCGACGGTTTGCCTACCAGCGTCGGACCTGTGCGTTCCGCTCGTATCGGCCATGTGCTGCTGCGCGAGGAGTGGCAGGGCGGCCTTGTATTTGCTGGCGGCCCGCGCCGCGAGGAAAACAACATCTCCGCGATGTTTGCGGAGCTTGGCGCGAGCGAAAAGGGCGTTGTGTTTAACCTTTTGGATAACGATTTTGTAGATTACAAAAACCGCGTCAAAGGCATAAAAGCACCTGATAACTACGATGTCAACGTTATCGGCATCCGTTCGCTGATACCCGCCTCTACCGTGGCTACGCCGCATCCTTTCTTGTTTGCGGATACCAACCCTTATACCGATGGGTATGATTTTGCTTATAGCCTCAATTTGGATTGGGGTCACGACAAATATATTTCCCATTTCTACTATGATGAGAGCAACAACCTCTACCTGCGCTATAGCGGCGATGCTCCCTACATGACCTTTGCCAGCGCCGAGGACCGCGCCGAGGAAAACATGGAGCAAATCAGCTTCAGCAACGTCATTATTCAGCGCATCGGCTATGACTACACCAACAACAGCAAGATCATGCCCGTTATGCAAAGCGTGGGCAAGGGCAACGCCGACATTTTCATCGGCGGGCGCTACATCCCTGGCTACTGGGTACGCAAGGCCATCGATACCCCCACGATCTTTTTTGACGATCAGGGCAACGAGCTACAGTTTACGCGCGGCAAGACCTTCATCGCGCATTTCCCGCCAGAAAGTCTGCTCACCTTTCAGGGCGTGCAGTAACCAAGCCTTTGTTTCTTTGGCCGCTCCCGTGCAAACGGGGGCGGTTTTTTTTCGCGCCGCGCAAAAGGCCGCAGTCTCTTGGCTGCGGCCTTTGGGGATATGCCTACCCTTGCCATACGGCGGTTTATACTAATCTAAGTCTAAAATGCAACGCAGACCACGGGCAAAAGATGCCATAGATGCTTGCGTTTTAGCGCAAGATTCGTATTATCCCTCATTCAGCGGGAGCGCCAGCGTCTCCGGCAGTGCGGTTAGCTTGCGAAACGCAATTTTGTGCTCCTCGTTTACATAGAGCTGAACGCAGTCGCCCAGCGCAATCTTTCCGGCAATGATTTCCTCGCTGAGCGCGTCCTCCACACTTCGCTGAATGGTGCGCCGCAGTGGGCGCGCGCCGTAGCTCGCGTCATAGCCTTCCTCGGCCAGCAGCTGAACCACCTCGCTATCATATTGAAGCGTCATGCCGTGATCCTTCAAGCGTTTGCGCACGCTTTCCAGCATCAGTCCCGCAATGCTGCTGATCTCGTTAGGCTCTAGCGCGTGGAACACGATCAGGTCGTCAATGCGGTTGATGAACTCCGGGCGGAAGGTTTCCTTCACTTCGGTCATCACGCGCTCCTTCATGGCCTCATAATTGCGCGTGGTTTCCAAACTGCCGCCAAAGCCCAGCGCGCGCGAGGAGCTGATAGCGCTTGCGCCTGCGTTGGACGTCATCACAATAATGGTGTTCTTGAAGTTCACCACGCGGCCATTGCTATCCGTAAGGCGACCATCATCCAAAATTTGAAGCAAAATATTGAATACGTCCGGATGCGCCTTCTCCACCTCGTCAAAGAGCACCACGCTGTAGGGCTTGTTGCGTACCTTTTGGGTGAGCTGCCCGCCTTCCTCATAGCCTACGTAACCGGGGGGGCTGCCCACCAAGCGGGATACGCTGTGCTTTTCCATGTATTCGCTCATATCAATGCGCACAACTGCGTTTTCATCATCGAACATCGCCTCGCCAAGGGCGCGGCACAGCTCTGTTTTGCCTACGCCAGTGGGGCCAAGGAAGATGAACGAGCCAATCGGGCGCTTGGGATCTTGCAGACCCGCACGGGCGCGCCGCAGAGCACGGCTCACCGCGCCGATGGCCTCATCCTGCCCAACCACGCGTTTGTGGAGCAGCTCTTCCATATGCAGCAGACGCTGGCTTTCATCCTCCGTCATCTTTTTCACGGGCACGCCCGTCCAGCTCGCCACAATCTGCGCAATGTCCTCATCCGTTACCACATCGTGGCTGGCGCTCTTGCGCTGCTCCCACGCGGCGCGCTTTTGCGCAATCCCTTCGCGGAGCTGACGCTCCTCATCGCGAAGCTGCGCGGCCTTTTCAAAGTCCTGATGCGCAATGGCTTCCTTCTTGTCATTTTGGAGCGCCTTCAAGCGCTCCTCCGGCTCCTTGACATCCGGCGGCGCGGTGAAGCTGTGCAGGCGCACGCGGGAGGCGGCTTCGTCCATCAGATCAATGGCCTTGTCCGGCAAAAAGCGGTCGCTGATGTAGCGGTCGGAGAGGCTCACCGCCGCCTCCAGCGCGTCATCAGTGATTTGCACCTTGTGGTGCGCCTCGTAGCGATCGCGAAGACCCTTCAAAATGGCCAGCGCCTCCTCGGGGGACGGCTCGCCAACCATCACAGGCTGAAACCGCCGCTCAAGCGCCGCATCCTTCTCGATGTTCTTACGATATTCGTCAATCGTCGTTGCGCCAATGCATTGCAGCTCGCCGCGCGCGAGGGCGGGCTTTAGGATGTTGGCGGCGTCGAGGCTGCCCTCGGCCTTGCCCGCGCCGATGAGCGTATGAAATTCATCGATGAACAAAATCACATTCCCCTGCTTTTGCACATCCTTGATGGTATCCTTAAGCCGCTCCTCAAACTCGCCGCGGTATTTGCTCCCGGCGATCATGCTGCCCAAATCCAGCGACATGATGCGCTTACCGGTGAGCGTTTCCGGCACCTTCCCCGCCACAATCAGCTGTGCAAGCCCCTCTATCACGGCGCTCTTGCCAACGCCAGGCTCGCCGATCAGCACAGGGTTATTCTTGGTGCGGCGGCTCATGATCTGCATGATACGCTCGATTTCCGTACTGCGCCCAATCACCGGATCCAGCTCGCCATCCTGCGCGGCCTTGGTCAAATCCCGGCTGTACTTGTCCAGTACGCTATCAGACTTGCCGTTTTCAGAGGCTTCGCCGCCGCTTTCCTCGCCGCCGCCCGCGTCGGGCTGGTTGTTGGTCAGCCGTTCCTCAATCTGCTGTTGAAGCGCCTGCGTATCCACGTTCATTTCGCGAAGGATGCTCACCGCTACACCCTCGCCCTCGCGAAGGAGCGCAAGCCAAAAATGCTCCGTGCCAACAAAGCTGTGATGCAGGCGACGGCTTTCCATAATGCTGCTTTCAAGGATTTTCTTGCTACGCGGCGTAAGCTCCAGCATGCCGTTTTGCTGGCGAGCGCCCTCGCCCAGCAGCTCGCGCACATGCGCAAAAACCATGTCATACGTAACGCCCTCTGGCAGCAAACCCGTCATCATGGGGCCCGGCTCCTTGAGCAAACCCAACAAAATATGCTCGGTGCCCACATAGGGCTGCTTAAGTGCCACGGCGGCCTGTTGTGCCGCCGACACCGCCCGTTGTGCCCGCTGGGTAAAACGTCCAAAAATCGCCATACTTAAACCTCCTGTGGTTTTGGATTGAGATGTGCGCGAATGACCTCGCACCGCGCACGGTCTGCATTGAGGTTGCTTGCATGCTGCTGCGCATAGCGCTGCGCGTGCGCGTTTTGTGCGGTGGTGAGCAGCTCATCCGCCGTATCAAGCGATACCGGGATCAGCTCATAGGCCGCGCCAAGGCGCAGGTTGCTCCAATGCTGCATAAATTCCTTCTCGTCCATCTGCGCGGCATAGCGCAGAATGCCATAGCTACGCATGATGGTATCCTTGAGCTCAAATGGCTGTTGTGCCATGCAGCGCTCCCGAAGCGCGTTTTCCATACCGATGAGCTGCTTGCCAACCGCCGTTACCGCTTCGATGATCTCCTGTTCGGTTCGCCCAAGCGTTACCTGATTGCTCACTTGATATAGGTCGCCTAGCGCTTCGCTGCCCTCGCCGTAGATGCCGCGCATGGTCAGCCCGAGCTTTGCCACGCTTTGGTTGATGGTGCCCATCTGCTTAAAGCGCGTGAGCATGGGCAGGTGCAGCATCAGCGAGGCGCGCATGCCTGTGCCTGTGTTGGTGGGGCAGGAGGTAAGATAACCAAGCTGCGGATCAAAGCTGAAAGCGCATACGTCCTGCAGCAAATCCTCCACAGCAAAAGCGTCCTGTGCTGCCTGAGGAAGCTCCAGCCCCTGCACGATGGCTTGAATGCGCAGGTGATCCTCCTCGTTGACCATGATGCTGACGCGTTGATCCCTGCGGACGAGCGCCGCGCTCACATCGCTGCTCTGCAGCAGATCCCGGCTGATGAGGTGGCGTTCCATCAGCGCCATGCGCTCCACCTTGGGCATTTCGCGTAGCGTATACAGCACGTAGACTGCCGTATCCGTTTCCATGGCTTGCTTTGCGCGCTCCACGCAGAGGCGTGCGTTTTCCGGCGCCTTTAGGTTGGAAAAGGGGAGGTCATAGTAGTTGCGCGCAAGCCGCACGCGGCCAGAAATCACCACGCCACAAACGTTGCTATCCATGATTGTACCCATCCTTTCAACACCGGAAACAGGAAGAAGCCTTTCAGGCTTGCTTCTCCTCCCCATGCGGCACAAGCGCGCGCAGCTCGTCGCGATATTTTGCCGCATCCTCGAAGTTTTCACTTGCAACTGCCTCGTCCATTTTTTGGCGAAGCTCCTCCATGTGCTGCTCCAGCTGGTTGCCCGCAAGCTCTGCGGATGGCGCGGGTTGATTGGCGGGCTTGCGCCCGGCATGCTGCGTGCGCCCATGGATCCGCTGCAAAAGCGGCTTGAGCTGCTCGGCAAAATCGCGGTAGCACTGCGCGCAGCCAAGCTTGCCGGTGCGTTCAAATTCGTCATAGCTAAGCCCGCAGACGCTGCAAGTAAGCGAAGGCTCGCTCTTTTGGCTGCTCAGGATGGATAAAATGGAACTCAAAAAGCTTTGAATATCCCCATGCGCTAGGCTCAGCTCCATCCTCTGCATGCATTCGGGGCAGAGATGGCGGGTGGTGGTTTCATCACCCGTGGTAACGGTAATGGAAACGGTCGCTTGGTTTTTTTTGCATTCCTCACAAAGCATACATTGCCCTCCTTACAGCTTTGGCTCTCGACCCCTGCGGGCGATTTCCAGAAGCATGCTCTTGAGAATTCGGGCTCTCAACGCGTCCTTCATGTCTGGCGGAAGCGGTAAGCTCAACGCCTGCGGTCCGATAGCCGCAAGCATCAGCGCCGCTTCCGCGGCGGTTGCAAGCTCGCGCTCCTCAAGCTGCTGGATCAGGTGGGAAGCGCACAGCGCGTCAACGGAATCGCCAATTCGCTCATGAAGCATATACAACAGCTGCTCGCTGGTATCCTGCTCCATGCGGAAAATGCGTATATAGCCGCCGCCGCCGCGTCTGCTTTCAATCAGATAGCCATGATCGGGGGTAAAGCGCGTTGCCAGCACATAGTTGATTTGCGAGGGCGCGCAGTTGAAATACTCAGCAAGCTCGTTGCGCTTGAGCTCAATCTCCTGCTCATCCTGCGTGAGCATTGTTTTAATAAACTGCTCGATCGCATCGCTCAGCCGCATGGAATTCCTCCTCTCGTCAAAGCATACTGACCATCTTTGACTATTGTATTTTATCACTGCCATTGTGGAATTGCAATGGGCGTTTATGGTTTTTACAAGAAAAAACGAAGGCTACTCTATCGCGAGCAGCGTATACCAGCCCAGATCCTGCCGGGCATGCATCGCAAGCTGCACGCCCGCGCCGCCAGTTTGCGGGTTGATAATGCCTAGCTCCACCAAGCGTGCGTCCGCTGGCAGCAAAGCGGAAACTTCAAAGTCCTCCCCCGGCAGCACGTCGCAAAGACGCATGTCAAGGGGAAGAAGCGTGCTTTCGCCAGCCTCGTTGGTCAGGCGAAGCGTGGCGAGCCAATCAAAATAAAACGGAGCCACGCCGTCGTTTTGCCAGTGCAGCGTGAGGCTGCGCCCTTCATCATACGGGCTTTCACACAGAACCGCGCTTTCTACGCGCAGCCGGTAGCCGATGGTGCAGAGCAGCTGGTTGAGCGCCGGTTGCCATTCGCCGCCCCATTCCACATCCCGCACAAAGCTGTGTGGGCCGATCCAGCTTGTATGCGAGGCACGGAACAATGCGAGTGTTGTTTCAAGCTCGCTGCCGAGCAGCTCATCCATTTCCACATCCGACGCCAGCTCGCCACCGATGGGAGCCTTTATCCAGCCAAGCGGCATGGGAGAAAGCGCGGCTTTTTCCGATTGGTACTTGCCGCCGTTCTCAATCCAGCTCAGCCAATCTCCGGTGGCATCCGCATCGCCGCTCGTGTCGTTGAAAAGCCCGAGATTCATCTCCGCGGCAAAGGCAAACGGTCTTCGCGCCATGACATAGGCGTGAGGAAACGCTTCCATATAGGGCGTCACATACCTGTTGCGCACGTTGGCCTCCGGCAGTGTGCCAACGGTCTCATGCACATGCCATTCGCCCCAATGACCCAGCGAGCCAAGCTCCACAAAGGCCACGAAAGGATCGCTGCCATAGCGCTCGCCAAGCGCCGCAATGGCGCGCGCATGCGCGGCAATCAGCAGCTCGTTTTCGTAATTCGGGCTGTAGCCACGGCCATAGGGCGTGCGGTAAAACAGGCCGTCCCCCGTTTGATCGTACAGCCATTGCGGAATATCCAAATGCTTCTTTTCCTGCGGCAGATCCAGCACGAAACGCAAAATCAGATGCTTGCCCGCCGCACGCCATTTGTCCAGCTGATTTTCCTCTTCAAAGGCCGCAAAGTCATATTGGCCTTCTTCGGGTTCAAAATCCGCCCAACGCAGGTTGGCGTAAACCAGCGTAAAGGGCTGCTCAAGGCTGCTCTTTTCCCTCGCCCAAGCAGCATTTCCGATATATGGATTGATGAGCGCCGTTTCGCGATCCGCCTCATAGAAAATCCGCACGGATTGTGCCTGCGCCGTGCCTGCAAGCAACAGGCATAGCACGCCAAACAGGCTTGCAATGCGCCTCCTCATGGTACGCATCTCCCTTTTCATACAGGCGCATCAATCAATATAATCGCCGCTATACTGCACCAGCGTTGCGTCCGTAACGCCCTCGATGGTTCGCAGAGCGTCCAGCATGTTCAGATTGTTGTGCTTGATGCGCACCTCGATGGCCATTTCCACATCCCTCTTGCGCAGTGTTTTGGACATGACTTTGTACCTGCACGTGCCCAAGCTGCGGCGCACCTGCTCGTCTACGCCATCGCCATCGTAATGCACCAGCAGGATGTACATTTCTTCCCGCGTGCCCCTGCGGTTCTTTAGGCACAGGAGCAGCACGCTCATCGCCAGCATCAGCAGCAAAGCGATGTAGAACATGCCCGCACCGATGGCAATGCCGTCCGCGACAGCCCAAAACAGGTATAGCAGATCCATCGGGTCCTTAATGGCGGTGCGGTAGCGCACGATGCTCAGCGCGCCTACCATGCCCAGCGACAGCACCACATTGGATTGGATGGTTACGATGATGGCGCAGGTAAGCACCGTCATGCCAACGAGCGATGCGGCAAAGCTGCGGCTATAGACGACCCCCGCGTAGGTTTTGCGGTACAGCCAATACAGCAATAGCCCCGCCACCAGCGCTAGGAAGATATACCCGGCTGCCCTGCCGACGGTGCTCCAGCTATAAGGCTGTAAGAATTGACCCGCCTCCAACACGGATTTCTTGATGACGTCCTGAAAACTCATTGCATTTTCCATACAATTCCCTCCACACGATAATTTGAATGCTCGCGTACCGCCGCGTCACAGCATAGCACATATTTGGATGCCGAGGTTAGTTGACTTGCGCGTAGCGCAAGCAGCCGCCGAATCTGCGTGGGCAAAAACTGTGTGAACTTGACCTCCAAAATCATCCGATCCCCCGATACAACGTCCACGGTGGGCAGTTCAGCGTCAAACAGCAAAAAGCGCCCGAAGCCAGCGCGCACATGCTTATCAAAGGTAATGCGCACGTCCCCCGCGCTAAAGATAAACGGCTCACGGTCGTAATCCACAATCACACGTGGGCGCATGAGGCGCGAGGTGCATTCGAAATAGAATTCGCGCAGCAAATTGTGCTCGCTGTGGATCAGAAAATCATAATCCCCGTCTAGGATCGCCTCGACCTGCTCGCGGGTGAGCGGCGCGCTTTCCTTGTGAATGTACTGCCCAAACTTGCTTTTGCGTTCCAGCCGTATGATGGCGTCCGAGCAATTGTAGACGCGGATGCGGTATTTGTACCGGGTGAGCACGCCAAGCTCCTTTTCGTTGTAGGCAGTATGAAAGTAATCGTCAAAGTAAAGGCTGCGAATCCAATATTCGCCGCTTGGCCCAGCGTTGCGATCGCGTTCCGCGAGCGGCATCAGCCGTTGCCGGAGCAAAGCCCACTCCTGCATGCTGATCAGATACTTTAGCTCGTGGCGGTATACTTGATGGCTCATTGTAGGTTATTCACCGTCCCATTCGCATCAACAGTGAAGCGCCGCATGCCCGGGTGCCTCCCCGTTGAGGATTCAAAAAAGTCAAATGCGGATTGCGAATATCCGCTTTCGTTGGTTGCAATGACACGCCAGAAATACATGCCCGGCAGGGGCAGGTCTGTTGCGGCTGAAAGCTCAAGCGTCGGAACGTTTTTCCAAACGATGGTCTCCGGCGCAAAGCTCCAGTCCGTAGCCAGCTCTACGGTATAGCGCACGAACTTGCCGGTGAAATCGTAAGCGCTATCCCAGTGCAGCTGGAGCTGGCCATTTTCCGCCTTTGCCTCTCCAAGAAAGAAGGGCATCGGCTTTTGAAGAGAGGTCCGAAAGCCCTGATAGCCGATCTCTACATCATTGGCCATGCGCTGATAAACAAGCTCCCGCTGTTTGTGTTCCATTTGCATATGAATGGCATCCGGCATGCGCGTGGTGAATGGATCGACCACCGTGCGATATTGCGCAATCTGCTGGGCAAGGCGAGCGGGCGTAATGGTGTTGTGGAGCAGCTCCATCTTCTGGCTCAGCAAGTCGCGGTAATGATCCACGCGGAGCAGTCGGGCAAAGAGCACTTCACCCCAATAGTTGGAAATGCCGCGCGCCCATTCGCCATAAGGCCATTCCTCGCCGCGCGTTTCAAATTCGCTGTAGGCAAGAGAACCATCGCCATCCCAGCAGATGAAATACCAGCGGTCACTGTTGACCGGGTTATAGAGGAAAAAGTTCTGCGTGTTGGTATCCACATTGCCCATGAGCATATTGTAAGCCAAAAAGCTCGTTAGGTTTTCCATGTCAAAATACTTTTCCACCACCGCCTCGATGGGCTGATCATAATCGTTTACCGCATCCAGCATCGCGAGAAGTTTCTCATGATCCTCGTTGATTTTGGGTTCAAGCACCGCGCTGAACGCCGCCAAATCATAGGTGGGATCGGTTGCGAGCTTCAACACCTCCGGGTAGCGGAAGAACTCAAACATGTTGGCCTTGTAGAGGTGGCTATCGCGGCTCAAGCCGTGATTGCGCAGGAAGCGGTTATTCGGCAGCTCCACCTGCGTGAACAGCCCATAATCCACAAAAGACTCGGCAGCGGGAGTGCTGGTTTCATCCTTGATATACAGGTGTACAAACTGCGTGCGCAGGCTTACCATGCCGGGCACATCCTGCAAAAAGCGGAAATACAGCGCGTTTCGCAGGCGCGTGGGGTCATTTGGGTGCTTGCTCAGCGCGATATCGCGCTGACCGCGCCAAAGCCCCGCGTTATCAAAGAAGGAAAGGCGGTAGGATTTTTGCGCGGCGGTGGTGCTGGTGCGTCCGCGAACGTTGATGGTCGCGTTTGGCTCTGTAGCGCCAAAGCCGATCTCACCGGGAATCGGCCCGATTTCATTACCAATCTGCACAATCGCATTTGCGCAGATCTTTTGCACATTGGTCATGGACTGCAAATTGACGTAGGAATTCACCTCCGCAAAGGTATGATTTGTACCATCCGCAGGGGTGCCCTGGCGCACGGTGACATAAAAATGCACAACGCTCAGCGGGTCATAGCGGCTATAAAGCTGCGGATCGTCCTGTAGCGTGATGCTGTTTATATCCGTAACTGTCGCTTTTGCAACGGGCACGGCCGTCGCGGCGTTCTCAACGGCGCCGCTTGAGGCATCTGGGTTTTGTGTGAGCATGCAGCCGCTCAGCACAAAGCATGCCCCCAAGCAGAGGAACAGAGCAAGATATCTGCGCGCATTCATACGCTTACCTCCTTATGATTGTCGGTGTGCGGCGGCGCCGGATGGTGATCAAGCTTGTGCGCCAAGCGAATCCAAAAGCCATTCTTTTCGCGGTTCAACACAGGCTGCTGGCAAAAAACATGGTAGTCAATATCATTTACATATTGCAGCAGCCTTGGCAGCGCCGTCAAGTAGAACGCCGCACCCGCAAGCGCGAAGCCAACGCCGTAATACAGCGAGGAAATGTGCATGGTTACCCATGTCGCGACGCAGTTCACCGTAAAAAAGACCAAGGCGGAAGCGAGTGCGCCCTTGCGATCATTAAAGTAAAGCTGCAAAAGCATCAGGCTGTTGCCAATGGCGTAGCTGCTGTAGCCGATGGCGTTGATTTGGAACATGGCGATCATCTCGGTAGTAAAGCCAATCGTTTGCAAAAAGTACCGCATCAGCACCACATAGGCCACCAAGCAAAAAATCTGCACATTGGCAAGCTTGAAAATCTCCTGTTTGAGCACCACGGTCATGCTTTTGCGCGCAAGCAAAATTTGGGCAAGGGTGCCGCCGGTGGTAATCGCGTCAAAATAATTCCGATATTTTTGGTAAAAGGTCACTTCTACGGAGATGATGAAATTGATGCTGGTAGGTATCGTCACCAGATACGCGAAGAAAGCGGCGGCGTCATGATGGGACGCTTGCCTGAACGGCCCCACCACCACCTCGCCCAAGGGACTGAACCACATAAGGATGAGGTGCGCGAACGCTCCCGCCATGGTGAAAAAGCCGATGGCAAGCAGTTCCGGCGTGCGGTCAAACCATTCCAGAAACCGAAAGGAGCTTCCGCTACCCACCGGGAAATAGCGAAGCAGCACCTGTGTAAAGCCAACCAGCATAATGCCATAGCCAACCACCATGGAGGCCATTAGCGAGGTCACCACGCGGATGCCAAGCTCAATCATGCCCCAGCCAAGCAGGAGCGCCACCGCGATGCCCAGCGCAAATACGCGGAGGATACGCCGATAATCCTTTGCGGCGGTGATGTAGGACAGTTGCAGCCAAACGGGGATCAGCAGCATAAACAGAAGCCAGTTAAGGCAGCGGTCAATCAGCGGTATGGTTGGCGCTTGGATGAGCAGCAGCGCATACAATAGACCGCCCGGCACCATCAGCAGAACACAACCGCCAAAGAACGAAGGCATGACGCGCTCCATATGATCCTGATAGAGCTGATCCGCCACATAGCGGGAGAGCAGCATTTGAAAGCCGCTGCACAGGAGCAGTGAAAAGAGCATGGCGTATACCATCATAACGACAAGCTGGTTTCGCTCCGCCTCCGCCACGCCATAGGCTTTCGCGATGGATTGCACGCCGAGCAGCAGCACGATGGCAAGCAGCATCGTGCCCGTGCATACGATGCTCGCATACGCATAGGCGCGCACCTTCATCACCACGCCGCGCCCAGCAAAGAGCTTTTTTAGTTCAAACCCGATACCTGCCATCAGCATGCCCCCCCTTGCGCGGTTACTTCGCGGAAAAGCTGTTCATAGCGGTCGAGCATGTCCTTGTGGCGGTAGAACGCGTCTACGCGCTTGCGCCCAGCCTCGCCCATGCGAAAGACAAGCGGAGGGCTTGCGCAGAGCGTGAGAATGGCCATCGCCAACGCGCTTTGGTGCATCACCGGCGCGCAGATGCCAGCCGCGCCATAATCGTCGTCCACACCATCCAGCAATTCGTTGCAGCAGCCCACATTGGTGGTGACAGCCGGGCGGGAGGCTGCCATGGATTCCAGCACGGCAAGCGGCTGCCCCTCGGATAGGCTGGTAAGCAGCGTAAAATCGAGCTTGCGCATATATTCGCGCACATTGACGCGCCCGGTGAAAATCACACGGTCTAGCTGCAATTCTTCTTTTAGCTGCAAGCATTCCTCATAGTACTCCGCATCCTCATCCAAGGTGCCCATAATATGCAGCCGCACATGCGCTTCCTCCGCGCATACCAGCGAAAAGGCGTAGAGCATGGTTTTGATATCCTTAATAGGCACAACGCGCACCACCGCCCCCACGTCCATCCAGCCATCCGGCTCTTTGCGGGGGATGGACGCGAACTGCTCGTACTGTACCCCGTTTGGAATCACAACACATTTCTCAGCCGGACAGCCGATTTCCTGCTGAATCGCACTTGCGCGGTGAAAAAGGGAAGTCACGCGGTTGGCATAGTGGTAGGCGCAGCGCGTAAACATGTAAAACATGTGAATCCACAAATCCTTAAAATGAGGAGGAACCCAGTCCGTACGCAGGATTTCTTCCTCGCGTTCACGGGTGTAAATGCCATGCTCCGTTAGGATGAAAGGCTTATGCTTGAGCTGGCTTGCCATAGCGCCCAGCACGCCCGCATAGCCTGCCGATACGGCGTAGTATAAATCCGCATCCGGCGGGCTGTCGCCCATGAGGTAGAGCAGCGGCAAAAACATGGAGCGAATCGTCCAAAAGTAATCCGCAAAGCCCACATAGGGGTAATCCAACGTGCAGATTTCCTCAAGCATTGTTAAAAATTCCTGTTGCAGCAAAAAGGAGACGTTATCCATTTTTCGCTTGTTAAAATAATGGAAAATTTCTGCCCAATCCGGGTCCCCACAGCGGAAAAGCGTCTGCACAGCGTCCGTTTGCGGCTTGGTCATGTGCCCGCGCATATGTGCGCGACCATCCATCGTTTCGTTGAGAACGGAATCCAGATAGACATCGCGCATCGCTACCACATTGGCGGGCGGCGTATAGGCGAAATGCCCCCGCTTCTTTTCCTCCGCGCCAATGGCCCAAATGACAAACTCGTGCTGGGGCATAGCCTCCATCAGCCCTTGCAGCCAAGAGGAAACGCCGCCCATCACAAAGGGATAGCAGCCCTCGCAAATGACGCAAATTCTCATGGCTTCGCCTCCCACAGGATGCGCACATCGCTTTGCTGGGCGCAAATCCAAGTGAAATGCTCGTTGATGGGGTAAGCGGTGCCGCCCTCCACGGTGAAATTCGTGTCGCGTGTGCGAAGCGCCAGCCACACTTCATCTGTAAAAGGGGCAAGCGTCAGGCGCAGGGTTGTTCCCTCCCACTGGCGGCTGACGCGCACGCGGTCATAGCGCTGTACAGCCGCCGCACCCTCGGAGGCGGTGCAGTAGCGCAGATCGGGGTAGCTGCTTTTGAGCGCATCCAGCGTTTCAATAAACGCGGCATACAGCGCGTCCCAGTGCAGGCCGCCGCTCCGTTCGTCATCCAGCACATCGTCCGGATGGATAAAATGCGAGAACACGCCTTGACAAAGCAGCTCCTGCGCCGTAAGGAGCGAAAGGTAATCGTTCATCGCAAAGCCATAGGTAATGCGCGGCACAGAGATGGAACCGTCCGCCTCCTCACAAAACTCCTGCGTAAGCGAATTGACATCATCCTCGTTGAGGTAAAGGCCGGAGATGGTGCGAATCTGCGGCAGGGTTTTGAGCAGCGTTTCCTGCCCAAGCGGGCTGAGGTAATTGGAAGGCGGCACATAGGTAACAAAGTGTGCGTCAGGCAGCATTTTAGTGCCGTACCGGAATAGCTCTTGCAGCGACGCGGCCATGTTTTCGGCAGATGGCCAAGTGTTGTAATCTTCATTGCTATATTGGAAGCCATCCGGGCATAACGGCATGTGATTGTAGCCATGCAAACCGATTTCGCCGCCGGAATGCACAAGCTCCGATGCGTAATAGCGCAGCAGCGCACGTTCATTGGTGTCCGATACAAAGGGCGGGGTGACGATGTCATTGTAGGTTTCAATCAACACGCCGGTGTAGCGCACGCCGTATTTCCACACAAGCTCCTTCATATCCGGCCACCAATGGTTGCGGAAGAAGCCTTGAATATCATACCCATAATCCGCTAAAATTCGCGCGTCTGTGCCCTCAGGCTGCGGGGCGGGAAAATCATCCACAAAGATCATGCTGGAGTTGATGATGGGGTAAATGACCGTATCCTCCAGCGCAAACAACGCGCATAGATACATGCCGCGATTGGCCTTTTCGGATGTAAGCGTCATATTGAGCACCATCACGCGCCCATTGCCAAGCGGCCTTTCCCACAGCAAGGGTAGCCGGCGCTCGTCCCCTGTTTCCATGTGTACAGTGCAATCGCCCGACAGGCGAACGCCAAGCGTCGTATCCAGAAGGGAATCATCCTGATGGAGCGCGCCATTTTGGAACATCGGCAAAAGATCGGTCAGAAAGCGGATGCTCGTATACGGCTCGTAGACGCCAGATGTTTCAATGATGCCAAGCTTGCGGCTCATGATGCGAAAGCTGTTGTCTTGCTCTGGAACCATCAGCAGCCCAAAATGACCGCCCTCCTCAATCCAAGCGGACAGCTCCTCCACGCGTGAGGCAAGCGGGGTCATGCTTTGCGAGCACAGCAGCACCGTGCGCACCCCCGCCAGGCTGCCAAAATCGCCAGCGGCTAAATCCACTTTGACATAGGGAATGGCGGCATGCTCTAGCGTAGTGCAGAGCTGATTGGCATAAAGCGTTTCATGCGCAAAGCTACTGTTGTGCAGGATCATTAGCTCTGCGGGGCCGTTTGTGTACACGGGCACGGGAGCGCCTGCATTTTCAGCTTCCTGCGGGGAATCCAAATAGTTCAAAAAGGCGGCGCGCGTCTCAAAGCTCGTGCCCTTTTGCTCCGTCAAAATGACGAGCAACAAAAAGAGCATGCACAGCACGGGAACATAGAGGGCAAGCCTTGTGCGAAAGCGTGGGGCGCTCCCATTCTTCCGCACCCGCGAAGAGTGCTTCATCACGCATGCTCCTTCCAAAATTTCAGGCGTTCCTGACCAACGGACGTCCATTCCACCTCGCTTTTTTCCAGCCGCGCAAGCAAGGCCAGAAAAAAACTGCGATCATGTGTATCCACGCTTACGCGGAGCATTTCAAGCCATGCTTGTTCGTCCCTTGGCCAGCGCCGCAGGGCATCCTCCGCCATGCTGCGCGCTTGGGCAGGCTCCTTAAGCGCAAGGCTGTTGCGTACCGCCAGACCCGCCAGTTCCATGGAAGGCTCGGTGGCATAGGCATAATGCAGCGCTTTGGCAAGGGTGAGCTGCTGCCTGCGCAGCAGCTGCCCCTCCAGCAAACCGCTTTCGCAATAGCGCTGGAGCAACAGGATGTACTGCTTTTGCAGATCCGTGTTATCCGGCTCGGCCTGCAAATCAATCTGACAGCGTTGAAGCTCCAGCTGTAGCGTGCGTTGAAGCTCCGTGATGGTTGCCGTGGCGTAATGAGCCGTTTCGGCATCGTCATTAAAGCGTGCCAGCAGCAGCAAATCAAGGTTTTGCATGGGATCGCTGCGCAGAAGATTCATCATCTGCTGCCTGCGCTGCTGGGGGGAGTTAATCAGCAGCGCTTCCTCCAAGGGAACGGTGTTGCGTTCGCTTACATCAATGGAAAGCCGCATGACATGCTCCTCGTTTCGGCGCTTGAGCCATTCGCCTTCCGGAGGAGCGCGATGCGCAACGGCGCCGACGCACCATAGCGCCAACGGTCCAAAGAGGGGCAGGAGCAGCATCCAAAACAAGTACGTAGCAGGAAGCAAAATGTGCCTGCGCATGAAGCGAAAAATCACCGCCGCGCAGAGCAGCTGGTGTGCGACCAGCGCAAAAATCGTGCTATTCAAGCGTTTCACTCTCCTGTGGCACAAGCTCGCAGCGCAGCTGTTGCGAAGCGAAGCGTGCGGAGATCGTCGCGAAATGCTCCTCATCCGCCTGGGGAAGAAGCACGTAATAGGAGCCGTTTTCCAGCCGCGCCGCTAGGTCGGTATCGCGTGTGGAGCCGCGGATGCGACGATCATAGTCCTCTATGCTCAGTCTGCTTTCACTGGTGATGCGAAGCAGCAAAAAGGTGCTTGAATGGCGGCGGCGCATATTGCGGTATACCTCCAGCGCGGAGCAAAACGCGGATTCGTTCAGCAGGTGCGTATGCGCTAGATAGACATCCTCGGAAAGGTTGAAATATTGAAGCGCACGGATCAATGCGGACTGTGCCAACCCGCACGCGATGCCAAACAAATTTTGAAAATACAGCGTGCATTGTTCAAAGGGCACATCCCATAGCAAAATCATCGCAATGGGCTCGTCGTCGCGCATGATGGGCGCGGCAAAGGAGGGATAGTCGGGCAATAGCTCGCTGTTGGCAAAGACCTTGCCCTCGCTGATGGCTTGCCGTAGCGCGGGCAGCTTCATAAGGTCCAACGAACGATCCATCCGTTCCAAGATGCTGGAATGCACAATGAGGCGCGCAAAGGAAAAATCTTGTTTGTAATGATAAATGGCAACCGATTGGTTTTGCAGTATGTTTTCCATCACATTGAGCGTAGAAAGGAAAATCTGTTCCGGCTGGAGGCTGTCCAGCTGGCGCGTGATGTTATAGATTCGCCCATAGCTATCGCGAGAGCGCAACACCTGCGTCTCCAGCCTAGCGCGATCCTCTGCCGTGCGGCGATAGATCGTTTCTAAAAACTCCGTTTCGCGGGTTTGCTCCTGCTTTTCGCTTTCCAAGGCGTGCATGCTCTCGGCACGCTTATCGTGCAGGTAGCCAAAGATGCCGCCGCCAAGCAGATAGGTGGTCATGGGCAGCCAATTATCGATGTTGTAAAGCAGCAAATACAGGTCGTTTCCCTTGAGCACCCAATCCGCGCCATAGAAACAGCAGGCAATCAGCGCGGAAACAACGCCCGGCAAAATGCCGTGCATGTTGCCGATGATCACCACGTACAAAAGCCAGAAGTTGAGGTAGCGAAACATCGCGTCCCGCCCCGTGATCATGGTAAGGGCGTAGGCTACTCCCGCCATGAGCACCACCTCTACATATGGCAACGCGCGGCCAAACGTGCGCCGAATGGCGGCGTAGACGCGGCTGGCCGGCCCGGAATTGCGTGTGCTTGTGGAAACCGCAGAGGCAAGCTCGTCAAGCTCTTGCGCCCAATAATGGCGCGGCACCCAATTGAGAGTGCGCGCAATGCCCAATTGCAGCGTGGGCGTTTCCGTATTGGCAAAGCTTATCTTAAGCGCCGGAAAGCGTGCTACCAGCGCCCGAGCAGCATCGGCATAGGTACACGGAGCGCCGTAGGCAACATGCGCCGTGCCGGTCAGGCCGCTCTCCAGCGCTAAATCCATAAATTCCGCGAGATCCTGCGCACGCAGAAAATCGCATGGGCTATCCGCTTTGCCCGGAAAGGCGAGCGGCTCGCCCGCAGCTGCGCATCGGGCAGCGCCCGCAAAGAACGAGCCACCCCATTGAGGTGCGACCAAGCTTGTTACGCGTACCAGCAGGTTTTTGAGGGTGCCAGTCATGCTGTGGGAAAAGCAATCCTCTGCCGCCTTGATGAGCACGCCGGCCGCACAATCCGGGATGGGCTGTTCCAGCTCAAGCCCTTGCTGCTTGGCGCCAAAAACGCGGCGATCGGTAACGAGCACAAAGTTGCTCACCCCGGTACGCTGCGCGGCCGTTTGCATAGAAATCAGCGCATCCAGCATTGCGCCCTTGATGGACGCGTCTTCCAGCGACGCCATGCATTGATAGGAATAGAAAAAAATAACCGCATTAAAGTGGACGGCTTCTAAAACGCGAGGTGCGCTCTCATCGCTGGGGGCCATCGGATAGTTGGTTACTTTTTGTAGGTGGTCAGCATGTTGGGGTACCCATTCGCTCAACAAAGAAAGCTGATGCCCACCTCGTTGAAGCTGTGGAATCATATCTAAAACAAAGGAGTCCAAAATACCTGTCAGTAAAATCTTCATTGTTCTTGCAACACCATCTCTTGTGCTCGAGCATTCGTTTTCAGCTGCCGCCATCGGCGCATCCGCAGCTTATGTGCTCCACTAACTAGTAGCTACACAGCAATTGTATCATTGATTGCGCCTGCTGGCAAGGAGCGGAAGTGGCAAAAAATTGCCTTGATAGGCTTTGGTTTTTACCTATCAAGGCAATTTTTGAATGGCATTATTTGCTTTGCGTTACATAGCCAAGCAGATCTTTCCAGAGCGGGTTTTCCTGATCCAGCACTAGCGTGCTGTTTTCGTCAATGGCAGATTCCAGCGCCTGCAAGGAACGCCAGTAGCTATAGAAATCCGGGTCAACGCTATACGCGTTTGCGTAGATTTCCAGCGCCGCCGCGTCGCCCTCACCGCGTATGGTACCCGCCTCGCTCAGCGCGTCGGCCTTTAGTCTGCGAGCTTGCAGATCCGTGCTGGACACCGCCTTGAGGTATTCCTCCTGCCCTTCGCTGCGCAGCTGCTGCGCCACCTTCGCGCGGTCAGCCTGCATGCGGGAGTAGGTGCTGTCGATATTAGCGGCGGGCAAAATGGTGCGATGCACCTGAATGTCCTTTACCTCAATGCCGCGCAGCGCCATATCGCTGTTGATGGTTTTCAAGCCCTGCGCAAGCGCGTTGTTGAGCGCCTCTTTGTTGCTTACAAAATCCTCTGCGCTCAGGCGGTTGATGGCTTGGACAATCACTGGATGAATCAGGTTATCCAGCTGATTTTCCGCGCTGATCATGCTGCCCAGCTTTAGGCTGAATAGAGCAGGATCACCGATGGACCATTGCGCATAGGTCTTTACGTAGTATTGCTTCTTTTCCGAGGTGTTTACCACCTCGCTGTCGCTGATGTAGGTATACAGGCGAGAGGAATAGGTCTGCACCGTATCCACAAAGGGCACCTTGAAGTGAAGCCCGCTGCCGGTTACGATTTTGACCTTGCCGTTCATGGTGAGTTCATCCTTCAGCAGGTCGGCATAATCCTCATGAAAATGGTTGTTGCGGCTGAGCACAATGGTCTGGATCACACCGAAGCGGCTGATGACGCACTGCTCCGCTTCCCCAACCACGTAAATGGATTGGCTGAGCAAAACCAACAGCACCAATGCAAGCACGGCAAGGCCGATCATGCGACCCGCGTTTTGGCGCATCTTTTGGCTATGCTGCGCCTTCTCAAAATCGTAGGTGTTCTGGCTCATTTCAGTTTCCTCCTTCCACAATGGCGGCGGCATTGGTTGTGCTTGTTGGCTCGTCCAAATCCAGCACCTTCACAACGCCGCTGTTCGGTTCCGCCACCACGATGCGACCGCTGTTTTGCAGCACGCTTTCCATGGTTTCAATCAACAGGCGGCGGCGGGTGATCTCGGGCGCGGCCTTGTATTTCTCGTACACGGCGCTGAAAACCGCCACCTCGCTCTCAGCCTGAGCGATGGTTTCTGCCTTGTACGCCTCGGCCTCCTGCACGGTTTCATAGGCGCTGCTGCGCGCGTTGGGCAAAATTTCGTTGGCGTATTTCTCGGCCTCATCCAGCCGCTTGGTTTTTTCGTTCTTGGCGTTGTTCACATCCTCGTAGGCGGCAGACACGTCCGCTGGAACGGTGATGTTTTGAATGCGAACGTCATTGATCTTTACGCCCATCTCATAGGTATCAATCAACGCCTGAAAATCTGGCAGCACCTGCTGTTCGATTTCTTCCTTATTCAGCAATGCGTCGTCCAATGGGCGATTTTGCACATTGCGGCGTATGATTGCCTCAAACGCGAGCTGCAAGGTGCCTTCTGGGTCATCGATGTCAAAATGGTACTGCGCCACATCACGGATGGTATATTGGTAAATGGCCTCAATGGATACGATGCTGTTGTCGTTGGTGAGCATAACGCCCTCGTTGACCTCGTCCGTGTACTTTGCGGCCGAATTTGCCGAGGCCTGTGCAGTGGTGCGGTAGCCGTATTCCTCGGTGTGGATGGTGGTGACGCTTTCGCTGATCACGCTTTGTACCAACGGGATTTTCCAGTACAGGCCGGGGCCTTTGGTATCAGTAATGCGGCCAAAAGTGAGCACGAGCGCCTCCTCGCCCTGCCCGACGCGGTAGAAGCTGTTGACGGCAAGAACCCCCACCAGCAAAACCACGACAATGGCAACAATACCTCCGATTTTCAGTTTGCCTTTCATTGGGTGTACTCCTTTCCTTGGTATCCCTAGGATGAAGTGATCATAGCATAGGCGTGGGTGCTTGGGAAGTGGCAACTGCCTCAAAGCCACATTTCGGCGTTCCAATCGTAAGACGTGCGCCCTGGCATTTTTTTGCGCATCTATTGACAACCTTCTATCTTTGATATACAATGTTATCGATATAGATAATCATCTATAGTACCAAGGAGGAATTATGGACTGTTTCAAGGCTTCCATCCCCATTTTGAAGGTGTTGTGCGATGAAACGCGCCTTTCCATCCTCAGCATGCTCTCGCATGCGGAAATGAATGGCTGCGAGATCAACCGCGCCTTTCAGTGTACGCAACCCACCATCAGCTATCATATGAAGCTTTTGGTGGATGCAACGTTGGTCTGTTCCCGCCGCGACGGCTGCGCGGTGATTTATTCTGTGAATGAGGAAATTTGGCCGCGCGTGCGCGATCTGCTAGACGTGCTTTGCGCTGCGGCAAGGAAGAGGGAAGAGCCGCATGAGTGAGCCCATTTTGCGTCTGGAAGGGCTATGCAAGGATTACGGCGAGGGAATGGTTCTAAACGGCCTTGATTTGGACATCTACACCGGCGAATTTCTCACGCTGCTGGGTCCATCCGGGTGCGGCAAAACCACCACGCTTCGCATCATCGCGGGGCTGGAGCGCCCAACGGCAGGCCGCGTTCTTCTGGAGGGCGCGGATATCACGCGCCTCCCGCCAGAAAAGCGCCCTTTGAACACCGTCTTTCAAAACTATGCGCTCTTCCCCCACATGAACGTTTTTCAAAACATCGCCTATGGTCTGAAGGTTTTAAAGGTACCCAAGCAGGAGCAGAAGGAGCGTGTAAGCGCCGCGCTCTCGCTTGTGCGCCTCTCCGGCTATGAACGCCGTATGCCCACCCAGCTTTCCGGCGGTCAGCGTCAACGCGTGGCAATCGCGCGCGCGGTGGTGCTCCAGCCCAAGGTGCTCCTGCTGGATGAACCGCTTGGCGCACTGGATTTGAAGCTGCGCCAAGAAATGCAGCGCGAGCTCAAGCAGCTCCAGCAGCAGCTGGGAATCACCTTTGTCTACATCACGCATGATCAGGAAGAGGCGCTCAATATGTCCACGCGCATCATCATTATGCGCGGCGGTCAGGTGGAGCAAATCGGCACGCCGGAGGATGTATATGAGCATCCGCGCACGCTGTTCGCGGCGGGCTTCATTGGTCAAAGCAACCTTCTGCGCGGCACGGTGCACGCCATGGAGGCGGACGGCACGCTTACGCTTGACATAAACGGCGTTTCGCTTCCCGCGCTGGCGGACGATGTGTTCTCCCCTGCCATTGGCGATGCTGTTGCGCTCTGCCTCCGCCCTCAGCGCGTGCGCTATGGCAACGAGCCGCAGCATGACATGGAGCTGCGCGGCGTGATCCAGAGCAAGGAATACGCGGGCGGCATGCAGCACACGCGCATCGCGCTATCGGAGCAGCTTACGCTTAACGCGGTCACACAGGCAGCGGAGCTTGACCAGTACGCCGTGGGAAGCAAGGTATACGTGGGCTGGAGCATGCGCCACGCGCCGCTTGTGCCGGACGATCCGCGCATACCCAAGGCTGGGGAGGGGGAGCTTTGATGGATAGCCGCAAGCGCGACCTGCGCTTCTCCCTGCTGCTGAAGCTTCCCATGTATCTGTGGGCCATCGTGTTCGTATTCGTGGCGCTATTGTACATATTGGGGCTGAGCTTCCTAACGCGCGGCGATCTGATCGGCGTTAAAAACGAGCTTACTTTTTCCAACTACGCGCGTTTGGCCGATCCGCAATACCTGCTGGTGCTGCTCAATAGCCTAAAGCTCTCGGCGATCACAACTGCGCTATGCATTGTGATCGGCTACCCGTTTGGTTACCTCATGGCGCGCCTAAGCCCCGCCGCACGCTCCATCCTCATGCTGCTCATCATGGTGCCCTTTTGGACGAACGCGCTCATCCGCATCTATGGCTGGCGGATTCTGCTCATGGCCAACGGCCCGCTGAACACCGTGCTCACCAGCCTTGGCATCATCCAAAGCCCCATCAAGCTCTTGAACACGGATGGCGCGGTGCTCCTTGGCATGGTGTACGCCCTTTTGCCAATGATGATCCTACCCTCCTACACTGCGGTGGATAAGCTGGATTATTCCGTGGTGGAGGCGGCGCGCGACCTTGGCGCAAGCCCGCTCCACGCGTTTTTCACCATTGCGGTGCCGCTCACGCTGGCTGGGCTTATGGCGGGTTGCGTGCTGGTATTCATCCCCTCCATGGGGCTATTCTTCCTAAGCGACCTGCTCGGCGGCGGCAAAAGCATCCTCGTTGGCGGGCTGATTCAGAACCTCATCAAGAGCCGCGATCTGCCCATGGCGTCCGCAGTCAGCGTGCTGCTGCTCACAGTCACCGGCGCGGTCATTGTGGTCTACCGCAAGGCTGGCGGCGGCGACATGAGCATGTTTTAGGGGGGGCGCATATGAAAAAACGTTCGTTCGGTTCGATGCTGTTTCTCTCGCTGGTGCTGATCTTTATGTATTTGCCGATTGTGGTGGTGGTTATCTATTCCTTTAACGAGAACAGCGCTCGCATTCCTCTACAGTTCACAGGCTGGTCTACAAAATGGTATCAAAGCCTGTTCAACGACCGGGGCGGCTACGGCGAAGCGCTTTGGCTGAGCCTTGTGGTAGCGTTTTGGTCGGTGCTGATCTCCAGCGTTGTAGGCACCTTGGGCGCCGTTGGTATGGTGCAGCGCTCGCTGATGGAGCGGCGCTCCCCCACCAAGCGCGATGGCATCATGGAATCGCTTGTTACGCTACCCATCATGATTCCTGAAATTATCCTCGGCCTGTCCTTTATGGCGATCTTCAACCTCATGGGGCTACGCGCGAACGACACCCGGCTCATCCTCGCGCATACCACATTTTGCATCCCCTATATTTTCCTCACCGTGAAAAGCAGGCTGGTCGGCATGGATACCGCGCTCTTTGACGCCGCGCGCGATTTGGGGGCTTCCCCCGCGCGCGTGGTGCGGGATATCACGCTCCCCCTTTGCCGCCCCGCCATCCTCAGCGGTGCGTTTCTAGCGCTTGCCATGTCTCTGGATGATTTTGTGATCAGCTTCTTCGTATATGGCGCGGGCGAAGGCACCTTGCCTATCAAAATCTATTCCAGCGTCAAGGTGGGCATAAGCCCGCAGGTAAACGCCCTATGCTCGCTGATGATCGCCGCCGCGTTTTTCATTACGGCCATCAGCCACTACCTCACAAGCCTGCGCGCCGCTCGGCTCAAACGCCGCAGCGTGCAAGCCTGATCCCCTGTTGTCCCCCGCATGCAAATAAGCGGCGGTTGACATAAAAGCACAAGCAAATCAAAAGGAAATCGATCATTGAAAGGAGAACCATCACATGAAAAAGCTTATGGCCATGCTGCTTTGCCTTACCATGCTGCTTTCTCTCCCCACCCTTAGCCTTGCCGAGGCGCAAGGAAACGCAAGCACGGCGGCCTTGCCCGGCTCCGTAGATAACAACGCGGGAGCGCCCAAGGTGCTCAACGTGCTGAGCTGGACCGGCTACGTTGACGACGAAATTCTTTCCAACTTCGAGGAGGAAACCGGCATCAAGGTGATCTGGTCGCCCATGGATTCCATCGACGATATGCTGCTCAAGGTTTCACAAAACGGCGGCGCGGCATACGATGTGATTCTCTCCAGCGATTTTTCGCTGGACATTCTCCGCCAGCAGGGGCTTTTGCAAAAGCTGGATCTAAGCAAGCTTTCCAACTATGGCAACTTGGATCCAAAGTACCTCGGTCAGTATTATGACCCCACCAACGAATACGTCATTCCCTATGTCGCCGGCTGCCCGCTGATCATCTACGATCCCGCCCGCGTGCCCTTTGAGATCACCGGCTACGAAGATTTGTGGAACCCGGCGCTCCAAGACAGCGTCGCGACGATGGATATGTCCCGCATTCTCATTGGCATCACGCTCAAGATCATGGGCAAAAGCATAAACGAGATTGATCCCGTGATTCTCGCGCAGGCAAAGGAAAAGCTCATGCCGCTGTACCACAACATCCGCACTTTCGGCGATATGGAAGCCTATACCGCCATGTCCTCCGGCGAAACCAGCGTCGCTTTCATGTACACTCCCTTTGTGTACATGGTAAAGACCGACTTTCCTGATTACAAGGTTGTCTACCCCAAGGAAGGCCTGGGCTACGGCATTGATGGCTTCGTCATCACCGCCGACGCCGCCAACGCGGATAACGCACACGCGTTTCTTGATTACCTCATGATTCCTGAGGTTGCCGCGCACAACGCCGAATATCAGGCCTATATGTGCGTCAACAAGGCCGCTACGGATTACCTAAGCTCGCAGTTCCTCGAAAACCCCGTTGTCAACGTGCCCGATGACCTGCTGGCTCAGGCGGAATTTATCACCAACATTGGCAAGGACGAGGCTCAGTACACGGAGATCTATACCGCGTTTAAGCTCCAATAGGCGCGCGGTTTTGAAAGGAAGGATACTCATATGCTATTTACCAACGCAAAGGCCTTCATTGATGGAAAGTTCACCGCTTCCACAAACATTCTAGTGAAGGATGGAAAGGTTGCCGCCATCGGGCATGGCTTGCAGGTGGATGGCGAGCAGGTGACCGACCTCAAGGGGGATTATCTGCTGCCCGGATTTGTGGACGTACATATTCACGCCTTCAAAGGCATGGATACCATGCAGGGCGAGGCAGCCGTGCGCCACATGAGCCGCGAGCTTCGCAAGTTCGGCGTGGCAGCTTTCCTGCCCACCACCATGAGCGCAAGCCCGGAGGATACCATAACGGCGCTCCGCGGCATCAAAGCGGTAATGGATCAACCCGAGCCGGATGGCGCAATTGTGCTTGGCGCGCACATGGAAGCGCCCTTCCTTGCCCAAAGCAAGGCGGGTGCGCAGCTCAAGGAGTATTTTGCCGACCCCAATGAGGAAAATTGGGAGCGGTATACCGGCGCGTATGCGGATATCGTGCGCATGATCACCATGGCGCCCGAGAAGGAAAACGGCCTTGCCTTCATTGCGGCGCTTACCAAGCGCGGCATCACCGTGAGCATTGGCCACACCAGCGCGGATGCCGAAACCGTGCACGCCGCCGCCGACCATGGCGCGAGCCATGTGACGCACACGTTTAACGCGCAATCTCCTCTTAACCACCGCATGCCCGGCGTACCCGGCGCAGCGATGGTCGATCCCCGCCTCAACTGCGAAGTCATCAGCGACGGCATTCACCTGCATCCCGATATCGTGCGCATGCTGATGCTGTGCAAGGGCAAGGAACACACCGTAGCCATTACAGACGCCATGGAAGCCGCTGGCATGCCGGATGGCAAATATCAGCTTGGCGGGCAGGACGTATTTGTAAAGGAAGGTGCGGCTCGCCTAAGCGATGGCACGTTGGCCGGAAGCACGCTCACCATGATCCACGCATTCCAAAACCTCATGCACTTTGGCGCAGCGCCAGAGGACGCGGCGCTGATGACCACCAAGACCCCCGCGCTTTCCATTGGCAACGAGGAGCTTGGCGAAATTGAGCTTGGCACGCCTGCGTGCTTTGCGCGTTTCGATGGAAACTGGAACTTTGTAGAGACCCTGGCATAA
>JAVVVJ010000009.1:6797-56236 GCA_036652695.1 Clostridia bacterium | reverse complement strand
CAAACGCACCGCCGCGGGAACGCGCAAACGCGCCCGCGCGCGAAATGGCCGACGCGCCTGCGCGCGTCCGCCGCCCCCCTCAAAGGGGACGGCACCCCCCCACCTCCCAAAAGCACAAAGCCGGGCGACCTTCCGTCGCCCGGCGTATCTCGCTCACCGCGCCACCGCCGCTCTCGCCGCGCGCCCGAAGCGCGCGGTTATGGGTGCAGGGCTTTAGCCCTGCGGGTTAGCGGTCTTCGCGGAAGTAGGCTAGGCCGAGGCCTTGGGGGGGCTGGTCTTCACGCTTTTTGCGGAGACTTGTGAAGATGAGGACAACGATGGTTACAAGGTAGGGAAGGGCTTTGAAAACCTCCTGTGAGCTGCGGGTGAGGCCGGGAAGGTAGAGATAGAGGATGTAGAGGGCGCCAAAGAGTAGCGAACCCCAGATGGCCTGTAAGGGCCGCCAGCGCGCAAAGATGACAAGGGCGATGGCGAGCCAGCCGCGGTCGCCAAAACCGTTGTTTGTCCAAGTGCCGCTGCTGTACTCCATCACAAAGTAGAGGCCGCCTAGGCCGCTGATTGCGCCGCCAATGCAGGTGGCAAGGTATTTGTAACGGGTGACGCTTATGCCCGCGGCATCGGCGGTGGCGGAGCTCTCGCCAACGGCGCGTAGGTTCAGGCCGGGGCGCGTCTTAAAGAGAAACCAACTGAGGGCAATGGTGAGAAGGATGGAAAAATAGGTAAGAAAGCCAAAGCTAAAAAATAGCTCGCCCACAACGGGTAGATCGCTCAAAAAGGGAAGCTTCGCTTGGAAGGCGCTGGCGGTAGTGGAGGTGGAAATCTGCCCTACGCCGCCGGCAAGCTTGGAAAGCGAGCCGCCAAAGAAATTGCCAAAGCCGACGCCAAAAGTGGTGAGCGCTAAGCCGGTCACGTTTTGGTTGGCGCGGAGGGTGATGGTGAGAACGCTGTAAATCAGGCCGCCTAGCGCGGAGCAGAGTAGGGCGCAGAGGAGGGAGATCAGCATGCCAACCCACGGGATGGGGTTTGCAACGCTGGTCTCGTAGAAAAACGCGCCAGCAAGGCCGGCCACGCCGCCCATGTACATCATGCCGGGCACGCCGAGGTTGAGGTTGCCGGATTTTTCAGTGAGGATTTCGCCGTTTGCGCCGTATAGGATGGCAATGCCTTGCGCGATGGCCTTTTGTAGAAAGATCAGAAGCGTACTCATGCCTTCACGCCCTCCTCTAGCTTTTTGCGCCGCTCCACGCGGTAGTTGATAAAGAACTCGCAGCCCAAAACAAAGAAGAGGATGATGCCGGTTAAAATTTCACTTGCGCTTTCGTTCAGGTGGAACTGGCTGGCAATCTGAATGCTGCCTTTTTCCATAAAGACCAATAGGAACACAACCACCAGCATGATGAGCGGGTTGAGCTTGGCAAGCCACGCGACGACAATGGCGGTAAAGCCGCGCCCGCCAGCCAAATTGGTGGAAATGGTATGCCCAGCGCCGCCGACCAGCAAAAAGCCAGCCACGCCGCAGATGCCGCCAGAAATGGCCATGGTGCGCACGACAACCTTGCGCACGTTGATGCCCGCATAGCGCGCGGTGTTCTCGCTTTCGCCAACCACGGAAAGCTCATAGCCTTGCTTGCTGTAGGTCATGTAGATGTAGAGCAGCACCGTAAGGCAGAGCACAATGATGATGGTAAGCAGGTAATCGTTTCCAAAGGCTTTGGGTAGCCAGCCTTCCTTGCCCAGTTGGTTGATGACGCCAACGGTGTTGGAGCCCTTGGGGTTCTCCCAAAGCGTAACGGCAAAGGATACGCACTGCATGGCAACGTAGTTCATCATCAAGGTGAAAAGCGTTTCGTTGGTATTCCATCGGGCCTTAAATAGGGCGGGGATTACGCCCCACAAAACGCCTGCGAGCACGCCCGCAACGGGCATGAGCACGTAAAGCGCGCCGTTGGGTAGCCCCTTGCCGTAAATCATAACGGCGGCGGTGGCCATGCCGCCAATAAGCACCTGTCCCTCCGCGCCGATGTTCCAAAAGCGCATGCGGAACGCCGGGGTGATGGCAAGCGCCACACAGAGCAAGATAGCCGAATCGCGCAAAGTAACCCATAGGCGGCGGGAGGTGCCGACAGCGCCATCCCACATTGCGCCGTAAACGGCGATGGGGTTGAGGCCGGTGAGCGCGATAATGATGACGGAGCATACGATTAAGGAGAGCAGCACGGCGAATAGACGGATGGAAACGGCCTTCCAAAGCGGAAGCTGCTCGCGGCTGACGATGTGAAACCTCGGTTCCTTGACGGCGGCGGTCATGCCCCCACCTCCTTGTGCTGATTTGCTTGGGTCATGAGTAGACCAACCTCTTCCTTGGTGGCGGTGCGCGCGTCCACAATGCCGGAAACGTACCCGGCGCTCAGCACCAAAATGCGGTCGCAGAGCGAGAGAAGCACGTCCAAATCCTCGCCTACGCAAAGCACGACGGTTCCGCGCTTCTTTTGCTCGTTGAGCAGGCGGTAGATGGTGTGGGAGGAGTTGATGTCTAGCCCACGCACGGGGTAGGCCACCATGAGCACGCGCGGGGCAGAGGCGATTTCGCGCCCGACAAGCACCTTTTGTACGTTGCCGCCGGACATGCGACCAACGGGCGCTTCCACGCCGGGCGTTACGACCTCCAGCTCTTGAATGATCTGCTCGGCTAAGGCGCGCGGCGTTCTGCGGTCGCTAAAGAAGGAGCGCCCACGGCGGTAGGTGCGCAGCATCATGTTGCCGGTGGTGCCCATGGAAGCCACAAGCCCCATGCCCAAACGATCCTCCGGCACAAAGGAGAGGCGCACGCCCATTTGGCGAATTTCGGCAGGGCTGTGCTTGACAAGCTCCTTCCAGCTGCCATCTTCCTGCTGATAGAGGATGCTGCCGCCCGTCAGGTTTTGAAGCCCCGCGATGGCCTCCAAAAGCTCCTTTTGGCCGCTGCCCGCAATGCCAGCAACGCCAAGGATTTCGCCGCTGTTGGCGGTAAAGGCCGCGCTGTGCAGCACCTCGCGCCCTTCCTTGTTCACGCAGCAAACGCCTTGCATTTTGAGGCGCGGCTCGGGGGAAACGGGCGTAGGCCGGTCAATGTCAAGGCTGATGGTTTTACCCACCATCATCTCGGTCAGGGAACGCTCGCTGGCGTCTTTGGTATCCACGGTGCCGATGGTGTGCCCCTTGCGCAGCACCGTGACGCGGTCGCTCAGGCTGAGCACCTCGTTAAGCTTGTGGGTGATGATGAGGATGCTGTGCCCCTGAGCGCGCATGTTGCGAAGCACGGCAAAGAGCTTGTCTGCTTCCTGCGGGGTGAGCACGGCGGTCGGCTCGTCCAAAATGAGGATGTTCGCGCCGCGATAGAGCATTTTGACGATCTCTACCGTTTGCTTTTGAGAAACGGACATTTCGTAGATCTTGCGGTTGAAATCAATGTCAAAGCCGTATTTGTCGGATAGGGCGCGGATGTCCGCGGTCACTTGACGCATGTCCAGCCGCAGCTTGCCGGGCAAACCAAGAATGACGTTTTCAGCCGCTGTGAGCACGTTCACAAGTTTAAAGTGCTGGTGAATCATACCAATGCCAAGGTCGAAGGCATCCTTGGGGGAACGGATCACAACTTCCTTGCCAGCCAGAAGAATCTGCCCCTCATCGGGGAAATAGATGCCGGATAACATGTTCATGAGCGTGGTTTTGCCGCTGCCGTTTTCGCCCAGCACGGATAGAATTTCACCCTTGCGCACGTTTAGGTAGGCGTCCTCGTTAGCCGTTACGGAGCCAAAACGCTTGGTCACGCCCCGCATTTCGATCATTACATTTTCAGTCAAAAAAATCACACCTCCGATATGAGGATCTATATTCGCCATGAAAGAAAGAAAACCCTGCCGCCCGCATGGGGTGGCAGGGCTATTCATGGAAGAAAGATTATTTAATGGACACGCCATCGATGATAATATCGAAAGCGGGAGCACTGCGCACCTCGGACTCATGGAAGTAGCCGTCGGAGATCAGCTCAACGCCGTCCAGGCCATAGGCCGTGGTGTAGGTGGTGAGGTTCGCGCCGCCAACGGTGAAGGTGGAGCAGTCAAAGACCTTGAGGGAGCCGTCCTTCAGAGCGGCTTCAACCTCCGCGACCTTCTCAACGGTGCCGGGAGCCACGGCGGCTGCGTTGAGCTCGGTGAGGCGAACAGCGTCATCAGCGAATGCGCCGCACCAATCGGTGGGAATCGCTTCGCCATTGATAACGGCCTGCACGGCGAGCATCAGGTAGGGGGTCCAGTTGTTGGTGGGGGAAACCAGCGCCTGCGTTGCGGCGGTGGGGATCATGGAGATGTTGTAGCCAACGATCGGCACACCGGCAGGCTCGCAAGCGGTGGAAGCGCCGGTGGTATCGGCATGCTGGCCGATGAGCACGCAGCCGTCAGCGATCAAGGACTCGGCGGCTTCCTTTTCCAAAGCGGAATCGGACCAGGAGTTGGTGTAGATTACCTGCAAGGTGGCGGTGGGGCACACGGAGCGGGCGCCAAGGTAGAAGCTGGTATAGCCGCTGATGACCTCAGCAAAGGGCTTTGCGGCCACATAGCCGATCTTGGCGGTTTCGGCGGTGAGCTTGCCATCGGCGATCAGCTGGTTCAGCTTGAGGCCGCCAACGACGCCGCTCAGGTAGCGCGCCTGAAAGATGCCGGTGAAGTAGTTGTGTACGTTGGTCAAGCCGCAGGAGGCAGCCTTGTCGCCGGTGGCGGCGCAGAACTGGATGTTCGGATATTCGCCAGCGGCCTGAATCATGTAGCTTTCATGGCTGTAGCTGTTGGAGAAGATGATGTTGCAGCCTTGCTCCGCAAGGTCAACAGCCGCTTCATAGCAAGCTTCGTTTTCGGGGGTGTTGGTCTTCATGATGATTTGATCATCCGTAAGACCCAGGGTAGCCTTCATTTCCATGGCGGCGTTGTAGTGGGAGGCGGTGTAGCCTTCGTTTTCGTCACCAATGTAGATGAAACCAATCTTGATTTTGTCAGCGGCAACGGCTTCGGCGTTAGCGGAAGCGGCACACAGACCGAACACCATGCAAAGGACGAGCAGCAGGCTTGCAATCTTTTTCATGAAATATCCTCCTGATTGTTTTATTGGAACGTTGGGATTCTGGTACCTTCTGATTATACAATACATCATGCGCTTTGTAAAGAGAAACACGAACGTTAGCACAAAAAGAAACACGTGCGTTCGGGAAAAAAACAGGGAAAGCTGTCGAATAGCGCGCCCATGCGCCGCGCGATAGGCAGGCCGACCCAAGGTGGATATCATGGCAGAATGATCACCTCGTCAATGGCTTGACGGCAGGGAAAGAGCGCGTCCATATCCTCCGGCTCCAGCGCGATGCAGCCCGCCGTCCAATCGCTGGCTGCGCCGCCCTCGTGCAGGTAGATTTCACCGCCGAGCGGCGTGCCCCATGGCGGCCGAAGCGCCTGCGCGTGCGCCGCCAGTATGCATTGGAACGCTTCGCCGCTGATGACGCCAGCGGCGAAGGCGCGGCGCGCGTCTACCACGCTTGGGTAGCTCAACCCAAGGCTGCGGCCATAGCGCCCCTGCGCCTTGATAAGGCAAATGCGGTACTTGCCCTCCGGCGTGCGGCCATCGCCCTCGCGCGCCTTGTGCCCGAGGGGCTCCCGGCCCAGCGCTATGCGGCAGTGCAGGCGCACGGTATCCCCATCCCATAACGTCAGCGCACGTTTGGCTTTTTCAACCACAATCCTCAATGCAAACACCCCTTGCCCAGCATTTGGCGCACCTGTGAATAGACTGTAACATTCTAGCACTTGCCCTTAAAACCCTTGCGCATCCAATGGCGCTGTGTCATAATGGCGAAGATATCAAATCGTGAGGCGCGCAATGGCCGCGCAAGGGCTGCGCACCGAGGACTGCCCCCTTTGATAATCCCGTTTTGAAAGGAACGTTGTCAAACATGAACCATTTGAAAAAGATCATTTCCTTGTTGCTGTGCGCGTGCATGCTGCTGAGCGCCGCCGCTCTGGCTGAGAACGTCGCCCCTGCCGCAGATCCCGCTACCGATACGAATGCCCCCGCTGCCGACACGACCGCCCCCGCTGCCGCCTCGGAGCTCAAGAGCGAGGACGTGCTTGCCACCATCAACGAGCTGCCCATTACATGGGGCGATATCGAGGCGGGCTACAATAGCCTGATCGGCTCCTATGGCAGCTATTATGACATGACCGACGTTGCTAACGTCAACCTCTTCCGTGCTGTGGCGCTGGAGAACAGGATCACCGAAATGCTCCTGCAACAAAAGGCAAAGGAGCTGGGCTTGGATCAGCTCTCCGCTGAGGAGATTGCCACCGCTGAAAAGAGCGCCGATGAGGATTGGAACAACGCGCTTGAAAGCTATCTGGGCTATTATCACTCCGACCTGACCGCTGAAAGCAGCGAGGAGGATAAGGCCGCCGCGCAGGCCGAAGCTGTGAAGTATTATAATGACGCGGGCTACACCCCCGATAGCCTCAAGGAAGATTATAAGCGCTATGCCATCTACGGCAAGGTGGAGGCAATGGCGACCCAAGACGCGGTTGTAACCGATGAAGAGATTGAAAAGGCCTATCAGGATCTGCTTGCTGAGGATAAGGCGAAATATCAGAACGATATTACCGCCTATGTGGAATACAACAGCACCGTGGATCAGATGGCTATGTATGCCGCGATGAACGGCGCGCAGGACAGCGGCATGGATCACGCGTGGTACAAACCCGCGGGCTTCCGCGCCGTAAAGCATATCCTGCTCAAGGTGGACGATGCGCTGCTTGCCGCCTACACCGATTTGCAGGCTCGGCTGGAGGAGCAGCTCAATAGCGAGGCTAGCGAGGTGCAAAGCGGCGAGAGTGAAGCGTCCGTTGCCACCGAAGAGCCCGCTGCCGACGCGACCGCTGCCCCTGAGCCCACCGCTACCCCAGCGCCTGTGACGCAGGCCGATGTGGATAACGCAAAGGCTGCTATTTTGGAATCCCTTGCCGCAAAGATCGATGAGATCAACCAAAAAATCGCCGATGGCGCGGACTTTGACGAGTTGATCGCCACCTACGCCGTGGATGCCGATGGAAAACCCACTGATCCCGGCATGGCCTCCGAGCCTTATAAGACCAGCGGCTACGAGGTTGCGCAGGCTTCCACCAACTATGTGGCGCCCTTTGTGGAAGCCGCGTTCAGCGTGGAGAAGATTGGCGATGTGTCAGCGCCCTACATCAGTGATTTTGGCGTACATATCGTGAAGTACATTGCTGATGTGGCCGAAGGCCCCATTGCGATGACCGATGCGCAGCGCGAGGGCAAGCGCGCCACGTTGCTTGCGAGCCGCAAGAGCGAGCTGTACAGCAAGCAGATGGAGCAGTGGATGACCGAGGTCACCATCGCCTACACCGGCGTGATTCCCAGCATTGCGGAGATTGAGGCCACACAGGCCGCCGACGAAGCTACTAGCGACGCGGTGGAAGAGGCCGATGCTGCCGTAATGGTGGACGCGACCGAAGCTCCGGCTGCTGAAGCTACCGAAGCGCCTAAGAACTAACCCCAAAGCCCGGCCGAGCTTCTTGCTTTGACCACAGTACAATGTAAAACCCCCCGCGCCAGTAGGCGCGGGGGGTTTTTAGGGGTGCACCGTCATGCGCAGCCCATTCTGCTGTAGCGGACGCCAACCCGTTCCGTTGCAGCGACCCAAGCACAGGGAAGCGGCAAATCGCTTCTGCATGCGCTGCCGTGGATAGCTGCACACACGCGAAGGCTGGCAAGGAGCCACAGGCGGGCAGGCCGCCTATCGATTGGGGCGATCCCCAACGGCCCTACTCGCCAAAGCCGCCATTCACCCCAATGACCTGCCCAGTTACAAAGGCGCTCTTTTCATCACAGAGCCATCGCACACATCCAGCCACATCCTGCGCCGTGCCCAATCTGCCCACCGGTGTGGCTTCGGCCAGCGCTTGCAGGGTCTGTTCATCAAATTCCCTCAGCATATCCGTTTGGATCACGCCCGGACAAACGCAGTTCACGGTCACGCCGCTTGGCGCAACCTCCTTTGCCAGCGCCTTGCTCAGGCCAATCAGCCCGGCCTTTGCAGCGGAATAATGCACCTCGCAGCTCGCCCCTACCTGCCCCCAAATGCTGGCGATATTCACAACGCGCCCATAGCGGCGCGTGACCATGCCCGCAAGCACGGCGCGGGTCACAAAAAAAGCGCCGCTCAAATGCGTATCCAGCATGCGCCGCCAATCCGCCTCCGTAAGGTCGGTAAAAAGCTTCTGCTGGGAGATGCCTGCGTTATTCACCAAAATATCAATATGGCAAAGCAGGCGCTCCGCCTCCGCACAGGCCGCCGCCACGCGCGCGCTATCCGTAACATCGCAGCAGAGCGCTACAGCGCCGGTTTCCCGGGCAAGCGCTTCGGCCTGCGCCGCGCTATGCAGATAAAAAAACGCTACGCGGTAGCCATCGGCACAAAGCGCGCGCACAATCGCCGCGCCAATGCCCCGGCTACCGCCTGTAATCAGCGCGGTACGCATCAAACGCACCCTCCTTTAGAACATCTTTTTGCGCCACAAAATCACAAACGCACAAACGCTTGCAATGACCGAAATGCTTAACACCACCCAAAAGCCAAAGGGGGAGTTCTGAAATGGCACATCCACGTTCATGCCCCAAAGCGAGGCGAAGATGGTTGGCACGGCAAGCACCACCGTGAGGCTTGTCAGCACCTTCATAACGATGTTCAGGTTGTTGCTGATGATGGAGGCAAACGCGTCCATCGTGCCGGACATGATATCGCGGTAAATGGCGCACATCTCAATGGCCTGCTTATTCTCGATGATGACGTCCTCCAGCAGCTCCGCGTCCTCCGGGTACTTGCGCAGCATGTCCATGCGCATCATCTTCTCCATTACCACCTCGTTGCCCTTGAGGCTGGTGGAAAAGAACACAAGGCTTTTTTCCAGCTTCATCATCTGCAACAGCTCTTGGTTGCGCATGCTGGCTTGCAGGCGATCCTGCACAAACATGCTGGCCTTGTCAATCTGCTTCAAATAGGATAAAAAACGCGAGGCGTTGCGGTAAAGCAGCTGCAACAGAAAGCGCGTGCGCTTATAGGTAAAAAAGCCGCGGATACGCTCCTCTGTAAAATCCGTAATGATGGGGCTGTTGCGCGTGGATACCGTAATAATCACGTCATCCACCAAAATAATCCCCATTGGAATGGTGGAATAGCTATAGCCATTCCCCTCAGCCTCCACATAGGGCATATCCACAATCAGCAAGGTTTGAGCGTCATTGCGCTCGATGCGGGCGCTTTCCTCCTCGTCCAGCGCGGCCTGTAAATAGGAAGGATCCAGCGCAAAGCGCGCATTCAGCCCCTCGATTTCCTCCTTCGTGGGGTTTTGCAGATGTACCCAGCAGCCCTTTTCAAGCGTGCTGATCTCATTGAGGTGATCGTCCACCGTTAAATAAATTTTTTTCAAAGTAAAAAACCGCCTTTCCCATGCCGTTCGTCGGCGATGCTTCCGGGCGATGTTCGCGCAAGAAAAGCACATGGCGGCCTATTGCGCCATTTCGCCCTCTGCCGAATGCCCGGAGCCTCTATGTTCATCAAAAATACGCAGGATCAAATAGTCGCTTCGACTGTACGGATCCGCATCCACTGTTGCTCCTCCCTTCGGCAAAATGGCGCTATACACGCATCCTTCATAATAGTCGGTTTGGCGCGACCTGTCAATGACAAGCCGATCACATTTTTCGGAATTTTTTGGCGAGTCTTGGCGCTTGTGTTTGACGAAATGCGGCCGCGCGTGCTATCATCAAGCCACGGCGCGTGCCTTTGCGCACGGCGGCGCATGAAGGACAGGAGGACTGCGGAAATGCGAAAAACAAGAAGCTTTTTGATCGGCGGCGTGCCCATTGGCGGCGGCGCACCCGTCACTGTGCAGAGCATGACCAATACCGACAGCCGCAACGCGGAGGAAACGCTTGCGCAGGTGCGCGCGCTGGCTGCGGCTGGCTGCGACATCGTGCGCCTGAGCGTATATGACGAGCTTTGCCTCGCGGCGCTACCCGCCATCCTCGCGGGCTCGCCAGTGCCGCTGGTCGCGGATATTCACTACCGCGCCGACCTTGCCGTGGGCGCGATGGAGCTTGGCGTGGCAAAGGTGCGCATCAATCCCGGCAACATCGGCAGCATGTCCGCTGTGCGGCGCGTGGCGGATTGCGCCAAGGCGCACGGGGTGCCCATCCGCATTGGGGTCAACAGCGGCAGCATTGAAAAGGAAATCCTCGCGCGCGATGGTGGCGTAACCGCGCGCGGCATGGTGGACAGTGCGCTTTCGCACGCCAGGCTGCTGGAGGAAGCGGGCTTTCACGATATTGTTCTTTCCTTAAAAGCAAGCTCTGTACCGCTGAGCGTCGCGGCCTATGAGCTGGCGGCGGCAGAGACGGATTATCCGCTTCACGTGGGCATTACGGAGGCGGGTCTGCCCGGCGCGGGCAATATCAAAAGCGCGGTAGGCATCGGCGCGCTGCTGCTTAGAGGCATCGGCGATACCATCCGCGTATCGCTGACGGGCAGCCCCATTCCCGAGGCGCAGGCCGCCATCGACATTTTAAAGGCCGTGGGTCTGCGCAGGGATTATGTCAATGTGATCAGCTGCCCCACCTGTGGCCGCACGGGCATTGATGTGGCGGCCATCGCGCAACGCGCAAGCCGCGAGCTTGCGGACATCCGCGTACCGCTGACCGTGGCTGTTATGGGCTGCGTGGTCAACGGCCCCGGCGAAGCGAGGGAGGCGGACGTGGGCATCGCGGGCGGCGGCCTGAGCGCGTCGAGCACAGCTGGTGGCGCGAACGGCGGCTACAGCGTAGGCGCGTTGTTTGAAAAGGGGAAGCCGCCCATCAAAGTGGAGGGCGATCTTGCCGGCATCCTCATCCAACGCGCAAGGGAAATTGCACGGGAAAAGGAAGCATAGAAAAAGCGCCCCAACGCGCTATACGGCACGAAGGGGCGCTTTTTCTATACAATCAAGCTTACGCCTGACGGTGCGCGGCGAAGCATTCGCTGCAATAGATGGGACGGTCGCTCTTCGGAATGAAGGGAACCGTGGTGGGTGCGCCACAAGCGGCACAGGTTGTCTCGTACATCTCGCGGGGGGCGGCAGCACGGTTCGCCTTGCGAGCCGAGCGGCAATCCTTGCAGCGGGTGGGCTCGTTCTGGAAGCCTTTTTCTGCATAGAACTCCTGCTCACCAGCGGTGAACACGAACTCTGCGCCACAGTCACGGCACACCAACGTCTTGTCTTCGTACATGGTAGGGTATCCTCCGATTTCAATGAATTGTGCATTCGGCTGACCTGGTTTTTGCCCCCACACTCGCCGACAGGAGGGTCTGCTCATCGCTTTCGCGCCCTACGCGCCCTCTCTCGCCGCAAGCGGCGGTCGGACTTACCTCTAGAACGCGCCATGCTCACCGAGCTTTGCCCGGCTTACGTGGACCGTTTCGCCCGCGTCTGGCATCGGCTTGCAACCACAGACCCGAATGCAACGCCATCATTATAGACCTTCTTATCAAAAAAAACAAGCAATTTTTTGTATATATTTTGCACGCCCAAACAGCGCGCATTTCAGCGGCTTTCAGTGGGGGAAAACCATGCGCCGCTTCATTGCTGGAACGCCGCGCAAGGCGGCAGGGCTTCCCATAGCCCTCTTGGCTTTAGCCCTTGTTGGTAAAGGAAGGCTGTGGTATAATACGTTGTATGACAGCTTGCGCTGTTCTTTCCGCCGTGCGGCAAACGAAACGAAAAGGATGGTTCTATACCCATGAAGCTGAGCATATCCGATGTACAAAAGCTTGCGGGGCAGTTCACAACGGACGGCCAGAGCGGCACGCCGGTTCCCTATGGCGCAGGGCATATCAACGATACTTATCTGTTCGATTGCAGGATCAATGGCAAAAAGACACAGTACGTGCTGCAACGCATCAATAAAGCGGCATTTCCAAAACCCAATGAAGTCATGGAAAACATGCTGCGCATTACAGAATACCTGCGCGGGGAAATTGAACGCAGGGGCGGCGACCCGGAAAGGGAAACGCTCAGGCTTGGCACAACGCAGAGCGGCGCTTTTTTTGCCATTGATGAAAACGATGACTATTGGCGCGCGTACTCGTTTGTAGCGGATACGGTAAGCTATGACCGCAGCGGCGACGAGCGAATCTTCCGCGAATCCGGGCGCGCATTTGGTCGGTTTCAGGATATGCTGGCGGGGTTCGACGCGGCATCGCTGTATGAGACGATTGTCAACTTCCATCATACGCCGAACCGCTTTCGCGCGTTCCGCGAGGCCGTGAAAAACGACGCGGCGGGTCGCGTGGGGGAAGTGCGGGAAATGGTTGCAGAGGCATTGCGCTATGAGGGGTTTGCGGGCACGCTCGTGGACGCGCTCAACGCAAACGAACTGCCACTGCGGGTGACGCATAACGATACAAAGCTCAACAACGTGCTGATCGATGAAAAAACAGGGCTTGGCCTTTGCGTAATCGATTTGGATACGGTAATGCCCGGCCTGTCCGCCTATGATTTTGGCGATGCGATTCGCTATGGCGCAAGCACCGCTGACGAGGACGAACGCGACCTTAAAAAGGTACACCTGAGCCTGCCGCTCTACCGCGCGTATGCGGAAGGCTATTTGAGCGAGGTAGGGCGTAGCCTTACGGAAAAGGAGCTTGCCTCTTTGCCCGTGGGCGCGAAGATGATGACGCTGGAAAACATGATCCGCTTCTTGGGCGATTATTTGAATGGCGATCGCTATTTCAAGATTGATTACCCGGAGCATAATTTGGTGCGCGCCCGCACACAGCTGGCGCTGCTGCGCGAAATGGACGCGCACTGGGCGGAGATGACGGGCATCATCGCCCAGCTTGGTAAAGGAGCAAATGCATAATGGGGAAACCAGTGCTGGTGATTATGGCGGCGGGTATGGGCAGCCGCTACGGCGGCCTGAAGCAGATGGATCCCGTTGGCCCAAATGGCGAGCTGATCTTGGATTATTCGCTGTTTGACGCAAAGCGCGCGGGCTTTGAGCGCGCGGTGATCGTAATCAAAAAGGAAAACGAGCAGGATTTCCGCGAGGTGCTGGGCGACCGCGTGAGCAAGCATATGCGCATCGATTACGCTTATCAGGAGATGGACGACCTGCCGGAGGGCTTGGAGCGCCCTGCGGAGCGCATCAAGCCATGGGGTACAGGGCACGCGGTGCTGGCGGCGCGCAAGCTGGTGGACGCCCCCTTTTGCGCGATTAACGCGGACGATTATTACGGCGCGCACGCTTTTCAGCTCTGCGGCGATCACTTGCGCAGCCTCAAGGGCGATGGAGACCTTACGATGGTGGGCTACCTGCTGAAAAACACGCTGAGCGAAACCGGATACGTGGCGCGTGGCGTATGCGAGATGGGCGAGCAAAATCACCTGACGGATCTTGTGGAGCGCACGCATATCATTTCAACGGTGGACGGCCCGCTGATGACGGAGGATGGGCAGAACTACAGCCGCCTCTCGCCCGATGCCGTGGTGAGCATGAACATGTGGGGCTTCCCCGTTTGTATGATGGAGCGCTTGGCGGAGAGCTTCCCGCAGTTTCTGCGGCGCGCCCTCAAGGAGAACCCATTGAAGGCAGAATTCTTTTTGCCCACGGTGGTGGATGAGCAGCTTCGCGCCGGGCACGCATCGGTCACGGTACACACGACGCCGGATCGCTGGTTTGGCGTGACCTATCGCCAGGACAAGCCGCTGGTGATGGAGGCGCTCCAACGCATGACGGTGGAGGGGCGTTATCCAGCGCCCTTGTGGTCCTGACGCAGTTTTGAAGGAGGGGTTTGCCATGAAAAGCCGAAAATCCCCAATCCTGACCATCTTGATGAGCGCTGTGCTGGTTGGTTTGGTGGCGGTGATTGTGATGCTCGCACCAAAGACATGGCAGCAGCACCAGACGTTGGAGCTGGAGCGCAACGCGACAGCCACGCCCACGGCAGACATGCGCAGCGTGCTGCAGGTGACGCTTGATCCAGATAATACGCCCACCCCCACGGCGCTGCTCCTGCGGGCAGGCAGCGCCGGTGACGAGGTGAAACGCCTACAGCAGCGTCTGCTGGATTTGGGCTACTACAGCGGCGAGGTGGACGGCCAGTACGGGCAGGGCACGGCAGAGGCCATCAAGCGCTTTCAGAATCAGCATAACCTGCTCAGCGATGGCATTGCGGGCGATAACACGCGCTCCATCCTGTATGGCGAAAAGGCAGATCCGTACATTCCCACCCCCACGCCCTCGCCCATGCCGGAGGTCGTAAAGAAAGGCGATAGCGGCAGCGCCGTGCGCGACGTGCAGCAGCGGCTCAAGGAGCTGGGCTACTATACCGGCAGCGTAGATGGCGATTATGGCGGCGGCACGCAGGAGGCCATAAGCCTCTTTCAGCAGCAGAATAGCCTGAGCGCAGATGGCGTTGCCGCAAAGGAAACGCTCGCGCTACTTTTTAGCGAGCAAGCCGCAAAGGTGAGCGCCACCGCCACGCCTGACCCCAACAGCATGCCAGTGCTGGTAAACAAGACGCATCCCGTGGCGGAGGACTACCGCCCAACGGATTTGGTGCTGCTTCGCGAGGCGCTTCCCGCCTCCCTTGTCTATGTGAAGGGCAGCGAAATCGAGGGCAACCGCACGGCGGTAGCGGCGCTTCAAACCATGCTTGAAGCCGCCAAGGAGGACGGCGTAACCGATTGGCAGATCAGCGCGGGATACCGAAGCTACAGCTATCAGCAGCAATTGTTCAATAGCAAGAAGAAGGAATTCCAAAAGCAAGGCATGGATCAGGAAAAAGCCACCTCCGCAACCCGCCAGACGGTAGCGGATCCCGGCACAAGCGAACACCATACTGGGCTTGCGTTTGATATCACCGTTGCCGGCACAACCTTCAAGGGCACAAAGCAGCAAATCTGGCTTGCGAAAAAATGCTGGGATTACGGCTTTGTGATTCGCTATCAGGAAGAGAAGGAAGCCATCACCGGCTTCCTCGCTGAGTGCTGGCATATCCGTTATGTGGGCGTGCAGCACAGCGTGAAAATGCGCGATCAAAACCTCTGCTTGGAAGAATATCTAGGCGAGGTATAGGAGAACTGAAAAAGCAATGCAACAGGACTTGATTGTGATTGGCGCGGGACACGCGGGCTGCGAGGCGGCATTGGCCGCTGCCCGCATGGGCGTGCAAACGCTGCTCATCACGCTGGATATCAATTCCGTGGCCCTCATGCCCTGCAACCCCGCCATAGGCGGTACGGGCAAGGGGCATTTGGTGCGCGAACTGGACGCGCTGGGCGGTCAAATGGGCATCGCCATCGACCGTACTTTTCTGCAAAGCCGCATGCTCAACCGGGGCAAGGGGCCGGCGGTGCATAGCCTGCGCGCGCAAGCGGATAAGCGCCGCTATCAGGAGGACATGCTCCGAACGCTCTTTTCCACCGAAAACCTTACGGTACACCAAGGCGAGGTCATGGAAATCCTAACAAAAAACAGCGCGGTTAGCGGCGTGCGCACCATGACGGGCGCTGTGCTGCCTTGCCGCGCGTGCGTGGTATGCGGCGGCGTGTACCTCAAAAGCCGCATCATCATCGGCGAATATAGCAAGGAAAGCGGCCCGCAGGGGCTTTTGCGCGCGGAGGGGCTTTCCGAATCGCTGGAGGAGCTGGGCTTTCGCTTGCGCCGCTTCAAAACGGGCACGCCCGCGCGCGTGGACGTGCGCAGCATCGATTTTGACAAGATGGAGCCGCAACCGGGCGATGATCCCATCACGCCGTTTTCCTTTTTGACGGTGGCGCATGAGCAGAATATCGACATGCGCTATCCGCTGGAAAACCGCGCGATGTGTTATCTGACCTATACAAACGAAGAAACCCATCGCATCATACGCGAAAACCTGCACCTCTCGCCCATGGTGCGCGGAGAGATCAAGGGCACCGGCGCGCGCTATTGTCCAAGCATTGAGGATAAGGTACGCCGCTTTGCGGATAAGGATCGCCATCAGCTCTTTTTGGAGCCGGAGGGGCTTTCCAGCCCGGAGTGGTATGTGCAGGGCATGAGCTCCAGCCTGCCGGAGCGCGTGCAATGGGCGATGTATCGAAGCGTGCGCGGAATGGAGCGGGCACAGCTGGTGCGCCTCGCCTATGCCATTGAATATGACTGCATCGATCCCACAGAGCTTCGGCTGACGTTGGAAAGCCGCCGCGTTGCGGGGCTGTATTTCGCGGGGCAGGTGAACGGCACCTCCGGCTACGAGGAGGCGGCGGCGCAGGGTCTGCTGGCGGGAATGAACGCGGCGTGCTGGATACAGGGGAAGGAGCCGCTCGTGCTTACGCGCGATATGGCTTATTTGGGCGTGCTGGCGGATGACCTTTGCACCAAAGGCACGGATGAGCCTTACCGCATGATGACCAGCCGATGTGAATATCGGCTGCTGCTGCGGCAGGACAACGCAGACCTGCGGCTGACAGCCCTGAGCCACCAGCGCGGGCTGGCGAGCGACCGACGAATGGCGCTGCTGGAGCGTAAGCAGGCAAGCGCGGCTCGGCTTGGCGAAACGCTTCACGCGTGCAAGCTGCCCGCCGCGCCGGAGCGTGACGCGTGGCTTGCGGCGCACGATCAGCCGCCGACCCCCGCCGCGCTAAGCGCGGAGGAGCTTTTGCGCCGCCCGAATATTGATCTGCAAGCGCTGGACGCGCTATGCCCAGCGCTTGCGCAATACCCCGCCGACGCGCGGGAGCAAGCGGAGCTGACGATTAAATATGATGGCTACCTTAAAAAACAGCAGGCGCAAATCGCACGCGCACGCGCAATGGAAGCTTGGCTTTTGCCCGATGATATGGAGTATGACGCGGTGGAGAGCCTGCGCATTGAGGCAAGGCAAAAGCTGAAGGCAAAGCGTCCCCAAAGCCTCAGCCAAGCCGGGCGCATACCGGGCGTAAACCCCGCGGATATCGCGGTGCTCATGGTGTGGCTGAAACGGCGGCAGGAGGAACGAACATGAGTGGGCAGAAAAAAACATCAGCCATGGCGCTCGTGGTTTTTGCGGTATGCATGGTCAGCTATTCCGGACCAATGGTCAAGGGCGCGCTTAACGAGGGCGCTTCGCCCATCTCTGTGGCGCTGCTGCGCATGGTGGCGGCAGGCGTGCTGCTGCTGCCGTTTGACCTGCGCCAGTGCGCGAGGCAGCGCATCCCGTTTGCGGCCTCGCCGATGGAATGGGGCTGGATAACGCTTTCGGCGCTGTTCCTAGCGGGTCATTACCTGACGTGGATTACCTCGCTCACGGGCACAAGCACCTTTGCTTCCGTGGCGCTGGTGTGTACACAACCGTTGTTTGTGGCGCTGTTCAGCTATCTGCTCTTCCATGAAAAGCTGAGTCGGCGCGCATTGCCCGGCGCAATTTTGGCGCTGGGGGGCGCGTTGGTGATCGCGCTGGCGGGCATGGGCGCTCAGCAGAGCGCGGAGGCGGCGGCAGAGGGGCTTCGAAGCAATCTGCTGGCGTTGGTGGGCGCGGTGCTGATGGCGGCGCATTGGCTGACCGCGCGGCATATTCGCCAAACGTTGGCGGCAGAGGTATATACCCCTGCGCTGTATGGCTGCACGGCACTGCTGCTGGCTGCCTGCCTGCCGTTGATGGGCGGCTTTGTGATGCCGGTACGCGCGCTGCCCTATATGGCGGGCTTGGTTATTGGCAGCACGCTGCTGGGTCACGCGGTGTTCGCGTTTGCGCTGAGCCGCGTGTCGGCTAATGTGGTGAGCTTTGCGCTGCTGGGAGAGCCGGTGGGCGCGATGGTGTTTAGCATGTTGTTTTTTGGAGAGATTCCCACCACGCCCGTCATGATCGGCGGTATGCTGACACTGCTGGGATTGGCATTGTATTTGGGCTTTTCAAGGGAAAAAAGCAAAAAAGAAGAAGTGGAGCTTGTCCAATAGCGGGGTGCGGGAGGCGCGTCCCCCCTGCCGGGTTTTGGGGCAGCGCCCCAAAACGCCCCCGCACGCATGCCGCAATCGTGCCGCGGAGCGCTACCCCTGCGATTGGTCATCCGGCTTCGCGTTTTGCTCCGTAGCATTCGTGCTTGGCTCGCTCTGCTGCTCGCTTGCAGGCAGGCTGCCGCTCTCTTCCACGGATAGCTTTTCCAGCATCATGCGCAGCTTGGCGGGCACGGGCACGCCGCAAAGCACGAGGTTTTCCAGCAGGGAAATGCCCTCGTTGCTGATGTAGAACCAGATGGTGGCGGTGGAAAACATAGCGTTGCCTTCGTTGACAAACCAATCCAGCAAAAAGGATAGCCCAACCACAAGCAGCATCACCGCTTTGCGCAAAAGCCCCTTGGCGCCAATGGCACTGCTCAGCCTGCCGTTGGTGCTGTTTTTGCTGCGTCCGAGCGCGGCGGCGATGACGCCGCTCAAATAATCCGCCACCATGAGCGCAACAAGGAGCGCCGCCGAACGCTGCTGCCCGGTTGCCATGCCATGGAGGAAGCCAGCAACCGCCGCGCCGCCCTTGAGCAGCAGATCCTGCGTTTCCTGCCAAAAATCCCGCATTCGCGCCCTCCTTCCACTGGGGGAAGGATATGGCGAGGCGCGGGCGGATATAACCGAATGAGGGAACGGGCGGCGGCGCTGGTTATTGGAGCAGCACCTGCATTTCGGTGGTAAACTCCGCTTCCTTGCCGGTGTAGCGGTTGTCAATATGGTAAAATTCCAAAAGGTTCCCGATGGGCGTTCGATCAAGCTCGCGCAGCTGCTGGAGCAAGGCTTGGGCGCATTGCTTGCCTTGCCGGTAACTTCCTTTGTATAATAAGCAGGCGTATTCTCCGGCGGGCAGGCAAAAATCCTGCCGCTTTTTTTGATGCGGCAGCAGAAAAAACACGGAATGATAGTGGTCAAAGCCCCCTGCCAGCACCTCCTGAAGCTCCACCTCCGCGCCCACGGTTTGACTGCCGAGGTCGCGGATCAGATCGGTATTGTTGCTGTGGAGCTTTTTAATGGCAAAATCCACCTCCTCATCCCGGGAGATGTTTGTGTTGAGCCGGAGGCAGGCTCGTTCGGGGAGCGTCTGTATCTCGATTTTCTGCGTGCTTTGCTTGTCCGCGTAGGCGTGGAGCATGTCCACGCGGCTGACGATGCTTTTTTGCGCCAAGCGAAGCTCGTTGATTTTGTCGCTGATGAGCTGCTGCTCTTCCTGTAAAAGCTGAAGCGTGTGATCAACGGTCAATTCGGATAGATATTCCCCGATGCGTGCGGTGGAAAAATCAAGCTGCCGCAAATCCCGGATGATGGTAAGGCGATAGACATCCTGTAAACGGTAGATTCTGTAACCGTTTTCGCTCCGCTTGGGGTGCAGCAAGCCCAGCCGCTCGTAATAGCGCAGTAAATCATTGCCGACGCCATAAAGCTGTGCAAATTCATGAATGGTGTACTCGTTTTTCATTGCCATGCTCCTTTGCTGATCGTTCAATAAACTGCCTATTGACCTTCGTATGATACCAGGGTTTATGCTTGTTGTATACCCCATAGAAAACAGTAAGGAGCTTGAGACTGAAAATGCGAGCAAAGATCCAAGGGTTCTTTCAAAGGGTACGGGAGCTGCTGCCACCGGCGCAAATCGCGCTTCTGCTGCTGGGAACGGCGATTCTATCCTTTGGAATGCACAATATTCACCGCCAGGTTGGCATTACGGAGGGCGGCATTCTGGGGCTGGTGCTGCTCCTTGACCACACGCTGGGCTTTCCCCCGTGGCTGATGACCACTGTGCTGGATGCAAGCTGTTACGTGCTGGGCTTGCGCTTTTTGGGCAAGCGGTTTATCTTGCTTTCCATGATCGCCACAGTGGGCATGTCGAGCTTTTATAAGATCTGGGAGATGTTCCCACCCATGCTTCCCGATCTATCGGCCAATCCGCTGCTGGCGGCGGTGCTGGGCAGCGTTTTTGTGGGGGTGGGGGTTGGGCTGGTGGTTTTGCAAGGCGGCTCCAGCGGAGGCGATGACGCGCTGGCGCTGGTGATCTCCAAAACAACGGGGCTTCGGCTGGCAAAGGCCTATCTGTTTACGGATCTGGCGGTGCTGCTGCTTTCGCTGAGCTATATTCCCCTGAACAGGATCGCCTATTCCCTGATTACGGTGACGCTGTCCTCATGGATTATTGATTGGATTCAGAAGCTGCGCAAGGTAGAGGGAAGAGGGAAAAGCGGAAAGAAGAGGATCGCGGCGGAATAAGCGCGATGCATAAAGCGGGCGGGGGAATCCCCCGCCCGCTTTGCTTACACCTCGGCTGGCTTCAAACGGCGTCCTACAGGCTTTACGCGCCGGGGCGTCTTTTCCCTTTTGGCACGCTCATGGTCTGGGTGAGCGATGGGGAAGGGATCGTGCAGGTTGCCGTTTTGATCCACACGCAGACCCCAGCCCCAGTATTGCTTGTTCAAATGCTTCATCATCATTGAGGACTCCTTTCAAAATGCTGCAATGCCGCGGTCTCAAATCAAAAAGCGCATCAGTGCGGTAAAGGGGGACATCAGGTAGAGCAATATGGTTTTGCCCAAAGCGGTTTCTTTGGGCAGCACGCCGCCGTTTTCCCCGTAACTGCCGTTAGCAAGCACCGGTAGCGATTCGGCGCGCATCGCAAGCATCTGCTCCTCCAGCAGCTGGTTAACGGCCTTGCTGCGAACCACAAGCATCAGCTCGGTGTTGAGGTAGGCGCTGCGCATGTCAAAGTTGAACGAGCCAAAAACGGAAAGATCATCGTCCAGCAGGAGCGCCTTGGTGTGCATGGAGCGGTTGTTCTGCGTTTCATAGAGCGCGGCGTCCATGCGGGTGAGCATGCCGCGGTGAATGAGCGCATCGGACTCGGCAACCACGTTGTTGCCGCTCGCTTTGGAATTGGTGAGGATGACCAGCTCGCTTGGCGCATCGGCGGCGGCTTGCAGGTCGGCATACATCTGGCTGTTCAGCGCAAGGTAGGGCGTTTGAATCCATATGCGCTGCTTTGCGGAGCGCATCAGCGACGCAAGCTCTGCCCATAGCGCGGGCTGCTTGACCGATGGGTTGATGGGGTTGTGCAGCAGCACGCTTCCCTCAATGGGCACGGTATGCGCTGCCCAATCCGCAGGCGCCATGGCAGAGGCGTGCGAAGCGCAGAGCGCTGCGTAGCGGGTGCGCAGGTCGCCGCGCAAAGCGTCTGCCGCGCCTTGCTGCCAGCCGGGTACGGCGGTATACTGCGCAGAGCAGCTGCCAGAACTCCACAGCTCGTCAAAATAGGCGTTCAGCGCGGTAACGGCGCTGGCGGACGAGGGCTGCTCGGCATAGACCAGCACGTCCACATCGTAATTGTATGCGGGATGCTCCGGCGGGGTGAGGAACTCATTGGAGATATTGCGCCCGCCAAGCACAAACACCGCGTCATCAGCAATCACGTATTTTTCGTGATAGCGGGCGTTGAGCCCCCATGGCGACAGCGGGTTAACGGGGTTGTAAAACCGCAGCTCAACATTCGGGTGCGAGCCGAGCACAGGCCCCAGCGTGCTGCCCAGCAGGTTGCCGCCGCCAACCAAACCATCCGTCAGCACGCGCACGCGAACGCCGCGGTCAGCCGCGCTGAGCAGCGCGGAGGCGATGTTCAGGCCGCTTTCATCGTTGGCAAACAGGTAGGTGCCTACCACCAGCGAGTGCTTCGCGTTGGCGATTAGGTTCAGGCGAACGTCCAACGCCTCAGGCCCAGTGGGTACAATGGTGGCACGGTCGTATGCCGCTGTGGTTTCCGCCATGGCGGTGGCTGCGAGCGCGCGGGGCGGCGAGGGTACAAAAATGCAAGGCAGCAAAGCCGCCAGCGCATAACCGAGCGCAATCAGCCATACGACCTTGCGCGCCAGCTTATGCCGCTTGCTGGGAGGCGTTTGCACGCCCGGTTGATGCTCCATCGGAAATCCCCCCCTTTTCTTATGATTTTACCATAAAGGGATGAACAAACAATTAACGAATCGAGAATTGTATGGTATGATAAGGGGGAAGAGGGCGCTTTTCATGCACCTTCTTATGGAAGAAGGGATATTTTGATGGAACGAAAGAAGCTCCGGGATATCTTGCTGCTGGCTGTGGCGATCATCGCGATTTATTTTTTGTTTGAGCGCGCGGGTACGGTGCTTGGGTTTATGAAAACCCTGCTTGCGATTCTTGCGCCGTTTGTCATGGGCGGCTGCTTTGCGTTTATTCTGAACGTGCCGATGCGCTTTTTTGAGCGGCATATTCTGCGCGGCATGGAGCGCGCAAAATGGTCGGCAAAGCTCAAGCGTCCGCTTGCCATGACGCTGACGCTCGCGCTGGTGCTTGCGGCGGTTTATTTGTTGCTATCCATGGTGCTGCCGGAGCTTGCGCGCACGATTGTCACCATTGTAAAGGGCGTGCCCGTCTTTGTGGCGCGGCTGAATGAGTGGCTGCTGAAATACGGCTTTGACCTGAGCCAGTACCTGACCACCAGCGTGCTGCCTTCCACGGAGCAGATGAATACGCGCGTCAACGATATTTTGCAAATCATGCTCAAGGGCGCGGTGTTTTCCACATCGGTCATTGGGACGCTGTATCAAAACGTGCTCAGCGTGTTTTTCACAGTCATGTTCAGCATTTATTTTTTGAGCGCCAAGGAGCGCCTGTGCTCGCAGAGCAAACGGCTTATGTATGCCTATTTGGATAGGCGGCGCGTGGATCGGATGCTGGAGGTGGGGGTGCTTGCGCAGCATACGTTTTCCTCCTTTATTACGGGGCAGTGCTTGGAGGCAATCATTTTAGGCGGCCTGTTTTTCTTTTGCATGACGGTTTTTAGAATGCCCTATGTGATGCTGATCAGCCTGCTGATTGCGGTAACGGCGCTTATCCCCGTTATTGGCGCGTGGATTGGCTGCATTGTGGGCGCACTGCTGATTTTGCTTGTCAATCCCATGCAGGCGGTGTGGTTTGTGGTGATGTTCTTGGTGGTGCAGCAGCTGGAGGGCAACCTGATCTACCCCCATGTGATGGGCAACGCCATTGGGCTACCCTCCATCTGGGTGCTGTTCGCGGTGGTGCTGGGCGAGGGGCTGATGGGCATCATCGGAATGCTGCTGTTTATCCCGCTGGCTTCGGTGGGCTATACGCTGCTGCGGGAGCGTGTGAAGGTGCGCTTGGCGCAAAGAGGGCTGGATGAGGATTGATGTTTACAGCGTTTCCAATACAAATTTCGACAAGCATTGAAATTTCTCATATGACAATGTATAATAAATAAGGTTCATCTACCATGAAACGACGGAGGGAAACGAGTGTACAGGTTGCTGATTGTCACCGAGAACCCGAGCGTGAAGGACATGTTTGCCGCAATGGAGGGCTGGGAGGCCTTGGGCTTTAAACCTCCCCGCGTGCGTGCCAGCATGGAGGAGGCCGTTGAGTGCATGCAAAAGCATCATATCGACGCCATCGCCCTGGAACCTTCCTTCCATGAGCTCAACGCCTATCTGGATGAGCAGTACCCCGATTTGCCGATCTTTTCCATAGAAGCGGATGCGGAAAAGCAAATGGAAACCATCAAGGAAGTCTATCGCCTGCTCAGCCGCCTGCGCGCGGATGATTCTAACGACCATTACGACGACGCGTATCTGTTTAAGCAACAGCGTGAGCGCTGGATTCACACCGCGCTATGCGGCGTGGTGCCTACGGTAACGGAAATGGAAAGGCAGATGCGCCTGCACCGCTGCCCGGAGCGGATCGACGTTCCGTGCGTGCTGGCACGCATTGCGCTACCGGAGGACGACAGCTTTCTTACGGATCGCTGGCATTATGGCAGCGATAGGTTAGAAACGGCTCTGCGCAACTTTTTTGGCACGGAACACAATCACATGCTGCTGCATGTGGCGGTCATCTCCACCGAGGAGGTACGCGTGCTTTGCTACCCCAGTGAAACCGAGACAGGCCTGAGCGAGAATGCCGCGTACGATTTCATTCAGGAAACGGTTGAGCAGATCGAGCGTTACCTTGGGCTGAGCTTGAAGGTGCTGGAGGTTCGGCGCGTGAGCGGGCTGGAAGCGCTGACCGCTGAAAAAATTGCCCTCTAGGGCGCAAAACGCATGGCGTTTGAAAGGAGACGAAAAAAAGATGGGATTTCTTAAAAACATGGTGACCGGGCAGTTTATTGACGTCATCGAGTGGACGGACGATACACAGGATACCATGGTGTATAAGTATGATATGAACGGCAAGGAAATCATGATGGGCGCGCAGCTGACGGTGCGCGAGAGCCAGCTGGCGATTTTTGTAAACGAGGGTCAGCTTGCCGATGTGTTTGTGCCGGGTCGCCATGAGCTGAGCACGCAGAACATGCCCATCATGACCGCGCTCAAGGCGTGGAAGTTCGGCTTTCATTCTCCCTTTAAGAGCGACGTATATTTTATTAGCACCAAGCAGTTCATGGATCGCAAATGGGGCACGAGCAACCCCGTGATGATGCGCGATACCGAATTTGGCATGATCCGCATCCGCGCGTTCGGCTCCTTCTCCTTCCGTGTGAAGGATGCGACAACCTTCATGAAGGAGGTCTTTGGCACCAGCTCCCTGTTTACGGTGAGCGGCGTGGAGGGGCAAATCAAGAGCACTGTGGTGAGCGGCCTCAGCGATGCCATCGCCCAGAGCAAGATCCCCGCGCTTGACCTTGCCGCCAACTATACCGAGCTTAGCCAGTTTGTGATGCAGACCCTTGCACCCAAGGTGGAGGCGCTGGGGCTTGCGCTGAGCAACTTCATCATTGAAAACATCAGCCTGCCGGAGGAAGTGGAGAAGGCGATCGATAAGCGCACCTCCATGGGCGTGGTGGGCGATTTGAACAAGTACACCCAGTTTCAGGCGGCGGAGGCTATGCGCGAGGCGGCTAACAACCCCGGCGGCGGCATGGCTGGCATGGGTGTGGGCATGGGCGCGGGCGCTGCCATGGGGCAGATGTTCACCCAGAGCATGCAGGCGAGCCAGCAGCAGCCTGCCGCGCAGGCGGCAACTGGCAAATGCACAGGGTGCGGCCAACCCATTCCTGCGGGCAGCAAGTTCTGCCCTGTGTGCGGCGCGCAGCAGGCGAGCGCGGGCACCTTCTGCGCGGGTTGCGGCCAGAAGCTTGATACCGGTGCAAAGTTCTGCCCCGGCTGCGGACAAAAGCAAGGATAATGTAGAAGCACGCCCCCCGGCAATCGCTGTACGCGCGATACCGGCGGGGCGTGCTTTTTCGCAAGGCCGAAAGGGCGCGGGCGGTTTGACAGCCCACGCCTTTTTTGTTATACTGTGCGGCGTTGCAACGGCAAGAGACGGGTGGCCTTCGTCTATGCTGCCCGTAACCACAAAGGAGTGCGCCCATGAATTTTGATCCCATAGTTGCGCAGCGCGAGCTTCGTCGCGAGGAGAAACCCGGTCTGCCGCTTTACCTTGCCATGGCGGCGCTTTTTGCCGCCTCGCTGTGGATGTTCCGCTGGGAATTCGGCTTTGAGAATACCGATCTCTATTTGCATGCCATGATTGCGCATGATTTTAACTTTGCAGACCTGCATAGCATTACCAGCCGCTTGGCGTACCCGATGTGGCATTTGTGCGTGAGCGCGCTCTACCAGCTTGGCATGCCGCTTGTGTGGGCATCTGCCGCGATTTGTGCGCTTTGCAAGGCGCTCGCGCTGTTGCTGACCCAGCGGCTGCTGACTGGCGCAACGGATGGCAAGGTGCGTCAAGGCACGCTTACGCTGGTGAGCCTCGCGCTCGTCACCCTTACGCCGCTTTGCCTGCCGTGGCTGAACCCGCAGGTTTATAGCGGCGTTGGCTCGCCCAATGTGTGGCACAACCCCACGCAGCTCGCCGTAACGGTTGCGATGCTCCTTTGCGTGCCGTGGCTCATGCATTGCTGGTACGCGTTTGAGCGCGGCCTTGACGGCGGAAAGCCCGTGCTGCTGCCTTGGTGGAAAATCGTGGTGCTATCAGCGTTGCTGATGCTGAGCCTCGCGTGCAAGCCTACCTTTATGCAGGCGCTGATCCCCGCCGCGTTTGTGATGTATGCGGTGGAGCTTGTGCGCCACCGCACGCAATGGCGTTATTTTGGGCAAATTGTGCTGGCGTTTCTGCCAGCCGTGGCCTATTTTCTGCTGCAATACTTGTACTATACGGGCGTGGTGGTGGAATATACAAGCGGCGTGGAGATTGGCATCACATGGGAATCCTTCGAATATATGATGCGCGGCGTGCTGCTCATGTCCGCGTTCCCGCTGTACGCGGTGCTCCTGTGCCGCAAGCGCGGGATTTTGAAGGATCGCATGCTGGTGCTGGCGCTGTGGATGACGCTGTTCAGCGTTGTGGAGGGCATGACCTTCCGGGAAACGGGCATGCGCCTTGGGCATGGCAACTTTACATGGGCCGCCAACAGCAGCTCCTGCCTGCTATGGGTGGCTGCGATGGGCGCGTTTCTGCGCTGCTTTATGGAGGATCGCAAAAACGCCGCGCTCACCCCCGCGTGGAAGGTGGGCTACGGCGTTGGCTGGGCGCTCTTTGCGTGGCACGCGGTATCCGGCGTGTGGTATGTCATCTATTTGCTGAGCACGGGAAGCGCGTTCTGATCCCTTTCATACATCGTGTAAATCACATTGCCATAGCTCTTGCCCTCAAACAGCATATGATAGCCTTCGGGCGGTTCCTGCGCGCAATAGAGCAGCGCGCAGGTTTTGTTATAGCACAGATAGGGAGCGTCCCGTTCAACGCTGATGGTTACCAGCGCGCGCTTTTCGGGCGGCATTTTGAACAGCGCGTTTTGGTAGTCCATAAAATAACAACCGATGGTGAGCGGTAAGCTTTCATCGCGGTCTGCGCGAAGCAGACGGTTTACCGCATCCGCGCCCGCGACGTTCCAATAGTCCAGCTCCATGCGCTCGCTGGCATTGCCGCCGGCAAGCGGATTATAATAGGCGAACTGGTAGGGATGGTTGGCCCAAATGCCCGCCGCCGAGCAGAGCATGCAAAGCGAAAGCAACGCCGTGCCCAGCCGCTTGCGCACGGCGGTTGTGCAAAGCCGCTTGTAGAGCTGATCAATGCCGTAGCCGCCTAAGCAGGCGATGCCCGCAAATACAAAATAGAAATGCCGCCAGCCGTTATAGATCAGCGGACGCCCCACCATGGCATAGCCGAGCGGCAAAAGCCAGCAGAGGCTGAGCGCCAGCAGCGTAAGCCCGCGTGGAGAAGCAAAAAACGCGCGCCGCCCCTTGAAGGCCTCGCGAATTGCAAGCCACTGCCCCAATGCCGCGAGCGGCAACGTATACAGCGGCAGTGTCACCGCAATCAGGTAGGGCAGGTAGTACCAAGGCAGGGGGTTATCCGGCAGGAGGAACGTTGCGCCACGGAAGAGCAGCGTTCCACTCCAGCGTGAAAACTGCGCCGCGTTGCTGAGGGCATATTGAAAAAAGAACAGCGGGTCGTTCCAAAGCGCGGGCGTGAACAGCGCGTAAAAAGCCGCGAAGCTAAGCGCCGTAACTGCGGCAACGCCTGCCATGCGCGCGCTCCAGCGCCGGTTCAGCGTCAGCAGAGCCACCGCGCCAAGCGCCATGAGCCCCCATGGCAGCATGCCCGCAATTTTGGTGTTAGTCGCCAGCGCACCCGCCAGCGAAAACAGCACGCCGCGCCAATAGCCGGGTTGCCGCAGCAGCTGCGCACCCAGCCAAAGCGTACACAGCACCAACGAAAGCAGCACCATATCCTTGTTGTTGTAGTGCCCCTGCGCAAAAAAACGCGGCGACAGGTACAGCAGCAGCGCTGAAAAGCAGCCGACCGGCCGCGATACCCCCAACGCGCGGCAGCAAGCGTAGAGCGCCCACACGCCCGCCATAAACCAGCACCATACCAGCGCGCTCCACAGCACGCTGGCGCTTTCATCGTTCAGCCATGGAAGCGCCAGCCCATAAAGGTACATGGGCGCCGCGCCGTGATCGCGTTCGTTGGTTTGAGAAATGCGGCTGAGCTTTGCCTGCTGATAATGCGCAAGCGGATTGTGGGCGCTAGGCGGCAGGTGCTGCGCGTATTCCTTCATGTTCCATGTGACGATCGCGCGCTCCACCAGCTCGTCATACGGCGCGCTGTAATCGCGGAGGGTCAGGAGGCCAATCGCCGTCAAAATCGCAAAGAAAAGCAGCACCCAGGCTTTCGCGCGGCGCTGCTGGCAAGAGGGGGAAGCGGAAGGCTGCATGGCGAAAACGCTCCTTTCTTTGGTGCGGGTAAAAGCCCTTTAAGCATAGCATATCCATGCGCTGGCGGCAACAAAAAAACGCGGCGGCTTCACCCCCGCAAGGGAGCGGTGAAGTCGCCGTGCGTTGTTATACTAAATAGCCATGCCGCAACATGCGGCATGGCTATTTAGTATTAGTTGCCATCCTTAATGGTAATGACAACCCCGTTGGAGCTTTCGGTCTTTGTATCGCTGGGCACATCGGTTGCCTTTGGCGCTTGGGTAGCAGCCGCGGCAGCCGTATCCTCTGCCTCTGCCGCAGCTTCGGCCGCCGCGTCCGCCTGCGCCGCTTTGACCAAACCGCGCTGCGCGTTCATCTCGTCGATTACGCTTTTGCGCTTCACGGGCGAGCAGCTCGCGCAAGGCTCCAAATCGGCATAGCTGCCGCTGTCAAGCTCGCTGTATTTGAAGCCCTTCAGGGGCAGGTACTTCGCTTTCACACTCGGGCAGCTATCGCTGGAGTGGTAAAAGGAGCCGTTATCCGGGTTATAGTAAAGCGCTAGATTGTCGTCCGGGTAGGGCAAAATGCGTCCGCCATCATCCCATACGAGTACTTTGGTGCCTTTTTTCAGGTTGTCCCAGAGCCAGTCAATATCCAGCCCTTCTTCGTTGGGCATGCGGGCGACGCGGATACAGCCATGGCTTGCCTTTTGCCCCAGTAGAGATTCGAACTTGGTAAAGCGCTTGCTGCCATCCGCAAGTAAAATATAGGGCACCTGATGCAGCAGGTCGCCGCCATTGAAGCGGATGCCCTTTTCACAGAACATGCCCTCGCTGTCAAAGCCGCCCACCCAGCTGCCAATCAGGTATTCACCGGCCGCGGTTTCGTTATAGGGCTGCTTTTCAGCAACGAGACCCGTGGAAACCGCGCAGCTCGACCACAGCTTGCCATTGATAAACACATAGAGCCGCTGGGTCAGCTTGTCCACAATGATGCCGTATTTCTCGTTAGGCGTTGCGGTTTTGAGGAGGCGCGTTTTTACATAGCCGCGAATCACGCGGTTGTAGTAGTCCAGCCCCTCAATGAGCGTCCAGCCGTTTTCATCCTCGCCTAGCACGTGTACGGCGGCAAGCGAACCGTTGATGGTGCCGCCCATCCACTCGTTGACCACCTTTTTGCCCTCCGGCTCCACAAGCGGATAAACGACCTCTTTCTCGCTCACGTCCAGCACGGTGATGGGCTTTTGCAGAAGCTCCCAGCAGGCGGCTTCGTCGGTAATGTCATAGGCAAAATCCTCGCCAAACCATGTAGCGCCGGTATCATAGCCCTCAAGGCTACCAATGGGCAGGTTTTTTACATTCTTTTCCCCCGCGGCAAGCGCGGCGGTTGTGCTGGACGCATGGAACGTCAGCAGCGCAAGCACTAGTGCGATCGTTTTTTGAAAAACCTTGTTCATCGCTATCCTCCTTAATGGTTATGGTTGATCCTTTTGCCGAAGCGCCACGCGGCGGATTTTGCCGCTGATGGTTTTTGGCAGCTCGCTGACAAATTCAATGATGCGGGGATATTTGTAGGGTGCGGTGGTGCGCTTGACATGATCCTGAAGCTCCTTTTTAAGCGCGTCTCCGGCTTCCCAACCGGGCTTGAGCACGATGGTGGCCTTTACCACCTGCCCGCGCAGGGGGTCGGGCGCGGCGGTGATGGCGGTTTCAAGCACCGCGGGGTGCTCCAGCAGCGCGCTTTCCACCTCAAACGGCCCAATGCGGTAGCCGCTGGATTTGATTACGTCATCCGCGCGACCAACGTACCAGTAATAGCCCCACTCATCGCGCCACGCCACATCACCGGTATGGTATAGACCCTGATCCCAAACGGTTTTGGTTAGCTCGGGATCGTTGTAGTAGCCGCTGAACATGCCAATGGGCAGGGCGTCGTTGTCTGTGCGCAGAACAATTTCGCCCGTCACGCCCGCCTGACAGCTCACGCCCTGATCATCCACCAAATCCACATCGAAGATGGGGCTTGGCTTGCCCATGCTGCCGGGGCAAGCCTTCATGAAGGGGAAGGTTGCCAGCGTTACCACAAGCTCGGTTTGGCCAAAGGCCTCCAGCAGCGGGATGCCGGTACGCTTGAGCCACTCGGCGGCCATATCCGGGTTGAGCGGCTCGCCTGCCACCGCGCAGTGCTTGAGGCTGCTCAAATCAAAGCCCGCAAAGTTCTCTTGCAGGATGTAGCGGTACATGGTGGGCGGCGCGCAGAAGGTGGTTACGTGGTAGTTCGCCATTTGGCGCAGGATGTCGTGGGCAATGAAGCGTTCAAACTCGTACACAAACACCGCGCTGCCCGTGAGCCACTGACCGTAGAGCTTGCCCCACACGCTTTTGGCCCAGCCCGTTTCGCTGATGGTGAAATGCAACCCGCCATCGCTGCATTGCTGCCAGTAGAGGCTGGTCACGATATGCCCCAGCGGGTAATAATGGTCGTGCGTCACCATCTTTGGCATGCCGGTGGTGCCGCTTGTGAAGTAGAGCAGCAATAGATCGTGGTTATGCGGATACGCGTCGCCCTGCGGCTTTTGCCAAACGCTGCTTTGCAGGGGCATTTCCAGCTCGTAGCTGTGGAAGCCCGCGCGCTCGCCCTGCAAAATCATCACGTTTTCCAGCGCGGGGCATTGGGACATGGCGATTTGCGCGGAGTGCAGCACGCCCTCATCCTTGTGGGAAATCACCATGAGCTTGATGCTGGCGGCGGTAACGCGGTAGAGCACGTCCTTTTCGGTCAAGAGGTGCGTGGCGGGCACGGCGATGGCGCCTAGCTTGTGCAGCGCCATAATGATGGGCCAGAATTGCAGGTGGCGGCGCAGGATGAGCATGACCTTATCGCCCTTGCGCACCCCCAGCGAGGCAAAGAGGTTCGCCGCGCGGTCGCTCTCCTGCTTAAGCTCTCCAAAAGTATAACGAATGGAAGCGCCTGTTTCATCCGTCCATAGCACGGCTAGGCGTTCCGGCTCGATTGCGGCGATGCGGTCAGCCACGTCGTAGGCAAAGTTGAAGCTTTCGGGGCGCGTGATGCGGAACTTTTTATTAAAATCATCATAGGTGGAAAACTCGGTTGGGCAGTTTAAATAATCGTAGCACAAGGGTCGCATTACGCTTTCGCCCCCTCTTTGATCACCACCGCAATAAAGCGGCAATCCCCCTCCACGGCATACATTGCGTGCGCGAGGCCGCTGTCGTAATAGACGCTGTCCCCCTCCTGCAAGTAAAGCTCGTTGCCCCCAAGGACGATCTTGAGCGTCCCGGCCAGCACATAATCGAACTCCTGCCCCTCATGGCTATGCGCCTGCTTTACGGCATCCGGCTCGTCCTGCCGCACGGTGACGATGAATGGCTCGGCGAGCTTGTCGCGGAAGTTGTAGGCCAGGTGATGATATTCGTATTGCTGGCGGCGGTTGAACTTGAGGCCGTGCCCCTTGCGGGTGAGGATATAGCCATGCAGCTTAGGGCTTTCGCCGGTGAGCAGATCGCTAATGTCCACGCCTAGCGCCTCTGCAATGTTAAAAAGATGTGAAAAGGAAAAATCGCGCGTGCCGGTCTCATAGGCTTCGTATTCCGCAAGATCAATGCCGGTGCGCTGCGCAACCTCCGCGGCGGTAAGGCCGGCGATGTCGCGCAAATCCCGAATTCGTAGGGAGATCAACTGAATTTGTTCCGCGTTTTCCGCCATGGGAAAGCCCCCCTCTGGTGCTTGATCACACCGTGTTGTTACATACTAAGGATACGCTTGGAAGAATACCATTGCGGCGGCGGCATGTCAAGCGCGGGGGGGATAGGTTGTGCGCAAGCGTTCAGGCGAGCGCAAACGCCCGTGGGCGAGGCGCCTATGGACATGCACAAAGTGACGCCCATTTCCAACAATGGAGAAATTGGACTGGTTACCGTAGTTTTTTCGCAAATTGGTATTGACAGCGCGTGATCATTCTTTTACAATAAACCGGTGTGCATTTGCCATACAAAGTAGTAAAAGAAGAAATCGGAGAAAAATGCGATGTCTTATGTAACGTTTGTTCCCCAGCCTCCGCTTGGTGAAAGCGCCGATCCCGGTATTTTTGTGCAGGGGTCGCATGTTCCGATGCCGCTGGTGGAGCAGAGCGGCGTATGGATTCAAACGGCGGGCAGCGCCATATTGCTGCAACAGAATTATCGGCTTTCCAGCAGTGACGCGCCGCTGTGGCTGGTGGTGGACGAGGGCAGCATCAGCTTTAGCCATAACCAGCAGAGCTACACCATGCAACGGGGCGAATGCGTGGTTGTGCCGCCGCACACGGAGGGCTGCGGCTTGCAGGCCGCAAAGGACGCGCGGCTTTTGTGGCTGACCATTGAAGGCCCCCTGTCCGAGCTTTTCCTGCGGCAGATGAACGCGTTCAACCGCGTGCCCGCCAAGCAGGGGATGCTGCCTACGCAGGTGGTGCTGATTCGCCAGATTGTGCAGGTGCTGGTGCGCCACACCGGCACGGGGGATTCGAGCTATCAGCTCAACCAGCTCCTATGGGGGCTGATTGCCGCGCATTCCGGGCAGAGCGTATCCACCAGCGCCACCTTGAGCCACGAGATCGCCCGCGTGGTGGATGCCTTGCGCGCATGCCGCTATCGCGACGCGTTCAGCTTGGCGGATATGGCCGCCATCAGCCGTATGCCGGTAGAAACCTTCCGCAAACGCTTCACCTCGGAGTTGGGGATCCCGCCGCTGGGCTATCTGCAATTTTTGAAGATGGAACGCGCGAAGGCGCTTCTGCGCACCGGCATGAGCGTGCGCCAGACCGGCGTGGAAATCGGCATGCCCGATCCCTACCATTTTAGCAAGCAGTTCAAGCACATTGTGGGCATGAGCCCCACGGCGTACCTAAAGCACGTGGGGCCGGATGACGCGCCCCTGCGAAGCTCGGAAATTTAAATTTTCACAATTATCATGCCGTTCCATTGTAGTTTGGCGGTTCAAGCTCTTGCGAATCGCGCAAGCTGTGTTATACTACTGATTGCGGCGGCACCCGACCGCAACCTTGATTGAAGGAGTGCATGTGAAATGATTAACAGGATTGGCATTTTGACCAGCGGCGGCGATAGCCCCGGCATGAACGCAGCCATTGTAAGCGTTGCGCGTTGCGCGGCGTTGCACGGCATTCAGCTGATGGGCATCGAACGCGGCTATAACGGCCTTCTGGGCTTAAGCAATAACCCGGAGGATGATATTACCGCGTTGGATTTGGAAACCGTACTGGACATTGCGGATCAGCGTGGCACTTTTTTGCGCACAGCGCGTTGTGATGAGTTTAAAAAGCCAGAGGTGCAGCGCCAGTGCGCCGACAACCTCCGCAAGCTAGGCGTGGACGCGCTGGTGGTAATCGGCGGCGACGGCAGCTTTAACGGCGCTATGCACCTATGCGATTTGGGCATTCCCTGCGTGGGCATTCCCGGCACGATTGATAACGACCTTGGCTATACCGAGGCGACACTGGGCTTTGATACCGCTGTTAACGTTTGCGTGGATGCGGTGCGCTCCATTCGCGCTACCAGCCGCAGCCATGACCGCCCTGCCGTGGTGCAGGTGATGGGGCGCAACGCGGGCGATCTTGCCATGCGTACCGCCATCGCCACCGGCGCGGAGATGGTGGTTGTGCCCGAAATGGAGTGGGATGTGGACGTGCTGGCGGCGCGGCTGAACAGCCTGATCACGAAGGGAAATACCCGCGCGACGCTGATCATCGGCGAGCATTGCTGGCACAAGATGAAGGAATTTGATTGGCGCGGATTCCTCAACGACAATGGCAAGACCGTCTACCCCGGCGAGCCCATTAACGCCGAGCGCCTTGCGAGCATCCTGAAGCGCAAATGCGGCGGCATTGAGGCGCGCGCCACGGTGATCGGCTATACGCAGCGCGGCGCGCAGCCCACCGCGTATGACAGCGCGTTTGCGTTTGAGGCGGGCAACCTAGCGGTGCAGCTGCTCAACCGCGGCATCACCAACCAGGCGATTGGCGTGCGGCACGGTCGCGTATTCAGCATGCCCTTTGCGGACGCGCTGAGCATGAAAAAGCATTTTGATCGTGAGCTTTATGAGCTGATTAATACGCTGTAATCAATTTTGGGAAGCATTCACCACAAACGCGGCGGTCGGGTAGCGATGATGAAAGTCAAAGCGTTCCCACGCCGCGTTTGTGTAAAACAGGGTGCAGCACGCTTCCCCAAAGCGCAGCGCGTCGCAGTGCAGAGCCTGTAGCTTTTGAACCAGCGCCGTGAGAGCCTCGCTGTTTTCCAGCAGCTCCTGATCCCCCGCAAGCCAGAGCTGGAGCTGCGCCTCACCGCCGTTGACGGCGACCTTTCGCTTCGCTTTGGCTAACGCGCGCAGCACAAGCTGTGTTTCCTTGGCGGTCAGCACGCCGGATACCCGCCCGTTGCCAACGGCGGCAGAGCCTAAATACTCCACGGCGTTCGTGCCGGTGCGGGGCAAGGTGCCAGCCAGCAGGCCATCGGGCAGGAGCATAGTGCTCCAAGGCTCGCCTAAGGCAAACGCCGCAGTGGAGCTGCCACCCTCGCTACCGCCCGAACCTTCGCCGCCAGAGCTGCCGCTCGGCGGCTTTTTTTCTTTTGGGAGGAGCTGGGCGTTCACGGCGCACACGCAGAGCAGCGGATCGCTGAAATCATCGCCAAGCTGGCGCACAACGGTGGCAAGCGTGCTATTGGGCAGCATGCTTTCGCCGCGAAGGCGCTCCAGCAGCAGGTTGAGATGCGTGCTCAGGCGCATGCCAAAATCGGCCTTTTGCGACTGCATGATCTGCTCCGCGTTGCCTAGCGCGATCATCACGGTGGCATCGGGGCGCATGGTGGGCAATGCCTCCAGCTCCTCAAGCATGGGACGCAAATCCGTTTTGCTAGCCAGCTCGTAGCTCAGCAGGCAAAGCTTCAATTGACAATAGTTGATGGGGTAGGGCGTGGAGGCCGCCAACAGCGCGAGCGCTTCCGCCATGGTTTTTCCGCTGGCGGTGAGCACCTCGTAATCCCCGGCGCCGCTGTCGCCTTCGCTCGCCCCGTTCTTGGGCGCTTGGATACCCACGGTAAGCTGTTGCGCTGCGGATAGATCAATGCTCATGCAGATCGCGAAGGTTTGACGCTCCATGGGGGAAAAGCCGCAGGAGCACAGCGTTAGGCAGCTTGCCAGCAGCCATGCCGCGAGCCAAATCCGTTTTTTCATGCCCGTACCCCCTTTGCGGAGGCGAGCAGCATTGCGCCGCCCGCCAACAGCGAAAGCGCCCCCCGCCATGGAAGCACAAGCTTCAGCGCCGCGTCTATCCCATTGTGGAAAAACAGCTCGCAAAGCAGCGGCGGCACAATCAGCGCCGCTGCCGCTAAGGAGCGTGGAAGCTTGGGCGCGGCGTGACGCAGCAGCTTTTGACCGCATATCACGCTGCCCGCCAGCGAGCAGGGCAGCAAAATCAACCACCAAAAGCCGCTGATCTCGCTTAACAGCATGCTCCGGCTGTGGCGCGCCAGCCCCATGAGGCGCTCGCCAAGCGTGAGGGTATCGCCCGGGTTCCATGGCCGTGCCATGCCATAGCACAGCGCCCAGATGACGCACCCAACCCATGGCAGCAAGGCCGCAAATACCGTTCGCGAGCGGCGCGTGGAGACCTCTGCCGGATGGATGCTGGGCTGTGCTGCGCAAATGGCCTTCTCCTTGCGAAACGGCAGCACAAAGAGCAGCCCAACGGCCCATACGGCGCCGGAGCCGCCTAGCGCGCTCATGGCCGTGCGCCCAACGCCCTGCCCCAGAAGCGGCCACAGCCGCGCGGCGTCCGCATCCGCATTCAGGAAAACCGTGGCAAGCAAAAACAGCAGCACATTGAGCATGCGAAGCGCGGATACGCCGTATGCCACGCCATTTTCCCTGCCAAGGCAGGCGGTCAGGCAGCAAAGCGCCGCAATCAAAAGGGGGCGCAGCACGCGCGAATAGGCGGGGATCAGCTCGGTCATCAGCCCCGCCGCGCAGTGCAGCAATAGCATTGTATCCAGCAGCAGGCAGGGCAGCAGCGCAAGCCCAATGAGCTTGCCCGCGTGCGTCCGCAAGCCCCCCTTGCCCGCGCGCCAAAGCCCCCATAGCGCGCATAGCGGCACAATCAGCAGCACAGCCGCCTGCCATGCCGCCTGTACGGTTTCATCATAGGCGTACAGGGTCACCCATAAAAGCAGCTGTGTGGCGATCTGTGTGGAAATCATCACGCGGTAGGCGGCAAACGCGCCGCGGCGCTTGCTGCGAGCCTCGCTCGCCGCGCTGTGAACGGGCGTGCGCGTCTGCCGTGCGCGCCGAAACCATGCGGTCATCAAGGTGTGCTTCCCTCCCCTCTTCATGGCAAATGGGCGTGCGGCGGCTCAGCTTTTGCGCCGATCCTCGTCAAAGCGACGCATGCGCCCGCTGGTGCGCTGCATGCGCGCGGGATTGGCAAGGTAGGTATGCAGGCGCTGGCGGAAGGTGGGCGCGCGCGTGAGCAGATCCGGGTTATGCACCCTCTGCGGACTAAGCGGCGCTAGGAACGGCTCGCCAAGGCTTTCCATGCCCGCCACTTGGCACAGGAGCAGCACCAGCACCAGGCCAACGCCCGTCATGCCCATGCTGCCGCCCGCAATCAACAGCAGCAGCTGCCCAATGCGAAACGCAAACGCCATGGAATAGTTTGGAATCGCATAGCCCCCAAGCCCCGAAAGCGCCACCACAATGATCAGCAGCGGGCTGACAAGCCCCGCGTCCACCGCCGCGGTGCCCAAAATGAGCGCGCTTACCAAGCCAAGCGACGAGCCCATCAGGCCGGGCACGCGCGTGCCCGCCTCGTTGATGAGGTTAAACACGGTCAGCATCAGCAGCGCCTCGCCAAACAGGCTGATGGGCACGATGGTGCGGCTCTGCATGATGCTGGTGAGCAGCGTCATGGGCAGCGCCATGGGGTGATAAATGACCAGACTCACAAAAACCGCAGGCAGCAGCAGCGATACCAGCGCCCCAATCACCCGGATAAAGCGCATGAACGTGCCATATTGCCAGCGCATATAGCTGTCATCCGGCGCGTGAAACAGGTGCCAGATATTCATGGGCATGGCAATGGCGCGCGGGCTGCCATCCATGAGCAGCACCGCCTGCCCTTCCATTAAAAAGCTCACCGCGCGATCCGGCCGCTCCGTGGCGGCAACTTGCGGTAGCGGCGCGAAGGGATCATCCTCAATGAGCTGCTCCAAAATCCCCATGGCCTCCACATAATCCAGCGCCGCGCATTCTAGCCGATGCTTTAACTCCGTCACGGTTTCCGCCTTGCACAGGCCGTTGAGATAGCAAAGCGATACCTGCGTGCCAATCTGCGTGCCGATGCTCATGATCTCGCAGATCAGGTTGGGGGTTGGCAGCTTTCTGTGCAGCAAGGTGAGGTTATCGCGCAGGGTTTCGTTAAAGGCCTCGTGCGGCCCCGCCACTACGCTTTCCGTGAGCGGGGCTGAAACGGCGCGGCGGGCGTAGCTGCGCATGTCCAGCAAAATTGCGGTATCTGCCGTATCAATCAGCAACAGGCACTGGCCGCGCATCAGCTCCTCCACAACGATATGCGGATTGGTTTGCGACGCAAGCTCCGGCCCCTCCAGCAGGCGCGTGATGGCAAGCGTCACCGCCGCCTGCCCCGATGCCTCTTGGTTGGAGCGCATCAGCGGGCGCAGGATGTGCGCCGCCATGAGCGCGCCGTTGCTCATGCCCTCCACGTAAAACAGCGCGCAAGCCTGCCCCATGGCGGTGAATTCGCGCGTGACGATATCATCATTGCTTTGTAGGTTTAAAAGCTCGTTGAGCAGCGCTATATTGCGCTTGAGGCTCCGTGAAAGCTTGGGCTGCATGGCTACCTCCAGTTCATGGGATGAAGCGTAGTATGCCCAAGAGCGATAGAGAACTATGCGGCTTTACCCCATGCGAAATTGAAACGGCGTGTTGCCATAGCTCGCCTTAAACAGCTTGGAAAAGTAGTTGGCGTTTTGAATACCCACCCGCAGGGCGATTTCGGCAATGGGGGAATCGGTGCTTTGCCAGCGTAAGCATGATGGCCAGCGGCGGCGATGAATACGCGGCTGAGCAGTTTAAGCTCAAGGAGCTGATCCAGTACGCGGTGATTGTGGTTTCGTCATTGCCCATTTTGATCCTCTACCCGTTTGTGCAAAAGCACTTTGTCAAGGGCGTAATGATCGGCTCGGTGAAGGGCTGAGGTTTCTTGGAGTTAAAGCCTTGCCAGCTTGCGCGAGGTTTTGATATAATGAATAGGGGGAAATGAAAACATGCGTAAAATCTTGGGTCTTGCTTTGGCGCTCTGCTTATTGATGGTGAACGGCGCGTTGGCTGAAAGCTTGTGCAGGAAGGGCTGGGCGTTTTCACTGATTTCACCGCCCACAGCCTCACAGAGGCGGATTTCTCCTCCGGCAAGGTGGAGCTTGGCGTGTTAGCGCCCCTGACCAGCGAGCTGGATGATACCCGCGTGGTGCTTGGCTCGCCCACATCCGGCCTTGGCGGCCTTGCCATCAACGCGAAGTCCCCGCATATTGAGGCGCTTTGCAAGCTGTTTGATATTTTGTACGCCAGCGAGGAGGTCGCTCCCGGCACTGGCCTGTATGGCGAAGCCGGCTGCTACGGCCCCGAGGGCATGCTGTGGGAATTTGCCAACGCGGAAAAAACGCAGTATGCGTTCAAGCTGCCCGAGGGTTATGATGGCAGCACCACAACCTACCAGTACGACCGGATGATCTATAACAACCTTGGCCGTGCCGATGCGCTGGCGAACGCAGTGACCTCCACCCCCGGCAACGCGCAGGCGCGCCAGCTTGGCTTTGTGAACAACCTGATTCCCTATCAGGAAAAGGTCACTTTCCCCGCCAAATACCTCAAGTTTACCGAGGACGAACAGTTTGTGCTGGATAACAAATTTCTTGAGATCACCACCTATGCCGATGAAATGCGCAGCCAGTTTATCACGGGCATTGCCGATGTGGAAGCGGATTGGGCTGATTACTGCGACAAAATCAACCAGATGGGCATTGCGGAGGTGCGAGCCGCGTACCAAGCCTCCTACGATCGCTGGAATCGCCTTTCGGCGCAGCCATAACAGGGGTGGAAATGGGTATGGGAGAACGCGTCTCCCATACCCATCCCCTCATTTTTTTTGTACTTTCTTCCACGTTGGTTTTGCATCAAAAACAAGAAAGCTGGGTTGCGTCCAATGATTTACTACATCGATCGGCTGAACGGAAGCCCCATGGCAGATGGTCGAACGCCCGAAACGGCGCGGGCGGAGTATGCGGATCTGGAGCTGCTGCCGGGTGACACGGTGTTGTTTCGCCGGGGAAGCTTCATGCGCGAGGGCATTGCGCTCAAGCCCGGGCAGGCGGGCAAGCCGGTGACCTATGGCGCGTATGGGCAGGGCGAAAAGCCCGTGTTCTGCGGAAGCGTGGATATCAGTGATCCGGATTTGTGGCAGGAGGTACAGCCGTCCATTTGGGTCTATACGCGCGCGCTGCCTAGCGAGGCGTGCAATTTGATCTACAACGAGGGTCAAGCGTTTGGCGCTCTGCGCTGGACAAGGCAGGCGCTTTGCGAGCAGGGCGATTGGTTTGATTTACGGGCGGGCAGCGCGGAGGGCGGCGTAGCGAAAACCGCGGAGACAAGCCATCTGTTTCTTTATTCCACCCAAAACCCCGCGCACTATTACCGCCATATCGAATGCGCGGTCTTTGGCGCTCGCTCACTGGGCTTTCATGCCGCGCATACCATCTTGGAGGACTTGGCGTTTGAGGGCGGCGGCGTACACGCGCTTAGCGGCGGTGAAGCGGTGGATTTGGTGATTCGCAATTGCGATTTTCGTTTTATCGGCGGAGGCGTTTGGAACCATGCCCTGCAAATCCGCTTTGGAAACGCCATTGAGTTTTGGAACCGCGCCGAGGAGATTGAGGTGGTTGGCTGCACCTTTCAAGGGGTGTATGATTCCTGCGTGACGCATCAGGGAGATACTACCTGCCAGCCCGCCCGGCATGTGGTTTTTCATCAAAACCGCTTTGAAAACTACGGCATGGCCGCCTATGAGGTGCGCGACCATATGCCCATCGATACGAGCTTTGATCATAACATCTGCCTGAACGCGGGCTGCGGCTTCGCTTTTTGCGGGGTGACGCTGCCGCGCATGTCCGAAATTTGGCCGCAGCCCATGGGGCACCATGTGTTTCTTTGGCGCATTGAGCAGCAAACCGTAAGCGGAGGCCTGCGCATTACGCACAATCTCTTTGGGGCGGCGCCCAATGGGGCGGCGATTTATTCCATCATTGATCCGGTGGCGGAGCAGCAGCTGGTGCTGGATGAAAATCAGTACCGCACAGGCAACGCTGTGCTGCTCAATCGCTTAGGCGGCACAAATGACGCGGATTTTGAGGCCTATCGTGCGAAAACGGGGCAGGATGCCCACAGCTGCTGCGCGGATGTCTTGGAAAGCGAGGGCTTGCTGTGATGAAGACCCCCGAGCAGATCAAGTGGCTGATGGAAAAGGTCAACGACCACTGGCTTGCGCAAAAACCCGATCCTGGCGATTGCGCATGGGAGCGTGGCGCGTATTTTTTGGGCGATCTGGCGGCCTATGAGGTGCTGGGCAAGCCCGCTTATTTGGACTATGCGCTTGCGTGGGCCGATGCGAACCACTGGCGCTTTTACGATGCGGACAACCCCGAGGGCTACCGCAATGCCGATAACAAGATTTGCGGGCAAAGCTACCTGACGCTATTGCGGCTCGCGCCGCAGCGCGGCAGCATAGCGCCCATGGAGCAAGCCATGCGGCAGGTGCTTTGCGACCCGGCGGCGGATTACTGGTGGTGGGTGGATACCATTTATATGGCGTTGCCCTACTATGCCATGATGGGCGTGCATCAGCAGGATGCGCGCTACTTTGATAAGATGTATCGCCTTTTTGACGATGTGCGCACCCGCCGTGCCTGCTATGATGAAGAAGCGCGGCTTTGGTTCCGAGACGAGCGCTTTTTGCCGGAGCGGGCGCGCACGATGAGCGGCAAAAAGGTGTTCTGGGGGCGTGGCAACGGCTGGGTTTTTGCCGGGCTGGCGCGCGCGCTCGCGGTGCTTCCTCCAAGCGAGCCGCACGCGGCCTGCTATCGGCAAATGTTTTGCGACATGGCCGAGGCGCTGATTCCCTGCCAGCAGCCGGATGGCTTTTGGCGCTGTAGCCTCATCGAGCCTAACGAATACGCCATGCCCGAGACCAGCGCTACAGCGCTGATCAGCTATGGCCTTGCGCTGGGAGCCAATTTGGGCATTTTGGACGCGCGGCGTAGCATGCCCGTTGCGCAACAGGGCTATGAGGGAATCATAAAGACCGCCCTGAATGAACAGGGCGGCCTTGGATGGGTGCAGGTGGTTGCCGACCGCCCCGGCGCGGTGCGTCAGGAGGCCGAAAACGACTATGCGGTGGGAACGTTTCTGCTGCTCTCCCGCGAGCTACTGCGCTAGGAAGCGGGCTTGTTACCCGCGGCGGAGCGTTACGCCGCTGAGCGGCGCGAGTGTGAGCGCCCCCGCCTGCGCATGGCCGGTAAGCAGGTTGACGCAATTGGGAAGCGGCATAACGACTTTTTCCTGATGGGAGAAGTTCATGTAGAACAGGAATTGCTCGCCGGACGCGCCATCCCGCGAGGACGCGATTACCCCTTGCGGCAGCGCAAGGGCGAGGGGTGAAATGCCCGCCGCCTTTGTGCGGCCAGCGTAGAACTGGGTGAGAAAGGCCGGATCAACCTTGGTGGCGATATACCACGCCTGTCCCTTGCCAAAATCGTTGACCGTGACCGCTGGCATGCCCGCGTAGAAATCCGAGCCGTATACGCACTGCACGCGGGCGGTTTCCGCGTGCAGCAGGTCGCAAAGGACGCCGCATTCCGCTTCATTTTGAATGCCCGCCTCGTTGCCGGCAAGCGGCACCACGCTGTTGCGATCGCCATCGTAGAGCCCGTCGGTCTCCTCCACCCAAATGCCCATCAGCTTGCGCAGCGGGCCGGGCACGCCGGTTAGGAAGCAAAGGTCGTTTTCATCGGCGATGCCGCTGAAGTAGGTCATCACAAGCTGTCCGCCGCGCGCAACGAAGCCTTCCAGCCGCTCGGCTACGCCGGGCTTGATCATGTAAAGCATCGGAGCTACGACAAGGCTGTAGCGGCTCAGGTCTTGGTCGGAATCAACAACGTCCACATCGATGCCCTGCGCCTTGAGCGCCTTGTAGTGATCGTTGATCAGCTCCTCGTGCTTTTTGTCGCGGCGACCGCCTTGCACGTCCTCAATCGCCCAACGGTTTTCCCAATCATAGAGGAGGGCGGCGCGCGCGTGCGTCACGCTGCCAAGCACGGGCTTGATGTCCATCAGGTATTGCCCCATATCGGTCACATCGCCAAACACGCGCGTGTGCTCGTGGCCTACATGATCAACAACCGCGCCGTGAAGCTTTTCAGACGAGCCGCGGCTTTTTCGCCATTGGAAATACTGCACGCTGTCCGCGCCCTGCGCCACGGCGAGCATGCCGGAGAGCAGGTGCAGGCCGGGGCGTTTGAGCTTGCAAACGGGCTGCCAGTTGGTTGCGGAGGGCGTGGATTCCATCAGCACCCACGGCTTGCCGAGGATGGAACGAATGCAATCGTGGAAAAAAGCGGTCTTGAGCGCCGTGTTTTCATCCGTGCCCGGCTCAATGCCCCAGCAAGGGTAGCTGTCCCAGCTGGCAAAGTCGATTACGTCCTTGAACTTGAAGTAATCAAGGCCAATAAAGCGATCCATGAAGTTTGTGGTAATCGGCAGCTGTGGCGTAAGCTCACGCAGAGGCGCGATTTCGTTTTTCATGAAATCAACCGTCTGGTAGGTGATAAACCGGTTCCACGCGAGGTTGAGCGCGTGTACGGATACTTCGCCGCGCTGGGCTGGCGGCTCAAGCTGGCTCCAATCGGTATAGGTATGCGCCCAAAAGGACGTCCACCACGCGCGGTTGAGCTGATCAAGCGTGCCGTATTCACGCTTGAGATATTCGCGGAACGCGGCTTGGCAAAGCGCGCAGTAGCAAGTGCCGGAAAACTCGTTGGAGATATGCCAGCCGATTACGCCCGGGTGCTTGCCGAAGCGCTCGGCAAGCTTGCGGTTGATCGCCTGCGTCTTGGCGCGGTAAACGGGCGAGGTGAAGCAGTGGTTGTGCCGCGCACCGTGCAGGTTGCGAATGCCGTCCTCGGCAACGCGCAGCACCTCGGGGTATTGCTGGCTCATCCACGCGGGGCGTGCGCCGCTTGGCGTTGCCAGCAGCACCGATATGCCGTTGGCGTACAGGCGGTCGATGACGCGCTCCAGCCAATCGAAGGTATAAACGCCCTCCTGCGGCTCCAGCGCAGCCCACGCGAAAATGCCGACCGACATGATGTTGCAGTGGCTGAGCTTCATCAGTCGCACGTCTTCCTCTAGCACAGCCTCGTTCTCCAGCCACTGATCGGGGTTGTAATCGCCGCCGTGCCCGAAGGCGGGGAATGTCCATTCAGCCATTTTGAGAACCATCCTTTCAACTCCGCTTTGCATTGCCGCGCCGTCCGTTCTTTTATTCCAGCGTCTCGCCGCGATCCAGCCGATTGATCAGCTCCACACGCCGTGCATGACGCTCGCCATCAAAGCTGGTCGTCAGCCACGCGCGTACAATTTCCTTGGCAAGCTCTGTGCCAAGCACGCGCGCGCCTAGCGCGAGCATATTGGCATTGTTGTGCAGCCGGCTCATTTTGGCGGAATAGGTGTCCGTGCAGCAGCAGCAGCGCACGCCGCGTACTTTGCCCGCCGCCATGCCGATGCCCACGCCCGTGCCGCAAAGCACGATGCCGCGCTCGCACGCGCCGCTAGCCACGGCGTGCGCGGCGCGTGCGGCGTAAATGGGGTAATCCACGCTTTCGTGGCTATTGGTGCCAAAATCCTGATAGGGAAGGCCCAGCTCGTCCAGAACAGAAATAACGCTGGGCTTCAAATCGATGCCCGCGTGATCGCAAGCGATAGCAATCATGGTGCAAGATCCTCCTTCATTTGATGCAAGCGCATTATATCACGTTTGTGGGTAGGCCACAACCGGGAGGGGGCAAACATGCCCGATCTTCGCCTTTCTCGCCTTTCTTGCGCAAGGCTGTGAAATCGTGTATAATCATACCGATTGTATGTTTTGTTTACGTTTCTTCCCTTTTCGGTATTGTTCCTGCGAAGGGGGTATTTGTGCGTGTATCGCGTTGTGATTGTGGATGATGAGCCGTTTATGCTGGAGGGCATGCATTTGATGATCGACTGGGCGAGCTGCGGCTTTGAGCTTGTCGGCGAGGCGGGCACAGCACAGGAGGCGCTGCGCCTGATTGACGCGCTACGCCCGCATCTCGTGATCACCGATGTGAAGATGCCCGGCATGCTTGGTACCGATCTGGCTGCGATTGTGCGCAATTATCACCCTGATACCATTTTGCTTTTTTTCAGCGGATATCGTGATTTTGCCTTTGCCCAGGCCGCGATTCGCTCGCATGCGTTTGGCTATCTGGTAAAGCCAATCGATAGCGACGAGGTACACGAAACGTTGCGCAAGGTGCGCATGGAGCTGGACGCGCGCGGGCAACGCGACGAGGCTGCACGTGAAAGCTTGCCGCTTTTGCGCGACCATGTGCTTAAGCGCATCGTCATGGGCGATGATAGCGCCGAAAGCCTGCTTCGCGCGGGCGTGCTGTTGGGGTTAAAGCGCGATGAGCCATGCTATTGCGTGGTGCTGCATTGCAAAGCGTTGCCGCAAAGCGCCGCGCTGCTGCTCTCTACCTGCGGCGCGGTGCCGTTTCAGCTGTCCACCAGCCAAATCGGGCTGTGCTTTCGGCAGATTGAGCGCGACTTTGCACAGCTGGAGAGGCTGCTTGGCGGGCTGGAAATGAACAAGCGGTGCGTGATGAGCGTCGGAGATGTGGGGCGCGGCGTGGCGGGTTTTCGGCAAAGCCTGCGGGAGGCGCTGGATGCGCAGGGCGTGCTTTTTTTGCCGATTGGAGCGTTGCGGGCGTACCGCCCCTATGACGCGCAAACCGCCGATTGGCTGGCGTATATGCGCGTTTCAACGATGTACGATGCGCTGAGGAGCGAGCACGCAGACGCGCTCGCGCTTGTGCTAAAGCGGCTGGAGCAGGCGATTGCGCAGCGAAAGCCCTCGCTGTTTACATTGCGCTACATGGCTGCCCTGCTGGATTCGTTTCTGCCGCTGGCGCTCCATGCGGATAGCGAGGCAAAAACGCCTCTGCGCGCGCTTTGGGAAGACGAGACGCTTTCGCGTGAAATGTGGTTTGCCGCTTTTCGTGAAAAGCTGTTGGAGCTGCACGGGCGGATTGATGTGCCGCCTGCGGACGACCATCCGCCAGCGGTGCGGCAGACGCTTGAAATCATCCGCACCCGCTACGCCGAGCCGCTTTCCATGAACGGTGTGGCTGGCGACCTGCACATGAACCCCGCCTATCTGGGTCAGTTGGTGCGCCGCCATACCGGCGCGACCTTTCATCAGCTGCTGCTGGACATGCGCGTGTCTTACGCCTGCCGCCTGCTGCGCCAAACGGCGCGCGCTGTTGGCGATATCGCCATGAGCGTTGGTTTTCGCGATGTGGACTACTTTTCCCAGCAGTTTCGCAGGCGCATGGGCATGAGCCCGCACGCCTACCGCAGCCCGAATCAGGAGAGGCAAGGCTAAAAGGCGATTCCATACGCTGGTTTTGAAAGGATGACGGAACCTGTGAGAGTGCGCGTAAACGATATTCCGATTCGAAGCAAGTTTATTTTGCAGTATCTGCTGGGCGTGCTGTTGCCCATCGCCATGCTGCTGGCGTACGTTCTTACCAACGTTACCACCGAGATACGTGCGCGAGAAACGCAAAATGCCGAGCAATCGCTGCAGCGCGTTTACTCCTCGCTGGTGGCGCAGTTCTCTGGCGTGGTGTCGCTGAGCAACGCCATCGCTTCGGATGTGAAGCTTTCCGGCCTGCTTGATCGCGATTATCGCAGCCCCATCGGCTACTACAGCGCGTATTTTAGCAGCATCCATCCGCAGGTCAACCGCTACCTGTACGCCTATTCGCAGTATATTAACGGCATACAGTTCTATTCAAACAATCCAACGCTGGCCAATGGCGGCGATTGTTTGCGCATTACGGAGGAGGTTCGTCGGGCGGATTGGTTTCCAATCTCCGGCGAGGCAACCCTTCTGTGCTATCTGCGCAAGCAGGTCGGCCAGACAAATGCCTTGCAGCTGTGCATTTCCCGCGCCCTGGACGATCGCGCGATGCGCCATGAGCTGGTACTGCGCATCGACCTGAACATGGAGCCGATCTACAAGCTGGTGGAGCAGGAAAGCGCTTTTCTATCCGTCTATCTGGTGATGCCGGATGGCGCGGCAATTTGCTACCCCGGCGCGATGCAGGATCGTGCCGTCATCCGCCATGAGCTGCCGCTACCCTCGTCTGCCGAGCTGCGGGTCTCCTTTGGCGATCATACCGCCATGAAGAATTGGCGGCTGTTTGCGGTGATTAACAGCGCGCCCATGGAGGCCAGCATTCGCGAGGCAATTTGGGTTGGGCTGCTGATTGGCCTAGTTTGCTCGCTGTTTGCGGGCGCGCTGTCGCTGATCTTTGCGCGCTCCATCATTCTGCGAAGCAACCGGCTGTTGCGCCATATGGATAGCATGACCGCCGAGCATTTCTCCCCAATCGACTGCGATGTGGGGCGCGATGAAATAGGCGAATTGATCAAGCATTTCAACGCCATGGGGACGCGCCTAAAGCAGCTCATCAACGATCTGTATGTGCTACAGCTGCATCAAAAGAGCCTTGAACTGGAAAACGTGCGCGCGGAGCTGAAATACTTGCAGGCGCAGATTGACCCGCATTTCCTGTTTAACACCCTCAACGCCATTTTGGTGCTGTGCGTGCGCAACGGCTACAGCGACGCGGCGGAGATTCTTCGCGCCCTTTCCAAGATCCTGCGCCGCATGCTGGATACCTCTCGCGATACGGTCACCCTAAGCGAGGAGCTGGAGTTTGTGCGCATGGTGCTGAGGCTTGAGCAATTCCGTTTTGGCGATAAGCTGCGCTACGAATTTGACGTGAGCGATGCGGCGCTATGTTGCACAGTGCCTATGATGAGCGTGCAGGGGCTTGTTGAAAACGCGTGCAAGCATGGCGTGCAATCGCTGGATGGGCCTGGCGTGGTGCGCGTGAGCGCGAAGCTGACGGAAGGCGTGTTGTTGGTGGAGGTGAGCGACAATGGCGTGGGCATTGAGCCAAGCCGGCTGGACTCCCTGCAAAAGCAGATCGCCAGCCCGGAGGATATGTCCGGCAGCGTCGGGCTGCAAAATATTTATCGGCGGCTCAAGCTGCATTATGGCGATGAGGTGCGCCTCATTTTGCGAAATGCCGAGGAGCGCGGCACGGTTGCGAGCCTGAGCATACCACAGGAAGGGGGCGGCTGATATGCTGCGCGTGATGCTGGTGGATGATGAGCCCATGGCGCTTGAAGGGCTGGAGCTGCTGATTGACTGGCGCACGGAGGGCTTCGAGATTTGCGCGAGCTGCAACGGCGGCGTAGCGGCGCTTGCCGAGCTTGATGCCGCAAGGCCGGATTTGATTGTGACCGATATTCGCATGCCGCAGGTCGATGGCCTTGAGCTGATGCGCTTGGCAAAGGAGCGCGGCTATACGGGGCAGTTTGTGGTGGTCAGCGGCTACGGGGAATTCAATTACGCCCAGCAGGCATTGCTGCTGGGCGTAGCGGGGTATCTGCTCAAACCGCTTGATTCATCCGAAACGGTTGATGTGCTGGAGCACGTGCGGCGCAAGCTGATCGGCCGTGAGTTCGGCGAGGAATGGCGAATCGCCCCATATCATAGCCGCCTGACGGCGCTGCTTGCGGGGGAGGACGTCGACGCTGGCGATTTCCCCGAGGGCGGCGGCTGGCGGCTCTATACATGGGGCGCACCGCTGCCCTATGAGGTGATAAGCGCGATTGCTGCCGAGCTGCCGAGCGCGACCGTGCACATTGTGGAGGATAAGGAGTGGCTGGTGCTGCACACGCCCGCAGAGCCGCAGCTGAACGCGCTAACCGCAATGCTTGCGCAAAACCGGCGCGAGCTGCTTTCTGCGCCCGCTACCAATGATGTGTGCGAGCTGGCAAGCTTGCGCGCGGCGTTCTCCGCCGAGCTGGATGCTTGTGGAGACGAGCTGGCGTGCCGTGTGCAGGCGTTAACCGAAGCGGTGGCGCTGCGTGACGAGCCTGCCTTCCTTGACCTTGCCGATGAGCTGAGCGCTTTTTGCGCCGCCCGTGGCAACGATTTTCATGCCCGTGCCCGCCTGCTTTTTATGGCGGGGTGCGCGCGCCTGTTTGAGGAGCGCTCCGACGCGCTCACGGAGCTACTGCGCGCACAGGGCGCGGATGTGCCCGCGCTGGGGCGGCTCACGATGCGGCTGCTCACGCCAATGCGGGAGCGCATCAGCGAACATGTCATCGCGCATGTGGAGGCGCATTTTGCAGAATGCGTAACGCTGGATAGCGTTGCCGCTGCGCTGGGCTACAACCCAACCTATCTGGGTCGCGTATTTCGGGAGGAGCAAGCGCAGGGCTTTCGCGAATGGCTTAACGCCTACCGGCTGGATAAGGCCGCCGCGCTCCTGCGGAGCACGGACACCCCTGTACACCGCATCGCCGCCGCTGTGGGTTATTTGCAATACAAGCGTTTTTTAGCGCATTTTAAGGAATGCTATGCCGTTACGCCAAAGCAATATCGCATTCAACCCTTGACGCTGCCCACGTTGAGGCCAACAACGAAATAGCGCTGCAAGAAGGGATAGATGACCACAATCGGAGCGGCGGAAATCACCGTAATGGCCGCGCGGATGGTAATCGGCGTGGTGAGGGTGGTGCTCGCGGCCGCCTCGGCGCTTGTCATGGCGGCGTTTGCGCTGTTGGTGGAGGCGTTGCGGTATCGCGGTTGACCGCCTACCCCAGCAGCGCAAT
>JAVVVJ010000009.1:666-6787 GCA_036652695.1 Clostridia bacterium | reverse complement strand
TAGCCAGCTTCATTTTGAGCAGGTATTGGAGCGTGTGCAGCTTTACCTTGCCTGCGTTGTATAGATGCGTATCGAACCAGCTGTTCCACGCGCCTACCGCTACGAAGAGCGCGATGGTTGCAAGCACTGGCTTGCACAACGGAAAGATGATGCGCCAAAACAGGTAAAGATCCCCCGCACCATCAATGCGTGCGGATTCCACCAACGCCTCTGGCAGGCCAAGGATGTATGTGCGGATGACGATCATGTTAAAGCAGGAAAGCATCGTGGGGACGATGTAGACCCAGAAGCTTTTGGAAAGCCCCAGCGTGCGCTGAATCAGCAAATAGTTGGGAATCAGACCCGCGTTTACGTACATGGTTAGCACAAATGCGGTGGTGATGAATTTGCGCAGCACGTACTCGCGGCGGCTGAGCGCAAAGGCCAGCATGGAGGTAACCACGATGTTGAGCAGTGTTTGGATGAGCGTGCGCGCGACGGTGATGAAAAACGCATTGTAGATCGATTCATCCACGAAAATGGTCTCATAGCTGCGTAGGCTGAACACGCGCGGCCATAGGCCAATGCCGCCGCGCACCGCATCGGTGCCGTCATTGAAGGAAATCGCGATGGTGTTGAGCACCGGATAGAGCGTCACAAACATGATCACAATCATCAGAATAGCGTTAAACGCCGGAAAAACCGAACGTCTTTTATGAGAAGCGCGACGCTGTGCGCTTTTGGCTAAATCCATCTCGTTGACCTCCTTACAGCAGTGTATCTTCGCCCAAACGATGAGCCACAAGGTTTGCGCCAAGCATCATGATAATGGAAACCACGCTTTTGAACATGCCTGCGGCAGTGGCGCGGCTGTATTGCCCCTTGGTGATGCCATACTTGAGCGCAAAGATATCAATGGTCTGCGACCAATCCATCACCACGTTTTGACCCATCAGGTACTGAATTTCAAAGCCAGCCTCCAGCAAATGGCCGATGTTCATAATCAGCAGCACCACAAACGTGCTCTTGATACCGGGCAGCGTGATGTGCAGCATTTTCTTGAAGCGACCCGCGCCATCCATTTCGGCGGCCTCGTAGAGCGCCGGATCAATGGAGGCCATGGCGGCTAAGTAGATGATCGTGTTCCAGCCGCATTCCTTCCATACGTTGATCACGCCGACCAACCACCAAAAGTACCTGCCCTCGCCCAGAAAGAAAACTGGCTCCTTTACGCCTAAGGTCAGCAGCAGCTGATTGACTGCGCCGTCGCTTGCAAAGATCGTCTGCGCGATGCCCACAACGATAACCCAGCTCAAAAAGTGCGGAAGGTAGGTAACGGTCTGCACGGTGCGCTTGAAGCGCATGCTCTTTATCTCATTGAGGAACAGCGCGAGCAAAATCGGAAACACGAAGCCAAAGACCAAGTTGATGGCGGCCATGGCGAACGTGTTGCGGATGGAACGAATAAACTCAGGCTTTCCGAATAGCCACTGGAAGTTTGCCAACCCCACCCATTCGTTTTGAAGGAGCGGCGTGGCGGGGTTGTAGTCCATAAATGCGGTGGCCCAGCCCCACAGGGGAAAGTAGTTAAACAAGAAGATATATAGCAGCATGGGAACAGACATCCACATCAGCTGCTTTTGCTGCCAGAGCCGCTTCCACGGGGATATATGTTGAATGATCGGCCCACCATTGCCTGCGGTGAGCGTTGATGCTTTGGCATTGCGCAAAGAGAACACCTCGCTTGCGGTAAATTCGCTTTAGTTGGACAGCTTGACGGCGGGAGGGACTGCCTCCCGCCGTCTGAAATACGGATTACTTTGCGGTGTTCTGCTCAACCAGCTTGAGGATCTGCTCCTGCATAAAGTCCACAAAGTTGCTGATGGGGATGTCCTTGACCTCTTGAACAAACGCATCCCACTTGGCGTCGAATTCGCTCGCGTCCGCCATGATGATCTGCGGCAGCAGCTTGCGCTCGGCATCCTGGAACTCGGCTTTAGCGTCGTTAGCGTCTTGGTTCACGGTCGTATCGATCTGCCAAGCCTCGCCGTAGGGCGCCAAAGTGATTGGATCATTGAAGAAATCCAGCGGGCGTTGCATGTTATAGTGCGCGAGGAACTCCTTATCGTAATCGTTCATCTGTAGGAAGTAGTTCTCAGGCTGCGAGGCGGGATCCCAGCAGTTGCCGTCCGCCATCTTGCCCTGCTTTTTGGGCATGGAGTTGATTAGCACGTAAGCGCTGTTCGCGTTTTTCCAAGCAGCGTTTGCGGCGTTGTCGATTTGCTCGCGGGTGCGGACAAAACGGCCTTCCTCGTTTACGGTATAATCCACGCCCTCATCGCCCCACCAGAGCTGCTTTTGCCATTCGTCGCTCAACAGCGCTTCCATAAAGCGAACCAAGCGCTCGGGGTATTGGCAATTGATGCTGATGCCGAAGCCGCGGTTTACGTTGATCACGGTGCCGTTGAGGTAATGCTCGGTGACTTCCTTGCCAGCATCCTCGCTGGAGTATACCAGCGGCAGGCCGATGTAGGTGTCGCCATATTTCTTGGCGGCGTTGAGCGCATCGGTCGCGGGCTGGAAATCCCATGCCTGATCAAACGCGCCAACCACCGTGCCGTTGGACAGCTTGGCGATATACTGGTCATAACTCATCACGAAGGTATCCTGCGAGATCAAGCCCTTGTGATACAGCGTGTTGAGCTTCTGGTAATACGGCTTGGCGAAATCCTGAATCACATACGCCTCGGCTTTGTAGTTGTTATCAATATCAACAATCACATCGCCGTCGTTGGGGCGGCCCATCAGGTGCTGCACTGGATTGAACAGGCAGAACGCGCGCCAATCCTCGCACAGGATCGCAAAGCCCTCGGTCGCCGCGCCATCCTCGGTGGTGGGGTTGGCGGCAACGTAGCGCTCAATCAGGTCAAAATACTCGTCAACCGTTTTGATGGTGGGGTAGTCTGCCCATGCAAGCGCCTTCTTCTGGATGAAAAATGCGGGGCCGTTGACGTAGTTATAGCCGTAATCCTCGCTGTTGTAATAGCGGCCGTAGTTGGGGATGACGAACAGCTGACCCTCTTGGTTGAGCAGCCGACCTAGGTAAGGCTCGATATACTCATACAGGTTCGGGGTTTCTTCCTTGCTGATGTAGGGCATGAGGTCGATCAGCGCGTTGGATTCGATCAGCTTTTCACTATTGCCGCCATCCATCAGGTCGGCATAGTCCTGACCCGCAATCTTTACGCCTAGCGTCTCGTTCAGGTCGCCAGCGAGAAACTCGAACTCAAACTTGAGGCCGAAGGCTTCTTCGATTTTTTTGAACATCTTGTTATCGCCATTGGGTTGGTCGCGTGCCTCGCCGACAAACACGGTTACGGTGATAGGCTCCTCTGCGGTCTCAGCCAGCGCCGGGATCGCGAACAGGGGAGCAAGCATCATCAGCGCAAGTAGCAGGGAGATCAGTTTACGCATGTGAAAATCCTCCTTTTTCTTCTTCGGGGCTATGTACAGCCCTTTGTTGTTCCTAGCATAGCACAGCGCCGTCAACCGCGAAATGCCCCCTTTGCGACCCGCTGCCCGATAAACTATAGCCGTTAGCGGAATGCGGGAATCATTCATAGATGCGGTACTCGCCCGCCAGCATCAGCAGCGAGAAGAAGTATAGGCAGTTGTCATAGTAGCGGCGCGTGCCGATGCGCACCGGCGTATCCCAAAAGCGGCGTATCCATGCGCGGGCGAGCGGCGCATCCGTCGCAAGCGCGGAGGCGGCGGTGGTCGCAACGATTGCGACCGGGTGAAGGGCGGGCGGCTCTATGGGATGACCATCAAGCGTATAGGTCATCAGCGGCTCGGCCTGATCTGCCAAAAAGCGCTGAAGCCGGTTGGCAATCGTTTGCCATTGGGCGCGAGAACCGTTCCAAGCGCAATCAAGGCCGAGGTTCATCGCCACGCGGTACGCATCGCTAAAGAAATGCGGGTGCGCGTAGCGCGCATCGGGCGTGCCATCGTAATTGGCGTACTCCGGCGCAAGGCCGGTTTCCGGATGGCAAATCTGCGCGAGGTAGGCGCGGCTGGCCTCGGCGGCGCGCTGCCAGAATGGGCGATCGGCCTCGTCGGCCCAGCGGGCAAACAGCTCGTAGAAATGCGGCAGATGGTAAGAGGGGTCGCTAAAATCCAAATCGGGCGTGAATTTGATGAGGGCGTTCGTTGGCTCCCACATGGGGCGGCCGCCAGCGATCAGCTCATGCTGATGTAAGCAGTGACGGAGAATATCACGTGCCTGCGTGGCGTAATCCAGCGGAGGCTCGCCCTCGCCCCAGCGGTGCGCGGCAAAGAACAGCGCCATGGCGTAATATTCCTCGCCATCCGGCGCGGGGCCTTCGGCGTTGTGAGCGCCGGAGGGTTGTACCGACCACGCGAAATAACCCGCGTACAAGCCCTGCGCCTGCCACATATGCCGCTTGGAGAAGCGCCACAGCCGATCAAAAATGTCCTTGCGATCGCGCTGTACGGCCATCATCATGCCATAGCTCATCCCCTCGGTGCGCGCGTCGTTGTTGCCCGTATCCACCAGATAGCCCTCGTCGCCCGCCTCAACGTAAAAGCGTTCCTTTTCATCAAGAAAAATCGCGCGAAATACGTCCTCAATGCGCTGATCGATGTCGCTTTGCGAAATTCCACTCTCGCGCAGCAGATTTGGGTACGTTTTCATAGATTGACCCCCTATCAATTTTAGGTGCGCAATGGCAGATGCATCGCGCACTCCCTTTTCATCCTTGTCCCCCGCTGGGGAAGCGTGCCGATGGTCTTGTGCGCTGGCGGCGGGCAGGGTCAGCCGCTGGAAGAAGTCGGTGAGGACGTCGCGCCACTCGCGCGCGTTGGCCTGTTGGCGCGTCATGCGCTCCCGTGCGCAAAGGAAGACCGGCGCGGGCAGCGTGCCGCTCAGCTCGTCCAGCATCGCCGAAAGCGCCTCTCCGCGCTCGCAGCCCTCGGCTAGGTCGTCAAAGATGCGCTCCAGCAGCGTGCGCCCATCCTTCATTACAAAGCTGTAGCGCAAGCGGTGGAAGAAGAGCAGCAGCTCGTCCGGGCAGGTGGCGGGGTCGGCATAGCGGCGCTGCAGCTCGGGCGGATATTGCAGCAGATAGCCCGTACCAGCGGCGGTGCGGTCAATGCCGATGGCCTCGCGGCTCGCGCGGTGATACGTGCCCCAAGGCGAATACTCGTAGCCCATGGGGCTGGGGCTGTAGTGCTCATGCGGGGCGACCATCCAGCCAATGCCGAGCGGCGCGTGGTATTTTGCATAGGCGGGACGGCTTTGCAGCAGCAGCTTGACAAGGGTCTCGCGGGCTGTGCCGCTGAAGCCGTAGCTGAGCGTTGCCCACAGGCGGGCTTCCTGCGCAAAATCGCGTTCGCGCTGCCATGCGGTGCGCCCAAACTCGAACAGGTTAAACTGTGCGAAGGGATGCCCCGTCCAGTTAGCGCTATCGCCCGTGTTGGCGATGGCGGCAATGGCGCTGATAGCGCCTTGCGGCAGGTCGGCAAAAACCTCGTCCCACATGCCGCGCATGGCGTAAAGGTCGATTTGCTGGCCGGTATACTCCTGCGCCAACTGAAGCTCCAACGCCTTATGCGTGCGCGGCATGGCGAGCAGCAGCGGGGAAAGCGGCTCGCACACTTGAAAATCAACGGGGCCGTGCTTGATTTGCAAAATCACGTTGTCATCAAATTGCCCGTCAAGGTGTGCGTAATGCTCGTAGGCGGCCTTTGGACGATCGATGGTCGTATCACGCCAATTTTGTTTGCAGTCGTATACGAAGCAGCGCCAGATCACCACCCCGCCAAAGGGCTGGAGCGCGCGCGCAAGCAGATTTGCACCCTGCGCGTGATCGCGCCCATATGTGAACGGCCCGGGGCGGTGCTCGCTATCCGCCTTGACAAGAAAGCCACATAGGCTTGGCACATAGCGGTACACAAGCGCCGCGCGGCGCTTCCACCATGCTTGTACACGCTCATCTAACGGATCGGCGGTCGGCAGGCCATCATAGGTGGGCATGGCATAATCAACCGCAAGGAGCAGCCGTACCCCAAAGGCGCAGAACAGCCGCGCCAGCTCAGCTACCTGCGGCAAAAAGCGCTCGTC
>JAVVVJ010000009.1:0-656 GCA_036652695.1 Clostridia bacterium | reverse complement strand
ATCCCGTCGTTGACATTGACGTTGTTCAGGGCAATGACGTTGACGCCAACCGAGGCCAGCAGCCGCGCGTACTCGCGCAGGCGAGCCGCGTCAAAGCGGAATTGCCCATCCGCAAACCACAGCGAGCGCCCCGCATACCCGCGCTCCACCGTGCCGGTCATGTGATCCCAATGGTTGAGCATGCGCAGGCGATAGGCGGGCGCCTCGCCGCAGGCTTCCAGCGGCAGACCGGCGCGCTCGTTCATCAGCAGCCGATACGCGCCGTAGAGCAGCCCCGTGGGGCCGCCGCGCAGCAGATGACCTTCGTGCGTCAGCTCGAATGCATCGCCCCAGCTGGGCTGTAGCGCCAGCGTGCAGCGATGCGCCCGCAGTTCCCAGCGCGCGGTTTCCTCCGGCGTGCAAAGCGTATCCGGCAAAGGCTCTAAAAATGGCAACCAACAGCAATCCATGCGATTCCCTCCCTTGCGCGTTCGCAATGAGTTTATCATGCCGCATAGCCTTTGCCAACGCCTCTTTTGGCAGATAAGCCCGTGTGAATCCATAGAAAAAAACGACGGCGCAACAAATGCGCCGCCATGCTACACCAAAAGCTTGCGTTGGTTTTTTTCCATGCTTTTCCGCGATTGCCCCGCCGCGCGGCGCGCAAGCTAAGCGGG
>JAVVVJ010000008.1:24496-64114 GCA_036652695.1 Clostridia bacterium | reverse complement strand
GAAAAAGCCAGATCCTCCGCCGAAAACCCGCCCAGCGTGCCGTTGTTTTGCCCAATCATCAGGTAATGCGGCAGATCCAGCATCTGCTCCGGCTTTGCGCTGCCCGCTAGGGCAATGGTCGTCTGCGTCTGCCACAGCACGCCGGGCAGAATGCCGATGACCACCGCAAGCGCCGTCAGCGCCATGCGGGTCATCCGCTCGCGCCGCCATGGCAGGCAGGCGAGCAGGTGGCAGCCCTCCAGCAGCAGCAGCGCAATCAGCACAATATACACCGTGGGCTTCAGGCTTCCGCCACACGAGCACGCCAGCGCAATCAGCCCCCATTTGAAGGGCGCGCGCAGGCGCGTGTTGTACAGGTAGAGCGCCAGCACGGGAAAAAGCACCGTGAACGCATCCGTATAGGGCACCGCCAAATAGGGTGAAAGCACCAGCCAGCCCGTAGAAACCGCAAACGCGAACCAGCGCACTGCCCGGCTTTGGCTCAAGCGGCGCACGCAGAGCATGGTGAAAAGTCCGCTTAGGTTGACCATGGCGGCGCTCGCATAGGGAAGCACCGCATACGGCACCGCAAGCCCAAGCTTCACCCCCAACCAATAGGGCAGCGCAAGCAGCGCCGTGATGGGCGCGTTGTTGGGGCAGAGTTGAAAATACGCGGGGTTCACCGGCTCGCCCATGGCCAGCGCCGCAGCGTAAATGCGCACGTGTTCCAAATCCCAGCCCGCGTAGAACCACAAGCTGCGCGCCATTACGCACTGAACAAGGTAGATGCAAGCGTACAGCGCGCATAGACCCCACGCGCCCGCTCTTGCTGGGCGTGCGAGCGTTCGCGGCCGCACGCCCAGCAAGAGCCACGCCGCCAACCCAAGCACGGCAAGCCCAAGCGCCATCAGCAGCCAGTTAGGCCACAAAAAGCTCGTATTGCGGTATGCGGGCGCGTAATGGCGTTCCCCAAAGACCAGAAGGCAAAGCATTGCTATATAGCCAACGCCCAGCGCCACTGAAAGCGCGGCGGGCAGCTTGGCCAAAAAATTGCGCATGGTTTTCATGGCAACGCCAGTCTCCCTTCTCAAAAAAGTTTCTTCTCGCAGGCTCCAGCCCACAGCGTGGCAGACGCTTTGCTTACCACACGCTGGTGAGCAGATCCTGATAGGTGGGCATCGGCCAGTAATTCTTCCCCACCATGGTTTCCAGCGCGTCCCCGGCAGCGCGGAGCGCGTTCATGGCAGCAAGTACGGTATCGCGCGTATACTGCGCCTGCTTGAGCATATCCGCGCTGGTATCGGCCTCGTTCAGCGCTTTTTCCAACAGCTTGGTATCATCATAGAGCGCGTCCATCTGCACGGAAAGCTCGCTCAGCAGATTGGTTTCCGCTCTGGCGCTCACGCCGGGCACGGCGGCCTTCTTGCACTCAACCTCGCTGGCGACCTCCTTTGTATAGGCAATCGCGGCGGGCAAAATGAAATGCCTCGCGATATCCACCATGCTCAGCGCCTCAATATCAATGACCTTCACATAGTTCTCCAAATGGATTTCGTAGCGGCTTTCCACTTCCTCGCGGGAGAAAACCTTCTGGCGCTCAAACAGCGCAAGGTTCTTCTGCTTCAGGTAATAGGGCAGCGCATCCACGGTGGTGCGCAGGTTGAGCAGCCCGCGCCGCTCGGCCTCCACCACCCAAGAGGCATCGTAGCCATTGCCGTTGAAGATGATGCGCATATGTGCGCGGAGCGTCTTGCGAATCAGAGCGTCCACAGCGGCAGTAAAGTCCGCCGCGCCTTCCAGCTCGTCGGCCATGTTCTGCAACGTATCGGCAATCGCGGTGTTCAATACCACATTGGGGCCGCTGATGCTCTGGGCGCTGCCGAGGCTGCGGAACTCAAACTTATTGCCCGTAAAGGCAAAGGGCGAGGTGCGGTTGCGATCGGTGGAATCGCGGGGGAAGCGCGGCAGTATATGAACGCCCAGGCGCATCTGATCGCGTTCATGGCTCTCATACTTGCTGGCGCTCACAATGCTCTCAATCACGGCGTTCAGCTCGTCCCCCAAAAAGATGGAGATAATGGCGGGGGGCGCCTCGTTTGCACCCAAACGGTGATCATTGGCAGCACTCGCCACGCTGATGCGCATCAAATCCTGATAATCGTCCACGGAGGCGATAATAGCGGATAAAAACAGCAAAAACTGCGCGTTCTCGCTGGGGGTATCGCCGGGATCCAGCAGGTTGACGCCCGTATCGGTGGAAAGGGCGTAGTTGTTATGCTTTCCGCTGCCGTTGACGCCGCCGAAGGGCTTCTCGTGCAGCAGACAAACCAAATTGTGGCGATCCGCGACCTTCTTCATGATATCCATGGTGAGCTGGTTATGATCCGTAGCGACGTTCACCGTGGTAAAAATCGGAGCCATTTCGTGCTGCGCGGGCGCAACCTCATTGTGCTCCGTTTTAGAAAGCACGCCCAGCTTCCACAGCTCCACGTTCAGCTCCTTCATAAAAGCATAAACGCGGGGCTTTAGCACGCCAAAATAGTGATCGTCCAGTTCCTGCCCCTTGGGCGGCCTCGCGCCAAAAAGCGTGCGACCCGCCACCACAAGATCGGGGCGCTTGCGGTAGAGATCCTTATCCACAAGAAAATACTCCTGCTCCGCACCCACGGTAGGCACCACGCGCACGACGCTGGCATTGCCAAAAAGGCGCAAAATGCGCAGGCATTGCTTGTTGAGCGCTTGCATGGAGCGAAGCAGCGGGGTTTTTTGATCCAGCGCCTGCCCGCCGTAGGAGCAAAAGGCCGTGGGGATGCACAGCGTGCCATCCTTGATAAAGGCAAAGCTGGTGGGATCCCACGCGGTATAGCCGCGCGCCTCAAACGTGGCGCGAAGGCCGCCGGAGGGGAACGAGCTAGCGTCCGGTTCACCGCGCACAAGCTCTTTGCCGCTGAACTCAATCAGCACCGTGCCATCCTTTTTGGGGCTGATAAAGGCGTCATGCTTTTCGGCGGTCACCCCGGTCATTGGCTGAAACCAATGGGTAAAATGGGTGCAACCCTTCTCCACCGCCCAATCCTTCATCGCGTTGGCAACAACGCTCGCAATGGCGGGATCCAGCGAGCGCCCCTCCTCCGTGGTACGTTTGAGTGCGCGGTAGGTTTCCTTTGGCAAGCGCTTTTGCATGACGCTGTCGTCAAATACGTTTTCCCCAAATAACTCACATGGATTTACCACGATGCCAGCCCCTTCCCTGTAATGGTATCGGTTCTTACGGTGGCGTTATACAAAAACGACGCGATGGATATTGGATATCCACAGCGCCGTTGCTGCATGGTGGGATTATAGACCGTGCGCGGCGGCTTGTCAAGACAGCATTTGTTCTTGCGCTGCTCTTCCCGCCCTTCCACCGCGCACGTCACAAGCCCCTCTTCACGGCGCGATGGTTTCAAAAGTCTCCGGCGTAGGGCTGGCGGTAGGCTCGGCTGTAGCGGTCGCGCCCACGCCCGGCGTAACGGAGGCGGCGTCCTCCATGGGCAAGTTGAAGTATTGCAGCAGCACCAGCCCGGAGCGCATGATCACGCCCGGCAGCAGCGCATCCCAGTCTGCCTGCGTCATGCTGTCCATATCGATGCGCGCCTCTGGAATAGCCGCCGGTTCCCACTGCTTGCGGCTTTTGCCGGTTAGGGTAGCGGTGAGCGTCTGTGCCCAGCCTTCGCCGCCAATGGTGAGCGTTGCATCCACCTGCGTGGATGCCTTGTTATCTGCCTTGCTGGCAAAGCGGCTTGTGAGCGCCACCTCGGTTTCGGGGAATTCCATGCCCTCTACGGCGGCTTCGGTATCCGGGCTTACCATAAGCGTCACGCTATAATCGTAGGTTTCACGGGCGTTTTCGTCAACACCCGTCTTTTCCTGCTGGGTCAAAGAGAAATTCACGGCAAGCGCCTTTTGCTCCAAATCGCCCTTGGGCTGGCTCAGCAGAGTGCCCTGCCACACGGTAACATCCGTCATGCTGCTGTATTGCTGATACTCCAGCGTGATGGCGCGGCTATCGCCATCCACGCTCAGCGTGTTTTCCGCCGGCAGGTCGCCAACGCCGCTGTTGCGGTCAAAGCGCAGCACGACATTGCCGCCAACGCTATCATACATCGGCAAAGACAGGTGCAGCGCCAGCGTTTCGCCTTTCAAGCTGACCGTGCGCTCAATGGTCAAATCGCCCGTCAGCGGCAGGGCGTCGATGGCGGCAAAGTAATACGGCTGTAGCTGGGGGTTCAAATACAGGAGCGCCTTCTCCTCGCCAATCAGATCTTGCAATTGCTTGAGTGCGGCGGCATCGGAAAGCAAGTCAAGCACCATCTGCTTTGCCTGCGCTTTGATGGCGGCAGGCGTAATGCTGTACTGCACCTGCATGGTGGTGCTGCCATCCTCCAGCTTGTTGAGCACCGCGTTTTGGCGATAGCCCTCAAGCCACAGGTCGATGCGCGTGGTGTACGCCGTCAAAAGCTCGCTCATGTCCGTGCCGTTTTGCGCGGCGGCAAGCAGCGGCAGCATAAAGCCAAGGATGGCTGGCATGCCGGTTTGCCCCAGCAGCTCGTTTGCCTTTTCGCGCACAACGGAGGTGCTCTCCCCCGTGGGGGCGAGCGTCGCTAGCACCTCCGCAATGGAGGGCGTTTCCGTGGCGGCGCTGTCGCTTTCCCCCGCCGGGGCGTCCGGGCTGGTGGCTGCCTTGCCAAGGGCGTACCAATCCGTGCCGAGCAGATCGGCCTGAACGGAAAGCCGATTGCCATTCAGCTGCAAATGCGCGGCGGTCTGCGCGGTTTCGCCATCCATCAAGGTCACGTCCGCGCGGTGCTCGCCAAGCTCGTTTTCCATGGGGCGCACATAGATATAGTCGATATCGAAAACGAGCGGCTTCTGGGTGGTAACGCCCTCGCCCAGCCTGCCTGGCTTGGGGTCAATCTTGAGCGTGAGGGTGCTGCTAAAGCCGCTGCCAGCCCAAAGCTGGCGCAAAAGCTTCACAGCCACGCTGTAATTTTCCTCCGCCTGCGCAGGGGCAATGGCCGGGGTGATGGTTCCTGCGATTGAAGGGCTGACCGAAGGGGTAACCGAGGGGTCTGCAGTATCCGTGGGCGCGTCCGTAGGCGTGTTCTTTGCAGCGCTCGCCGTGGCGGCGCTGAACAGGAGAAGGCTTGCAAGCAGCAATGACAGGAATCGTTTCATGGGCGTGCCCTCCTTTTATGGTGCGTTGTTACTGACCGCTGATCAGGTTTAAAAACTCGGCATAATCCGCCTCGGACATGGTATCGCGCAGCAGCGCGGTATCCTCCTGCGGTAGCTTGCTAAGCGCGGTCAGCAGCCTGCCCGCCAGCCGCTGCGCAAGCTCGGTCATCAAAGCCTCCAGCTCCGCAGGGGAGGCGGTATCCAAATCGATGGTCTGCATGCTCGCGGGCGTCTGCCAATCCTGTAGGCCAATGGGCGGCTGACCAACGCTGTAAGCGTTCGTGTCCGGCTGGGTCGCAAGCGTCACGACATCCTCGTTTTGGGCAAGGCTGCTGCCGGAAATAAAAGTCTCCGGCTCATCGCGCGTAGGCGCGGCGGCAGGCTCCGTTACGGCATATGCCGCGCCGCTGCCGGCGGCCTGCACCTCGCCGGGCTCATCGCTAAAGCGAATGGTAAGCGCCTTGCGCGCCTCCTTGCCAAGCAGCTCCTCCAGCGCAACCGTGCCGCTCAATACGCCGCCGCCCTCTGCCGACGTAAGGCGCAGCTTTGGCGTGAGCTTGGTAACCACAGTGGTCGTATCGTCGTTTTCCTTGGTTTTCACCGTGCGGGTCTGTGTGCCCTCAAAGCTGCGCGAGCCTTCCTTGTCCTGCCCGGAAAGCTCCTGCTTTACGGTGGTGGTCACATTGCCAGCCTCACCCTGAAGCGCCGTTTCACAGCTGCCGTTCAGCGAAAACCGATCCGTCAGGCGTTTTTGGGAATAGCTCGCCTTAATGACGCGCCTTTCATCCACTCCCTTGCTCCTGAACAGCTCAAACTTATAGGTATCCTTGCGCTCGGTGCCCCCGTCCAAAAATGCCCATTGATAGGACAGCTTGCGCGTTTCACCCTCCGCGTCGGTGACATTGCCCTTGATATAGACGGCCATATCCTTGCCGTTTTCTGCGGTTTGGTACAGCGCCACGGTAAGCCCCTTGTTGTAGGTGAGCTTTGCAAGCTCCTCACGGTATGCGCTATCCATGCCGCAGGAAAGCACCCGCGCGATGAACGGCGCAAGCTGCTCGCATTGCTCTGCCGAAAGCTTTGCCAGCCGCACCCAGCGCGCGGAGCCGATGCTCGCGATTTTGTAGCTGGCCTTCTTTTCCTCCGCAAAGGGGCGAATCGCGTCCGTCAGCTCGTTATAGCACGCCTTGACCTCGTCAATCGCGTTCAGCGCGTCAAAGGCTTCTTCCTCCCCCACGCCGCCCATCACGCCAAGCGCCGATCCCGCGCTCGTGAGCGTGCGGTTGGGCAGCAGCGGCGTTTGCAGGCTCGTGCCTGCTCCGTTGTTGGTTTCGGCAAGCGAAAGCGCCGCCTCGCCATCCACCGAAAGCTGCATGGCGGTTTCCGCGCCGCCATCCCGGATTGACGCGCTCATCGTGATGTGCTTGAGCAGTGCGTTCATCATCTCGATGGTGCTATCACCAAACGGCACAAGCTGCTTTAGCTCTATGTCAAAGGAAAGGCGCACGTCATCATTCACATCCAAATAGTGGCTCAGCGCGTTATCCAGCCCCGTGACGCTCGCGCTCGCCGCGCCCGCGCAAAGGCAAAATGCCAGCATCAGCGCAAGTCCCATCCGAAGGTACTTTTTCATAGGCATAACCATCCTTTCGCCGAGGGCAAAAACCCGCGCCAAAGCGCTTTTCCATTCAGCTCTCTTGGGGTGCAGCGCCCTCGTTTTCCGTTAGCTTTCTCAGAAGCTCCTCAAGCTCCTGTAGGGTTTTGGCGCCGTTGAGCTCGCGCCGGAGCGCCGTAGCTCCGCGAAGGCCGCCGATATAGTGACCCACGTGCTTACGCATCTCCACAATGCCAAAGTGCTCGCCCTTGAAGGCCACCATCCACTTCGCATGCAAAAGCGCGGTTTGGATGCGCTCCTCCAGCGTTTCGGGAACAATCGCCTCGCCTGCAAGCGCCTGCCGGGCGGTGCGGAACAGCCAAGGGTTCCCCATCGCGCCACGGCCAATCATCAGCCCGTCGCAGCCCGTTTGCGCAAGCATGCGCGGCGCATCCTCCGCATGAAAAAGATCGCCGTTGGCAATCACCGGAATGCGCAGCTGCGCCTTCAAGCGCGCAATGGCCTCATGATCCGCCTCCCCGGCGTACTGCTGCTGACGCGTGCGGCCATGAACGCACAGCCACCGTAGGCCAATGCTCTGGGCAGCACGCCCAAGCTCAATGGCGTTCATGCTATCCGCATCATAGCCCAAGCGGGTTTTGACCGTAACCGGCAGCGCGGTGCTCCGCTTCACCGCCTCCATAATGCGCGCCGCGCGCGGAGGGTCCAGCAGCAATGCGCTCCCCTCCTGCCCGGAAACCACCTTGCGCGCCGGACAGCCCATGTTGATATCCAGCGAGGTAAACCTGTGCAGCTCACTCACGCGCGCCGCCGCCTCGCCCATCACCACGGGATCCCTGCCAAAGAGCTGGCAAGCCGTGTTGTACTCCTCCGGGTGTACAGCCAAAAGCTGCCGGTACACCCGGTTATCTGGCTTGGCGCACATGAGCCCCATCGCGCTGACCATTTCGGTGCAGGCATAATCCGCGCCCATGCGGTAGCAGAGCACCCGAAGAGTCCAATCCGTAATGCCCGCCATGGGTGCTAAGCATAGAACGGGAACGGGGCTCTTTTCCATCCCGCTCACCCTCGGCTGGATGCGCAGGGGAACGCGGCAATGCGCCCGTTCGTGCCCGCGTATGGGATCAGCGTCAGCTCATAGGCCGCGCCCATTGGCACGCCCTGCGGGGGCGGCAGAATGAAGCCCGCCTTCTCCTGCCATTCAGGCGCCTCGCTGGCAGCAACCTGCACCTGCGCCGTTTCCTCCGCGAGGGTCATCGGCAGATCCGTGACCAGCGCATAGCGCCACGCCGCCTGCGGGTTGGGCAACGCCAGCGCCATGAGCGTACCGCCGCAATAGACGGATGCACAGCCGCGATAACCCAGCTCCAGCCTTGGGCTTACATTCAGGTGCAACGTAACGATATCGCCGTTTTGGAAGGTGCGCGCAAGCGTGTACAGCTCCCCCTGCGCCGCCGCCTGCGGCTTTTCGCCGCTTACGCAGACGGTTGCCGAATCGGCATAGCTCGGCACGCGCAGGAGCAGGTTGCAGTGTACGGGCTGCTTGCACTCCACCTGCAACGTGATCTCTTTTTGCTCCACGCCCGTAACCGTAGCCGTAAAGCGCACGGGAACCCCGCCAAGGCGCGTGAGGCAGCCGCCCGCAACCGGCAGAAGGTACGCGATGGTTTCATCGTCCTTGAGGAGCCACACGCTGCGGCGTAGCGCGTACAGCGCCCGCAGCACCGCGGAGATTTCCTCCGGCTCCGGCTTTTGAAGCTGGCAGCTCTCATCATCCGCCAGACGGTTGGTGGGCTGTAGCGTGCGCACGCCGTTTGCAAACAGCATATCGGGCAGCGCGTTTTGCAGCAGGCTTTCCAGCTTCTCGGCCATGGCCAGATCGCCGCAGAAGCACAGCGTATCTGCCAGCGCCTCAATCTGCGCGCAAAGGGCAGGCAGCTCCACAGCGCGCGCGGGGTCGCGCCCCGCAAGGTACGGATCGGCGGCAACCGCGCCGCATGGCATGCCATGATAACGGGTGAGGCTTGCAAGCCCCACCTTCGCGGCGGCAGCATCGCGTCCCGATCCGCTGTACTGCGCAAGGAACGCCGTCATGGCCATGGAATCCACCGTGAGCTTGCCTGTGGCCAGGCGCTGCATGCGCGCCTGATACTCGCGCTCCTCAGGCGTATTGGTGGGTTGCCCCGGGCGGAACTCGCGCTGGAACGGAAACACGTGCATAACGCCGGACACATCCGGCAGCTGCGCGCGCAACCCCTCCAGCAGGTTCAAAAGAAACGCCTGACCCGTGCGGCGGTACAGATCAACCGTCAGGCGCAGCGCGTCCGCGCCGGTCAGGAAGAGCGCCTCCTCGGTCATCTGCGGCAGTGCGTCCAAAAAGGTGCGCATTGCACTCAGCACGCGCAGCATCGCGCTTTTGTCGCGCGTCATGGCAGCCAGCAGCGCAGCGGCGCGCAGGGTTTGGATAAACGCGCCGGGCTCGGCGGGCAGCCTCGCAGCGGCGCCCTCCATATCCGGCATGGGCGGAGCCTCGGTATAGCCACCCAGCTTTGTGGCAAGCACAGCATCCAGCGAAGACATGCGGGTGAGATCCACAAGGCCAAGGGCATATTGGGCCAGCTTTTCCTGCAAGCCATCCACATGGACGGCGGCATCGGAAAGCGGTACGTAGGCAGGGTCAACCAGTGGGGCGCGACGGTAGGCAATAGCGGTGGGCATAGTTTCTCCTTACAACATGGCGGCAAAAGCCGACAAGAATCACAATTCTATATGATTATATCGCTATTTTGCATTTGACGCAAGACGCATTGCGCCCTACGTGGCGAGCGTGTATAATAACCGCATACCCCCATAAGGAGGCGCAGGAATGGACACATCGGGAAAACTCTGGATTCGTTTGGTCAAAAAGCACCGCGTGGCGCGGGATGTAATGGTGCCTTGCACGCGTGACGACCCATGCGCGGCGCTTCGCGAGGCGCTTGCGAAGCTGGATTTGAGCCAGCCTATGTGGCTCCCCAAGCACCTAAAGGATTGGTCTGAATATGCGCTTACGCGGTTTAAGCCGGAGGATTTTATGGATTCCGTATGGTTTGACAGCATGGAGATCAGCTATATTTTCAGCGAGGACGAAAAAAAAGCGCCTCGTCGGCGAATTCCCCTAGAAGATGCTTAAAAAAAAGACCCTCATTGCTGAGGGTCTTTCTTTTGACATCTTAGTATTGGCTGTTGCGATTGCGCTCGAAGCACTCGCGGCAGTATACGGGGCGATCGCCCTTGGGCTGGAACGGCACCTGGGTGGTGGCGCCGCAGCCGTCGCAGATCACTTCATAATACTGGCGCTCCGCACGGTTGGGATTCTCACGGTTACGACGGCTCACGCGGCACTCATGGCAGCGGGTGGGGTCGTTCTGGAATCCCTTGTCAGCAAAGAACTGCTGCTCGGAAGCGGTGAACACGAATTCTTTGCCACAATCGCGGCAGACCAACGTTTTGTCTTCAAACATGTTTAGGTTCCCTCCATATTTCTGGTTTGTGTCCCATGTGCTTTTAGTTACTTGGTCTTGGGTTTCCATGCTTCCGAACACATCCGAAGGAGAAGGAACCTGAACCGCATTACCTTAGCTGGGCAACATTTGTATTATAGCACGAAAGTTCCCGTTTGCAAAGCTTTTTCCGAAATTTTTCTTTTTTGTTTTTGTTCCCCAATATGTTCCCCATTGCTTGCGCCCCTCCCCGCACCAGCGGAGGTCGCCCGTCAGGCCGGGTTGAGCTCCCTCTTGACAAACATCCCCGCCCCCGCTATGATATGGAATGATTTGATACAAGGAGGCACACAATATGGCGGCACTCACCATGGACAAGCTCGTTGCGCTTTGTAAGGGGCGCGGCTTTATTTATCCGGGCAGCGAAATTTACGGCGGTTTAGCCAACAGCTGGGATTACGGCCCGTTGGGCGTGGAGTTTAAAAACAACGTGAAACGCGCTTGGTGGCAGAAGTTTGTGCAGGAAAACAAGTATAACGTTGGCTTGGACAGCGCGATTCTCATGAACCGCAACGTTTGGGTTGCCAGCGGCCATGTGGGCAACTTTAATGACCCGCTCATGGATTGCAAAGCCTGCAAGGCTCGCTTCCGCGCGGATCAGCTCATTGAGAACTTCTCCAAGGAGCATGACCAGGAGCTTCAAGCCGACGGCTGGACCGATGCGCAGCTTGAAAGCTATATTGAGGAGCATCAAATTCCCTGCCCCACCTGCGGCAAGCACGATTTTACGGGCATCCGCAAGTTCAATATGATGTTCAAAACCTTTCAGGGCGTCACCGCAGACAGCTCCAATGAGATCTACCTCCGCCCCGAAACGGCGCAGGGCATCTTTGTGAACTTCAAAAACATCGTGCGCACCACGCGCCGCAAGCTTCCCATGGGCGTTTGTCAGGTGGGCAAGAGCTTCCGCAACGAGATCACTCCCGGCAACTTCATCTTCCGCATCCGCGAGTTCGAGCAGATGGAGCTTGAGTTTTTCTGCAAGCCCGGCGAGGATATGGAATGGTTCGAGTTCTGGCGTAGCTTCTGCCGTAACTGGCTGCTGACGCTGGGCGTAAAGCCGGAAAGCCTTCGCATGCGCGACCATCGGCCCGAAGAGCTCGCGCACTACGCCAAGGCCACCACCGATTTTGAATTTGCCTTCCCCTTTGGCTGGGGCGAGCTATGGGGCGTAGCCGATCGCACGGATTTCGACCTCAAGGCGCACCAAAGCCAAAGCGGCGAAACCATGGAATACATTGATCCCATCACCAACGAGCGCTTCATTCCCTACGTGATCGAGCCTTCCTTGGGCGCGGATCGCGTGGCGCTCGCCTTCTTGTGCAATGCCTATGAGGAGCAGGAGCTGGAGGGCGGCGATACCCGCGTGGTCATGCATTTCCACCCCGCGCTCGCGCCCTTTAAGGCGGCGGTGCTTCCCTTGCAGAAAAACAAGCTGGGCGAGCTGGCTTCAAGCGTCTTTGAAAAGCTCAGCAAGCGCTTTATGGTGGATTATGACGATACCGGCAGCATCGGCAAGCGCTACCGCCGTCAGGATGAAATCGGCACGCCGGTTTGCATCACCGTTGACTTTGACACCGAGGAAACGGGCACCGTCACCGTGCGCGACCGCGATACCATGCAGCAGGAGCGCATTAAGCTGGACGAGCTGGAGAGCTATTTGGAGGCGCGCGTGCGCTTCTAACCGCATAGGCCAAAAAGAGCCGGTGCGGGAGAGCCGCTTGGGGACATCCCCCATGCGCCGCTCTCCCGCACCGGCTCTTTTGCTAGCCCTTCCCTTGTTCAGCGTGCTCCTTGATTTCCGCCACGCGCTTCATCAGGCGGACAAACGCACGCGCGTCCTCCTCGCCAAGCTCCTCCAGCAGCCGCCGCGCGTGCCCGCGAAACCGTGAGCGCTCGCGCTCCACATATCGGCAGCCTTCCTGCGTAATGCGCACCAGCACGCGGCGGCTGTCGCATGGGTCGGGCGCTCTGCGGATCATCCCCTTGCGCTCCAGCGAGCGCAGCGTATCCCCCATGCGACCCGAAACCACATGGAGGTACGCCCGAAGTTCACCGGAGGAAACCCCGTCCCGGCCGGAGTTCAAATAGCCAAGCACTCCCAGCTCCCCTTGGCTCATGCGCAGCGTATCCTTTGGCAGCGGATGCCTGATCGCCGCAGTCATATAGTTTCCAAGCTCTTCCGCAAGCGTGTCATAGTCCATTTGATCACCTCGCCCTGCTCTATGGGGTGCATCTTAGCCCTTGTACGCGGAAATGTCAAGGCATGGCTACCGTTACAAAACTGTGAACAATCCACCATTTGCTTGACATGAACGTGTCAGGCGTCTATTATTAATCTCGTAATACGAGATATTTTTCGTTCAAATCAACGGCGGCGGATTGCCGCCTTGGTTCATATCAGAAAGGGGTTTTTGTATATGTTCGGTAGCAAGCAAGACAAAATCCAAAAAGCAATTGAAAAGAAGCGCATTCCCGATCTTATCAAGTTCTCGCAGGATAAGGAAAAGGATATTGTGTTAGCCGCGATTGCGGGTCTTGGCAAAATTGTGGATGATGACAGCTTTAACGCGCTGGTTCCTTTTTTGAACAATCCCGATGCCGCGCTGCGTAGCGCTGCCGCGACAAGCCTAGGCGAAATCGGCAACGAGCACGCAAAGGCGTTTTTGCTGCATGCCTCCACCATTGAGAAGGATGAAGCCGCAAAAAAAGCCATGGAGCTGGCTGCCTCCAAGCTGCGCGCGCACAACTAAGCGCACGGAAAAGCGCCGCGAACGCCCCCCTGCTCTTTGGGGGTCGCTCGCGGCGCTTTTTTGCACTATTGCCGCGTTTCCAGCGCGCCAATAAAATCCTTGTAAATGCCGGGAGTAGAATCCGGGATCAGCGTCGCGCCGACGCATTTATCATAAAACGCCTGCGGCCCTACGCCGCCGATGATGGCATAGATGTAGCCCTCATCGCGCATGGCGGCCAGTGCGCGAAGCAGGAGCGCCTTGCCCACGCCTTTGCCTTGGAACTCGTCCAGCACGCGCGTGGGGCCAAAGAAATCGGGCGCGGTGGCATTGTAGCACGCATAGCCGATGATGCGCGCGCCCTGCGTAGCCACAAAGCAGCTCACAGGCGTATGGCTGAAGCATACGTCGCACTCCCCCGCCGCACTAACGCCCGAATGCTCCTGCACCCATGGCACAATGCGCAGTTTATCCGGCGCGAGCGCGCGGCGGATTTGAAGGTTGCACTCCTCCAGCGTTTCCATAACGGGCTCCACCTTGGGCAGATTGAGCAAATGAACCAGCATATCAGGCATTGGTTCGTTCCTTCCTTTCCTCGTCACGCGCCTTGAAGAGCAGCGTGATGACCGTAAATCAATTTCCGCAAAGACCTCCGCGCCTGTTTCCCGTGGTCGCCTGTGCGGCTCAAAGAGAAGCGGCCTTTTTTTATTCGTCCGCTTGCGCATCCTGCCCAAGCACGGAGCGCAGCAGGATTCGCGGCGCATGCCCGGCAATGAGCCGCGTGCCATCGCTATACCCTTCCTCGCAACCGGCAAGCACACGGATCAGCTCTTGACGCAGCTGTGAAACGCGGCTTTGATATTTCTCATCGGCAATGCCATCGTGGCTCTCCGTGGGGTCGTTTGCCAGATCGAAATACTGCTCCTGCCCCGTCTGTGAAAACCAAATATACTTATCTGTCTTTGTCAGCATCATCTGGAAGGATTTCTGCCCAAACTCATAGACATGCTCGCAATGCAGCGTTTCCCGCTCGCTTGGCGCAAGCATGCTGCTTCCGTCCAGCTCTGTGGAAATCTCCGCCTGCGCAAGGGAGAGCAGCGTCGGCATCACATCCCGCAGCTCCACAAGCGCGTCGTTCGTGCGGTTTTGCGCGCCAATCCACCTTTCCGCTCCGCTGATGATCATGGGGATGCGCACGCTGCCCTGATACGGGCGCGATTTTTGGCTGAAGCAATGGTCGCTGAGCATCTCGCCGTGGTCGGAGGCAAAGAGGATCACGGTATCCTCCATCAGCCGCTGCTCCACAAGCGCCATGATCAGCCGCCCAATCTGATGATCCACATGGGTGATGCAGGCGTAGTAGCCCGCCTGCTGCTGGCGAATCAGCTCCGCGTCCTTAGGGCCGGTAGGCGCGTTGTAGCGGCCGCCAAGCTCCTCCCGCAGGGCGCGATCATCCCAATCGCCCTGCAAGGGAGGGCGAAGCTCCTTGCGCTCGTACAGGTCAAAATAATGCTGGGGCGCATCATACGGCGCATGCGGGCGCACGAAGGAGGTCATCAGGAAAAACGGCCTGCGCGGGTCGCGGCGGCGCAGAAAATCAATGCTGCGGGAGGCAACCCAGTTGGTGGGATGGTATTTTTCCTCATAAGGCCAAGGCCGCGCCACCCACGAGTTGCAATCAATGCCCGTATCGGTTACATCGCAGTCAATGCCCTTTTCCGTTTTGAGCCAATAGAAGTAATCGTCCGCAACCAGCTGATTTTCACCATAGGGCACATTGGGATAGCGGTACTCGTGCAGGTAGCCGTCATGCAGCTCCACGTTATGGAAGCCGAGGGTTTCGCGCAGGGGATGTACGTGCATCTTGCCCACGCATTGCGTGTAGTACCCCGCCTTTGCCAGCTCCCCCGCCATGGTGCGCCCGTAGTTCCAAGCAACCCCATCCTGATAGCCCACCCGGCCGGTGTGGCGCTGCGAAAGCCCCGTATGGAGCACCGCGCGCGCGGGCACGCAGGTAGGGCAAGAGGAATACGCGTTGGGAAACCAAATGCCGCGCGAAGCCAAGCTATCCAAGTAGGGAGTTTTGACATCCGGATGCCCGGCGAGGCTCATGCAGTCCCCGCGCATCTCATCCACCATGATCAGCAGCAGATTCGGCCTTTTTGCCATACCGCCCGCCCCCTTTACATTTCGTACCACTTAATTTCGTTTGCGTCCAATCGCAAGGCGAAGCTCGTGCCATCGCCGCGGAAAACCACGGTTTCCTGCGGCTCATACGTGTTATTGACCACGCAGTACTTGCCGTTTTTCACATAGGCGTGTACTTCCACGTTAAAGTTGCTGCTGTACCACTGGTGCAGCGCCTCCTCTGCGTGCGCGCTCCACAAAATGGAGCGATACAGGAGGCGGCTGTTTTCAAAGCTATAGGGAAGGCCGCTCAGGTAGACGCTCCGTCCCTCGCCAAACTCCGAAACCGCCATCTGCACCTCCTTCTCATGCCGGGCGAGAATGGTCGCCTGCGCAAGCGCGTAGACGCTCTTCTGCCCCTCGCCAAAGTCGATGGCTTGCGTGCAATCCTCCGTAATGAAATGCGAGGGAGCTACCTCCCAGTTGTATTTATCGTAGTTGAGCGTAAAGCCCAGCTCCTTTTCCACGCCCATCACGCCGCCGAGCTGAAAATAGCGCCCCTGATAGGCATGCCCGCTGGGCTGACCCACGCCGATGAAGCCGCCGCCACGATGAATGAAGCCCTTCACCGCCGCCACGATCTCCGCGTCCTCCCAATACGCGCCGCCCGTATGCGCCGTATCGCCATCGCCAAGGTTCAACAGCACATCCACGCCATCCAGCACGGCCGGGTTGGCTTTCAGCTCGTCAAAGCTGAGGAAGCGCACGTCAAAGGGTGCGCCGCTCAACGCCTCAATCACACCCGCATAGCTGTAGTTTTGCTGCTGGTAGAGCGCGTGATGCACCATATGGCAGCCCCACGCACGCATTTTACCCCAGCAGTTGAGCACCGCAACGGTCTTTACGCAATAGGGCGTTGTGCCGCGAATGTTCTCATACAGAAGCCGGAATTCATCGCACACGCTTTCCACATAGGCAAGAAAATCCGGGAACTGGCAGGCAAGCTTCAGGTAGCCGCCATAGCCGATGCGATCGATGGGCTTGCGCAGGATGGCGCGCCGCGCGGTGACCCAATTGACCTTCGCTTCCTTCACAGGGTCGCCGCCCTCATGGAAGGTATCCGGGAAGAAGTAGGGCAAAAAGCGTCCCTCGGTGTATTTGACGCCGGGAATATCGCTGATGAGGCGCAGCGTAGAGCCGTTGCCAACGCTGCCGACCACCGCATCTAGGCCAATTTGCTGAAACTCCTCCATAAAAGGCTCTGTGCCAATCCAGTGGTCGCCAAGGAACATCATGGCTTCCTTGCCCAGCTCGTGTGTGATGTCCACAAGCTCCTTTGCGAGCTTTGCGACCTCGCGCCGCTGAAAGGCTTGGAAATCCTTGAACTGCGTACTGGGCACGCGGTACTGATTGTTGTAATACCCCTGATCGATGATGTACTCCGCGCGGAAGGGATAGCCAACCTCCTGCTCAAACTGCCGCAGGATGTATGGCGATACGGACGCGGAATAGCCGTACCAATCCACGTATTTTTCCCGCTTCAATTCATCAAAGACCAGCGTGAACTGATGGAAGAAGGTCGTATAACGGATCACGCTGACATAGGGGTGCTCCGCGATAAAGCGGCGCAGGCGCTCCATGGTAAAGGCGTGGGTTTTGGGCTGGCGCACGTCAAAGGTAATTTGGTGCTCCACGTTTTTCCAATCGTTGACCACGGCGTTGTACATATGCACCGGGTCCCAAATGAGGTACGCCAAAAAGCTGACCGTATAATCGTGAAAAGGCACAGGCGCGGGAATCGTCACGCAGCCCTTGTCCGCGTCATAGCCCCACTGCGCCGTTGGCACCACAGCGCCCGTGGTGCGGTCGATGACCTCCCACCAGCGGGTGATCTCGTCGCGGTCGTTCACCTGCATCAGCTCCGGCGAAACGCCCTGCATCAGCGGAATCGAAAGCTCGCCGCCCACGGCGGTATGGAAGCCCGTCATCAGGTAGCACTGCTGCACCTCATCCGGGTTGGCTTTGGCCCACGCGTTATCCTTGCGCGTGGTGTAATAGGTGCTGTACACCTTCGCGCCCGTTTCCTTGAGCGCCTCGGGAAAGTCCGTGCCGTCACAATCGCGGATCGCGTCCGCGCCCCAGCGCTTCATAAGGGCGAGGGTTTCTGGAACGACGTCCACATCGGTTGGTATGGTTACACGACCTGTGCGCTTTTCATCCATTTTGATCGCCATCCTTTTGCAAATGCGTAAAAGCCCTATTTTAGATTACCCCTTGATACCGCCGCCCGTAACGCCCGCAATGATCTTTTCCGATAGGAAGATGTACAGCAGGAAGGTCGGCAGAAACACGATCACCACAGAGGCGAACAGCCCGCCAAGCTTGCCTGTGCGCGTCATGGTATCCACCATCATGTACAGGCCGGGACCCACAGAGCGCAGGTTTTCGGAGCCGGCAAAGATGAGCGCCATAAAGTACTCGTTCCATACGCCAAGGAACAGAAAGATGCCCACCGTAATGATGCCCGGCTGCGCAAGGGGCAGCATGATCAGCCAAAAGGTTTTCATGGGGCTACACCCGTCAATGGCGGCGGCCTCCTCGTAGGTGCGGCTGAGGGAGCCGAAAAAGTTGAGCAGGAACGTAGTGGTGAAGGGAATGTTCATCATGGTGTACAGCGCGATGAGCGTCCAGCGGGAGCCGTTGAGCCGAAGCTGCGTGGTCAGCCCAAAGAGCGGCAGGATCACCATGATAATGGGGATGCTCATGGCAAAGATAAAGCACATGCGGATGAGCTTGTTCCCCGGAAATGGAAAGCGCGAAAGCACATAGGCCGCTGGCGCGGAGATCATAATGATCAGCACAAGCGCGCTTGTGGCGTAAATGAGCGAGTTCATAAAGTAGATGGATACGTTATAGGAGTTCCACGCGGCAGTGTAGTTTTCAAAGTGAAGGCCGCTTTCAAAGCGCAGCACCGCGCCCATGTTGATCTCTTTTGTGGTGGAAAAGCTGGCCGCAAAGATCCAGCCCAGCAGCACCACCGTAAACAGGAGCCACAGCACCATTACCGCATAGCCCGGCAGCAGCTTGAGCGTATGGGAATGATGGGCGGGCCTCTTTTTGATTTCGGAAGTCATCACTGTGTCCCCCTTTTCTTAATACTCCATGCCGTCATCACGCACCAAGTGGTTGAGGATCAAAAAAATCAACAGCACGCACACCGCCATCACCACGCCGATGGCGGCTCCAGCACCCGCGTCGCGCTGCGTGCTGCCCTGCGTGCCAAAGGTGAGGTCGTACATATACACCATGGGCGCAACGGTGGTAAGCTCGGTGTTTTGCGGGCTGAACATCTTGCTCCACACAAAGAAGGTGATGGTGTTGATGCTCCAAAAGGTGATGTTGGTTTTGAACACGCCTTTGAGCAGCGGCAATGTAATATGAAAGAATTGTTTGGGCTTCGTAGCGCCATCGATGGTTGCCGCCTCAAACAAATCGGCCGGGATGCGCTCGATGCCGCTTAGGAAGATAAGCATATAATAGCCGATAGAGCCAAAACAGAACGCGATCAGCATGGACCAAAACAACATATCCGTGCCCAACCAGTTGATGGCACGCAGGGATTCCAGCCCAAGCGCCTTAAACGTGCCCTTGAGCAGGCCGTAGTTTTTGTTGACAAAAACAAATTGCTTCCACATGGTAGCCAGCGCAACTGCGCTAACAATATTTGGCAGGTAAATCATCGCACGAAAAAAAGACTTTCCGCGCACGCCGCTGGTCAAAATCACGGCAAAAAATAGGCTAAAGGCAAGCACCACCATGCCGCCCACAAGCCAAATGCGCAGGATATTCCCCATCGCCGCGTGGAAGGTAACGGAATCCCAAAGCGTCGCGTAGTTCTCTATCCCTGTAAAGCTCCAATCGCCAAGCGGCGCGGTTACGCTTTCCACACGAAAAAAGCTCATGACAATGGTGCGGGCAACGGGGTAGAGGAACATGACAAAAAACGTCAGAACCGCTGGCGTTACAAAGAGAATGATCATTGATTTGCTTTTTTTCATACGGCTCCTTCCTCCTGATCATTGACTGAAAATGAGGTGGCAGCGCCGAAACGATGCCACCTCATTTTGAAATAAGGGAATGTGCTTATTTGGAGGCCGCTTCCATTGTATCAACGAATTCCTGAGCGGTGCCGCCCTCAAAGAGCTTGAGGCAGGCGGTCTGCATGGCGGCGTCGAGATCCTTGTCGCCGCTCAGACCCATGTTCCACTCGTACACGCCGGTGAGGGCGTTGAAAGCGTCACGGCAGCCAGCCAGAGACTCGGGCCATTCGGTGTTGCGCGTATCAGACGGAATACCCACGCTCTGGGTGGCAACAAGCTGATCGCCCTCGCCGGAGGTCAAACGCATGATGAGGTCAAAGGCAGCCTGGCCATTCTTGGAGGTCGCGGGGATGGCGAAGGCCTGCGCGCCAACGTTGGCAACGGTCGCGGGATCGGTGCCGCCCTCTACGGTGGGGAAGTTGAACATGCCAAGCACCAGATCCTTGTTCTCGGTGCCTAGGACGATCTCGTTATACACCCAAGACGCGTTAACGATCATCGCGGTGGTGCCGAAGCCAATCTCGTACTCGCTGGCGGGGAAGGTTCCGGGAACATTCTCTTCGAAATAGCCCAGCTTCACCATTTCTTCGATGGCGGAAGCAGAGGCCAGCGCGGCGGGATTCTCCGCCCAGTCACCCTTTGCAACGAGGTCCTTCACGCCATTTTGGCCAATGTGACGAGCCATCAGGAAGCCAAAGGTATAGCGGACATACGCATCGTCCTGCGCAAAGGGAGCATAGCCGGCAGCCTTGATCTTCGCGCAAACGTCCATGAGCTCTGTCCAAGTCGCAGGCTCTTTTTCGATGCCGACTTCTTCAAAGATCGCCTTGTTGTAGAAGATGCCGGAGGTGTACGCCTGATAGGGGATGCACTTGAGGGTGCCTGCCCACTCACGCACGGCGGCGGGAAGCGCGGCAACCGCGAAGCTGTCGTATTCCACAGCCTTTGCCATCTCTTCCAGATCCATGAGCTTGCCGCCCATCTGCTGGGACAGCAGCTGGAAGTCGGTATCGAACAGGTCAACCTGCTCGCCAGCGTCAATGGCGGTCTCGATGATGGTTTTCACATCGCGACCCTTCCATTCCACATTGACCTTCACGCCGGTCTCGGCGGTATAGGTGTCAATCACCTGCTGGATGGCAATGGCCTGGGGTTCGGTGCTGGACCACATGGACCAGTATACGAGGGGCGCTGCTTCAGCGGATGCGCCAACGGCGGTCAGGGACAAAAGCATGGTTACTGCAAGCAAAAGGCTTAGAAACTTTTTCATTTACCATGATCCTCCTCTTCATTTCTCCTTGTGATGCAAGGAGATTTCATGACCTTATTGTACAATCAACCAAGAAAAAAATGAATGAGGGCAGATTAGTTGCTTATGGACAAAAACCCGCCAGCTTCGCCTTTGTGCCCCCACAAAACTAAATGAGCAACAGTTTTTGCTAAACCAGCGCCTTCAATTCATGGCTCGGCTGGTTTTCTTTCCACCAAATGCAACGTTTTGCTAGGGCTTGATTCCCTCGCGCTCCGCCTCGCGCGTGACATCCGTAATCGCCTGAGAGAGCGTTGTGGTTTCCCGCAGGCGCTGGAGAGCGGCTGGCCATGCCGTTAGCGCGCTTTCCTGCCCCACAATGACCTTCACCATTTCATCCTGCACCACTGAATTGTACACAAGGCTGTTTTTTGATGGCAACGACATAAACACAATATCAAAGTTATAATTGACGCGCTGGGCGTGCTCGCGAAACCACGCAAGCATTTCCTGCGCATAGCGCAGCTGCGCCGCGCCATAGGTGAGGATGTTATAATCATTGGTCACATACCCCTCATCCTGCCGCCATTCCACAAGCTGCGCAAGCAGCGCGAGCGACGGGTATTTTCGCAGCGGCGATACCGACCCCAGCGGGGTGGCCTTGCCAGCCTGCCAAGTCCAATCCACGCCCTCCAGCCCATATTCGTAGATGCGGGCAAATTCATCGGAGAGCAGCCAATTATACAGCGATAGGATGAGCTTCATCTTTTCGTTTGATACATTGGCGCCAAAATAGCTTTCCGACCAATGCAGGCTGGTGGTAAAGCGATAGGTGTTCCCATCGTCGGCAGGCCATGTCGGCAGAATGGCCACCACATCGGCAATCTCATCCTGCCTTCCGTTGTCGGACATATAGTTCACAACCTTATAGTACTGCCCGCAGATCGCGCCATATTTGCCGTTTGCAAAGGCCTTAATGGCCTCGGCTGTGGAAAGGTATACAAAATCCTTGGCAAGCAGACCCTCCTGATACAATTGGCGCACCTTTTCCAGCGCCGGAGCGGTTCTTTTGGAGCAGTAGGAGGGCATCCACTGCCCATCCTCGTACATCCAGCCGCGTTCCGTGTTGCTAAGCTCCGCAAACAGCGGCAGGTAGATCGCCTCCAGCGTGTTTAGATGCGTTGCGACCAGCCCGCCCGTATCGGCCTTGCCGTTGCCATCCGGGTCGCCTTGCACAAAGCCGCGCAGGAGCGCCTCAAACTCCCCCCAGCTGTGCGGCAAAGAAAGGTCAAGCTTCTCCAGCCAATCCTTGCGCACCATGATGCACCGATCCAGCGCCCAAAGCGATTCCTCGGAGTACGTCAGCCGCGGGATCATATAATAGGAGCCGTTATCCCGCTTGAAGCGTTCGTTGTAAGGCTGATCCAAATACGCCTCCAGCAGCGGGTACTCGGTCAGCTCCTTGGGAATGGCGCGAATTTTCCCCTGCGTGATCCAGCTTTCATACGCGGACGTGCCCAAAATATCGTTGGCTAAGATATCCGGCAGTTCATCGGACGCGGATAGCTGCTGGAGCCGCTCGGTATAATTATCATAGGTGACGTTGACATGGTCAAAGACGATGTTGAATTTCTCCTCCACATAGCGCTGCAGCGGATCGCCCACCAGCTCGTCCCCCACGTTCCAAAAGGCAATGCTGATGTGAACTGGTTGGGCAAGCTCCACATCCCGCGAGGAATTCGCCGGAGCAGCACAGGACGCAAGCAGCAAGCAACAAGCCAGCAGCCAGCATAGGCAAGCATGTTTCATGGCGTATTCTTCCTTTCGTTTCGCATTGATTCCATTATACATGAAAAGGATGCGAATCGTCCATTCCTTTTTGCAAACGCAATAAAAGCGGATTGCCACGCGAGCAACTTTGGTGTACTATGATTGCAAAGCGCTTGCAGGAACGCAGGGAGAAGGTCTGTACGACTTTTTTGATACGATTGATCTTGAAAGGATGGTTATCGCCATGCTTACGTGGTTCCGGCGAAGGCGCGTCTATGCGCAGCTTGCGAGCCTATCCGCGCTTACGCTTGCATTACTTTTCAGCTTTTGCCTTTTTGCCTATCTTTCCGCCGCAAAAAACGCTGAGCGCACAAGCGCAGAATACGCGCAGCGCTTGGTCGGCCAGCTGCAGCAAACCATCGATAACAACTACAGCTCCTATTCCAAAATCATCCGGCTGATCTCCTACAGCAAGGACGTGCAGGCCTTTTTGCTCAGCGACAGCGACGCGGAGCGCGTGGAGCTATATAACGAGCTTAAGCGCACGCTGAGCGATACCGCCACCCTCAACGCGCAGATCGCCGATATCCTTGTGGAGGACAGGCGCGGACTGCGCAACAACCTGACCGATTCCATGATCATTCTGCCCAGAATGGATCTATCCGATAATGCCCTGCACATCAGCAACCTCGTCTATCGGCGGGTTGCCAACATCAACGCCGAATACGTGGTGCTTGGAAAGAACATCCATTCCATCGATAGCTACAACCAGACCAACCAGCTCATCGGCAGCGTCTTTTTGGTGCTTACACCCTCCGCCTTTACCGGCGAGGAGACGGTGCAGGAGGATGTTCGCGGCCTACAGCTGTTTTTGGTGGATGGCAACGGAAGCCTGCTGTGGAGCCCAAGCGCGGCTGAACAGCAAGATGATTACGACGCGCTGATGAAGCGTGCGGAATCGCTTTCCTACTACAAGCGCACCCCGCTTGCCAAGCTCGGCTACGAGATTGTGGCGGTGCAGGCGCAGGCAAATTCGCTGTTCAGCGTTGGCGATTGGCAAACGGGCTACCTGTTTGGGCTGGCAATGCTCGTGCTTGGGCTGGTGACGATATGGATTCTTTGGGCGCGCAATCTGGTAAGCCCCCTGCGGCATTTGCAGCGGTTCATCGAAAAGGTGCAGCACGATTCCCTCAGCGGGCTGGACAAGCGCGTGGCGCTTTCAGGCTATCAGGAGGCGCAGGTGATCGGCGACGAGTTCAACGCCTTGCTGGAGCAGATTCGCACCCTCACCGCAGAGCTGGTGCGCACCAACAGCGACCTGTACGAGAGCCAGCTGCTCACCAAGCAGGCAGAGCTTTCGCACCTTCGCAGCCAAATCAATCCCCACTTTTTATATAACACGCTGGAAACCATGGTGGGCATCGCCTACACCAACAACCAGCCGGAAATTGCGGAAATCGCACGCTCGCTGAGCATCATCTTCAAATTTAGCATCAAGGGCGACAACATCGTTCCCCTGCAAACGGAGTTTAAGATTGCCCGCAATTACGTGAGCATACAGCACTACCGCTTCAGCGAGCGCTTCAACGTGCGCTATCAGGTGGATGAAAGCTGCCTGACGCTGCTGGTGCCCAAAATGATTTTGCAGCCCATGATCGAAAACGCCATCGTCCACGGCATTGAGCAGCAGGACGGCTTTTGCCACCTCAACGTGGGCGCTCGGCGCGAGGGCGAACGGCTGCTGCTCACCGTGCAGGATGACGGCGTTGGCATACCCAACCAGCAATTAGCGGAGCTGCGGGAGCGGTTAAGCGCGCCAAAGCGCGCGCTGGACGAGCAGCGCAGCGCCTCCCACATCGGCATTCTCAACGTGGACAGCCGCATCAAGCTGCTTTATGGGCAGACCTATGGCATCTCGCTAACCAGCATACAGGGCAAGGGCACAGAGGTTACCATCACTTTGCCCGTGATTGAAAAGGAGCATGCGCATGCATAAGGTGATGATCGTGGATGACGAGCGGATGATTATCAACAGCTTAGCGCTTGGGTTCAACTGGAAATCCAGCGGCTTTGAAGTGATCGCTACCGCCACGAGCGGGCAGGAGGCTCTGCGCCTTTTGGAGAGCCTGCATCCGGACGTGGTTTTTACCGATATCAAAATGCCGGGCACAAGCGGCCTTGACCTGATGATCGAGGCCAAAAAGCGCTACCCCCGGCTTCTGTTTGTGGTCATCAGCGGTCACGCGGATTTTACCTACGCCCAAAAGGCGATTCAGCTGGGTGCAATCGCCTATTGCTTAAAGCCCTTGGAGGACGAGGACATTCAATGTGCGCTGGACGCCGCCAAGGAGGAGCTGAGCGCGACAGGCTCGCTTTGCCACGCCGCGCTGCGACATTTTTTGGATACGCCCACGCCGCAGACCGCGCACGCGCTGTTGACCCTCGCCCTGCCCGGCTATCGTACCGACGCGCCCGCTGCCATCGGCCTTTCCTTAGGGGACGCGTCGCCGCTCTTTACCGGCAGCCTGCAATATACGGAGCTTGTTCTGAGCAAAAGCGCAAGGCTATACCTCTTCTGCGGCGACCTGCAACATTTAGCCAGCCCCGCCTTTCATGCGGCGCTGCTGGGGGCGGTAACCAGCCGCCAGCTGACCGCTTTTGTGTACGATGTCACGCCCGAGCCGGAACACGCTTTGGCTAACCGCTTTACGGCGCTGCTGGATCAGCTCTACACCGTTTTTTTTGATGAGAACAACCTCACGCTAGGCAGGGCGCAGGAGCCGCCGCTGGGCGATGCGGCCTATGTGGACGCGCTTGCGCTGCTGGCGAACAAAACCCGCCCCTACGAGGTGCTGCTACAGCTTTCCGCGCTTACGCCGGGGCAAGCGCGGCGCTTCACCATCAGCGATGCGCTGCTCATCCACAACTTGTGTGAAAACCTGCTTTCCCGCATCCGCAACCTGCCCTATCCACAGGCGCTGAGCTATGGGTTTGAGCTTGCCGAGCAATATGCATCCTTTGAAAGCCTGCGGCAGTCCCTTTGCAGACAGCTCAAACAGGAATGCGGTGGAAATGTGGATACAGACCAGCTCCGTAACGAAACGCTTGCGCAGATCGTCACGGAGCTGGGGGGAAGCTTCACGCAGGAGATTGTTTTTCAAGAGCTATGCGCGCACCATCATATCAACCCAAGCTACCTCAGCCAGCTGTTTCGCAAGGAGCTGGGCATGACCTTTACCAGCTACGTAAACCAGCTTCGCATCCATTATGCCAAGGAGCTGCTGGAAAGCACCACGCTGCTCGTGGCAGAGGTCAGCGACCGGGTAGGCTATGATAACTACCTGCATTTCACCAAGCTTTTCAAGCGGGAAACCGGGATGACGCCCAAGCAATACCGGCTTGGCCTCAAGGAGCCGGAGCGCTAGGCGCGGCTTACTGCGCGTTCATCCGGAAGTCAAGCTGCGGCGGTGGAACCGCCGTTTCAGGGTCAAAGGCGCGGCCTTCGGCCTCTGCCTTTTTTGCTTCAATCGCATACCACAGGTCGGTAACGCTATTTTCTCCCTCGCGGATATCCGGCACCACAAGGCCGCCCTCCGCCCACAGCAAGGCCTCCGCGCCAGCCGTATCGCCCACGCCAAGCAGCGCGTTGGCCAGCAGGAGGCGCATGCGCGGCGTATGGCGCACCTCCGGTGGGCACTGTGCGGCAAAATCAACGGCTTCGCGATGCTGCTGATCCTCCAGCAGGAGCCGCATGGCCTCCATCGCCAGTGCGTCCTCCTGCGGCGCGCTCTTCGCGGCTTCCACGCAGAGCGCCGCCGCCTCGGCGGCGCGGCTCTCCAGCCTTGCGAGCTGTGCCAAACCATACCGCGCCCAGCACGAGGGGGTGAGCGCCATGGACTGCCCCAACGACGCGCCCGCGCGCTCCAGCGCACCCGTGGCAAGCTCTGCCATGCCCAGCAGCAGCCAAGCGTACGCATTTTTGCGATCCGCATGGGCAACCGCCGCGCGCAGCAGATCAATCCACTGCCTTTGCTCCATCCAGCTTTCCGGCGGCGCGTTCAGCGAAAACGCGCCTACGCTGCCCGTGCGCAAAAGTGAAAGCCACGCCTGCTGCTGCTTTTGCGGCTCGCCAAAATCCAGCTGCGGGCACAGGGGCTTTTCCCCCGCGGCAGCGCGCCGCTGTGCCTCCAAAGCGCCCCAGCCGCTGCCGCGGTGCAGCAGCGACCCCGCTGGCGCAACCGCCATCGCATGGGTCGCCTCCAGCAGCACCTCCACCGTGCCGCGCCGCAGACTGGCCTCCAGTGCTTCCTCCGTAGCCGCTACCGCATTCGCCCATTCGCCATGCACGCACTCGGGCGCAACCTGCAAGGGGCCATATGCCTCCAGCCATTCCCACGCGGTTTCAGGCGGCATGGGCAGGCACTCATACTGCGTATGCGCCAGCCCAGCCTGAATCTCCACATAGCGCCCCGCGCAGCCGCTGCCGGACAGGTACTGCTGCCATCGCGTGCCGCCCGCGCCCTGCCCCCATACAAAGAGCTTGCGCCCCCGGAGGCGATCGGTGGAGGTTTGGCAGAGGCCGTAGCCATCCTGCCCCAGCTGGGTTACAAAGCGGCGAGCATCCTTGCGCAGCTTCCAGAAAAAATCAATCGCGACAGGGTTATGGGTGGGGTAGGTAATATCGACCCCGCCGCTCACGGGCACGGTGGTCTTGCTGACGCGATTGTCGCGGTTGGTATACGTCTCGGTCGCGGGCATCACCACGCGGCTATGCGCGTCCTCCTCCACGGCAATGTTGCTCCACCAGTACATGGGCACGGTTTCCCGGTTGGGGTTGACGATGCGCATGCGCGCATACAGCCAGCGCGAGCCTTGTGGCAAAAAGAAATCCATCTGATAAACGGCGTTGCGCGTGCGCTCATATTCGTACATGCGCAAAACCGGCGTGCCATCCGCAAGCGCCGTTTCTGCCGCAAAAACGGGCGAGCAGGTATAGGCCGAATGGCCAATCACGCCGCAATTCCACTCCACGCCGCCGGACAGCCACGCGTTCCTTAACGCAAGGTTGCGCGGGCGAATGACGGGGTTGCAAAAGAGCAGCTCTCTGTGCTTCTCCTTATCAAAAAGCGAACGCAGCCTGCCGCCGTAATCAGGCAGAAACGTTGCGCGCAGATATTCGTTTTCCAGCACGAAGGTCTTCACCGTTTTTTCATTCAGGTCGGCCGCATAGCGGTTCTGTTGGCGGTATGGGAAGGATCCCGAACGAAAGCCGTAGCCAATGAACAGCTCGTCGCTTTCGTCCAGCTCGGTTTGGGTTTGCTGCTGCACGTTTTGAACGCCCGCAACAGGGGGCAGGCTGGATTCACCGTTTAATTCCGCCACAGGCAGCACGAGGGTTTCTTCGCGCAAGTAGGTCATGGCTGGGCAGCCTCCTTCATTCGCTATCAAGCGGGGCGTGCGTGAGCGCTCGTTTGCCGCTTGGCGTGGATAGTATATCAGCTTTCCTTTGTGGAAACAAGCAGGGAAAACAAGGGAAAGCTCTGCGCCGTTTGGAAATCTGCCAGCCAAGCCGCTCCTCCTCGCAAATTTCTCCCGCCTTTCTTCCCTGCCCGATTGACAAACCCCTCCTCCTCTTTTATACTGAACCAGACAAGAAACTACGCGAATATTCGGTTGACGGATCGGGGAGAGACCGCCCGCGCAGCGGCGCCGAAGGGGAAAGCTCGCACAAGCTCTCAGGCAAAGGGACCCGACCCCGACGAAGCTCTGGAAAGCAGCAATGCACCGAAGAGGCAATCCGCGCCGTGCGGAGAATCTTTCAGGTAAAGCGACAGAGGCGCGAACGGCAGCAGCGGACGCCCGCCTGTCCTCGTGCCTGTTTCTTTATGTTTGGAGGGAGGGATCTGCCATGGAGGAGACCATTTTAAAAACCCCGCTATACCAGCGGCATGCGGACAACGGCGGCAAGCTTGTGCCCTTTGCGGGCTACTGGCTGCCCGTGCAGTACACGGGCGTGATTGCCGAGCACACGGCGGTACGCACTGGCGTAGGTCTGTTTGACGTAAGCCACATGGGCGAGGTCAGCTTTGTGGGCAAGGATGCGCTTGCCAACATTCAAAATCTGCTGTGCAACAATTTTCAAAGCCTGCAAATTGGCAAGGTGCGCTACAGCCCCATGCTCAACCCGCAGGGCGGCGTAGTGGATGACGTGCTGGTATACCGCACCAGCGAGGACGGCTACCTCGTGGTGGTTAACGCCGCCAACCATCACAAGGATGTCAAGCATATGCTAGCCAACCGCTTTGGCGATGTGGAAATCACCGACCTTAGCGATGGCATCTGCCAGCTCGCCCTGCAAGGCCCCAAGGCGATTGATGTCCTGCGCACGCTGGTCAAGGAGGAGGACATCCCGCAGAAGTATTACAGCTTCACCCGCGAAATGGACGTGGGCGGCGTGCGCTGCTTGGTAAGCCGCACCGGCTATACCGGCGAGGACGGCTTTGAGCTCTACGCCGCCAACGAGAACGCGGAGCGCCTGTTCGACCTGCTCACCACAGCGGGCAAGCCCTTCGGGCTTGTGCTTTGCGGCCTTGGCTGCCGCGATACCCTGCGCATGGAGGCCTCCATGCCGCTGTACGGTCACGAGATGGATGATAGCGTCACCCCCTTTGAAACGGGGCTTGGCAATTACGTTAAGCTCGATAAGCCCGGCTTCATTGGCAAGGCCGCGCTGGTCGCGGCGGGCGAGCCTCGGCGTGCCCGGGTCGGCCTGCGCATGACCGGGCGCGGCATCGCGCGCGAGCATTTCCCCGTGTTCCGCCGTGACAAGCAAGTGGGGCTCACCACCAGCGGCACGCACTGCCCCACCCTGGGCGCGCCCATGGCCATGGCGCTCGTGGAAACCTCCTGCAAGGAGCTGGGCACGGTATTGCAGGTGGAAATCCGCGGCAAGCTGGTGGATTGCGAGGTTGTACCCCTTCCGTTCTACAGCCGCAAAAAGTAATCAACCCATATTATATGATATTTTAGGAGGCGCTTTCTAATGGAAATTCGCGATGATCTCAAGTATACCGATAGCCACGAGTGGGTCAAGCTCTGCGAGGATGGCACCGTTTTGATCGGCCTGACCGATTACGCACAAAAGGAACTGGGCGATCTGGTGTTTGTGAACCTGCCCGAGGTGGGCGACGAGGCGGTGTGCGGCGAAACCTTTGCCGATGTGGAAAGCGTGAAAGCCGTGAGCGACGTGTACTGCCCCGTAAGCGGCACGGTTGCCGCCATCAACGAAGAGCTGCTCGACACCCCCCAGAGGATCAACGAAGCCCCCTATGAGGCATGGCTTGTACGGCTGGAAAACGTGAGCGGCGAAGCGGCGCTGATGGATGCCGCGGCCTATCGCGCCATTCTCGCGGAATAAAAGGAGGGCTTTCCCATGGCGAATTACCTTCCCCACACCGAGGCCGAGCGCGCGCAAATGCTTTCTGCGCTTGGGCTTTCTACTATGGACGCGCTCTTTGAGCAGCTTCCCGCACAGGTGAAGCTCACCAAGCCCGTTGACCTGCCCCACGGCATGAGCCAGATGGAAGCGCTAGCCGATATGAAGCGCATCGCCAGCAAGAACACGCCCTACGCCCTCACTTTGCGCGGCGCGGGCTGTTACGATCACTTCATTCCCCCCATCGTGAGCCGCATCGCGGCCAAGGAGGAGTTTGTAACCGCCTATACCCCCTATCAGGCGGAGCTTTCCCAGGGCGTGCTGCAATCCATTTTTGAATTTCAAAGCCTGATCTGCGAGCTTACCGGCATGGACGCGAGCAACGCCAGCGTCTATGACGGCGCGACCGCCGCCGCCGAAGCCGCCGTGATGTGCCGGGATCGCAAGCGCACCGTGACGCTCGTATCCGCCGCCGCGCACCCGGATACCATCGCCGTAATGCAAACCTACTGCTACGGCACCAATCACGAGCTGCGCATTGTTCCCGTAAAGGATGGCGTAACAGACGCGGACGCGCTTGGCGCCCTGCTTAACGAGGATGTGGCGGGGCTGTATCTTCAGCAGCCAAACTTCTTTGGCCAGCTGGAGGACGTTGCCGCGCTCTTCGCGCTGGCAAAGGCGCAAAAGGTGAAGTGCATTTTGGGCGCAAACCCCATGACGCTGAGCCTGCTGCCCTCCGGCGCGGAGGTCGGCGCGGATATCGTGTGCGGCGACGCGCAGCCCTTCGGGCTTGCAATGGCCTTTGGCGGCCCCAGCCTCGGCTACATGACCGCGTCGGCGGCGCTCATGCGCAAGCTGCCGGGGCGCATCGTTGGCCAAACCACCGATGCCGAGGGTCGGCGCGCTTTTGTGCTCACCTTGCAGGCACGCGAGCAGCATATTCGCCGCGAAAAGGCTTCCAGCAACATTTGCAGCAATCAGGCGCATTGCGCGCTCACCGCCTCCGTTTACCTAACTTACATGGGGCTTCATGGGCTAAGCGAGGTGGCAGAAAGCTGTGTGAGCAAGGCGCATTACCTCGCCGAAAAGCTCTGCGCCATTCCCGGCGTGCGGCTCAAGCACCCCGGCGCGTTCTTCCATGAATTTGTAACCGCGCTGCCCCGCCCCGCGCAGGAAATCGAGGCCGCGTTGGCAAATGAGGGCATTTTAAGCGGCTTGCCCCTCAGCGAGGGCGAAATGCTTTGGTGCGTTACCGAAAAAGCAAGCGCCGCGCAACTTGAGCGCGTGGCGGATATCGTAAAGGAGGCATGCGCGAAATGAGCGAAGCCGTTTTGTTGAGCTTTGAAAAGAGCATGCCGGGTCGCCACAGCGCGGTGCTGGCGCCCCTTGACGTGCCAAAGACCGTTCTGCCCGCGCAGTTTGTACGCAAAACGCCCCCGATGCTGCCGGAGCTTTGCGAGGTGGACGTGTGCCGCCATTATACGCAGCTCCAAAACCGCACCTACGGCGTAAACGACGGGTTCTACCCGCTAGGCAGCTGCACCATGAAGTACAACCCCGCGCTTAACGAAGCCGTGGCTGCCCTAAGCGGCTTTACCGATACGCATCCCCTCGCGCCTGAAAGCGCCACGGAGGGTTGCCGCTCCGTGCTGCGCGAGCTGGAGCACGACCTTTGCGAGGTCACCGGCATGGACGCCTTCACCCTACAGCCAGCAGCGGGCGCGCATGGTGAATTTGCAGGCATGCTCTGCATCAAGGCGTACCACGAAGCACGCGGCGATACCAAGCGCACCAAGATCCTCGTGCCGGATAGCGCGCATGGCACCAACCCCGCAAGCGCCGCCATGGCGGGCTACGAGGTGGTCAGCGTGCAAAGCCGCGAGGATGGTTGTGTGGATTTGGAGCACCTCGCCTCCTTGCTATCCGACGAGATAGCGGGCATCATGCTCACCAACCCAAATACGCTGGGTCTGTTTGAAAAGGATATTTTGAAAATCAGCGATATGATCCACGGCGCGGGTGGGCTTTTGTATTACGATGGCGCAAACCTCAACGCCATTCTGGGTTTGGCACGCCCCGGCGACATGGGTTTTGACGTAACGCACCTCAACCTGCACAAGACCTTCTCCACCCCTCACGGCGGCGGCGGCCCCGGCAGCGGCCCTGTAGGCGTAAAAGCCGCGCTCAAGCCGTTTTTGCCCACCACCGCAAGCGCGGGGCAGCACGGCAAGCTGCAAATGAAGGGCTTCTACGGCAATTTCTCCGTAATGGTAAAGGCGCTGTGCTACTTAAAAGTGCTGGGGCGCGAGGATCTGCGCGGCGTGTGCGAGCATGCCGTGCTCAACGCCAACTACCTTCTGCACCGGCTGAAGGAAGGGTATATCCCCGCCAAGGATCTGCCCTGCATGCATGAGTTTGTGCTTTGTCTACAGGATCTGAAGGAGCGCCTAAACGTGAGCGCGCTGGATGTCGCCAAGGCGCTCATCGACCATGGCATTCATCCGCCCACGATGTATTTCCCGCTTATCGTGCATGAGGCGCTTATGTTTGAGCCAACCGAAACCGAGAGCATGGCGCAGTTAGACCGCGCCGCCGATGTGATGCTCACCATCCTGCGCGAGGCTCAGGCCGATCCCCAAAGCATGCACCACACCCCGCACAATGCCGTCATCGGCCGCCCGGATGAGGTGACCGCCGCACGCAACCCCATTTTGCGATATCACCCCGAAAGGCTGTAAGCAACATGATACGACGCACCGCCTGCCTGATTGCCAGAGGTACCGACCCCTATCGCAACCTCGCCATTGAAAAGCACCTGATGAATACCCTGCCGGAGGATACCGCAATTTTATACCTCTGGCAAAACCAACATACCATTGTGATCGGGCGCAACCAAAATCCATGGTACGAGTGCAAGGTGGAGGAGTTTCTGGAATCCGGCGGGCGGATCGCGCGCCGCTTAAGCGGCGGCGGCGCGGTCTATCACGACGTGGGCAACCTCAACTTCACCTTCATCGTGCCAAAATCCGCCTTTGACATTCCCCGCCAGCTAAGCGTGGTGGGTATGGCCGTAGGCGTTTTTGGCTTGCAGGCAGAGGCCAGCGGACGCAACGACCTGCACGTAAACGGACGCAAGTTCAGCGGAAACGCCTTTTACAAATCCGGCTCGGCCGCCTATCATCACGGCACGCTGCTGGTCAACTGCGATATGGAAATCATGGCGCGGTTTCTCACCGTGGATCAAAAAAAGCTACAGCAGCGCGGCGTGCAAAGCGTCCCTTCGCGCGTGACGAACCTCTCCGCCCTTGCGCAGGACATCACCATTGAGACGCTCCAACAGGCTCTGTTTAACGCCTTTGCCACCGTGTACGATGCCAAGCCCGTGCTGCTGGACGAGCGCATGATGGATGCGCACAGCCTAGGCGAGCTTACGCAGCAGTTTGAAAGCACGGAATGGATTTATCCCGAAGCCATTCCCTATAGTTTCACGGTAACGGAGCGCTTCCCTTGGGGCGGCGTTACCGTGAAGCTGCTCAGCGAAGGCGGTGTGATTCGAGCCGCCAAAATTTTCACCGATGCGATGGAAGCCGCGCTCTTTACGCGCATTGAGCAATCCTTGATCGGCTGTCCCTTTTTGATCAGCTCCATCTCCGGCCGGTTTGAGCAGCGTCTGGAGCTGCTCAAGGATCCGCGCCTCCTACAGGTGGCGGGCGATGTATGTACGCTGATCTGCGGCCGCATCCGCGCGATGGATCGCGGCGGCGAAACGCATGGAGCTTAAGTGAAAGGAATCAATCAATATGCAATATGACCTCATCGTAATTGGCGGCGGCCCGGGCGGCTATGCCGCCGCGTTAGACGCGGCAAAGCGCGGCCTGCGCACCGCGCTTGTGGAGCGCGACCGCTTGGGCGGCACCTGCCTACAGCGCGGCTGTGTGCCCACCAAGGCCTACCTGCACGACGCGGGCGCGGACGCAAACCGCCGCGCCATGTATGAGCGCAAAAATGAACTTGTCGCCAAGCTGACGGATGGCATTGCCCAGCTTTTGAAAGCTGGAAAAATCGCGGTCTATACAGGCGTTGGCACGCTCCTCACCACGCAAGCGCCCTTTCATGTGCGCGTAACCAGCGCCAGTACGGATGACGCGCCTACGCTGGAGGCCGCGCATGTGCTGCTGGCCACTGGCAGCGGGCCCGCGCGCCTGCCCGTGCCCGGCTGTGCCGACCCAAACGTGTGGACAAGCGATGAGCTGCTAGGCGAACCCGGCATGGAGGACTTTCAAGCCCTATGCATCATCGGCGGCGGCGTTATCGGGGTGGAAATGGCCTGCATCTATGCGCGCATGGGCGTGCATGTGACCATTGTGGAGGCTGAGCGCAATTGCCTGCCGATGCTGGATAAGGAACTGAGCCGAAGCGCAGAGGCACTTTTGCGCAGCATGGGCATTACGCTGCTCACAGGTGCGCGGCTGCAAGGCATTGCCCCTGCGGATGCGGGCTATGCCGTCACCGTGGAAAAGGACGGCCTGCAAACGCTCGTCTGCGACCGCGTGTTGCTTGCCACCGGCCGCAAGCCCATGACGGACGGGCTCTTTGGCGAGGGCGTCGCGCCCGCCATGGAACGCGGCGCGCTTGTCACCGATGCGGATTACCAAACCTCAATCCCCGGCGTATATGCCATTGGCGATGTCAACGGCATTTGCCCGCTTGCCCATGCCGCGCACGCGCAGGGGCTTTGCGCCGTCGCGCATCTCTTGGGCGAGGAGCCGCCCGTGAACCCGCTGCTCATACCCAGCTGCGTCTATACCACGCCAGAGATCGCATCCGTGGGCATAACGCAGGACGAGGCAAAGGCACGCGGCCTTGCCGTGACGGTTGGCAAGGCGCTCACCACGCAAAACGCCCGCACCTTGATTGAAGGCATCGGGCGCGGCTTTATTAAGCTCGTTTTTGATAAGGAAAGCATGCGTCTCCTCGGCGCACAGCTCTTCTGCGGCCGTGCCAGCGATCTTGTGGGCGAGCTTGCCCTTGCCATTGAGGCTGGCCTCACCGCCCGTCAGCTGCGCCGCGTGGTTCGCGCGCATCCCAGCTTCTATGAGGCCATTGCTGAGGCAATCCCCGAATAAAGCAGCGCGCGGATGCAAGCGCCTTGCCATGAAGAAAGCACCCAAAGGAGAATTTCACATGAAGCTGCAATACCTAGGAACCGCCGCCGCCGAAGGTATGCCCGCCATTTTCTGCGAGTGCGCGCTCTGTACACAGGCCGCAAAGCTCGGCGGAAAAAACATCCGTCTGCGCTCCGGCGCGCTGCTGAACGATCATATTTTGATTGACGCATCGCCCGACCTGTATGCCGCAAAGCTTCGGCTTGGCCTCAACCTCAGCCCGGTTCGCAACATCGTTATCACCCATGCCCACATGGATCATTTCAACCGTGAAACACTCGCCATGTTTACTGAACCCTACGCGCATATCCGTAACCGCGGCATGCTGCACCTGTGGGGCAGCCACTTCACCGCCGTTGCGTGGGAGGAATACCTGCACGGCTCCTGCATCAAAGAACCGCAGCTTGCCGAGGAAATTGAGTTTCACGAGCTGAAGCCCTTTGATCTGTTTGAGGTGGGAGGCGTTACCTTCACGGCCTTGCCCGCCGTTCATTCCTGCCCGGATAGCCTGATCTACCTTTGCGAGCAAAATGGGAGCAAATTGCTGTATGGCAACGATACGGGTCTTTTTCGCGAGGATGTCTGGCAATACCTGCTGGCGCACAATAGCACGCCATTGACCGCCGTCAGCCTTGATAGCACCATGGGTCTGCCCCCATCCAACTACAACGGGCATATGACCTTTGAACAAAATGTGCAGATTCGTGAGCGCATGCTTAGGGAAAAGCTCGCGACTCCGTCCACACAGTTCCTATGCCATCACTTTTCTCACAACGGCCTAGCTTTGCACCAGCAGGCAGAGGCGCTCATGAACCCCAAGGGCTTTGAGGTTGCCTACGATGGCCTGATCGTAACGGCATAAGCGCCCGCTTATTTGCGCAACGCATCCATGGTGGTGTAGCGACACCCCAGCCGCATCAAGTGATCCACCGCTTCCTGATACTGTGCGCGGGAAAGCATTGCCGGGATATGCGCGTCACAGCCGATCACCACATCACAATCGCTTTGGACAGCGACGCGCCAAAAAGCATCGCAGGGATAGCCCAGCCCCGCGCTTTGATGGCGCCGCCGCTTGTCCACCCCATAGAGGTTATACTCCAGCGGCAGGCGCAGGCGCGCGGCAGCTTGGCAGAGCATGCGCGAAGCACGCTCTGCCGCGCCATCCCACGCGGGATATTCATTCAAAAACAAATCAGGATGTGCAAGGCAATCGTATAGCCCCGTTTCCATGCCCGCAATGGTGCATTCCACATACCGGCGAATTTCCCGCGCGGTTGTGGCGGCGCCGAAATAATCCCCGCTTGGCTCATCCAGCTCGTAATGGTTGCCCAACAGCAGATAATCCACCTGCGCGCGCACCTCGCGCAAATAAGGCAGGTATTTGGGAAAATATTCGTACTCGTACCCAAGACGAATGTTGATCTGCCCCTTGTAGCGCTGGGCAAGCTCCCGCACGGTTTGTTCGTAGCCTGCGCGCTCCTGCACCGTCATGCGCATGCGCGAGCGGAAGCCGTTGGCAAACGGCCATGCGCCATGATCGGAAAAACCCAGCGTGGAAAAGCCGTTTGCGATGGCCGCCTGTACATATTCCTCCTCGGCTCCCTCGGCATGGTGGCAGCGCGGGGTGTGGGTGTGGTAATTGACAAATTTGTTCATTCTCGCATCTCCTATGCTTCTTTTGCAACAGCCGCTCTATTATAGCGACCTCCGGCGCAAACCGCAACCTCACAATCCACAGTTTCCACAGCCTCGGTTGTGGGCAACCGGAAAGCCATTGTGGAAAACTTTAACCGAACCATGGGGAACGTGTGGAAAATACATGGAAATCACGTGGGAATCCTATTGATTACGCATCAGCTAATCAAAGAACCCTTATTTCACAACGGGTTGCGCTTTCCACGCCCGCTTGTGCAAAAATAAAGCCGCATGTGGAAAAGATGTTGGGAACATTGCGAAAGGCTGAATTTATCACGCTTGTCTTGTGTTCTCATGCAACCAACGGGGCGTTTTGTTGCCATATGTAGTGTTGACTTATCTATTGGTACACCATATAATGAGTTTGCTCGAAGTGCTCCCTCCTGCAATGGGGGATGCGCATACAGAGCTTGTTACAAAGTGAAAAGGGGATTCGGCATTATGATCATTTCCATCAAGAAGCGCGACGGGCGTATTGTTCCTTTCGACCAAAACAAAATTGAGCAGGCCATTGAGAAGAGCTTTATGGCAAGCGGGAGCCAAAAAAGCATGGAAACCTCAGCGGAGCTTGCCGCGCTCGTCGTCAGTGCTATTGAAAAGGATGAAAGTATCCCCTCCGTACCCTCTGTGGAGCAGGTACAGGATATGGTGGAGCGCGTGTTGATTGGGCAGGGCTTTGTGCGCTCTGCAAAAAGCTACATCCTCTACCGCGCGGAGCGCAGCCGCGTGCGCGAGATGAACACGCGCCTGATGAAAATCTTTGAGGATATCGCCTACAAGGATGCCGCCGACAGCGACATCAAGCGCGAAAACGCCAACATCAATGGCGATACCGCCATGGGCAGCATGCTCAAGTTCGGCAGCGAGGGCGCAAAGCAGTTCTACGATATGTACGTGCTGGATCCGCGCTTTGCGCAGGCGCACCGCGATGGCGATATTCATATCCATGATATGGATTTTTACACCCTTACCACTACTTGCTGCCAAATCGACCTGCTGGATTTGTTCCATGGCGGTTTTTCCACAGGCCACGGCGTATTGCGTGAGCCTAACGATATTTATAGCTATTCGGCGTTGGCGTGCATTGCCATTCAAGCCAACCAAAACGACCAGCACGGCGGTCAAAGCATTGTCAATTTTGATTATGGCATGGCTCCGGGCGTCAAAAAAACCTATATCAAGCGCTTTCGCGATAACCTCTCCCGCGCGTTGGAGCTATTGGGAAATGTGGAAAGCCCTGCCGATGAGGCCGTGCGCATCCTTGGCGAGCTGGAAGCGGAATCCGGCTGTAAGCCGGAGCTCACGCCAAGCAAGGAATATGATGACCTGCTGCGCCAAAAGGTCGCCGCCCTCCTGCCCTCTGCCGGCGCGGCGGAGCTTACCCGCATTGTGGCTTTCGTGCGCGAGCATGCCCAAAAGGAGACCGACAAGGCCACTTATCAGGCCATGGAGGCGCTCATTCATAACCTCAACACCATGAATAGCCGCGCGGGCGCGCAGGTGCCCTTCTCCAGCATTAACTATGGCATGGATATTTCCCCGGAGGGCCGTATGGTGATACGCAACGTCCTTCTGGCAACGGAGGCTGGCCTTGGCAACGGCGAAACGCCGATCTTCCCCATCCAGATTTTCCGCGTCAAGGAGGGCGTCAGCTTCAACCCCGGCGACCCCAACTTTGACATTTACCGCTTGGCCATCCGTACCAGCGCAAAGCGCCTGTTCCCCAATTTTAGCTTTGTGGACGCACCCTTCAACCTAAAGTACTACAAAGAGGGGCACCCGGAAACCGAAATTGCCTACATGGGCTGCCGCACGCGCGTAGTCGGCAATGTATATGATCCCACGCGCGAGATCTGCCCGCGCCGTGGTAACCTGAGCTTTACCTCCCTCAACCTGCCCCGCATCGCCATCAAGGCAAAGGGTGATGTGAACTGGTTCTTTGAGGAGTTGGATCGCCTGATGGCGCTGGTGACGGAGCAGCTTTTGGAACGGCTGGAGATCATCTCCCAAAAGAAGGTTTATAACTTCCCCTTCCTGATGGGCGAGGGGGTATGGATCGATAGCGAAAAGCTGGGCTGGGAGGATAGCATACGCGAGGTGCTCAAGCACGGCACGCTCTCCATCGGCTTTATCGGCCTTGCGGAGGCGCTGGTCGCGCTGCGCGGCAAGCACCACGGCGAGGACAAGGCCAGCCAAAACCTCGGCTTGGAGATCATCGGCAGCATACGCAAGTTCTGCGATGAAATGAGCGAGAAGTATAAGCTCAACTTCACCTGCTTGGCAACCCCCGCAGAGGGTCTCAGCGGTCGCTTTGTGCGCATTGACCGCGAAAAATACGGCAGCATCCCGGGCGTAACGGATCGGGAATATTATACCAATTCCTTCCATGTGCCGGTCTATTATCCCATTAACGCCTTTGAGAAGATCGCCATCGAGGCTCCCTATCACGCGCTGACCAACGCCGGGCATATTAGCTATATCGAAATGGACGGCGATCCCTGCAAGAACCTCGATGCCTTTGAGAAGGTTGTGCGCTATATGCATGATCAGGGCATCGGCTATGGTTCCATCAACCATCCCGTGGATCGCGACCCGGATTGCGGCTATAATGGCATCATCGGCGATACCTGCCCCAAATGTGGACGCGCGGAGAATGGGCACGCGTTTGAGCGCATCCGCCGCATTACCGGCTACCTCGTGGGCAACCTCGATCGCTTTAACAACGCAAAGCGCACCGAGGAAAGCGAACGCGTGAAGCATACAATTGGATAAGCCAAACGGCCTGCGCAAAGCGCAGGCCGTTTTTTTCCATCTATCGTACAAAAAAAGATGGGATTCCTAAGGGCTAAAGCCCTTAGGCGCAGGGTTTGGGGGCGCGTAGCCCCCAAAGCGTAGCCCACCCAAAGCAAACCCACCCACCATAGCCCGTACAAAAAAATGGGATTCCTAAGGGCTAAAGCCCTTAGGCGCAGGGTTTGGGGGCGCGTAGCCC
>JAVVVJ010000008.1:0-24396 GCA_036652695.1 Clostridia bacterium | reverse complement strand
CCAACGCGTAGCCCCCAAGGCGTAGCCCCCAATGCGTAGCCCCCTAGGCCTGCGGGTATTGCGCACGGCTTCCGCCGATGAAGGGAAGGCGCGCGTAGGCCATCACAACATGGGCTTGACCCACTTTGGTTTCGCCCTCGTTCATGCGTAGCGGCACGGCAACGGGGCGTAAATGCATGCCCACCAAGGTGTCGCCCACATCGATAGCGGCGTCGGCCTGAATGCTCGCGGCAACGGCGGGGGAATGAAAGCGCTGGTAAGCCGCCGCGCCAGTGCTCCCGCCCGCCTTGGGCACGGGCATGACATTCACCTGCGTGAGGCATAAACGGTCAAGCACGGCCTGTTCCATGACTAAGGCGCGGTTTAAATGCTCGCAGCACTGGAACACGGGGTTTAAGCCAAGCTCGCCGCATACCTCCAGCATGGTTTGCGCCAGCGCATCGCCAAGCTCTGGCACGCTGTTCTTGCCGATGCGCCCGCCCGCAACCTCGCTGGTGCTGCAACCCAGCACAACCACCGCACCCGGGCGTAAATTTGCGCTTTGAGCCAAAAAGCGCACGCACGCGCGTAGCTCCTGCGCGATTGGGAAATACTCTTCCTTCATGTAACCATCCTTTCAAAAGCACAGATATGTAAAGAAGGCTTGATAACCTGCCTTCGCGGCATTCAGCCTTTTCGCCGCATAAACGCATAAGCGCCAATCCCCACCGCAATGGCCAGATTCAGCGAATCGATCTGGTCGTTGTGGGGGATGCGCACGGCTTGCCCCAGCAAACCAAACTCGGGCGGTAGTCCGCTGCCCTCGTTGCCGAAGATCAGTGAAAACGGCGATTGCGCCTCCTGCACCGCCTGCTCCAGCAGCACCGCGCCATCTAGCATAAAGGGGTAGAGAGCGCGGCCGGAATGCTCGGCACGGTACGCGTCAAAATCGTCATACTGCTTGACGCGCAGTGAAAACACCGCGCCCATCGTTGCGCGCACCACTTTGGGGTCAAACACATCCGCCGCTGGGCGGATAATGGCGATATCGTATAGCCCAAGCCCAAGCAAGGTTCGTTGAATGGTGCCCAAATTGCCCTCGTCCATGGGATTGTGTAGCACCACATGCGGCGCGTCCACACTGAGCTCGCTCTGCCACTTTTCAAACACCACGGCGGCAAAGCAGTTCTGCTTGCCGCTCACGCGCGCGAGCGCTTTTTCGGCAAATTCCTCCCGCACGTGATGCTCACGGCACACGGCGCGTAGCTTATCAACGCCCTCACCCTGCGCACGTTCGCTGAGCAACAGCCGCGTAGCGCGCTGCGGCGCGGCGCGCATCAGCTGAAGCGATGGAAAAATACCCGGCGCGTAGCTGTAGGCAAGCTCCGCACTGTAGGGCTTTAACGGCGGCATTGCGCCACCCCCCTCATTTGGATTGATTTTTACTGGTCTTCTGCGCCTCGTATTCAGCACGAAGCATGCTGTAGCGGCAATCGTCCGTTACAGCGCCATCCGGCAGCGTAAAGGCGTGGCGAAAGGTGCCCTCAAATACAAAGCCCAGCTTTTTGATCACATGCTTGCTCTTTTGATTGGCGGGAAAATGCCCCACGCTCAACACCGGGCATTGTAGACCCTCAAAGGCATATGCGATTACCACCTTGCAAGCCTCCGTGGCAAAGCCCTGCCCCCAGTTCGCTTCCCCCAGCGCAAACCCCAGCTCGCGCGCACCCACCACCGCGCGCTGCTTATCCAGATGCAGACCAATGGAGCCAATGACGCGCCCTGTTTTTTTATCCACAACGGCCCATACATCGCCATCATGGATGAACATCTCCACAACGGCGCGGCTTTCCTCAATGCTGGCATGCGCCGCCCAGCCCGCCATGGGGCCAACATTCGGGCTTTGCGCATAAGCGAATACATCCACCGCATCGCTCGAATCAAAGCCGCGCAGCACCAGCCGTTCTGTTTGCAAAACGGGTAGGCTTGCGGGCATTGGATCGTTTTTTCGCCTTTTGAGCCGCCTCATGGGCGGTCACCTCCCGTTTCGCGCTTGGGCGCGCTGCCGGATTCCTCCACGCCGCCCACATCCGCATCATCCGCGCCATCATCGTCCGCGCGGTCGTCCTCCACGTGGTCATCGTCTAGGTCGCCGTCCAGCTCCTCGTCATCCGCATGAGCGCTGGGGTTGTTTTCACGCGTGAGCATTTCCGGGTTTACACCCATCTGACGTAGCCGATCTTCCATTTCACGCTTGGCGTGATCCATGCCGCGCGCATCGCTCACGGTTAGGTAAAACGAGGCGCACGCGCCGTTCATGTACACAGAGATGAATAGCTGCATAAATAGCCCCGCCACTGTGGCTACAATGGGATCGATATCGATGAGCAGCAATTGAATCGTCGTGGCAAGAAACGACCAGCCGACAAAGCTAAACATCAGCATGAAATAGCCCATTTTCACTTCCTGCATGGCATGCTTGCTTTTTTCAATGGCCTCGGCAGCGGTTAGGCTGGGGTCCTCCGCCATGTAGTATGGCGCCATGCTGTAGCGGATGGCAGCGATAATGCCCGGCACCAGCAGCAACAGCGACCATAGAAAAATGCGCACACCCATCACAATGTACAGCCAAAGCGCGCGCCCCAGCACCCGCATGCGGCTGAATAGCCCGCGGAAGCCAAGCTCCTCGCCATGAAGCCTGCACACAAAATAGTGGTTGCTCCCCAGCGATAGCACGGGCGTAAACACGATTGCCAATAGCGCCAACACAAGGCCCACAATCCACGCGAAATGCGGCACCTTGATCAGCGCGTTCGCATAGCCCTGCACATCCGGCATAAAAAGCAACGGATTTGGAAAGCTGACATTTTCCAACACACTTTCGCAGGTCATTAACACCCCGGAAAAAAACGTCACCAGCAGCGCCGTCTGCCAATTGCCCTTCAGCGCGGCACGCGCCTTTTGCTTAAAATAAAACGGCCCAAGCATCATGGTCAAAACCCTCCCCTTTTGTATGGAAATGCAAATCAGTCAAAAAGCGCGGAAACGAATTCCTTAGCGTCAAAAGCCTGCAAATCCTCAATCCCCTCGCCCACGCCCACATACATCACAGGCACCTGTAGCTCGCGCACAATGGAAAAAGCGATGCCGCCCTTCGCCGTGCCATCCAGCTTGGTAAGCACAATGCCATTGATGCCCGCCGCCTCGCGGAAGGCGCGCGCCTGCTGTAGGCCGTTTTGGCCGGTGGTCGCATCCACCACAAGCAGGCAGCGCACGGTTGCCTCCGGGTATTCGCGATCAATCACGCGGCGCATCTTTTCCATTTCATCCATGAGGTTTTTCTTGTTGTGCAGCCGCCCGGCGGTATCCACAATCAGCAGATCGGCCTTGCGCCCCTTGGCGGCCTGCACGCCATCGAATACCACGCCGGCGGGATCGGCTCCCTCCTTGTGGCGCACGATTGGGCAGCGTGCCCGCTCCGCCCAAATCTCCAGCTGATCGGCAGCGGCGGCGCGGAAAGTATCCGCCGCGCAAAGCATGATGGTGCGCCCCAGCCCCTGAAAGCGCAGGGCGAGCTTGCCAATGGTGGTGGTTTTGCCAACGCCGTTCACACCCACCATGAGCACCACCATGGGCCAATGCAGCACGGGCTTTTCCACCTCCAGCATGCCCGCCAAAATCTCCTTGAGCGCCGCCTTTGCCTCGGCAGCATCCTTGAGCTTGCGCTCCTTCACCTCGGCACGCAGGCGCGTAATGGCATCCGTCGCGCAGGCATTGCCCATATCCGAAAGGATCAGCGCATCCATGAGATCCTCATAATAATCCTCATCAATGGCGCGGTGCTCCGTCACCGTAGCTTCCATCACGGCGGACATCTGCTCCCGGCTTTTGAATAGCCCCTCGCGTAGGCGGGAAAACAGGCTTTTCTTTTCAGTCATCGTTATCATCCTTCCTTTCTATTCATAATCTGTCAGGTTCACGCTCACCATGCTGCTCACGCCCCGCTCCTCCATGGCGACCCCAAAAAGGGTATCGCAGCGTTCCATCGTACCCTTGCGGTGCGTAACAACGATGAACTGGGTATCATGGCTGAATTCCTTGAGGTAATCGGCAAAATAGCTGATATTTGCATCATCCAGCGCGGCCTCAATCTCGTCCAAAATGCAAAACGGCGTCGGCTTTAGCTTTAGCATGGCAAAAAGAATCGCAATTGCGGTAAGCGCCCGCTCGCCGCCGCTAAAGAGGCTCAAAAGCTGGCGTTTCTTGCCAGGCGGCTGCACGATAATCTCAATGCCGCAGTTGAGCGGGTCGGCAGGGTTGGAAAGGCTGATCTCACCATTTCCACCGCCAAACAGCCGCCGAAAGGTTTCGGCAAAATAGCCCTGCATCGTGCTAAACTGGCCGACAAACACCGTTTCCATCTGATCCAGCAGCTGGGAGATCAGGCTTTGCAAATCGCGCTTTGCCTGCTCCAAATCGTTCTTCTGGCTGTTCAAAAGCTCATAGCGCTCATGCAGCTGCGCATATTCCTCAATCGCGCTTACGTTTACCGTGCCCATGCGACGGATGCGGTCGCGTATTTCCTGCGCTCTGCGATCCGCCTCCGCCTCGTCAAAGGGTTCCTCCAGCGCCGCAAAAGCGGCGGCGGCTTCCTGCGCGCCCGCGTAGGTCAGCTCGTAGGTATCCCATAACCGGTCGGTCAGCTGGCTCGCATCGCTTTTGATGCGTGAAAGCGTCATTTCCTGCCGATGCATGCGCTCCGTCTCGTGCGCGGCCAGCTTCTGCGCGCCATCGATCTCCTGCTGTAGCTCGCGAAGGTCGCGCTGTTTCTCATCACGTTTGGCCTCGGTATCGGCTACCACGGTGCGCGCGGCCTCCACCTCGCGCTCGCGCTGCGCGATGCACTCGCCTGACGACTGTTTTTCCCGCTCTGCGGCTGCCATATCCCCAAGCGCCAGTTCCCGCTTTTCCTCAAGCGCGTCCAGTTCCTTTGCACAGCCTTCGCAATCGCTCAATAGGCGTTTATGATCACGCTGGGTGCGATCCACATCGTGCTCGGCGTTTTGCAAGGTGAGTAGCGCGTCGGTAAGCGCCTCCTGCGCGGCCTCGCGCTCACGGCGCACCTTCTCCAGCCGCTGCGCAAGCTCCTCTGTGCGCGTGTTCAGCTCCTCGGCATTCACGTCCTCCGCGCTGCTTCGCGCCTCCATGCGCTTGAGCTCGCCCTCAATCTGCGCGAGGCTTTCTTCTAGCTGCTCCACCGCCGCACGCAGGGACGTTGCGCGAGCGGCGTGCGCGGTCATATCCGCTTGCGCGGCCTTTAGGCGCTCCGTATCGCGCACCACAGCAATCTCCTGCTGATGCAGGTCGTACTGGGCGCTCTCGCGGCGCTCCTTTTCCACCGCTCGGCGCGCTTCCATATCGGCAATGGTCTGCTGCGCAGCTGTCACGCGCTGCCCAAGCTCCGCGAGGGCGCTTTCAAGCTCCTTCATCTCGCGCTCACGCCCCAGCAGGTTCTGCGCCTTTTGCTGGATGCTGCCGCCAGTCATGCTGCCGCCGGAATGCATCACATCGCCAGTAAGGGTCACCAGCCGAAAGGCATGTCCCCCTGCCCGCATGATGGCAATGCCGCTCTCCAAATCCTCCGCAACCACCGTGCGACCCAATAGGCTCTCCACAATGCCCTGATAGATGGGGTCAAAGGAGCAAAGCTCGCTTGCCACGCCCACGCAGCCCTTCATAGCAAGCACCCCACGCTCATGCACCGTAAGCGTGCGCCCACGCACCGTGGTGAGCGGCAGGAAGGTCGCGCGCCCTAGGCGGTTTTGGCGCAGGTAATCAATCAGCTGTTTGGCATCCTGCTCGGTTTCCGTAACGATGTTCTGCATCGCGCCGCCAAGTGCCATATCCATCGCCGTTTCATATTCGCGCGGCACATGCAGCAGCATCGCCACCACATCATGCACGCCACTCAAGTGCTGGCGCTTGGCGTAGGTAAGCGCGTTGCGCACGGCGTATTGATAGCCCTCGTAGCCATCCTGTAGCTCCTTGAGGGTTTTCAGGCGCGTATCCATGCCGCGCGCCGTCTGCGCATCCTCCTGCATCTGCTTTTGGCTCTGCAAAATATCGGTCAGGCGCTGGCGCGTGGATTGCTCCAGCGCCTCTGCATCCGCTTGAAGGCCGCTCAGCCTGTCCTGCTCGCTTTGGAGATTCCCCTTCGCGCCGCTGAGCGCTTCGCCAAGCTCCGCATCCCGCGCGTCCTCCGCCGCGAGCTGCGAAAGCAGCTCGTCACGGCGCGCGGACATCTGCTGTTGCATGGCAGATTGACGTGCTTGCGTGGCACGCACATTCTGCATGCTGTTCATGCGCTCCATGATGGACGCCTTGTGCGCGGTCAGCTCGTCCTCCAGCGCTTGCGCGCCATCGGTGGCGGCGGCATAAGCCGCCTTGCGCACCGCAAGCGCTTCCTCCGCGCCTTTGCGAAGCGCCTCGGCCTCGGCGATCCCGCCGCCGTTTTGGTTGATGGTTGCGCGGATCAACGCCATGCGCGCGCGTAGGCTCTCGCCCTCGCTTTTGAGGCGGTCGGCGGTGGAAGCGTCGTTTTGCAGACGGTTTTCAATCGCGGCGGCATTCTCGCGCGCCGCGTGCAGCCTATCGCTGGTGAGCAGCAGCGCGTCATGCGCCTCGCTTAGCGCCCTTTGCAGCGTCTCCAGCGCTTCCTCGCTCGCATCGCGTTGACCCTGCACATCGCTCAAATGCGCCTCTGCCTCAAGCACCGCGTCCTTCACCATCAGGAGCGCCTGTTCCGCAGCGTTTTCCTTTTGCTGCTGGCGATCATAGCGTAGCAGGAACAGCCGAAGATCCAGCTCCTTAAGCGCCTCGCTGAGGGACAAATATTCTTTGGCTGTCTCCGCCTGCTTTTTGAGCGGCGCAAGGTGCGTTTGCAGCTCCTCCAGCACGTCCAGCACGCGCACGAGGTTTTCATCCGCACGCTTCAAGCGCCCCTCCGCTTCCTCCTTGCGGGTGCGGAAGCGACCGATGCCTGCCGCTTCCTCAAATACAGCGCGCCGATCCTCGCTGCGCTGGCTCAAAATTTCATCAATGCGCCCCTGACCAATGATTGAATAGCCTTCCTTGCCAACGCCCGTATCGCGAAACAGATCCACGATATCCTTCAGGCGGCAGCCGCTGCCGTTGAGCAGGTATTCGCTATCGCCGCTGCGATAGACGCGGCGCGTGATACTGACCTCCTCAAATGCCACGGAAAGCTGATGATCGCTGTTATCAAAGACGAGCATCACCTCGCAGTAGTTCATGGGCTTCTTTTGCTCGGTGCCATTGAAAATGACATCTGCCATGCTGTTGCCGCGCAGCGTCTTTGCGCTTTGCTCGCCTAGCACCCAGCGCACCGCATCGCCAATGTTGCTCTTGCCGCTGCCGTTGGGCCCCACAATGCCTGTCACATTTTGCGGAAACACAATCTCCGTGCGCTTCGCAAAGGATTTAAAACCGTATATTTCCAGCTTGGTAAGGCGCATTCGCACCCTCCTTACTTTTCTTGATAGCGCTTGAGCGCGGCCTTCGCGGCGGCCTGCTCCGCCGCTTTCTTGCTGTTGCCTTCGCCCTGCGACACGCCCGCGCCCTGCACGCATACCTCCGCCACAAAGCGCCGGTTGTGATCCGGTCCGGTTTGGCTCACAATGGCATATTCCGGCAGCCCAAGGTCGTGTGCCTGCGTATATTCCTGTAGCGCTGTTTTTTCATCCTGCCCGCGCCACGCAATCAGCTTTTCATCCTCACTGAAAAGGCGCAAAATCACTGTGCGTACCGCCTCATACCCGCCGTCCACATAGATGGCGGCAAGCACCGCCTCCAGCGCGTCAGCCAAAATACTCGGCTTTTCCCGGCCGCCGGTCTGCTCCTCTCCATGCCCCATCAGCAGCCAGCCGCCCAGCCCCAGCGAACGCGCCAGAATGCTCAGCGTTCGCTCGCAAACCAGCGCCGCGCGCCGCGCGGTCAGTTCACCCTCTTGAATGCTCGGATATTTACGATAGAGCATGTCGCTGACGCAAAACTCCAAAATCGCATCGCCCAGAAACTCCAGCCTCTGGTTATCCGGCAGATTTGTGGAGGGATGCGTCAACGCCATGCTCAGGTTTGCGGCATCGCAGAAGCTGTATTCGATTGCTTTTTCCAATTCTTGCATGGTTATCCGTTCCTTTCTTGCAGGCAGGGAGCGCTCTGAACACAGCACCCCCGCCCCGCAATTGCGGGCACGGGGGCGCCTGTTGATGGAGAAGAGCTTATTGGCGCTCCTCGATGTACTTCACCACATCGCCGACTGTCTTCAGCTGCAGGATGACCTCGTCATCCACCTCAATCCCAAACTCGCTTTCCAGCTCCAAAATCATCACCATCACGTTGGCGCTATCCGCCTTGAGATCCTCCACCAAACGGCTGGCGAGGGTAATGGTAGATGCGTTCACCTGTAGCTGGGAAGCAATCATATCACGTACCTTTTCAAATACCATGGGATTTCCCTCCTAACGATAAAAATCATAGCTTCATAAGCCTGTATCTATTCGGAAACCTTGGGAGTTTCCGCGCAGATCGTGAGTGCTTCGATCTTGCCCACCACATCGCCCTCGATCATCATCACGGCTTGCTTGATCGCACAGGCAAGCGCGTGACCGTTGCAGGAGCCGTGCGCCTTGATCACGTTGCCGCGCACGCCCAACAGCGGCGCGCCGCCAACCTCGCTATAGTCCAGCTGCTTCTTCACCCGCTTAAAGGCAGGCTTTCCCAGCAGCGCACTTAGCTTGCTGCGCGTATCAGCCAGCAATTCCCGCTTGATGATGCCCAGCAGCGTGCCGGATACGCCCTCCATGAACTTTAGGATGATGTTGCCCACAAACCCATCGCAGACGATAACGTCAGCGCTATCGTGCGTGATTTCGCGCGCCTCCACATTGCCCACAAAGTTCAGCCGATGATCGGCAGAAAGCAGCTCATAAGCCTCCTTGGTGAGCACGCAGCCCTTTTCGGCCTCCGCACCGTTGTTCACCAAGCCGATGCGCGGGCTTTTCACCCCGCGCATGCCTTGCATATAGGCGCTGCCCATCATGGCAAACTGGTGCAGGTATTCGGGGCGGCAATCGACATTTGCGCCGCAATCAATCAGCAGGAAATATCCCTTCCCATTGGGCAGGAGCGGGGCAAGCGCGGGGCGCTCTATGCCCCGAACGCGCCCCAAGCGGAACATGCCGCCCGCCAGCACCGCGCCGGTGCTGCCCGACGATACAAACGCGTCCACCTGCCGCTCGCGCAGCTTTAGCATGCCATCGACAATCGCGCTTTGCTTTTTCTTGCGCACGGCCATCACGGGAGCCTCGCCGTTGGCAATCAGTTCCGGACAGTCCGTTAGCGTAAGCCGCTCGCGAAGCGCCGCGTCCGCGCCTGCAAAGGCTACGTCAACGGCCTTTTTCACCTCGTCCAGCGGGCCCGCAAGCTCGATCTGCAATCCGGGGTAAAGCCCCAGCGCCTCCCTCGCAGCCTCGGCGGGCGCCTGCGGAGCGTTATCCCCGCCCATTGCGTCCAAGTAAATCTTCATGACATACCCTTCCTTTGTTTACCAACCGTTTTGCGTTAATCGATCTTTATGCAGTACACGGCGCCAGTATCCTTGCCTGTGGTGCCAATCACCAGCAGGTTCCCATAGACTGCCGGCGAAGCGGTGATCTCGCCATCCAGCTTGAGCGTATTGACGATCTCGCCGCTCTTGCCATCCATCAGGTGAATGCTGCCATCGCTTTGTGCCTGAATGATCCACGCGTCACCGTTTTCGTTGTACACAGCCACGGGGCTGGATACCGCGCTGGCCGTTAGTGCGCTCTGCCACGCGACAGTGCCGCTTTTCTTGTTTAGGGCGATGACATCCGCACCCGCCGCGCCCTTGGTCACCGTGAAGATGACCAAATCGCTGATGGCGTTCTGCCCAACGACCGGGCTGGCTTCGCAGCCGATTTCGTACTCGGTGGTATAGGCAAGCTCCGGCACCACATAGCTCCAATCCTCCGCGCCAGTGAGCGCGTTCAGGCGGCGAATGGTGCAAACGCCCTTTTTGCCTTGGTTCAGGATGGTGTTGCCCGTGTAGAGCGCAACGGTGCTTTCGTCCTCCGCGTCCAGCGCGGGGGTCGCGTCGATGTTATCGCCCGTGTTCACCGCCCATACAGGGGTGAGCGTATTGATATCTACGCACTGCATGATGCCGCCCTGATCGCCATAGTATACGTAATTGTTGTACGCAGCCACGCTGGCGTCAATGTTGGTGTTGGTTTTTTTCTGCTTGGTGGCAACCGTCTTGTAGCCCTGCGTGGAGGTGCTCAGGTTGAGCTTGCCACTTTGGTAATCATACGTTTCCTTCAGCTCGCCCAATTCAACGGTGTACAGTACGCCGTTTTGGCTGCCAAAGACCATTGTGCCGCTCGCGCTGTCAAACAGTGCCGCGCCGGTTACGCCGGTGTAATTGCTATTTTTGTCCTTCCCATCGCAAGCGATGAGCTTTGCCTTGGAGTTGTTGAGCAGGTTAATGAGGTGATAGCCGTTTTTGACCGTCTTTGAGGCAAGGCGGCTGTAGTTCTGCCCTACGCCAAGCACCGGCGTGCCGTTGGTGGCTACGGACAGGCCGCCCGCGCTGGGCGCGCCCAGCTCAATCGGATCGCGCGTGGCCTCGCCGTTGAGGAGGTTGTAGAAATAAATCTTGCCATCCTGCGCGCCTACGATGACCTCTTTAAGCGCAGTGGTTTCCTTTGCGGCGTCGTTGATGCCCATGCGCTGGCGCACCTCGGTAGGCCATTTCACAATCACGGGCTGACCGGGCGCTACAACGCCGTACGCGGTGGCCTTGTTGATCTTCATGCTGCCCACCGGCTGGCTCCACACCTGCGTGAGGGTCTTGTTCTGCACGTCCACGGTGCTGTACGCCGCGTTCTGGCGCATGGGACCGCTGCGGAAGGTAAGCACACCCGCCTGCTTCCACACGGCGTAATCGCTGCCGCCCTCATAGGTCGTAAAGGGGCTAAGCATGGAGATGGTGCGCGTGCGCGTGTAGGATTTCGTACCCTTCCCATCCTGATACAGCGTTGTGTTCAGCTTGACCGTCTCCGCCTCGGGCTGCGCACCTTCTGCCGCCACCGCGCTTAACGCGGGCAGGGGCGTGGTGGTTGCCACCGGCGCGGGGGTAGGCTCCGGCGTAGCGGTAGGCTCGGGGGTGGCGGTAGGCGTAGACGTGGCAATCGGCTGTTCCGTTTCATTGAGCACAACTGCCGCCTGTGCGCCGTCCCCCTGCGCGGTCTGACCCGCGGTGGGCTTTGCGGCTGGCGCACCGTCCTGCTGTGCGCTATCGCCGTTCTGCTGAGCGTCCGGGTCGGTCTGGTCAGCCTGTGAATCCTCCGTGCCAGCCTGACCGTTATCGGCGGGCTGCGGCTGGGGAATGGAGGCTGCGGACAGCTCTGCAAAGACGCTGTAGCCCGAATCGATAAAGTTCAAATCGCCATCCTCGGTTTGATACTGGGCGATGTAGCTGCCCGAATAGGGGCTGTTCACCGCCGCAAAGAGCTTCCACTCGCGGGTTTCGCCCTTTTCAAGCATGCTTGCGTCCTCGCTTGGCGCATCGGTAGCGTACATGCTGATCACGGGGGTGTTGTGCTGATCCACCACGCGCACCGCCGCCACCTTCATGGAGGTGACCAGCGTAAACCCGACGCGCGCGGGCGTCTGCCCCGCCTCGGTATCGCACACAAAGCTCTGCACGGGCGGCACAATCACCACAGGCGCGGATACATCAATCGCGGTAGCGCTGCGAACGCCCTCGCTCTCCGTGCCATCCTTTTTGGCGGCATATACGGTAAAGCTACCCGAATACGCCTCCTGAAGCGCGTAGCTCGGCGTCCAGATCAGCACCTTGCTGTTCTCAATCACCTCGCCGGTCTTTGCCAAATCGGGGGAATACGTGCGGCTGTATACGGTATTGCCTTGGTCATCCGCAATGCGAATGCCCATGGCGCTCTTGGAGGTCTGCACGGTAAAGATCACATTGGACGGTGCGGCAGCTTCGGAGGCGGTCGCATCAAAGCTCTTGATCGGAGCCTCATCCGGCATAATCATGCCCTTGACGTTTTCAAACACCGTTACCACGGCTTTTTTCGCGGAAGCCAGCGGAGCAACGCCCAAGCTATCCCAGTTGGGCAAGCAAAGACCCGCCATCAAACCGCCCAGCACAGCCAGCACGATTACAATGGTCAGCCATGCCCTCCCACGGCGAGGCTGGCGTTCCTCGTTTTGGTCGTCATCCTCGAAATCGTACGGCGCACGCTCCACCGAGGCCTGCGGACGCGCGGCCTTGCGGGCGTTTTTAGCTCCACCCGCCTCGCTCGCCGCCCTGCGGCTGGTGTTGAAGCTGGGCATTTGCTTGCGCAAGGGGAGGCCGTTTTCGTCCACAGTCACGCCTTCCGCATTTACGGCAACGGGGCGCTGCGGCGGTCGTTGCCCCTGCACGGGCTGCCGCTGCCCCATGGGGCGCGGCCCCTGCGGCATAGGCTGACCCTGCGGCGCGGGGCGGCGGCCCTGCGGCGGCTGTCCCTGCGGCATTGGGCGCTGCCCCTGCTGCATGGGAGGTTGCGCCGGACGCCCCTGCGGCATAGGCGGCTGCCCCATGGGCCGATTCTGCGCCACGGGGCGCTGGCTCACTGGGCGATTCTGTGGCGGCATGGAGCGCCCTTGACGGGCGGGCATGCCCTCCTGCGGCGCAACGGCATCCATCTCCTGCGGTGGAATGAGAACCTCCGGCATATCGGCATCGCTGGGCATCGCCGTGCGCGCGCCAGTATAGCGCCCGCCAGGCACAGCCTCGCGGCGGCCTAGGTGCGCGGCTGTGCTCGCGCCATCCTTGTTCATTTCGCTGTCGCCCGCGGTAAAGGGGTCAAAAGCAGGCATGTCCCCCGCGGGAGGCGCTGCTGGGATGGGCGTGGGTTGCTCGGTATGCGCGGGCTCCGTGCTGTTGCGATCCATGCGGCGGCGGCGGATCGGCAATTCGCCCTGCTGGGCGGGCTTGGGAGCAACCGGCGCTTCCTCCGTCGGCTGACGTTTGACAACGCGGGCTTCCGCGCCAGCGGCGTGCTGGGCGGGCATGGTCTCCCCGCGCTGCGGCTGCGCAGCGGGGCGTGCAAAGGGTGATTGCGCGGAGGCTTCCGCTCTGCGCAAATCCGGCTCCACATCCCCTCTGGGGGCGGTGGAATGCACCGCAGGCTGCGGCGGCTGCACAGGCTGCATAATCGGCTGCGGCGGCGCGGATTGCGCGGGCTGGGGCATCGTCGGCATGGGCGCGCCGGGGCGCGCAAAAGGCGAAGCGACGCCGCGCTCCACAGTGGTACGCTTATTCACCACCTGCTGCGCAATAGGCGAACGCGCAATGCGCGTGGGCGCATCGTCACCCTGTGCTAGAAAGTTGGGGTCTATCGGCTGATTCTGCGCATACAGCGGCACACCGCCCTGCTGCATCCCAGCGCCAAAAGGAGCCGGGTCATCTGCAAGAAAGCCGCCGCCTTCGGGCCGATGCCATGCGTCATAGCTTTCGGCAGGCTGCGCGGGTGCGCCAGCATAAGGGGCATAGGTACCCGCGCCCATTCCATAGGCGCTGCCATCGGGCACATAGCCTTCGCCCGGCTGATCAGCATAGGGCTCCTGCTCCCAAGCACCTTCCTCGCCCCGCTGATCGCTGGGGCGGTAGGGATCACTGGGATTGGGTTGGTAGCGGTAGAAATCGCTCAATGTTTTGCACTCCTTATCCTTGGTTCCTCTGATCAGGAAATAACCCGCGGCCTTTTCGAGCGGCACTGCCTGATGGCAGGAATGGCTTGTTTTGCGAAAGAGTCGTCCTTGCTCGTGTCGCCTTTGGCATACAACCCTAGCGTATACCACTGTTTATTATACCAACAAACAGCAAAGTCTACAACCCCTGTTTTTTCCGGTGCTGCCACCCACGGGCAAATGGGTTGCCTAAGAGCAGAGCCCGTAGACAGGGGCTTGGAAGGCGGCGCTTTTTAGCCTCCAGCCGCGTTCCTTCCCGCACTACCGCCACCGGGCTGGAAAAGTGCCAGTCCGCAAGCCTCGCGGCATCCCACTTCCGCAAGGCCGCGGGCATGGACTTTCCCAGCGCCGGGAGCGGCGGGGGTTTCCCCCTTGGATAACGACGTATCAGCGCTGCGTCCCGTTGACGGTTTTTCCGCTTACTTGTAACACTTTTCGTGCAAATTCGTTACGAAATTCTTAACAGCGCTTGCAGGTTTTTGAATTTGCGACGCAGAATACAAAACGATAAGCTTCATTTTGCGTTTCACAAACAATGAATCATTCCCGCTATGGGTGAATTCAAGGAGGGCGCCATGCAGGACACCATTCTCGTATTGAGCCAAAACGCGGAGCTGGCGGGGCTCATCGCGCGTACCTTGCGCTGCCGCCAAGTTTACTGCACGCTACGCTCCTTGCGCACTTCGGCAGAAGAGGTGCTGGCGCTGGCGCCGCGCGGCATCGTGCTGGCAGAATCCACCGTGCCGGACGCCCTGCACGCCCTTGACGAGGCGCTGCTCACGGCGGGCGTGCCTGTGCTTGCGCTAGGCAGCGCGGCGGTTGCGCTCTGCCGCCACTTTGGCGGTCAAGCAGCGGAGCCTGCCGTCTCAAGCGGCTATGTGACCCTTGGGCTTACCGATTCCGCCCTCTTTGCCTCCATCAGCGGCGGCGAGCGGATGCTGCACGGCCTCTATGATTTTACTTTGCCGTCTCAGCTTTTACCGCTCGCCACAGCAACGGAGCGCGTGATTGGCTTTCGGCACGCGCAATTCCCCCTGTACGCCTTGCAATACCCCATAGAACATAATGACCCGGACGGGGCGCAGCTCCTGTACAACTTCGCGGTCAACCTATGCGCGTGCCGGGCGGACTGGGATGAGGATTTGATCATTGATCACGCCGTAGCGCAAATCCGCCGCACGGCGCAGGCGGGGGACGTGCTCTGCGCGGTTTCGGGCGGCGTTGACAGCGCCGTGTGCGCCAAGCTTGCGCAGCTCGCGGTGGGCGAGCGGCTGATCTGCGTATTTGTGGATACGGGATTGTTCCGCTTGGATGAAACGCAGAGCGTCATCAGCGGCTTCATGGATACGATGGGGCTTGTGGTTGCCTACGTGGATGCCAAGGAGGCGTTTTTGCACGCGCTTTCAGGCGTAACCAGCGCGGCAGACAAGGAGCGCATCGCCTCATCGCTCATGACGCAGATCTTATTGAAGCAATTGACGTTCGCGCCCGATATTCACACGCTCGTTATGGGCACCAACCTCAACGACGTGCTTTATGGCTTCATGCCAAGCGCGCAGATCGATGAGGCAAAGGGCGATGCGGAGCTTTGTGCCTGCGAGCCGATCCGCGACCTCTTTAAAGAAGAGGTGCGGCGCATTGCGCGCGCGCTCAACCTGCCCGCAAGCCTCGCCGAGCGCCAGCCCTTCCCCGCCAGCGGCCTTGCGCTGCGCATCATGGGCAAGGTGACCGAGGAGCGGTTAAGCGTACTGCGCGCCGCCGACGCGTGTTTTGCGGAGGAAATCCATAACAGCGGCTTTGAAAAGCGGCTGTGGCAATACTATGCCTCGCTGGTGGAAACACCCGATCAGCCCGACAGCTATTCCATTTGTCTGCGCGCCTTGCAGGCTGGGCAGTCCGTAGCCAATGCCGCGCGCCTGGCCTTCGACCTGCTGGAGCGCACCACGGAACGCATCCTGCGTGAGGTACACGGCATCAACCGCGTGGTATACGACCTCACCCCCGGCTCGCATTATATGGATTTGGAATGAGGAGGGTTTTTTGTGCTCATTTGCGATACCCATGCCGATACGCTCTACGCCATGCAAAAGCCAGAGCGCGACAAGGCTCTTGCGCTGGACGTCACGCTTGCGCACCTAAGTTCGCCTAACGATGTGCGCGTACAAGCGCTGGCGCTCTTTGTAGGCACCAGCGGCAGCATGGAAGAGGCCGCCGTACTGGTAGAGCGCGAGCTGGCAATGCTTCAGCAGCTCAAATCAGAGGGCTTCCGGCAGATTGTGACGCTTTCGGAGGCGCTGCCCGGCAAGGCCAACGTTTTGCTGACCATTGAGGGCGGCGAGGCGTTCGGGGCAGACGCAAGCTCTGTAGAGCGCTTTGCGGCGCTGGGCGTGCGCGCCGCCGCCTTGGTATGGAACCACGAAAATCTTTTGGCGCACCCCGCTGTGGGCAGCAATCCCAACGGACTTACCGCCTTTGGGCGCGAAATCTGCCGACGGTTGAACAGCCGCCATATCGCGATTGATATTTCGCATCTCAATGAGCGCGGCGTGCTGGACGTGCTGGAATCCGGCGTGCCGCCGATGGCCTCCCATAGCTGCGCCCGCGCGCTTTGCAGGCACGCGCGCAACCTAAGCGATCGCCAGCTTCACGCGCTCTTTCAGGCAGGCGGCTATGTGGGCGTCAATTTTTACGCTTCTTTTTTGAGCGACAGCGGCCATGCCAACCTAGATACCGTGGTGGATCACATCGCCTATATCTGCGATCTTGGCGGCGAGGCGCACGTGGGGCTGGGCAGCGATTTTGACGGTATCGACGCTTACCCCGATGGCCTGCGCAACGCTGGAGATCTACCGCTGCTGTTTGAGCGCATGCGCGCGCGCGGTTTTGACGAGGCGCTCGTACACGCGGTGGCTGGGGAAAACTTCCAGCATTATTTGCAGCAGCTATCCCCCTCCCCCTGTTAAATGAAGCTTTGCGCCGTTTTGACATCGTTCTTGCATCCGGCTGCCGTACAGGCTATAATGGAAAGTAGCAGCCCTTTGTTCACCCGCGGCTGCAACAAACAACCCTCCGCGTTCGTTCTTTATTTGTGCGAGCTTTGAGAGGGCCTCAAAGGGAGCCACTATGCAAAGAGTAAAGCCAAAAATAACCCGCCGGAAAGCCTTCCTCGTGCTGTTTGCCATCATCCTCGGTATTGCGCTGCTCATATGGGGCGCGGTATCGTTATTCAGCGCGCGCCCGGCCACGGGGGTCACCGCAACGCTGCTGCCCTGCCCATACAACGATACCATCACCCCCTTTGGCCGCAATGTACTGTACTATGATGGCGTAAACATCCATTGTCTAAGCGAAACGGGCGCTGTACGCTGGTCCTTCCCCATCGGCGCGGACGCTGGCTACAGCTGTAGCGATACCGTGCTTGCGGCATGGTCCGGCAGCACCATCTATATCCTCGATCAAAACGGCAACTCCTCCTATAACGATAACCTCGGCGCGTCCATTCAGTTTGCGCGCGTGGGCAAGCAGTACGTTGCCGCCGTCATCGGCGACACCACCGCCGCTCGCCTTGTAGTGAAGGATCATACCGGCGCGCATATGGATGAAGAGGCCGATACCTATGCCGACCTCATCATTTTGGACGTGGGCTTCTACGGCGCAAACGGCGAATACCTATGGACGCTCGCGCTGGATGTGTTTGGCACCGCGTCCAACACCATCCTCAATACGTTTGAAGTGGGGCGCATGAACACCGGAGAGGTATCCCTCGGCGATTCCATCACCTACGCCGTGCTTTACGAAAACAGCACGCTTCGCGTGATCAACACCCGGCGGATGCTTTCCTTTGACTATCGCGGCACCGAAAACGCCTCCGCAAGCATGCTGGTATACGGCTGGCGGTTGCTCAACTACGAAATTCCAGAGCGCGGCGATGCGCTGATGCTCTTCGCGCCCACCTCGCAGACCGAGAACCTCTTTGATATTCGCGAGCTGCGCCTGATCAGCGGTACCACGGACAAGCGCTACAGCCTACCCGCCACCTGCATCGGCGCCACGGTATGGAACAAATCCGTCTACGCCCTCTCCGGCAAGCAGCTCTTCCGCGCCGGGCAAAACGATAATCGTTTTGCCACCTACGAGCTATCCCTGCCATCGGATGCCACACGCCTCATCGGCACGCTGAACAATGGACATGCCGTTATTGCCTGCGGCACCGAGGTATATGTGATTACTTTACCGCAGGCCATCAGCAGCCTGACCTAACCGCAAAAGGAGGAATCCGCTCTGAATGTCATTGATCTGATTGCCATTGGCATCATCGTGCTTTGCGTGCTCTTTGGGATGTACCGCGGCTTTATCCAAACGGTGCTCAACCTGGGTAGCGGACTTCTGTCCTTTATTGGCGCGTTCTTTTTGTTCCCAAAGCTCGCTGATTTGGTCAGCACCAATACCGAAATCACGCGCATCATCAGCGGCTATACCGATTCCGGCAAGCTGCTGGGCGATCTGGATTTGAGCAGTCAGGCGGTGAGCGGCCTGAGCGCCTCCGCCATCAGCAGCGTTGTGGAAAAAGCCAGCCTGCCAACACCCGTTGCCACACTGCTCCAGCACAATTTGGAGCAGACGGTTTTCAGCCCCTTGGGTAGCCTTGCCACCAACGTGGGCGATTATATTAACCAAACCATTCTGTCCGTGAGCATCAACGTGCTTTGTTTTTTGCTGGCCTTCGCGGTGTGCTTTATCGTACTTGCCATCGCAAGCAACCTATTGCGCGCGGTGTTCCGCTTCCCCGTGCTCAAGCACTTGGATTGGCTCGCGGGCGGCGCTTTTGGGTTTCTTCTGAGCGTGTTGCTCTGCTTTGTGATCTTTACCGTGCTTCCCCTCATGCAAAGCATGATTCCCTTGGAAGGCTTCAGCACGCTTGTGGCCGAAAGCCGCCTTGCCAAGGTTTTTGAAAACGGAAACTTGATTATCTCCATTATGAACCGTAAGCTGTAGGCTTGCATCGCGAAGATGCCCGCAGCTCTTCGCTTTTTTTGCGTACCAAAAAACGAGGCTTTGATACGAAAGGAGGGAGAGGGAACGCCGCGAAGCTCAGCCCCCCAAGCCCACCGCGCCATGATAGCCACCTAAGGGTAGCGCGTCATGGCCTGCGGCGAAACTCAAGGGGAAGTCGCTATTGCGTTCCTGCCCTTCGTACCACAGCCTCGTTTTGTGCTGTTGCTTATTCTTCCCAAGGATTGGGCGTAAAGTCCCCGCCTCTGCACCATTTCAGGTATTGCAGCGCGTGCTTCTGCGCTGTCATTTCCCAATCCTTTTTGTAGATCGGATCATGATAGCCCTCCACGCAGATATCGCCTACATAGTCGTTCATATGCAGAATGTAAAAGATATCGCGCCAATCGGAATCGCCAAAGCCGGGGGTGCGCTCTGGTGCGTACCAGTCCGTATTGCAAAGCACGCCATATTCCGCAACCGCCGCGCGGTCAACGCTTGCGTCCTTTCCATGCAGATGATAGACCTTCTTCGCCCATTTGCGCAGCTGCGCGATTGGGTCAATCAGCTGAATCATCTGATGCGCAGGCTCCCACTCCAAGCCGATTGCATCGCTCTTGACCTCTTCAAACATCCGCTCCCACGCGCGGGGATTGATGCCGATGTTGCAGGTGGCGCGCTCCCAAGTACCGCCCATCGGGCAGTTTTCGATGGCCAGCCGCACGCCGCGATCCTCCGCGCGCTTGGCAAGCTCGCGAAATACCTCGCCGAATTTCTCAAACGATTTCTCCATCGGCTCGCCCTCATACGCGCCCGCAAAAGTCGAAACAATCTTTGCGCCGTAGAGGTGAGCGGCGTCAATCGCGCGCTCCAAATTATGCTGATGCTCCTCGAATTGCACAGCGTTGCAGTAGTAGCCGAGCGTTGTGATCTCCACGCCCTTCTCCTGCGCAATCGCCTTCATGCGCGGCCCCTGTTCCTCGATATTGACGCCGTAAAACTCCATGTGATAGTTGACGGACAGCGTTTCAAACCCAACCTCCGCCATGCGTGGCCCCCATTTTTCAGCATAAGGCCCCGGCAAGCAAGTACCAATACGAATTTGGGAAATCTCGTGATGCGGTAACATCCTGTGACAACTTCCTTTCGTTTATTGCTGCCCGATCAGCGGATGGAAGCAAAGCACCTCGCGCGTATCGGACACCCGGGTAAGATTCGGGCGCGCCTTTCGACATTCCTCCGTAGCATAGGCGCAGCGCGGCGCAAATTTGCAATAGGTAATCGCGTACTCCTTATCCTCCATATCGGGCATCACAAGCTCCTCGTTCCACTTGTCACCGATGCGCGGCACGGCATTCATCAGCAGCTCCGTGTACGGATGCGCCGGATGATCCATAATATCCTTCGCGGGGCCAAATTCAATCATGCTGCCACGGTAGAGCGTCACAATGTAATCCGATACGTAATACGCCGTGGACAGGTCGTGCGTGATATAGATGAAGGATACATTGTACTTGTCCTTAAGCTCCTTAAAGAGGTTGACAATGTTCATCTTCATGGATGCGTCAATCGCGGCCACCGGCTCATCCGCAATGATCAGCTTGGGTCGGGTGATCAGTGCGCGAGCGATGGATACGCGCTGTAGCTCGCCGCCGGAAAACTGCGTGGAGTATTTGCCCTTAACCGCCGCCAGCGACATGCCCACGCTGCGCAGCGTTTCATCCACCAGCTTCTCAGCCTCATCGCGGGTTTTGCAGATGCCAAGCCGAATTGCGGTGTTGAACAGGTAGGTATCCACCGGTTTGCGGGGCGAAAAGGATTCGTATGGGTTTTGGAAAATCGGCTGCACATTCAGGCGGAACTGATCGGCATTAAACTTCTTTTTATCAGCATAGGACTTGCCCATCAGCGTGATGCTGCCGGCATCCGGTTGGTACATGCGCAAAATCATCTTGCACAAAGTGGATTTTCCACAACCGGATTCGCCTACAATGGAGAAGATCACTGGCTTTTCCGCGCTGATGGTCAAGGATACATCATCAATCGCCACCAATTTTTTGCCCAACAGCATGCCGCCAATGCGGAATACCTTGCTGACATGGCTAATTTCAAGCAGGTTCTGCGTCATGTCACTTCACCTCCCCATTAAGCCTGTGGCAGGCCGCGAACCGGCCGGGGCGCACCTCGCGGAATTCTGGCACGTTCTCACGGCAGCGATCCGTGGCTTGGGGGCAGCGCGGCGCAAACCGGCAGCCCGGCGGCGGGTTGGTAAGGGAGGGCGGGCGACCCTGAATGCCCACCTTCTGGCTTCTGTCGCCTACGCGCGGCAACGCCCCGATCAGCATTTTAGTGTAGGGATGGATGGGATCGTTAAAGATATCATCCGTTTTGCCCAGCTCCACAAAGCTGCCGGAATACATAATGCCCATGCGGTTGGTAATTTGGTAATGCACGCCCATATCATGGCTCACAAGCACCAGCGTGTTCTTGGATTGCTTTTGCAGGCGCGTGAGCATCATCAAAATGCCACGCTGCACCACCACGTCAAGCGCTGTGGTCGGCTCGTCCGCCAGCACCACGTTGGGGCTCATGAACGTCGCAAGCGCGATAATCACGCGCTGGCGCATACCACCGGAAAGCTGGAAGGGAAATGCGTTGAGGACATCCGGCGAAAGGCTGAGCTCTTCAAGATAGCGGGATACCCGCTCCAGCGTTTGCGCCTCGGTTTCGTTACCGCGTTCCTCCTTGGATATGGAATCCAAGAATTGGTTTTTCAGGCGGGTGATGGGGTTTAGAACGCTCTGCGCCGCCTGCGGCACATAGGAGATGTGATTCCACCAGCTCTTGCGAATCTCACCAGATTCCGTGCAAAACGATTGACCGTTTTTTACGCCTGATAGAATGACCTTGCCGGAATCGATCTCCAGCGGGAACTCAATGATATCATAGAGCGTTTTGAGCAGCGTGGTTTTTCCGCAACCAGATTCGCCGGCAATTCCGAAAATTTCGTTATCATAGATTTCAAAATTGACGTCCTTCACAACGTGTACATTACCGTCGAGCGTTTTGTAGGAGGCGGAAAGATGGTCTATTTTCAGCATCTTTATCGACCTCTCTTCTTGGACATATAGTCATTATAGCCGGTGATCAGCATAAACAGGCCAACAAACAACAGCACTGTGGCTACAATCGGCGAACCAATCCAAAACCACTGCCCAGCCAAAATGGCGTTGCGATCACGCGCCCATTGGATCATGTTGCCCAGCGAGATGAGGTTTGCGGGCGATAGCCCCAGCACCGCAAGGCTTGATTCCGATGCGATGGCGGAAAGCGTCGCGTTCATGAAGTTAGAAAGCGACCACGTGAGCGCGAAGGGCAGGATTTCCGTAGTAACCACCTGCAAGGTGCTCTCCCCAGAAAACCATGCCGTATGGATGAAATCGCGCTCCTTGAGCGTAAGCGCCATGGAGCGTATTTGCCGGCTCGGCCATGCCCACGCGAACATTGCCAGCACCAGCGCCAGCAAAATTGCCGTTGAGCTGCCCTTCATCAAGGAGGTCATCAAAATCAAAATCGGCAGCGAGGGGATCACCACAAAGGTATCGGTAATCACCATCAGCACACGATCCAGCATCCCGCCGGAGAAACCAGAGATCAAGCCGACCAGCACGCCTAGCACCGTGCCAATGGTTGCCACAATCAAGCCGATCACCAGCGAGTTATGGATGGCCTCAATCAACAGCCAGAAAATATCCTGCCCCATGGCAGTTGTGCCCAGCCAATGATCCATGGTGGGCAGCAGCTTCTTGGGATAGCTGTTGTAGGAAAAAGGGTTGGTATGTGGAAAAAAATACACCACAAAGCCAAGGAAAACGAAGAATGCCGTCATGATGAAGCCTATCTTGAACCGAATATCTGTGTTTTTCCAGAACTTTTTCATATGCCGTATTCCTCCTTTCCTAACTATAGCGGATGCGCGGGTCAATAAACGGATAGATCAAATCCGCAATCAACGTCGCGGTGGAAATGGCCACAATCGATATGGTAATGCAGCCAAGTATCATATTGTAATCCGATTGCAGAATCGCCCTGTTAATCACCGTGCCAATGCCCGGATAGCCAAAGATGATCTCCGTCATGATGGAGCCGTTAAACACGCCGCCTAGGCTCATGGCAAGCGCCGTGATCTGCGTTAGGATGGAGTTGCGAAACACATAGTTCTTTCCGATTTTTCCTTCGGATAGACCGCGATAGCGCGCGTAAAGTACAAAATCCTCCTCCGCAGTCGTGCTCGAAAGCGATTTCATGGAGATGATCCACCAGCCCGTTCCTAGCAAGAGCAGCGAGACCGCGGGCAAAATAGACGCCCGGAGCAGCGAGAGAACGTACGAGCCAAAATCGCCCGTTGTGATGATGTTGGATTGCAGCGGAAACCAGCCCAGCAAGAACGAAAACACAATTTGCAGCACCAATGCCAATATAAAGTAAGGAATCGGATAAATGCAGATTGCAATACCCTCCAAAATTTTGGAGGAGCGCTTGTTTTTGCGAAAGCCCGCTAAAAGGCCGATGATATTGCCGATGATCCACGCAAGCACCGTAGCCGTGAGCGTCAAACCAACCGTATAGGGCAGGTAGGTCGCGATGATATCGCTTGCAGGCGTTGGATAGCTCATCAGCGAGGGACCAAAATCAAAATGCAGCAGACCATGCCATAGGAAATAGCCGTATTGCTCTATCAGCGAGCCTTCCAAGCCAAACTGTATGCGCAAGGAGGAGCGTAACGCCGCCTTTTGCGCAGGGTCCATTTGGCCGGAGCGGGATTCCATTTGGCCAATCATGTTTTCCACCGGATCGGATGGGAACATGCGCGGAATAAAGAAAATGAAGGTAACGCCTATCAATATCGTCAACGCCCACGAGAGCAGACGAAGGCCTAAATACTTCCAGAATTTCACCGATCCCAGCTCCTTCGTTATGCACGAACTAGGCTGACTCATAGAATGATAACGAGAGAGCGCGCGCCACGTTTGGCGACGCGCGCCCTCTATTATCTTACTTTCCTAGATCGTTCTTTTTTAAGCGTTATGCGACAGGCGCGATCTCCGTCGTGATGTACTTGAAGCAGCTCCACCACCACCAGGGACCATTGTAGGGGTTCTCAGCAGAGGGGTAATTTGCCCAGTAGGTGCTGTTGGTAGGCACGAACTTCACGCCAGAGTGGAAACCGATAAACGGCATATCCGTGATGGCAACCTTCATGAACTCAAGACCAAGCTCGTAGGTCTTTTCGTCATCAGGGGACAGCTTGGACATTTCCTGAATAATCTCGGTTGCACGGGCGTTGTTCCAACGGCTGCCCTGGCCAGAGCCACGCTCTCCTACCGGCACGAGCAAGGAAGCGTCCCAACCATTGATCTGGGAATAGATATCCTTGGTGATGCCGCCGGTGGGCCAATAGCCAGCGATGTCAAATTCGCCAGTGGCGCCGTGGGTACCCCATGTAGAGCTGCTCTCGCTGGAGAGTGTGCACTTCAGGCCGAACTTGGTGAGCTGGTCATA
>JAVVVJ010000007.1:27825-65500 GCA_036652695.1 Clostridia bacterium | reverse complement strand
TTGCCTCGAATTCGAGGTAATTAAAATCAGGGTTGTTAATTTGCTCCCAAAGCCCTAGAAATTCAATGGTGCTCCTGTTTCTCATCCAGTTTTGAATTACATAACCAGGATATTCGGGGTTCTTGTATTTTGCAATATCTGTTAAAGAAATATAATCGTCATAACCCCCGTCTGATACGACAGCGATCTGCATTCCTTTTGCGCTGATTTGCGCTTTCATCTGCTTTTCACTACCCATAACTGCCCTCCGTGTCTTTTTTTGATTATTATACAGGATATTTGTCAAAATGTCGACCGGAGATTCCTGCTGCAAAAGCTGTGAAAGATCTCGCATGGCAGCCTATACATGATCCTTGATTTCTATTTTTCCATGCCTACATTATGAAGCAGTTTACGTAAGCAGCAATCCCAAACTTTTGATAGGGGTATTCTCCTGTTAGTGTGCGCATATAGCCTCCCAACAATCAAAAAATGCCACCTTCATGATCTCAATGATAATGAAGGTAGCAAAGCGATATACAGTCTATACTTTACCTTTTTTGCGTTATTGAAATATATCCGTTGGTTTGGTTTCCATGCCTGAAGCGCATCCATGCAGCTGCATCCAAAAAGCTTTATCTGCCCATCAGCCGCTTGCGCCCATCGTCCAGATATTTTCCCAAATCATGCATATTCTCCAAGGCACGTCCGCAGCCCATCACCACGTTGTTTTGCGGATCCTCCGCGCAGGAGCAGGGCACCTTGAGCGCATCGGCAATCGCTTCGCAAAGTCCAAACATCTCCGCACCGCCGCCGGACAGCAAAATGCCGTACTCAAAGATATCCGCCGCAAGCTCCGCCGGGGTATGCTCCAACACGCCATGAATGCTCTCAATCAGCTGCTGCAACGGCTCGTCCAGCGCCTCGGTGATATCGTCGCTGGTGATGCGCATGGTCTTGGGCAAGCCTGTAATCAGGTTGCGCCCCGTGACCTCCATATAAAGCTGCTCCGCGCGCGGTATGGCGGAGCCAATGTTGATTTTCAGCTCCTCCGCCGTGCGTTCGCCAATCAGCAGGTTATGCTTGCGCCGCAGGTGGCGAATAATCGCATCATCAAAGCGGTCGCCGCCCGCCTTGGTGCAATCGCTCACAATCACCTTGCCAAAGGAGAGCACAGCAATATCGCTTACGCCAGCACTGATATCCACAATCATGGTGCCGTAGGCCTCGTCCATTGGCAGCCCCGCGCCCAGCGCAGCCGCCAGCGAGCGGTTCAAAAGCTGCGTACGGCGCATGCCCGCGTCAAACATGGTGGAAATCAACGAGCGCTTTTCCATTTCGTTTACAGAGGTTGGCACGGCCAAAATCGCGCGTGGACGCGCGAACATATGCTTGCCAATGGCCTTCATCACAAAGCCCTTGAGCATAAAGCTAATGAGGTCATAATCCGATATCATGCCATCCCGCAAGGGGCGGATGGCCAGTATATTGCCCGGCGTGCGCCCGATCATGCGCTTGGCTTCCTCGCCAAAAGCGAGGATATCACGGGTGTCGCGGTCGATGGCGACAACGGTGGGCTCCCGCAGGATAATCCCCTTGCCCTTCATGTAGACCAAAATCTGGCTTGTGCCCAGATCGATCCCGATGTCGTTGATGCTTGCCATGCAGACTCTCTACCCCTTTTTGTGCTCACATTGGAACAAACCCAGCAAGGCGCGTGCCTTATCCTCTAGGGATTCGCCACGCGCATGGAAAATCCTGCTCCTGTATGCGGAAAGCCGCGCCAAACCTAGCGGTGCTGTATCGCCTCGTACTTGCGGCGCGTCGCCTCGCCTCCGCGCAGATGGCGCACGGATTTATTGTAACGAAGCACACGCCGCACTTGCGCGGAGAGCGTGCCGTTGAGATGCGGCAAACGCTCGTCCATATCCTTATGCACGGAGGATTTGCTCACCCCAAAGTGCTTTGCCGCAGCCCGCACCGTTGCGCCTGTATCCGCGATGTATTGACCAATGCGTATACACCGCTCCTCGATTTGAAGATGCACATCCGATCCCTCCAGCCGTTTTGGAAAGGATATGCACCTCTACGCGCAAACAGCCCCGCGAAGCGCAAGGTCAGTCCGGCGTAATTTTCAGCCTGCTTTCGCATTGCGCCACCATGCGCTCCTCATAACCGTCCAGCTTGTAATCCAGCCGTTCCAGCGCCGCCTGCTGCTCCGCAATGCGTTGGGCAATCTGCTCGCGCTGATCCTCCAGCAGCTTCTTGCGCGCCTGCACAGTGGCCGCGCCGCCGCGAAACAGCGCCACATACTCCGCCAGCGTTTCAATCGTCACGCCCGCTGCGCGCATGCAGCGGACAAATTCCACCCAGCGCATGTCGCCCTCGGTAAAATCCCGCAACCCGCTCTGCGTGCGATGTACGGGCGGGATTAACCCCATGCGTTCGTAATAGCGCAAAGTATCGGGCGTCATCCCATATTTTCTGCCAACCTCCGCAATGGTCATCTCTGCGCACCCTCCTGCCATCCCTCTTAACGATGATTCGGCACGCCGCCGGCTGTTTCCTGTCGCCCGTTAGACAAACAAAAGGGGCTGTAGCGCAAGGAAGAGAGCAACGATGGGAGGCTTTCACTCCCATCGACACCCCAAAGGGCTTTGGAAGCTCCTATTGATCCCACATTTCGCATGGAATGCATAGGAGTCAAGCGCTTTTGCCCTCAGGGTGCAGGGAAAGGAATTCCCATTCGTTCCTGCCTTCTTCGCACAGCAGACCCAACCTAGTTCTTTCAACCGTTTTGCGCGTTACTCAATGCCGCGCATGGCATTAAAGGGAAACAGCACGTAACGCACGTGGCCGATAATCATATCGCGCGTAAGCGCAGAGGGGGTTAGGTAATCGTAATAGTTGCGGCTATCGTGGCTGTTGTCGCGGTTGTCGCCCATCACAAAATACTCGTCCGCTCCCAGCTTGAAAGGCGCCATGCTAAAGCCGTTGTCGTTGCGCTCGGAAGTCAGGTACGGCTCCTCCACCTTTTCGCCGTTCACATACACGGCGTTTGTATGAATTTCAAGGGTATCGCCCGGTATACCCATCACGCGCTTCACAAAATTCTCGGTGCGCCCGGGATACTTGCAGATCACCACATCCCCGCGCTGAGGATCGCCGAAGAGGTATTCGGGCTTGGTCACAAACATAATTTCGTTATTCTGTAATGTATCGCACATGCTTTCGCCATCCACACGGATCGGCTCAAACAGGAAGGTGCGAATCAGCAGTGCGATCACCACCGCCGCGCCGAGGGTAATGACCCAGCTTAGAATTTCTTTTTTCACGTTCGTCGGCTTTTTCTCCTTTTTGTCTTTTTGAGGTTCAGCCGCCGTTTCTGGTGCTTGCTGCACCTGCTCGTCTTGCAATTGCATGAGGGTAACCTCCTTAGGATTGATCGGCCATCTTGCGGAGCGTTTCAGCCTCCGGCACGGAGCCTTGTGTGACAACTTTCTTGCGGCGTTTCACAAACTCCGCGCGCTCCATCATCACAATTCGCCCACAGCCAAGGCATTTAATTTTGACATCCGCCCCGATTCGGATAACCGTCCATTCATCGCTGCCGCAGGGATGCGTTTTGCGCATTTTGACCACATCGCCCAATCGGATTTCCTCCACTCGGTCACACCTCCGCAACACCTTGTTATTATACAACGCACAGCGCGGCGTTTCAAGCTTCCGCCGCCGCCAAAGTTAGGCGAACCTGTGAATTTTTGATGAATTCGCACGCTTGAACGCCGCATCCCTTGCCCGCGCACAGGCGATATGCTATACTTCCCCCATGTTCAGCACAGACAGGAGGTCAACCAATGGCAAGTCCATCCAAACGCAAAACGCCCGCCAAGACCATCATGGTACGCATCGTCAGCATCACGCTCGCAGCGCTGATGCTGCTCTCCGTGGTTACGGCGGCGCTGTGGCAGTGGTAGCGCCAAACCGCGCATGAGAACCGCCGCAGCTCCCTCCCTCGGGTCGGGCTTTTGATCTTCGGCGGCACACCGTCAATGGGCAGCATGAACCAAAGCATGCCGCCTTTTTTTTGCGTCAATCCTCATCCAGCTCGTCAAAGGGCATGGGGATGCGGTTCTGCTCGCGCTCCCACAGCTTATCAAGGCGATAAAACTCCCGCTCCTCCGTATGGAAGATATGTACCAGCACCGCGCCGTAATCCAGCACGATCCAGCGGCCTTCCTGCTGACCCTCCTTGCGCGTGGGTTCAATGCCCAGCGCCGATAGCTGATCCTCCACCTCATCCGCAAGCGCCTTTACCTGCGGAACGCTGCGACCGCTGGCAATCAACATACAATCGGCAATCACCGTAATGCCGCTTACATCCAAGGCCACGATGTGCTGTGCTTTTTTTTCATAAAGAATCCCTGCAATTTTCTCGATTAAATCCATCATTCAATTTGCTCCTTATTTTCTATTTTCAGTCTGCCAAGCCAGTCCGCCACGCGCTGCGTCAATGGGTGCGGCGTGGTTTTCTGGCGGGATACATAGTCCAGTGTGGAGTTTAGCGAATAGCGCATGGCCTCCACCAAGTTTTGATCGGCAAGGATGCGCACGTTTTCCAGTGCGGGGTAGCTGCGGCGCGAAGGCTCGATCTTGTCCGATAAAAACACGATCATGTCCAGCGGAAGCATGCCCACCTTGCCCGTGGTATGGCAGCGGATGGCGGAAAGGATGTTGGCATCGGTTACGCCGTAGTCCCGCTCTGCCACCACCGCGCCTACAGGGCCGTGCAGTAGGTTCTCGCTCTGCATGGTCTCCTTATCCAGCAGCAGCCGGCTTTCCTTTGCAATGCGCTGTAGCGTCCCTAAGGGCATGCATTTTGTGCAGTCATGCAGGAGCGCGGCCATGGCGGCCTGCGATGGGTTCATGCCATGCAGCTTTGCAAGCCGCCTTGCCGTAAAGGATACCAGCAGCGAATGCACCAACCGTTTCTCGCTAAGCGCCTGCTTTAGGCGGGGGTACAGAGCTGCCGCGCCAGCGGGGGTGGCGGGCACGCCGTACAGCCCCATCACGCGAATGTATTCCAGCACCTGCGGCTTCAGCTCGGCGGGCGATTCTCCGCGCCCAAGCGCCTCCCGCATGGCGGTTGCGCTCAGCTCCCTTGGCGGCAAGGAAAGAAATTGCAGCTTTGCGCCGCGCGCCTCAAGGCTTTGAAAAATGGGGCTTGTGGCCCAATCCTCCGTGGTGCGGCGGCACACCAGAAAGCGGCAAAGCGTAAAGACCTTGTCTGGCTTGCGCCAGTTGGGCAGATCATGCAGCGTATCCTCGCCAATGATGTAGAAGAATTCCGCGTTGGGCAGTTTATCCTGCAAGCGGGTAAGCGTATCCACCGTATAGATGATGCCCTCGCGGTCAAGCTCGATGCGCGAGACGGAGAAGCCGCTTACTCCCGATATGGCCAGCCGCGTCATTTCAAAGCGCTGCTCTGCCTCCGCAAGCTCCGCGTGCTTGTGCGGCGGGTTGCCGGTTGGCAGAAAGATGACCCGATCAAGCCTTTGCTCGCTCATCGCGCAGGCCGCGATTTCCAAATGCCGTTCGTGTATTGGGTTAAAGCTGCCGCCCATTAGGCCGATGCGTTCCTTTGGCACGGGCGTGCCTCCCTTCCGTATCGGGGATAAGGAAACTCCCCTCTTTAGCATTATACTAGATATTTTGAAAAAGGGGAATACTTTCTTCACCATCGGGAAGGAAGGCGGTGCTCATGCAGAAATACAAGCGCAAGACGCCAGCCGCAAGCGCGGCGGATAAGCTCCTTCGCGCCCTCGTCGCCGCGGGGCTGGGGGTAGGTTGGTTTGTCTACCTGTGGGGGCTCAGCCTGCCCGCACTGGCGGCGGGGCTTGCCATGGGCGGGTTGATCTGGCTATGCGTGCGGCTCTTTGGCAAGAAGAGCGTACAAAAGCGCGAAGCGCAGATGCGCCGCATGATCGGCGGGGAACTGGCGGTGAACAAGCTGCTATTGCTGCCGCCTCGCCACGCGGCGTTTCAGGCAACGATTTGGTTGCTGCCAAAGGCGCCCATCCAGATGCAAAAGGCCGTTGAATGGGGCGTTTTAGGGCTTTGGGAAGCAAAGAACGTCTTTGTGCGGCTGATCGCCCAGCACGAAAGCCTACCCATCAGCGTGCAGCAGGTCATTGATGTGGTGAAGGAGGCGCGCACGCATCATGCGGATAGCTGCATTCTCTGCCTCACCGCACCGCTTTCACGCGAGGCGTCCGCCTATGCGGGGAGTGCGCAGCCCACAATGCGCGTAGTAGCGCGCGATGAGCTGATCGGCTTAGCCGGGCTTTGCTCCCCCGCCACGGATGAGGAGTTAAGCGCCCTTGCTCACAAGAAAAAAGCGCGCCGAAGCGCGAAGGAATGGGCGCGCGTCGTGTTAAGCCCAGATCGTGCACGGCGGTATTTCTGGTATGGACTGACGCTCGCGGCGCTGGCATTCCTTACCGGCCAATGGACGTATCCCATTCCCGCCGCGCTCTGCCTAGGGCTGTTCGCCGCCTGTAAGGCGCGCGAGTTTCGCGCGGAAAGCGGCAAGTGGGGCGTTTAGGCGCAGGCGTTGCTCAACTGAATCCACTGCTCCACTGTCAGCTCCTCGCCGCGCGCCGTAGGGCTTAAGCCCATGCTCGCAATCGCGGTGCGCAGGCTCTCCGCATCCGCAACGCCCTTGAGGGTGTTGAGCAGCGTCTTTCGGCGCAGGCTGAAGGCCGTCTTCACCATGCGCCACAGGAGCGCCTCATTTTTTACAGGCACGGGCGGTTCAGCGCGCATGTCCAGCCGCACAAACGCGCTATCCACCTTGGGCGGCGGCGTGAAGCACGCGGCAGGCACTTCGGCGATTACGCTAGGCACGCAGCGGTACTGACATTTCACGCTGAGCAGGCCATAAGCATCGCTGGAGGGCGCGGCCATCAGCTTTTGCGCGACCTCCTTTTGAATCATCACCGAAATCTGGCGAATCGGAAGCCCGCTTTCCCACAGCAGGTCAAAGATCGGCGTAGTAATATTGTATGGGATGTTGGCAATGACGTAAAAGCCCTCGCCAAGCGGTGCGCACAGCGCGCGTAAATCCAGCTTGCGCACATCCCCCTGCACAATGCTGACGTTCTCGCAGCCCTCCAGCTTCACGCGCAAAAAGGGAAGAACCGCCTCGTCCACCTCCACAGCCAGCACCTTGCCCGCCGCTTCGCAAAGCTCGCGCGTGAGCATGCCGCTCCCAGCGCCTATTTCCAGCACCGCATCCTCCTTGCCAACGCCGGTAGCGGCAACGAGTGAGCGCAGAAGCGCCTCATCGTACAAAAAGTGCTGACCCAAATCGTGCTTGTAGTGTACGCCGTTCTCCCGGCGATGCTGGGCGTGTATAAACGATTTTTTCATCCATCGACCTTCCTTTTCATCGGGTTATTCTCCTCCGGCCTGTTCCTTGCCCTCTTCAATTTGCACATTCTCGCGCCCGAAGGTTTCAATCAGGCTCTGCTGCGCCTCGCCGCGCAGGTCATCCAGCCGCCGATCGCCCTGCTGCTGCTCAAGCACCGGCTCAAACCGAAGCGGCACGCCCGCCACCGCGGAAAGCGCCTGCGAAACGCACTCGCGCCGGGCAGGCTCGTTCAGCTTCTCGTAGGAAAAGTGCTTTTTGGCAAAAGGAATCAGCACCTGATAGGTATCGCCGCGCACGCCCAAAAAGCGCTCGTTCGTAAGCAAGCCAAAGAGGGGCGGCGCTGTTTTGCTCAGCTCCTTGAGCGCCGCGTTCCACATGCCTTTCTCGCCGGAGGGCACAGGCGGCGCGGCTTTTTTGGGCGCATCAGACGCGGCCTTTTTGCCTTTCTCCACCGCTCCATCGCCGCTCGCCGCCTTGCTCGGCGCGGCGGCGATGGCAAGCGTACCGCTTTGCAGGTTTTTTTCCAGCCGCAAAAGCTTCGTCTCCAGCTCGCCGATGCGCTCCATCAGCATAGCGCTATCCCCGCTCGCGGATTCCTCGCAGGCGCGCAGCGCCGCCACCTCCAGCCCAATGCGCGGCGTGGAAGCAAAGCGCAGCTCCCCCTCGGTGCGCATGAAGCCATCCAGCATGCGTAAAAGCCTAGGCGTGGAAAAGCCCTCTGCCTGTGCATGGTAGCGCTGCTCATCCTCCTCCGTGATTTCCAGAATGGCGGCGGCGTTTTGGACGGCCTGCACGGTAAGCAGCGCGCGACAATGCGCGGTCAGTTCGCGCAAAAACACCTGCGGCTCTCGCCCGGAGCGCATCAGCTCGTCCACCATGCGCAGTACACCGCTCGTATCGCGCTGGCAAAGGCATTGCGCAAAGTCAAATAAAAACTCCCGGTCAGAGGTGCCCAGCACATCGCGCACCTGCGCGGCGGTGACGCCGTTTTCCCCCGCGCCCGCCACGCACATGTCCAGAATGCTGAACGCATCGCGCATGGCGCCCTCTGCGGCGCGCGCGACCATGCGCAGAGCCTCGCCCTCGGCTTTCATCCCCATCTCATCCAGCGCAAGGCGCATGCGCTCCACGATCAGCGAAGCGGGAATGCGCCCAAAATCGTACCGTTGAACGCGTGAAAGGATGGTCGCTGGCAGTTTTTGCGGATCTGTGGTAGCCAAAATGAACACGACATGCGCGGGCGGTTCCTCCAGCGTTTTGAGCAGTGCGTTAAACGCGGCGGTGGAAAGCATGTGTACCTCGTCGATGATGTACACCTTGTATCTGCCGGACTGTGCGGGATAGCGCACCTGCTCCAGCAGTTCGCGCACCTGTTCGACTTTGCTATTGCTGGCCGCGTCCACCTCCAGCACATCCATGGTGGTTTCATTGAGAATCGCACGGCAAACCGCGCATTCCCCGCAAGGATCGCCATGGTTGGGATTTTCGCAGTTGATGGCGCGGCTCATAAGCTTTGCCATGGTGGTTTTGCCTGTGCCATGGCAGCCGCAAAAAAGATAGGCGTGCGCAATGCGCCCCGCCTCAATTTGGTTCCGCAGGGTTTGAACGATGGCCGTCTGGCCGATGACCTGCTCAAAGGTGGTCGGTCGCCAGCGGCGGTAAAGGGCTTGATACGCCATAGTGCCTCCTCACGGATCAAGGGTGATGCTACTTTGCATAGGGAGCTTGATTATGATACCCGCTTGAACGGCTTTGGTCAAGGGGCGATCTTGCCAAACGCAAAGGGGCCGCGCTCCGCGCGACCCCCTACAGGCTGATGCTCCCGCTACAGCCCCAGCGTGATGCACGCCGGGCCAATGGGGCGAATGTTCAACACATGGCAGCTGTGCTGCCCAAATATGTTCTCCATTTCACGCACATAGCTGTCCAAATGCTTCATGGGCACAAAATTGAGCGTCGTTCCGGCAAAGCCGCCGCCATGTACGCGCCATGCGCCCTTGCCATTGAGCTTGCACTCGCTCAGCATCAGCGCGAGCGCCAATTCTTCATGCGCGGGGTTGCTGAAAATATTCTGCAAATACGCAAAGCTGCTGCGTCCGCTCTCGACCACCAGCCGCAGGAACTCCGGCAGGTCATCGTTTTGCAAAGCGGAAACCTCATCGCATACGCGACGGTTCTCCGCAAAGAAATGCGCCGCGCGTAAAATGGCGCGTTCCGCGTTGATATCCTTGAGCTTTTCGCGAAGCTGCGGGATGCTCTGCATAAATTGCTCCTGGGATACGCGGCGCAGACAGGTTTCCCCAAAGCAAGCAGCCACGGCGCGCATTTCCTCGGGAATTGCCGCATAATCGGCGGTGAGATCGTCATGGCTGCCGCCCGTACTCACCACAACCATCGCATAGCCTTTCGCCGCAAAATCGTAGTGAATTTCCTTGATAACCGGGTCTTCCTCCTTGAAGTCGATAAACGTAAGGCCGCCCATGCTGCTGGCCATTTGATCCATCAGCCCGCTGGGCTTGCCAAAATATACGTTTTCGGCATACTGGGAGTACTGTGCGCGCTGCTTAGCCGTCAGTTGATTGCCGCCGTACAGCTCGTCAAAGATGGCGCAGGTCAGCACCTCAAACGCCGCCGAGCTGCTCAACCCACTTCCGCTGCGCACGGTGGAGGTCACCACCGCATCAAAGCCGCCAATCGCGTGCCCCGTTTCTTGGAGCTTTGCCGCCACGCCGCGAAGAATGGCCGCCGTGCTGCCCTTTTCCTCCTCGTGAATGGCGAGGTCGTCCAGCGATAGCAAAATCGGCGCATAGCCCTCGCTGATGACGTGAACCTTGCCATCCGCGCGCGGGGTTACGGCAGCAAGCGTATCCAAATTGACAGCCGCCGCCAGCACCTTGCCACGGTTGTGATCCGTATGGTTGCCGGAGATTTCGGTACGCCCCGGGGCGCTGATCATGCGCACCACACCCTCGGCGCCAATCAGCTCCTCGTGCTTTTTCAATAGACGCGTGTAGCGGGCGGATTGCCCCACCAGCATGCCATCACGCTGTCCATACAAATGAGTCAGTTGCTTCATAACGTCCGGGGTTTTCAGTTGACGGATCATTTGCGCGTACTGGTTCATATGCTTCCCATCCTTCTTTGGTGGTGTACACACGATGTGCCCGGTTTTAGTCCGCCTGCGCGACACTTTGCCAGAATGCAACCATTTCATCCATGCCGTTTTGCGTAAGCCCTTCGCGGAAGGCCGCGATGGTCTGCTCATTCAGCTCCTGTTGACCGAGTACAAATTGAGCAATCGCCTCATCCACGTACTGACCCAGCACGTTTTGCAGAGGAATAATTTGGGCGCTTTGCTCCTTGGTGAGCGTATAGGTGGGGAACGGTTTTTGAATAAAGGGCGTCAGCTTTTCCAGCTCATCGTTCACACGGCGCACGGCAGCCTCGTCATAACGGTTGTAAAACGCCTGCGGGAAGAGCCATGGCATATCGCCCGTATCGTAGATGCTCAGCTCGTTCACGATGGTGCTCGTCATGCTTTCCACGCCGCCCTTCCACTGCCAGCGACCCTCTTCGTTGATGACATAGCAATCGTTTTCCTTGCCAAGCATGGCTTCCACCGCGCCCTCCTCGGTATAGAGCAGATCCACCCACTGAAGCAGCGCCGCAGGGTTCTCGCACGCGGAGGTGATGGCAAATACGCCGCGCGTCACGCTGCCGATCAGGTCGCGATACACCTGCTTGCCCTCATAGACAAGCGGCTCCATCAGCACGTACTGCTCCGCTTGCTTGAAGGTGACAAGGTTCACAGGCGTGGGCGCAAAGAACGCGCCAAAGGTGACGGCAGCCTTGTCATCGGTGATCCGGCGCAAGGTATCCGCCGTGCGGAAGCCCTCTGGGTCAAGCAGCTTATCCGCGAACATGCTTCGAAGCTCCGTGAGCCAAGCAAAAAAGCTGTCCTCCGCCGGCCAGTAGCGCACGGTTCCGCTTTCATCCAAATAAATGTTGTAATCGTTCACCGCCACGCCGTAGGCATGGGACAGGAACTTCAGCTCCCACGGTCCCAAAAACGCGAGCGGGATTTCATCCCGCTTGCCGTTGGCATTCGGGTCGCGGTCACGGAACGCCTCCAGCACCGTTCTGAGGGACGCAAAATCCGTAGGCATGTCCAATTTGAGCGTATCCAGCCACGCCTGATTGATCCACAGAGCATTCTGCGCAGGCTGCGTTTGCAGCTCGGGCAGGGCACAGACCTTGCCATTTGGCAAAGTAATGGCCTTGAGCCAATCGGGATTCTCCTGAAGGAGTTTCCACAGGTTGGGCGCGTTTTCGGGCAGCAGGGGCAGCAGATCAATCAGCTGTCCGCTTTCTGACCAAGTCAACTGTTCCTCGGTGGTAAGAGCGGCCTTAAACAGCACGTCGGGCAGCTCGCCAGCAGTAAACATCTGTGCTTTGGCGGCTTGCCACTTGCCAATGTCGGTGTACTGCTGAAAGGTAAATCCAATGCCTGTCCGCTCCTGCATGCGGGTGAAAAATTGGTTGGTGTTCCAGTCATGTGTGCTCTCCGTGCCATCAAAGCCTGCCATGGAATAGCTCTCCTCCGCCAGCGTAAGGGCGGGTGCAAGCGTTAAAAGCAAGCAGATCAGGCAGCATAATGCGCGTCGAATCATTTCTTCGCCTCCGGTGATTCTGGCTGCGTCCCGGGATGGAAACGCAAAGATCAGTCGTTTTATTATACCCGATCGTGCAATTTTTGCAAACCTTTTGCGCAAATTTCACATAGCGATTTGCTCCGCTGCTGCCATCGGCTCTGCAAGGCAAGCTTGAACCTCTTGCTCCACAAGGCTTTCGTGCGCAAGGAGCTGCCCTATGAGCCGCTCCCATGCGGCGCGGCGGGCGGCGAGCACATGCCCGGCCAACATGCGCGCAATATGCAGCCATTCCTGCGCGGCGGCATCCTTTTGCGCCTGCGAAAACAAACCCGCCTCTTCGCTGTGGGGCAGCATCCCCCATTCGCACACCATGCGCCGCGCGAGCGTACACGCTTTTTCAATGTCGTTCGCCGCTCCCGTGGTTACGTTTTCCGCGCCCAAGAGCAGCGCCTCGGCCTCACGCCCGGCCAGTGCCACCGCCATGTGATTGACAAGCTCCTGCTTGCTATGGAACATCCTTTCGGGCGGGATGGACATGCTATACCCCGCCGCGCCCCTGCCCGTGGGGATGATCGATACCTTGCGTATGCCGCTTTGCGGCAGCAGCACCGCCGTCAGCAGCGCGTGACCCGCCTCATGCGCCGCGGTCAGCTCCCGCTCGCGCTCCGCCGCGCCGTTTCGCCTTTCCATGCCAAAGAGCATGGTATCCATCGCGCGGCCTACGTCATCACGCGTAATGGACTCTGCCGAGCGCTTCGCGGCCAAAATCGCGGCTTCGTTAAGCATGCTTTCCAGCTTAGCGCCGGAAAACAGCGCGGTTTGCGCCGCGATCTCCGGCAGGGACACATCCCCCGCAAGCGGCTTGTTGCGCGCGTGTACTTCTAAAATGCGCACGCGCTCTTCATAGCCGGGCAGCGGCACCTCAATCTGGCGGTCAAAGCGCCCGGCGCGCAGCAAGGCTTCGTCCAGCGTATCGGCTCGGTTGGTCGCGGCCAACACCACCACGCCATCCCCCTCCCGAAAGCCGCTCATTTCCGAAAGCAGCGCGTTCAGCGTCTGCTCGCGCTCGTCGCTTTGGTTATCGCGCCGCTTGCCAATGGCATCGATCTCGTCAAAGAAGATCACGGCGCGCCCAGCCTTGCGCGCCTTTTGGAACAGCGCGCGCACGCGGCTCGCGCCCACGCCCACATACATCTCCACAAAATCCGCGCCGTTGACGGCGAAAAACGGCACGCCAGCCTCCCCCGCAAGGGCTCGCGCCATGAGCGTTTTGCCCGTGCCGGGCATACCGTGCAGCAGTACCCCGCGCGGCACGCGCGCGCCAAAGCGGCTGTAGCGCTCCGGCGATTGAATGAAGCTCACCAAATCGCGCAAGCTTTCCATGGCCTCCTCATTGGCAGCGACATCCGCAAAATGCGTCGTTGGCACCACACTTTCGCTTTCGTGGCCAATTTTGCGCGCAAACCCGCGCTCGCTCTGCCGCCTGCCCCGCATGAGCAAAAAGCCAATCGCCAGCATGCCCGCCAGCAGCAAGGCGTAGCCCAGCCCCGCTCCGCCGCTTTCCGTAACCGCAACGCCATTCATCAGCAGTGTATGCTTGAACTGCTCCATGCGCGGGTTATCAAAGGTAAAGGCTCGTCCATCCGTGCCGACCGCCTCCAGCGCGGCGCTATCAGCCATGCGCACGCTCGCCACCTCGCCCGCGCCCAAGCGCCGCAGCAGCTCCGGGTAGCTAACGCGCTCTGCCGGATTGGCGGCGCTACGCACCGCCAGCGCCAGCAGCGTAAGCAGCATCAAGCCGATCAATACAAGCATTCCTTTGCGGTGCTTGGTTGCATGCATCAGGCATCCCTCCTCTTCGCTTTCAATGAAAGTATACAGGAGTCTATCACCTGCTGTAAATGGTACTTATTGTAGCGGTTTCCATGGTTTTTGCGCTGTCAAAGCGCGCATAGTAAGCACGAGCGTTGCGCGCCCGCCATGGAGAGCGCGCCGTGCAACAGCCGCTTTGGGGGTAGTTGGATGAAGAAAGCAAAGCGCAAGCAGGCTCGCGCGCAGGAGAAGCCCATCAAGAGCCGCGATCTGGCGCAAGAGCAGCCTGTTGGGGAACCATTCGCGGACGTTCAGCCTACGCGCGAGCACGCGCAGGCTGAACCTGAAAAAGCCGCCGACCGCTTCGATGAAGCAGCCGAAAAGCTGCTGGCGGACGAGCCGGAGGACGAAGGCTTCGACGATGCGGCACATGCCTTTGCGGATGAAGCCGCAGATCACGCCGAGGAGGCGGGCGAAGCTGTGCCCATCGATGACTTTAGCGCCAAGCCATCGGATGACCCGCCCCTGCCGCAGGGCGTTCAGCCGCCCAAGCCTGCCAAAAAATTCATACCGCCGCGCCGCGAGCCTACGCTATCCAACAAGCTTGCGTGGCGGCAGACGCGCTTGCGGCGTGCTGCTGGCAAACGCATGCGCACGCCCGATCTCAACCACACGGGTTTTCCGCACCGCCGCCACCCTGTGCGAACCACGCTCTATGCGCTGTTAAGCCTAGCGATCGTCGGTTTTTTGGGCGCGTATTTCGCCTTTGACATGGCGCACTGGCAGCAGCTTGACATTCAAAAAATCACTGCCGCGCCGCAGACGGGCAGCCTGTACGATGGCGGCGGCGAGCTGATCACAAGCATCCGGGGTGCGCAAAACCGCGTGGCTGTACCCATTTCCGAAATTCCGGAGCGAACGCGGCAGGTGTTCATCGCGGCTGAGGATCTGCGCTTTTACAAGCATCATGGCATCGACGTGGTGCGCCTCTTTGGCGCGCTAGCCGCAAACCTCAAGCAAGGCGGCTACGCGCAGGGCGCGAGCACCATCACCATGCAGCTCATCCGTCAGAGCCACCTGAGCACGCAAAAAACCATCGCGCGCAAGCTGGAGGAAATGTACCTTGCCATGCAGCTGGAGCGCATGATGACAAAGGATCAAATTTTGGAAATGTATCTCAATTATATCTATTTCGGCAACGGCGCCTACGGCCTACAGGCGGCTGCTCAAACCTATTTTGACGTGGACGCGCACGAGCTTACGCTCACCCAAGCCGCCGCGCTGGCCGCCTCCATCAAAGCGCCCAGCCATTACGCGCCCCACGCGAGCGCGGAAAACAACCGCTCGCGGCGCAATTACATCCTAGGCGTTATGCTGGAGGAGGGCATGATTGACCAAGCGGCGCACGACAACGCCGCCAAAGAGGTTCTTGCCCTTTCCGAGCCTCCCAAGGAGAGCATCCCCTATGGCTGGTTTGTAGATGCGGTGCTTGATGAAGCCGAAAACCTGCTGGGGCTTAGCAGCGAGCAAGTGCTCACCGGCGGCTATGCCATTGATACCACACTCAGCCGCACCCATCAGGATCTGCTGGACGCGCAGTTCACCAAGGACGTCTTTCCCGCCAAGGCGAGCGATGGCACACCCGTGCAGGGCGCCGCCGCATGCATAAACGTCCGCACCGGCGATGTGCTGGCGATTGTGGGCGGGCGCAGCTATGACGTGCGCCGCGGCTTCAACCGCGCCACAAGCCTGCGCAGGCAGCCCGGGTCTGCCCTTAAGCCGCTGGTGGTGTTCGCTCCCGCCATCGATCAGCATGGCTACATGACCGCAAGCGTGCTCAAGGATGAACCGACCGATTTCAACGGCTACAAGCCCCGCAATTCCAGCTACACCTATTACGGCAACGTAAGCATCCGCGCGGCGCTCACCAGCAGCCTGAACGTATCCACGGTTTCGCTCCTCAACCAAATCGGCGTGGCAGCGGGCAAAAGCTACCTCACCAAGGTCGGCATTCCTCTGGATGCCCGCGATAACAACCTTTCCCTCGCCTTGGGCGCCATGACCTATGGCGTATCCCCCGTGCAGCTCGCGGCGGCCTACGCGCCCTTTGGCAACGGCGGTACCTTCAACGCCCCGCATTTCATCACCAAAGTGACCGATCCCACCGGGCGGGTGGTTTTTCAGCACCGCGCCACGGGCACGCGCGTGCTCAAAGCCCAATCTGCCTATCTAATGACCAGTCTTTTACAATCTGTTACAGCCTCCGGCACGGGCGCGAAGCTTTCCAGCGCGGGCACGCCAGTTGCCGGCAAAACCGGCACCGTGAACATGACCGGCGGCGGCAACCGCGACATCTGGATGGCCTGCTACAACAGCGAAATCACATGCGCCTTCTGGATGGGCTTTGACGAATCGGACAGCTCTCACAAGCTGCAAAGCTGGGTCAGCGGTGGAGACAACACCGCCCTCATGGCACGCAATTACTTCAGCGCGCTCTACCAAAACCGCGACAAGCCGGACTTTGTACGACCCGATGGCATCGTTTCCCTTGAGATTGACAAGCAAGCCATCAAATGGCGTGGAGAGCCCATGCTCGCCGTTGACCTCACCCCCAAAAGCTACCGCTACAGCGAGCTTTTTACCACCGACAACCACCCCACCAAAAAAAGCGATGTATGGACGCCGCCGCGCTCGCCAAACCGTTTCACCGTCGGCCATAGCGACAACGGCTATCCCCTGCTGATGATTCAGCCCGCCGATTCCGCCATCTACCGCGTGCAGCGTGACGCGGAGGGGGAGAGCTTCATCCTCACCGAGCTTTACGGCAATGCGGGCGAAACCCTTTATTATACCGATACCTCTGCTCGCGCGGGCATCGTTTACACCTACCGCGTAATCCCTGTACACGCGGAGCTGCTCAACAACGGCATTCTGCTGGAGGGCATGCAATCCGTACAGGTGGCGCAGGCGAACCTTTCCACCGGTCGCACCCTTTGGGACAGCGTCAAGGATTTCTTCACCGGCAACAAAAGCAGCGCCATGCACCCCACCGTGGAAAGCATGAGCGAAAACCAGACCTCCATTTTTTGGACGAACTAGAGCGGGAGCACGCACAATACCATACCCGTTCCATCAGCAAAGCCGGGCGACCCATGCCGCCCGGCTTTGCACTCCCCACGCCCACCGCGCACGGAGTTTACCGTATTTTCCTCATGCCTGCTCAACCATTGCCGCCAAGCCCCACATCGGCAACCAGCACCTCGCCGGTCTTTGCGTCGATCAACACCTGCCCTGAGCCTTGACCCGTAACGCGTGTAGGATCCACAAATTGGATATACCACCTGTTTCGACCCTGCACGCCATCGTCATTGATCCAAAACACGGTATAGAGCCGGAAAAAGGCGGGCACGGAGGTGTCATAGGCTTCCTGATATAGCTTGCGATAGGTATCCCACGCGATTTTTTCGGCCTCTTCAACCGGGATATCGCCCTCAAGCGGCATCCCCTCCGTTGCGGAATTGAGATCCCCATCGATGCGCACCCATTGGCCAATGAGCGCACGCAGCTCCACAGGCCAAAAGCGCATATCCGCACTGTATTCCTCAATCCATCCCTTGATAAGCCCTTCTGCCGTATCGGCGTTAAACTGATAGCTATCCAGCTTCTCCCAAAATTCCTTCGGAATGGTGGTATCGCCCCAGTGCGCGGGAACTTTGCCGCTTTTGACATTTTTCAGCGCTATCTGATGACTCGTATCGGAATCTCCAGTGATGGTGCCGGGCGCAAGGGTAGGCTCGGGGTTAAACAAGGTGGGCGCCGTCTCCGCGAGGCAGGGTAAAGCAGCCATTACCAAAATTGTCAGTACCAAGATCAGCTTTTGAATCATGCGCATGTAAAAATTCCTCCTTCTTTGAATGGGTTAGCCATTGGAAATGTTGGATGGGTCGTGAAGCATGAGCACCTCGCCCGTGGCGGCGTCCAAAATGACGGAATAGTCAAAGGGCGAGCGCGCGTCGCCTAGGCTTAGGCAGACCAGCCATGTGGGCTGATCTGTGCTCACGTTTAGGTGGATAGGAGCGTCAAAATAGTCCACGCTATAAACGGATAGGCCGCTTACAACGCTCTCCTCCAGCTTGCACTGCTCCTGAACGGCCTTACGCGCGAGCGCAACGGCCTCCTGCTCATTGAGCATGCCCGGAGCAACGGTCGGGGCAGCGGTCGGCTCAGCGCTCGGTTCAGCGCTCGAAGCAGCCATCGCTGAAGCGTCCTCCCCGCGTTTTTCACAGCTTGCGATCATCCCGGTGCGCGAAAAGAAAGTAACCGCGTACTGCCAAACCGTGTCGCGGGCAAAGCGCACCTCCCACAGCGGCGTCTCCGGATGCTCCGTGTAAAAGAAGAATTGCTTCTCCATGCCGTCCAGCTCTGCCGCGCTCACCCCAAAGGCGCGCATGACCTCCCCCCGCGCGACCTGCTCCGCAGCCTCCTGCGTTACATCCTCCCCGCTAGGCAAGCCGTGATGGCGAGCGCCAAGCTGGTCGTACGCGCTCATTTTCGCCTTGTCCTGCAAGCTCCACGTGACCCACGGTCCCTTTTCTTCCTCAAGCGTGCGCAGGTCTTTGTCACTCATGGTATTTTCCCCACGCATCACCTCCTCAAACGCCATCACGCGCCGCTCGGGACTGATGCGCAGCACCACCGTGTACAAATCGCGCCTTACGTCGCCGTCCTCATCGAACAGCGCGAAGGTCAGGTAGCGCCCCTGCGCGTTGCTTTGATCCCCGACCAACCGCATGCCCTCGTAGCGCTCTCCTACACCGGGCAGCATCGCTTTGGCAAATTCGGCGATATAGGCGGCGTACTCGCCCACAAGCGGATCGTCTTCACCCATCTCGCTTGGCGTTGCGCACAAATCGCTGGTAAAATCGCTGGTGGTATCGGCAAAGTTGAGCACCACGCCATCGCGGTTCACACAAAGGCCATAGGGAAAGGCGCTCGCAGGTGGATACGCTTCCACATTCCAGCCGTCGATATCCTCCACATAGGATACCTTCATGGTAAGCGCATCCGTCTTTACGTTGAAATAGTCGCTGCTCAAAAAACGCTTTGCATAGTCGAGTGCGCTGTTTTCGTAATTCACGCGCTCATAGGGCGCGTAGCCCTCGGCAGCCACAGGCGGCAGCGGGTGCTGCGCGTCGTAATTGCCTGAACGCGGCTGGCTGTTGTATTCTGCCGTGGCAAAGGCAAAAACCAGCGCGACGCTCGCAAGGCTGATAAACAGCACCGACAGCCACCGCTGCGTGCGGCGGTCGCGCACAATGGTGCCGATGCGCTGCTTCAAATGCTTGCCCTTCATGGTCATGCCCGTGGCAAGCACGCTCATATCCGGCGCGGTTTTGCGCGCGGCGGTCACGGCGAGCGCGTTGGCATAGGCAAGGCGCTGTTCGTCATCGTAGCGTGCAATCACGCGATCATCGCACGCCAGCTCGCAATCCGCGCGGGAGAGATGCGCCGCCAGCCACACCAGCGGGTTGAACCAGTGCAGTACGCAGCACAGATCCCGCAGTACACCCCACCACTCGTCCCTCGCCCTGTGATGGCAAAGCTCATGCGTGAGCGCCTGCCGCAGGTTTTCACCACGAAGGGTCAGCGGCAGCGCGATGTATGGGCGAACCACACCCACTAGGCAGGCGCTGGGCAGCGGATCCACCCACCAAACGGGGATGGGCTTTATGCCGCGCTCCTCGCAAAGCGCGCGGTACATCTCCCATTGCGCGTCCGCAAGCGGCTCCACGCGCCCTTTAAGGAGCGCGCGGCGGAAGAGCAGGTTGCGCCAGACCACATAGCCCAGCACGCATGCCGATATCGCCATCCACAGGTGCATCGCCCCACGCGCGGTATGGCCGTAATCGGTTTCAGCAGCCAAACCGCGCACGGCGCTCCAAAGCTTGCTGACCCTTGGCTCCAGCTCGCCCTCCGGCGTTTCGCCATAGATTCTGCTTGCCTCGAACACCGCGTCCAGCGCGCGCGTACGCACCTGCGCGGTAATGGGTCGCACGCCCGATGTGGTATTGTGAGCGGGCACAATTTCATTGATAGCGGGATTGGGCAGGCTCAACGGCAGCAGGAGCCGTAGCGCCACCAAGAGCCATGCGAAATAAATTGCGCCATTGCTAAGCCGCCCCCGCAGGAAACGGCGAATGGGCAACAGGAGCACAATAGCAATGCTTGCCATCAGGTTGGCTTCAATCAAAAATTCAAAGATCGTCGCGGCTCGCATGGGATCAGCCTCCTTTTGTACTATTTATGTAACGAAGCAATTCGCCAAAACCATCCTACTTTTACCCATCTTTTTACCAATTTACATTTCGCACCCCTATTCTGCCAGAAAAAAACGATAGACGGATGTAGAACGCATTTTCATTCTACATCCGTCTACCTATGCTTGTCAAGCACTATTTCACGGCTCTTAACGCTTTGCCGCTCCCCTTACCGCAGCGATTGCAGCGCCACGATTTCCTTCCCGCCGCGCGTTAGCTCCACGGCCGCATGGAGCACACCATTGAGCATGACCATCTCAGCACATTGATACCCGCCTTCCTCAATGGTACAATCCACGCTGCTCAGCACCTCGCCCTGCGTGCTCACAGCAATGAGGCGTAGGCGGGTATCCGTTTGGGCAGTGCATAGGAATCGATACCCATCCTTGGTGACGAGGCTGTCCGCAACCCGCATCGGCTTTCCATCCCCCGGCAGCGCGAACCAAGTCCTCCATAGCTCGCTCCCATCTGCGCCATAGCAGGTGACGCTGCTCGGCGCCACGGGCTGGTTTGTAGCTTTGTCCCTGCCCACGGTAATGAGCAGCAGGTTTCCATCCTCGTCAAGCGCCAAGCTCCGGTGGTAGATCGGCTCCGCGGCAAGCTCCTTTTCCCACACGATTTTACCCGTATCGTCAAGTAGCCACAGCATGGCCGGACCGTTTCCGCGCGAAGCGCCAAGGAGCGCCGTTCCAAAGCCGGTCAGTAGCGGCATGCTGTTGGCGGCGAAGCGCTTCTCATCGCGCAGCTCCCACAACACCTTCAAATCCGCGTCATAGAGAGTGAAGCGAAGCGGCAAAGCGTCCGCCTCGTCACGCTTCTCCTCCAACGTCACAAGGAGCATCCCATCCTTGGTGGCACGCTGCATCATCACGCTCCCCGCCGCCAATGCGAGGCTGTCCAGCAGCTCGCCATCCGCGGTAAAACGGTGGAGGGTCCAATCGTCCGGTATGTCCTTGCCATAATGGTGATACATCGCTAAAAGCGTACCATCCTCAAACGTCTTGAGCGAAGCGTAGATGTTCTGACCGGGCTTGCGTTCACTGACCTCCCAGCGTGGCTTTCCAGCCGCGTCAAGGCATACCAGCAGCCCCACGGTATCGTTTTCACCCTCGCTGTGGTTCTCCCGATCGCGCTGCGATAGGGTGAGCGCCACACCGCCATCGGGCATCGCATCACAGTCGTACAGCGTGGTAAACAGCGTGTCATCCCGCAGATATCTGTCCTCAGCAACGGCAGCGGGCATGGTGCAAAGCAGCGCCAGCCAAACCGCCGCAATCAACGATAGCTTTCTTTTCATGCTGAACCGTCCTTTCAAAAACGCAAGATGTCGTCAAAACGCTTTCCCGCTTGTTTCTTCATGGCATGCAGATTGGGCAGGGCTTCAAGCTGTGATACGGCTCCAGCGGAAGCAGCCCCGGTTGAAAAGCCTCCAGTTGGTTCCGATATTTTTCCGGAATACCCTCGCATACGCTGTCCCGGTGAAAATACCTTCCCCCATCGGGGTTACGATAGCACAGGAAAGCTGTCACACAAAGCTGCGCGGCGCTTTGCTCGCTAAAGCCCCAGCGCATGAGCAGCGGGGCGGTGAGATTGCGCACCAGCGTAACCATTCCGCGCGGCGAGGGCACGTAGCAGGTGAAGGGCGTCTCATCCACCCCCTGCGCGTCCGCGCTCTCATCGCAAAAGCGGATCACCCATGTGCGCTCCGCGCCGCTCATGGCGCTAAAGCTTCCATTTGTATAAAAGCCGATGTCAAGCTTGAGCGCGTTCACCTGCTCCGCCGTCCACTGGTACTGGCTGATGATCGCATGATGCGCCTCCTCAACCGCCTTTGCCTGCGTCACATCCGTCGGCGCGGGAAGCTCCAGATAGCTGTCACTCAACCCAATCAAGCTTGGCGGCGCACCAAACTGCTGGCAGAATGCGGCCTTGTCCTCCAGCGTCCAATACGCGTTGGGTCCGAGCCGCCGCTCCCATTCAACAGTCATGGCGCGGATGGTCTCCCACTGATCGCCCGCTGCATCCAGCGCGGGAAGCTCCACGCGTTGCAGCAGCACGTCGCTGTGATCTTCCTCCTGCGTAATGAAGCTTGCCACCCACAGCACGCCATTCCACAGGAACAGGTCCGAACCGATGAAGGTAGTCTCCGGCAAGCTCGTTTCCCAGCGAGCCAGCTCATTTCCCTCATGGTCGATCAGCTGATACGCGATGCCGCTGAACTGCCCATTGCCACCGCTGAGCACAAAGCCCTGATCAACCTCGACAATGGCTCCACGGACGAGCGCCTCGCCGTCCGCAAGGGCGTTGAGCTTCTTCCAGCGGACGTCTCCGCTCACCGGGTTCACACAGCAAAGCACCTGCTGGACGTTTCTCAACACTCCGGTGTCCGAAGCAAGGTCTTCGTGTGACCAGCCCGCCAACACCAGCAATCCATCCTTTGTGAAGGTATACGAGTCCAGCTTCCCATTCTTCACCTCGTCCAGCGCCACGCGCCACTGAACCGCTCCCGCATCATCCATCTTGAGCAGCACGGGGACGTAGCCGTTCTCCCCCTCAAGCCCATTGAAGCCATACAGCACGGTTCCGCCCTCCACAGCCGCCACGCCGTTTAGGCCGCTTAACCCTATCGCCCGCGCCCCTGCTTGCCACAGCACCTTGCCATCCGCTTCCTCCAGCTGATACATGCGCGACTCGCTTGTGGCCTGTGAACCGTTGAAGCACGTGCGCAAGGTGCGCGTGCCAGCGATGTAGCAGTATTCCATCGCTCCTTCCACCGTGTAGGGCTGCTCCTTCTCCCCCTCCCACAGGAGTGCGCCATCCGTAAGAGAATAGCGCTGCCAGCGGGTATACTGCGTAACTTGATCAATGCTGTACCTGAGCTGCGCATCGAAGGAGCCATCCGCACGCAGGCGGAGGTTGTACAAAATGCTCGCGCCCGTTTTCTCACCGATTTCCCGTTCCCAAAGCGTGCTTCCATCCGGCGCAAGGCACACAAGCCACGTCTTTCGCGCGTTATGCGGATAGGTGGGCTGCTCGTTGTGCCCACCCGTGGTTTGCATCACCAAGAGAAGGTTTCCCTCCGGCGTGATCAGCCAGTTGTTGCGCGAAAGGCTATCGTCCCCCGTGCCGCCCAAGCGAATGCTGTTGCCCAGCGTTTCAGCCCGCGCCGCGCAAAGCCCGCTCAGCAGCAGTGCCGCAATCATCGTAAAAAGCGCAATCCTTCGTTTCATGTTCGTAACCATCCTTTCAAACCACCGGCACGTCATAAAAGTATTTCTGCTCTTCCGTTTCCAAAACATACCACACCGTATCTTGTCTATATACTACACCACGTCTTATTGGCTGTCAAGAATAATTTGTTTCACATTTGTAAAACGTTTGAGCGCGGCACTTTCTTCCCTTGACTTTCCATAAGACAGTGTGTATTATAGATACCACACCGTGTCTTACATTGATCCACGAGGAGGTTGCCAAACGATGAAATCCCAACGTTTGCCCGATACCGAGTTTGAAATTATGGACTACCTATGGGGGGAAAATCCGCCGTTCACCACTTCCATGATTATGGAAAAGCTGGGGCGTGAAAAGGGCTGGAAGATTCAAACTGTCGTATCGCTTTTTGCCCGGTTGACCGAGCGCGGCTTTCTGCGCGTGGAAAAAGGGCTAGGGCGCGAGCGGGCCTTTTACCCAGAAATCACCCGCGAACAGTACCTGCGCATGGAAACCGAATGCTTTGTAAGCCATTACCACAAAAACAGCTATGCAAGCCTGCTCGGGGCGCTGCAAAGCGATTGCCTGTCGGAAAATGAACTGGACGACCTTGCCGCGTGGATACGCACGCAAAAGGAAGGCGGCGCCAAATGACACGCTTATTCGAAATCTACCTAACCTGTTCCATCACCATGGCTGCGGTCGTGCTGCTGTGGTATTTCCTAGTACCGCTGCTTGGCAAGCGGTACCGCGCCACGAGTTTGTACCTCACGTGGATCGTTATGCTGCTCGGGTTTTTGCTCCCGCTACGCTGGAACGCGGCGCCCGCCTTTACGCTGCATCTACCAAGCTCCACCGCCGCAGATGTAACCGCGCGTATAAACCTGCCAACGCAAACAGCTGTGCCAGCAAGCGATTTTCTGCCGATGGAGGCGAGCGTTCCTGCCATTGACACCGCGCTGCGTGAAGCGGCAGACAGCAGCGCGATTGCGCCTGTTGGCGGCGTGACCACGGGCAACGGCACGGACATTGGCACGGCCACGCTTGCGCAAGAAAACAGCAGCGCCGCCTTAACCAACGCCGCAAGCGCAGCCCGCATTGCCGACACAAATGACACAACCGTTGCGCGCAGCGGCGCTGGTTCTGCCTCCGGCGCATCCGGCTCTTCCGCGAGCAATGGTTCCGTGCCAGCAGCCCAGCGCGCCCTTGACCCGCTGTGGCTTGCAGCTTTCGTATGGCTATTGGGCGCATGCGTAGCGCTCGCCCGATCCATAACGCGCCACCTTCTGTTCCTGCGCACGGTGCGACGCTGGTTCAAGCCCATCACAACCCCTGAAACCCTGCGCCTGTGGGAGGCGGAAAAGCGCCGCCTTGCCATTCGCCAGCCTGTGCGACTGCTGCTCTGCCCAACCGTGAGCAGCCCCATGCTGGTCGGCCTCTTCCATCCGCGCCTGCTCCTGCCCGATGAGGAGCTAAGCCCAGACGAGCTTCCCTTGGTTTTCCGTCACGAGCTGACACACCTGCGGCGCGGCGATCTGTGGATAAAAATCGGGCTGCTCGCCGCCATGGCGCTGCATTGGTTCAATCCCGCCGTCTACTTGCTTTCCCGCGCGCTGAACTTCTGGCAGGAAACCTCCTGCGACGAGGCCGTCACCGCAGGGGAAGGCATGGAAAACCGCCGGTTTTACTCCGAAACCATCATCCGCGTCATCCGCAGGCAGTCGCGCATGAAAACCAGCGTTTCCACCTCCTTTTACGCGGGCAAAACCGGCATGAAGCGCCGCATTATCACCATTTTGGCGGGCGGCAGCAAGCGTGCGGGCGCGCTGCTATGTACGGCGGCACTGGCGCTGACAGCCTTCAGCGGCATGGCCTTCGCCATTGAAACCACCGCCGCGCCCATGGCGAGCACCGCCTATATCGCCAACCCGCACGCGGATGGCGCGCCGCTGCTCGGCGTACCCAGCGTGAACGATCTGGACGTCCCCATCGGCGCATTTTTCAACGGCACGCCCGTTACCATTTTGGAGCAGCGCGAAAGCAGCTCCCTCAAGGAATGGGGCTCCCGCAAGGGCGAGCCGAACTGGGCAAATGTGCTGGTGGGCGGCGACGGCATTAGCAGCGGCATTTCCGGTTGGGTTCCCCTGTTCTACATCACTAAAAGCGGCACCCCGCCCGCCTTGCCCACGGGCGTCCTCGTTACCGACGCGCCCAGCGGACATGTGAACTTGTTTGCCCTCAACGCTGAAACCTCCACCATTATCAACGCATACAAGCAGGGGCTGACCGTCACGGTGCTGGGTCGCGTACAAAAATGGTATCAGGTAGTGCTGAACGGCACATCCGGCTTTGTGCCACGCGACAACGTCCTGCTTTCTGACGATGCCGCCGCCCGCCTTGAAACCTTCAAGCCCACCCGCTTCGACAGCAGCTCGCGCGAGGAACACCAAGCCGCGGCATCCTTTGCTATGCTGTATGCGCAGAAGGTGAGCGAAAACGGCGGCAAAGAGCTGCCTGATTGGACGCTGGCAGACAAGGCATGGTATGGTCAAATGGAGGAAAACTTTGGAATTCCGCATGAGTACTACTATCAACTGCCCCAAGCGGGTGATTTGCAGCAAGCAGACGCCATCGATCTGGCTTGGCAAACCTTCGTTACCCACTGTGGACTCAAGGCCGTAGATCGCGGAACCTATCATTTCAACCTCTCGTTTTACAGCCTGCCCGAGGTTGAGCGTCCCAAGGAATGGGAGATCAAAATTTCCCAGCAGGGGCAAACGACCGCCTATTGCGTGCGTCTTTCTTCCCCTTCCGGCGCGGTGGTCGAGGCCAGCACGCCGGAGGAGTACCTATCCGGTGTGGAAGGCGAGCGGAAGAGCGCAGCCGCCGCCGAAGCACTCGCCGCCGGAGTAGCCGCGAAGGGTGCTTACGACCTATGGCCGCTCGCTGACAAGGCCGCGTTCAGCGCACAGTACGGCGATGGCCTCACCGTGCTGCCCTCCAAAGCCGCCATCACAGAGGAACGCGCCATTGCCCTTGCCAAGGCAGAGCTGATCCGCAAGTACGATATCCCAGACGCGGATCTCCAAGGGCTATCCATTGGGGTGGATTATCGGCAGCAGAACGATGGCAACCCGCGCTGGCTGCTCACCTGCCTAGATGCGCAAGGGAACTTGCTGGCAAAGATCGCCTTGGACGCTATGGATGGACAGGCTGAATAAGGAATCGGCAAGAGGGGGGATAGGGCGTAACGCCCTATCCCCCCTTGCTTACGCCGCCGTGCGTCTCGTTCGCCACACGGCGGTTTGACGTATAGCAAACCAGCTTTGCCTCCTCAATCTTGCTTTTCCAATCGCATTCACTCCGGTAGCAGTTTCTTTTTGTTTCCATCCTGTGCTCCCTTTCATTCCTCCCTTGTTTTCTCTTTTCATTTTCTCCGTTTCGGTGTACAATACAAGTACAGGAAAAAGGAGGTTCAGCCGTGAAAAGAGTATTCCTGATCGTATTGGACAGCGTTGGCGCGGGCGCTTTGCCGGATGCCGCCGCATACGGCGATGCGGGCGCGAACACGCTTGGGCACATTGTAGAGGGCGCCACCCCGCGGCTTCCCCACATGGCAGCCATGGGTCTTGGGCATATCCCCGGCATTGCCTGCCCCACACCGCCGGACGCGGCAGGCGCTTATGGCCGGGCAATGGAGGTTTCGGCGGGCAAGGATACCACCACCGGTCACTGGGAGCTCATGGGTCTTCGGCTGGAAAAGCCGTTTCCCACCTATCCCAACGGCTTTCCGCCCGATGTGATCGCGGCGTATGAACAGGCCATCGGCCTCAAGGTGCTTGGCAATTACGCCGCCAGCGGCACCGTGATTTTGGACGAGCTAGGCGAGGAGCACCTGCGCACCGGCTATCCCATCGTGTACACCTCGGCGGACAGCGTGTTTCAGATTGCCTGCCACGAGTCGCTTTTTCCACCAGAGAAGCTGTATGAGCTATGCCGAATCGCGCGTGCGCAGCTACAGGGCGAACACGCCGTGGGTCGCGTCATCGCGCGCCCCTTCACTGGCACAGGCAAGGGCGCATTCGCGCGCACGCCGCGCCGCCGTGATTTTTCGCTTCCGCCCATCGGCCGCACGCTGCTGGATCTGCTCAAGGAGCAGGGATTATCCACAATCGGCGTGGGCAAAATCGAGGATATCTTCTGCATGCAGGGTCTATGCGAAAGTGACCACGCAGTGGGCAACCCCGCGTGCATCGATAGTACCTTGCGCCTTGCGCAGCGAGATTTTACCGGCCTTGCGTTCATCAACCTTGTGGATTTCGATTCGATCTACGGCCACCGCCGTGATCTGCCCGGCTATGCGGCGGCGCTGGAATATTTCGATCAGCGTCTGCCAGAGCTTCAATCCGCGCTTAACAAGGATGATCTGCTTCTCCTCACCGCCGATCACGGCTGCGATCCCACCTACCTTGGCACCGATCACACGCGCGAATACATCCCACTCCTTGCGTGGCGTAAAGGCATGACGGGGCTTAGGGATCTAGGCACGCGCACGAGCTATGCGGACGTCGCCGCCACCATCGCGGAGCTGTTCGGCGCAAAGGAGCGCTTCGGCGCAAGCTCCTTCGCCGCTTTGCTATCATCTAAAAACGCGCATCCACAGCATGCGCATCAGGAGGTTTTTTCACAATGAACGAGTACATTCAAAAAATCAACGACGCTGCCAAGGCCATTGAGGCCGCATGCGGCGGTGCCGAAATCGGCTTGATCCTCGGCAGCGGCCTTGGCGATTACGCCGAAGCGCTTGAAAACCCAAAGAGCATCGCCTACGCGGACATTCCCGGCTTTCCCGCATCCACGGCGCCGGGTCACGCCGGGCGCTGGCACTCGGGCACGCTGCACGGCAAGCGCGTATGCATGATGCAAGGCCGCTTTCATGCTTATGAGGGCTATTGCATGGAGGACGTTACTTTGCCCGTGCGTGTCATGAAGAAGCTTGGCGTTCAAACCCTCATCGTCACCAACGCAGCTGGCGGCGTCAACACGGCCTTCGCCCCCGGCGACCTCATGCTCCTTACAGATTTTATCAATCTTTCGGGCAAGAACCCGCTCATCGGCCCCAATTTGGATGAGTTCGGCACTCGGTTTCCCGATATGAGCCACGCCTTTGACCTGCGCATGCAGCACCTCGTGCAGGACGTAGCCGTAAAGCTTGGCATCACGTTGCAAAAGGGCGTCTACTGCTGGCTTAACGGCCCCTGCTATGAAACGCCCGCCGAAATTCGCATGGTGCGCATTTTGGGCGGCGATGCCGTGGGCATGTCCACCGTGCCGGAAACCATTGTCGCACGCCAATCCGGCATGAACGTTATCGGCTTGAGCTGCATCACCAACCTTGCGGCGGGCATTTTGGATCAGCCACTGAGCCATTTGGAGGTCATGGAAACCGGCGGTCGCGTCAAAACCGTCTTCCGCGCGCTGGTGGATGGTGTAATCACCGCTCTGTAGCAGGAATTACCACGGCCTTGTTCGTTTTTTCACTCCTTCCATGGGTATGCTATCCACGCAGGATATCAACCCACGGAAGGAGTTTTTGGATATGAGGGCATGGAAAAACCGGGTCATCGCGCCGCTGCTGGCGCTTTTGCTGCTTCCCCTTGGCTGCGCCGCAAGCGCCGCGCCGCTGGAGGAGGGCGTGCCGCTGGAGATCACCTCACCAAGCGCAATGCTGCTGGAGGCCGATACGGGAACCGTCATCTTTGAAAAGAACGCCGACGAACGGCGGCAGGTGGCCAGCATCACCAAGCTGATGACGCTGCTGATCTGCTTTGAGGAGCTGGAGGCCGGGCGCATCGCGCTGGAGGACAGCGTCACCGTAAGTCAAGCGGCGGCCTCGCAGATCGGCAGTCAAGCCTTGCTAGATCCGGGCGCGGTATATCCCCTCAAGGATCTGCTGCGCTCCACCATCATCGCCAGCGCAAACGATGCTGCCTGCGCATTAGCGGAACAGATATCGGGCACAGAGGCCGCATTTGCCGCACTCATGAATGTCCGCGCAGCAGAGCTTGGCATGAAGGATACCGTATTTCTAAACTGTACTGGTCTGCCCGTTGACGGCCAATATACCACGGCGCGTGATGTAGCTCTGCTTTCCTGCGAGATATGCCGCCATTCCGAATACTTCCGCTACGCCTGCATATGGATGGATAAGCTCATCCATCCCAGCAAGCGTGTCACTGAGCTTACAAACACCAACCGCCTCGTACGCTTTTACGAGGGTTGTGACGGTTTAAAGACCGGCAGCGCCGATGCTTCGAAGTACTGCCTAAGCGCCACCGCCATGAAAAACGGCATGCGGCTGATCGCCATCGTACTTGGCACCCCCAACAGTCAAGTGCGCTTCAACGAGGCGCGCGCCATGTTGGATTACGGCTTTTCCGGCTACAAACGCGTTCAGATTCTACAAAAAGGCGAACGCCTCAACATGCGCGTGCCCGTGAAGCTTGGCATGACTGAGGAGGTAGAGGCCGCAGTGGGCACAGGGCTTAGCATGCTACTAAAGCTCGGGCAGGAAAAGCAACTAGCCCTTGAGGTACAATTGCCCGAAGAGGTTCAAGCGCCCATAGCGGCTGGCGATGTGCTAGGGATGGTGCGCGTGAAGCTCGGCGAGCGGGTGATCGCCAAGCTTCCAGCGGTAGCCGCTGAGGATGTAGGCATGCCCGGCCTACTGGAGGGTTTCTTCCGTCTAGCCCAAAACTGGCGCTAACAAGCAAGTCAAGGCAAGGGCTAAAGCCCTTGACCCATTTCCGCGCGCTTCGGGCGCGCGGGGCGGGCGTGGTTGGCGCTATAAACGCGATACGCCGGGCGACGAAGGTCGCCCGGCTTTGCTATGCGGCTCGCTTTGGGCGCGCGGGAAGGGCGTGGCTGGCGCGGCACACGCAATACGCCGGGCGACGAAGGTCGCCCGGCTTTGCTATGCGGCTCATCGTGTACTTAGGCAAGATATACTTCTGATTCAAAGGATCGAGTGGGAATCCAAAACATCCCCCCGAATCATTCTCTTTTCCACCACTGTACGAAGCATTTCAGCACGCACTTAGACCATTTGATGCGCGCTGCAAATCATTTTGCTGTATTTGCTCAGCGTTCCGACGCAAGTGCCACCAGCACACCATAAGGAGCTAGCGTCGCCTTGCCATCCAGCGTCCCGCCATTCACTGCATCGGTCAGTCCATTCCCAAGGTGAATTTCCTGCGTCTGCCCACTGTAGTTAAGCATAAACAGCCAGCGCATATTTTGTTTGCGGCGCACGGCCAGCTCAACTTCCGGCGGACATGCCGCCAATTCCGCATACGGTTCCCGCTGTCCCAATACCGTAAGCAGTGCGTCCACAAGCCGCTCTTCAAAGCCGCAACCTACATAGTATGCCGCTCCGCCGCCATCGTAGCGCTTTACGCAAATAGCACACGCACCCGCAAATCGGCCTTCGACAAATTCTCCAATGCCCTCGCCGCCCTCCACAGGGCACAGGGTTTCATGAAACCGTGGTGCTGCATACATGCTGCCATTCCAGCACAGCATGGTCTTGTCCTCAGGGTGCGGTAGCGTGTACTCTTCCACCTCCACGCCGCATAGCTCACGTGCAAAGCCAGGCATGGGGCGCATTGGACAGCGACCATATTCGTCCTTGTAACCGGTACGCGCTCCCAGCACTACCTTGCCGCCGCACTCGCAGTAGGCCGTAAGCAGTTTTGCGGTCTCATTGGTCAAAATGGCTGCGTGCGGGTAGAAAATCACCTCATATCGCCGTAGCTCCTCCACCGTCATGCCGCTATGCAGGTTGATCGTATCTAGCGGTGCGTGGGCATGCTGTGCCGCAGAAAAGATCGCCATGCGGGACGCATGGTCCATAGGCCCGTGCCACAGATCGCGTTCACCATCCCACTCGTTAAGCCAATCGCATAGCAACGCCACACGTGCCTCGTAGCGGCTGCCTGCCACGTCCGTCAACGCCGTAAAATCATCGTGAATGGTCGCCACCTCGCGCAAGCGCCGATTGGGTCGGTTATCGTAGTCGTTGAGGCCATGCCAGTAGATCTCCGTACCATAGGGCGCAGTGCGCCAGCGAAAATAGCTTATATAATCCGCACCATGTGCAACGGATTGCATCGTCCACAGTCGCATTTGCCCGGGTAGAGGCATGGGGGCAAGCATATTGAAATCCCAGCCATTTGCACCAGACTGCTGCTCCATCACGCCGAAATTAGGCGATAATGCCCGCGCTCGGCTCAAGTTCAACGACCATGCCCGATCCCCCAGCGAGTTCTCCTCTTCGCCGTTACTACCACGATCAACAAAAGCAAAATTGGGATAGCTGTCGTAAGTCATAAAATCAAGCGCCTGCTGGGTGAGTGCATCGCTGTCCAGATGTCCGAATATACCGTTGGTGGTGATGAAGCGGTCCCCAATGCGCGGCCTGAGGATATCGCTTTGCAGCTTTGCAAAGCGGATGGCACTATAGGAAAAAAACGCTTTATTGAGCAGCGCCATGTGAGGATTGCCCTGCTCGTGCGGGGTGTGCCTTTCCAGCGTAACTTCGTCCCATGTGGAATAGCTCTGACTCCAGAACCGTCCACCGATCGCATCGTTAAGTGCCTCTAATGTGCCAAAGCGCTCGCGCAGGTAGGTGCGGAAAGCCGCATGATCTGCCTGGGAATAGAACGTATCAACTTCACAGTTGATTTCGTTATCAATCTGCCAGCCTATAATAGCCGGATGTGTACCGTAGCGATCCGCAAGCACGGTGACGATAGAGCGCACATAATCATGAAAAACGGTGGAATTGTAGTTGTAGTGACGACGGTGTCCATGATACATTTTTTGGCCGTCCTTGTTGCAGTTGAGCACATCGGGGTGCGCATGGGTGAGCCATGCGGGTGGTGTAGCTGTCGGTGTGCCAAAAATCACACGCATCGCCTCTTTTTCCGCTAACGCAAGGAAGCTGTCAAACAGCCGGAAATCGTATTCACCCTCGCGCGGCTCCACAAGACTCCACGCGAACTCAAATACCCGCACCGTGCCGATGCCAAGCTCCTTCATGCGGCGCAGGTCATCCTGCCAAAGAGTCTCATCCCAGTGCTCCGGATAGTAGCACACACCCAGTGAAAGATTTTCCATGTGAATTGATTTGTCCATGGAGTACACTCCTTACATCGTAATTATTCTTTAATTGCACCTGCCGTGAGTCCACTCATGAAAAACTTGGAGGCACATAGGAAAGCCGCCAGCAGTGGTAACACCGATAACGCGCTTGCCAAAATCAACGCACCCATATTGGCTCCACGCGTTGGGTCACCCTTGAGGTAGGAAAGCATCAGCGGCAGGGTATAGCGCTCCGTAGATCGTAGCACCAACATAGGCACCATATAATCGTTCCATGTGTTCACAAACTGCATGATACCCAGTGCCGCAAACGCAGGCAACAGCACCGGCGCAATCACTCGAAAGAAGATGAGCCACTCGCTGCAACCATCAATCTTCGCGGCCTCCGTGAGCGAAATTGGCACGTTGTTTTGGCAGTACTGGCGCATCCAATAGATGCCAAACGCATTGGCACACCCTGGCACAATCAGCGCCGTAAAGCTGTTGATCCACCCGAATTGAGTAATCAAGATGAACCACGGTATAATGCTTGCCAGCGCGGGTACCATCATCGTACCCATCAAAATGGAGAATAGCACACTGCGGCCGGGAAAGCGATAGGTTGCAAAGGCGTAGCCGCCCATGGAACAGAACAGCAGCACAAGCACCACATTCATCGCCGTTACAAACAAGGAGTTAAAGAAATGGCGCACGATATCCACCGAATGATTCATGAAGGCAAAGTTCGCACCAAGGCTGTTGCCGAACCAAAACGGTGGAGGAAAATTGAAAATATCATGGGTTTCATGCGTTGCCAACACGAACATCCAATAGAAGGGCAGAATCATTACCAACGCAACCAGCGTAAGTACCGCATACATCGTAATACGTGCCACCTTAGCCGAACGTCGCGCTCCCCAGTAGACCCCGCAAGCAGCGGCGGCAAGCACAATCAGCCACAGCACTCCGCTCATGTACGACGCACCTCCCGCTTTTCACGGTCGTTCATCAACCGTTGCAAAATCATCGAAATAGCAACCACAAGGATGCAGATAACGTATGCCACCGCCGAGGCCACACCATAAATATTGTTACCCTTGGGCGCCTTGTTGAGCAGATAGAGCATCACTGTATAACCCTGATTGTTGGTGCCACCCGTAAGCGAGTTGGTAAGGATGTATGGCTCAGTAAACAAGTTGACGGTGCCAATGGTGGATTGGATGAGCGTGAAGAGGATGATGGGCTTGAGCAGCGGCAGCGTAATGCGAAAGAAGGTTTGCGAAGCACGCGCACCATCAATGGTAGCTGCCTCGTAAATATCATTGGAAATTCCCTGCATACCCGCGAGATAAATCACCATGTTCCAGCCCATCCATTTCCACGCGAACATGATAATGATAGCAGTCTTAATATATTCGCCCTTGCCACCGAGCCAGTTGACCGGTGCGATGCCAAGGAAACTCGTTAGGTAGTTGAGCAAGCCAAAATTAAAGCCAAAAAGGATTTGAAAAACCAGCGTGATGGCAACCACGCTGGTCACCATGGGCAGAAAGTAAATAGTCTTAAACAAATTTGTGCATGCGACCCGGGAACTGTTGAGTATATACGCCAACACCAAGCCGCCAAGCAAAATAGGAATGTGAGCGATAATGCCAATGTAAAAGGTATTGCCAAGCGCGGTCAAGAAGGTGGGATCGGTGAAGATGCGCTCGTAGTTGTCCAATCCCTTCCATTTCATAACGCCTACGCCATCCCAACGAAAGAAGCTGATGTAAAGTCCAGAGATGATTGGATACAGGCCAAAAATTGCAAACAGAATAAAAAACGGTGCAATGTAGGCATACGCAACTTTATTCTTTTTGATCTGCCGCCAAAGAGTGTCCCTGCGTTGGACAGGGGCGGATATCCGGGTTGTCATTTCATGATCACCTGCCTAATTCTAACATAGTGGGAGTTGTGGCGGAAAGGAAGCGGAGTTGTAGGGGTTTTTGCCCCTACAACCCTGATCTAGGCTATGTTCTCCGGCTCACCTTTGATCGCGGTTGCTAGCTGTTCAATGTTGGATTGCAAGAAATGCATCCCTTTGCTACGGCTTTTTTTGAAGGCATCGTCCGTAGCATTCTTTTCATCAAACCAGTGCCACCTTGACCTTAGGCATGTCAAGCATACTTTTTAGAACAAACCTGCATCCTCCATAAGCTCGACCATCTTCTCATAGTCATCACGCGTTTCATTTTCGATACGAGCCTTCACGTCCGCAATGATTTCATCAGCACTCTTGTTTTCATTAAGCCCAGTACGTACAGCGGTTTGCATGGCAGACTCAGCGGTGGCATCCATCAAAGAAGCGAAGGTTGGCACGGTGCTATTCGCAATTTCGACCCACAGCGCACGAGTTTTTTGACCACCAAAGAAAGCGTCAGGCTCGGTATAGATGGCACTGTCCCACGCAGGAGTATACCCGGGAAAATAGTCAACCGCCTCGAACATGATATTTTGCATATCCGCATTTGCCATGGAGAACTTGATAAACTCCCACGCCAGCTCCTTGTTTTGAGACTGCGATGGGATAGCCACATAGCTACCGCCCCAATTGGAGGTGGACAAGCCAGCAGGCAGGTGCGCAACGCCCCATTTTCCGGCGGTATCAGGAGCAATCCAGCTCTTAATGAAGCCGCCATACCAGCAACCTGCCGCCACCATGGCGATGGCGCCGGAACCGAAGGCAGCATTCGCCTCGTTGCTCCACATGTCATCAATCTGAGCATCTAGTCCGCGGGTGCGCATTTCGATAGCCGCGTTAAGTGCCTCACGAGTACCTTCCTTTTCCACGTTCAGCTCGAGCTTGTCGTTGTAAAAGTCACGGTTCATCCAGCACCATTCATAGAGATAGCAAGCCGAGGGCAAAAGCCAACGCTGACCGGGAATATGTACCTTCTCAGCTGCTTGAAGCACCCCATCCCACGTGGAAAAAAGCTTGTCCACCTCATCGGGATCGCTGGGCAAACCAGCATCCTCAAAAATGTCGCGACGGTAGAAAATAGTGGCTGGACCAATGTCCCATACCAGACCAATCATCTGCGAGCCATCCACAGAGGTAGCAAGATTCCATTTGTATTCCACAAATTGATCCTTCAACCCACCCGCATTATAGGGTTCTGCCAATAGATTTTCAAAACCAACGCCGTCTTTAAAGCGGCCAACCCAAGCCTGCTCCAGCATTGTTACATCCGCCGCACCGTGACCAGCGGCCAACGCAGTAACGAGTGCTTGGTGGTGATCGGCCGTGGATTGAAACTGCAATTCAACCTTTACGCCTGGGTGCGCCGCCTCAAAGGCAGGAATGATGGCCTTGAATGCATCGTCACCAGCAGGCCAGCCGCTAACGGTCAAAACAGTTTCACCTTGCGCAAATGCTGCGGGGAGTGAAGTGAGTAACATAAGCACTGCCAGAAGCAATGACACGAGCTTTTTCATGATAAGATCCTCCTTCGTATTCTACCTTGTTACTACTAGTCATCTTCTTTATTCACATGATGTCCGGACATCACAGAACAGAATCAGACCATCTGGTCGTATTATACCCATATTCTCTATTCTAGTCAAGTACTAATTTCTATATTTTTCACTTTTCTTTATTTTTTTAAAAAGTTGTTATTACATGTTGACGATGTGGTCAGTACCCCTACGATATGATATAATGATTTTGACACCATCATGGTGGGGAGGATTTTCATGGAAAATGCCGAAAAAAACGTTACGAAAAAATACCTCCTTCTTGCGCAGAAGTTGCGTGAGGAGGTTATGCTTCTTGCAGATGGAGCGCCGTTGGAAAGCGAGGCTAGCCTGTGTAAGCGCTATGACGTATCGCGAGTGACGGTGCGGCAAGCGCTGTCGGTGCTCGCGCGCGAGGGACAAGTGGAAAGCTGGCAAGGAAAGGGTACCTTTGTTAGGCACTTGCCCGTGCGCTACCGCGACCCCCGCTTTCACCGCGTGGGAATGATTACCTACGCTTATGAAAACCAGATTTTTGAGGACGTGATACAGACTGCTCGCCACGCGTTGGAGGTGGAGGGGTATGAGCTGCTCGTGATCCGTACGGAAGAGAGCGCCGCCTGCAAGCGCAAAGCGCTCAAAAACATGCTTGTACAGGAGATAGACGGCTTGCTGATCGAGGGAATTCTGTCCGACCTGCCCTGCCTGAATTTAGATCTTTATGAGGAGCTGAATCGCCGCAAAATACCTTTTGTGTTTACCAATGGCTTTCATAACGAGGTAAACGCACCCCACGTAGTGATTGATGACCGGGAGACGGTTTCCAACATGGTGGACTATCTGGTAGCGCTGGGACACACGCGCATTGGCGGCATCTTTTGCGCAAACCAGTATCAAACCAAGATGCGATACCGTGGTTACCTCGATGGACTATTGCGCAACGAATTGGAATATCGTGATGAGCGTGTGATGTTCAGCACGTGGTCAGAGCAAGATTATCTATTTGACAGCCAGCTTTTTGCCATGCGTCACGGTATCATGGAGTGCACCGCTATGCTCTGCTATAACGATTCCATGGCGCGCTTTTTGGAAGCAACTTTTCTCCGCATGGGCGTGCTGATACCGCAGCAAATGTCCATTACGGGGCTGGATCACCTTTGGGAGGAGCGCCCCTATCAAACAAAGTTGACAACTGCCGCGCACCCCAAAGGCCTGATGGCAGAGGCGGCCGTGGAGATGCTACTCACTATGCTGTTCACGCATCAGGATGTACCCAGTCGTGTGCTGGCGACAACCTTCATTTCCGGAAACACCACCGCCTCGCCCAGGAAGACGGATTTACCGCTAGTGCAAAACACGCCATACGGCCGCCCATCCCCATTCTGAGCGCAATATCGTAACGCTGGTCACATCAGTGCAGTTTGCAACATCACTTGCATGATACCGAAAGGTCATTGCATCCTGCCAGTGCGAGTCTTTTCCACAATAGAGCATCACCCACTGGAATGCCTTGTTCTTCTGTAAAGTGTTTATTTTTGGAAAAAGGCACTTTTCATCAACCCTTCGGTGTTCTTTTACACCTAGTGATCGTCTGCGTCGGGGGGCCACAAAGGTAAAACACACCCGTGTTGTGATTT
>JAVVVJ010000007.1:0-27815 GCA_036652695.1 Clostridia bacterium | reverse complement strand
TGGCTGGCGCTATAAACGCAATACGCCGGGCGTACTACCACAAAGGGAACAACCTCACGGTTGTTCCCTTTGTTGCGCCGACGCGCTTATTCTTCTGTGAAAGAAGCCTTATCCAAGCCACAAATGGGGCAAACCCAATCCTCAGGAATATCTTCCCAAGCCGTGCCTGGGGCGATGCCGCCATCAGGATCGCCAACCGCTGGATCATATACATATCCGCAGGGACATACATGCTTCATACTTCCACCTCAACAATCTGCGTTATGGTTATGCGAAGTAGCGCTTCAGCAGGCCATCAAAGCCCTTGCCATGGCGTGCTTCGTCCTTGCACATTTCATGCACGGTGTCATGGATCGCATCCAAGCCAAGCTCCTTGGCAAGGGTCGCAAGCTCCTTCTTACCGGCAGTCGCGCCCCACTCTGCCTCGGCACGCAGCTCAAGGTTCTTCTTGGTGGAGGGGGTAACAACCTCGCCCAGCAGCTCAGCAAACTTAGCGGCATGCTCCGCTTCCTCAAGTGCATAGCGCTTGAAGGCCTCGGCCACCTCAGGATAACCGTCGCGATCCGCCTGACGGCTCATGGCAAGGTACATGCCAACCTCGGTGCACTCGCCGTTGAAGTTCATGCGCAGGCCCTCGATTACACGAGCGTCCACGCCCTCGGCTACGCCCACGCGATGCTCGTCCGCATAGCTCTTATCGCCGCCCATGGGAGCAAACTTGCTCTTGGGAGCCTTGCACTGGGGGCAGAACTCGGGAGCCTCGGGGCCTTCGTGTACATAACCGCAAACCTTGCAAATCCATTTCATATTGGGTTCCTCCTCATAAAATCAATCTTATTTTCGGGCCTTTCCTCGGCCTTCGTGTTAAGTATACCCCACATCCAGATGAGTTGAAACCACAATTCCGCAAAAAGCTCAAAAACTTTTCAAAAGGCGGAAAAGCAAGCTGTTTCTTCAATAAATAGCATTTCGCGTTTTCCTATACAGGTCAACCTTTTGCGTTGCGAAGCTCCGCAAGCAGCGCGTTTTCCATCAGGCCGGTCTCGCAAATCGTCTGGTGACGAATAGGCAAGGTTTCCAGCTCCTTGATCTGCTTGGGGATGGGCACGCCGGAAAGCGCCTCCAGCCGTTGGGCACACGCAAGCTCGTCAAGCCCGGCAACACGTTCCTCGCCAAGCAGGCTGCGCAGCACATCGGTGGAAAACTTATACGGGCTTGCGGTGGCAAGGATCACAGCGGACGTATGATCGCCCGTCTGCTCGCGATACTGGCGCAGTACATAGGACGCAACCGCCGTATGCGGATCCATCACATAATGTGCCCGATCATAAACGAGCTTGATTTCCGCGGCGGTCATCACATCATCGGCATAATCCGCCCAGAAGGTTTTTTGCAGCTCGCTCAGCCGTTGTGTGCCTATGGAAAAGCTTCCGCAGGCCGCAAGCTGCTCCATCCACGTTTTCACAAGCCGTGCGTCGCGATCGGCGCTTTCGTACAGCAAGCGCTCCAGATTGGAGGAAATCAAAATATCCATACTAGGCGACATGGTTTGAAAGAAGGTGCGATGTGTGTAATACGTGCCATCGCCAAAGAAATCGCTAAGCACGTTATTGCGGTTGCTGGCACAGATCAGCCGCCCAATGGGCAACCCCATTTGCTTGGCATAATACCCAGCCAGAATATCGCCAAAGTTGCCCGTAGGCACCACGAAGTTCACAGTTTGCCCCATGCGCAACGCGCCAGAATGCACCAGCGAGGTATAGGCCGTAAAATAGTACACCACCTGCGGCGCAAGGCGGCCAAAGTTGATGGAGTTCGCCGAGGAGGGCAGCTTGCCCAGCGCATCCATCTTTTTATAGAAGCCCGGGTCGCCAAACAAGCGCTTTACGCCGGCTTGCGCATCGTCAAAATTGCCCTTCACGCCGATGACATGCGTGTTTGCGCCGCCGGTGGTCGCCATTTGTAGCTTTTGCACGCGGCTCACGCCATTCGCGGGGTAAAAAACGGAGCAGCTGGTGCCCGGCACATCCTTAAAGCCTTCCAGCGCGGCCTTGCCGGTATCGCCGCTGGTGGCGACGAGGATGCTGATCTCGCGCTTTTCATCGTTTTTTTCCGCTGCTAAGCGGATGAGGTGCGGCAGCAGCTTGAGCGCGATATCCTTAAACGCAAGCGTGGGGCCGTGGAACAGCTCCATCACATGAACGCCCTCCGTAAGCATGCGCAGGGGCGCAATCGCCGGGTCATCAAAATCCTCGCCATAGGCAGCGTCTACGGCCTGTTCAATCTCCGCAATGGAATAGTCCTCCAAAAAGTCACGCAAAATGCGCGCGGCCTGCTGCTGGTAGCTCGCGCCGCACATCGAGGCAAGACGCTCTTCGGAAAGCTGGGGAAACATGCTCGGCACATAAAGCCCGCCGTCCTTCGCCAATCCCCATAGAATGGACTGCGAGGTGGTAACGCACACGCCACCGCGAGTGGAGAAAAAAGACATATAATTACACTCCCTTTCGCAAAACATTGGGTAGAATAGGAACATCATACACGTTTTTTCCTTGTGTGTAAAGTGATGAAATGGATTTTGGAGCAAGGCCATTTCCCACTTTTGGTACACAAAAAGCGGGAGCACTCCCACATTTGTGGGAAGAAAGCTCCCGCCTCAAGCATCTCGCTTAAATCACGTACTTTTTGATAAAGTCCGGTAGCTCCCCTACCTCGGCGCTTACGGAAACCACAAAATCAACGCTGTGCTTTTCGCTGATCGCCTCCATGCGCTTAAAGAGCCATTCCGTGGTATCCAACTCGGCCTTGATAAGCTTCTTGAACGCGTCAATGAAGATCAAGCCCACATCGAAGTTCTGGGCAACCGCGCCGCATAGGAAACCCATGAACATCTGATCGCTGAGCATGTCATATTCGCCCGCATTGATGAACCGCACCTCGTGGCGAAGATCAAACATATAACGGTTGTCATCGTCAATGAAAACGATGTCGTGTTTGTTTTCCTGCGTGGCCTTGTTAGCCATGTCAATAAGCCGCTTGGTTTTACCCGAGCCTTTTTTACCGGCAATCACCTGAATCAATGGTAACGCCTCCTTACTTATTTTGCTTTGCTTTGCTGTATTTTTGGGATAGCGCAGGTACGCGCCGCCAACGCGAACGCATCACGTCCGACCATCTTCCAAATCTATTATACATGAATGATCATCGAATATCAACGCCTTCGCGTCATTTCTTGTGAACAATGCGTAAATTCAGTTGGAGCTGATTTGCCTTCTCCTCTTCCACCCATGCTTAGTGCAATTCCTCCCCCAATTCCCCGCGTAACGCGTCCATATCCATATCCGGCACTTCACGGTAGGGCGCGTCCGGAGCCTCCCTATCAAAGTGGCAAATCGCGCTATAATCGCAGAAATCGCACGCGGAACGGCTTTTATCCCGTACAGGGGAAATGTCCGTCCTGCCGCCGAACAAGCCGTCCGCCAACCCTGCGGCGGTTTCGCGCGCATGCCGAAGCAACGCGGTAAACTGGCGCATATCAAGCGCCTTGGCATTCTTGCGCAGCTCGCCGGATTTGAGGTACACCGCCGGCAGCACACAAGGCTCCTTGCCGCTATCCATGGCGGAAAGCACCTCCACATCCGTAAGTGTAATGCCCCGAAGCTGCAGCACATCCCGCAGCTTGCCCTCCACAACGGGCGCAAGGTCCGTTTCGCTCTCCACAATCGGGTCAGCCACGTAGAAATAGAACGCGCCCGCGGGTTTCCCACGCGGGATAGCGGCGGTGCATACGTCCAAATAAAGCAGCAGCTGCAATTGCAGCCCCCACCATGTGCGCGCCGCGTCCAAGCTCTGCTGGGCGGATTTGTAATCAATCACGCGCAGATACACAGCCTCCGGCGTGTCATAGCGGTCAATGCGATCGATACGCCCGCGCAGCATCACCTCGCGCCCGTCACCCAGCAGCAGCACGATGGGCGGAAGCCCGCCCTCGTAGCCAAAGGCCGCCTCCGTTTGGTAAAGGGTGAAGCTGCCCGCCGCAAGCTGATGCGTAATGGTGACAGCGGCGCAATGGACGGCATCGCGCGCCTGCTCAAACCGTGCGCGGCTTCGCTCACCATCGCCCATTGGGCCGCTCAAAAGCTCGTCCAGCAGGGGCGAAAGCGCTTCCTGAACCATTTGTTCCACGCACGGGGCGGGCAAATGCGGATAATCCGCGTTTGCCTTTGCCAACCGCGCAAAGTTGTTGAGCGCCGCGTGGTAAAAGCTTCCCGTCTCAATGGGGTCAACCTTCCATTCGCGCGGAATCTGTGGGCGCAGGCCATAGTTGATGAAATGCTTGAAGGGGCAGTCCGCGAATTGCTCCAGTCGGCTTACGGAAAGCGCCTCATCGCCAAAGAGAGCGCGCGCCTGTTCAGGTGCGAGTGGCTGCGCCTGTCCGTCAAAGCGCAGGGCGTTCAAGAGGCGCGTCACGCGCGGCGCGGTAACGGGGCTTCGCGCAAGCGCGCGGAGGCGTTCCTGCCAGCGCGGCGAAATCGCGCTGCCCGCCATGCCATCGATATGCGCGCGTAGCAGCAAGCTCAGCTGCGCCAACGCCTGCGCGGCAGAAAGCGGCAGCTCGTCCTGCGGCACGGGGGATTGCCGCAGGTTGCCAAACACACGCTTGCTCAGCGTGCTCAGCAGCGCCACCGGACGCAGTGAGGACCCGTCCGGCGCGGTCTTTGCAAAGCTTACAAACAGCGTCTCGCGCGGCAAGGTCATGGCGCGCTTTAAATCCAGCTTTGCAAGCAACGCCCGGCTCTCATCCGTTAGGCCTAGGTAGCAGCCGGTATCGGCCTGCGCGCGCGCACGTTCCACGGGGGTCAGCAGGCTTTGCGTATCGCGCTGCAACACGCCATCGTTCAAGCCAAGCACAAACACGGCATCCATGTCCTCGGCCAGCAGATGCCCAAGTGTGCCCGCATGCAGCATGCCGCTCGCGGGCGGCAGCGAGCCCAGCGAGATCGCGGAAAAGCCGCATTCCAGCCGCTGCGCGATATGCTTGAGCGGAATGCGCGCCCCGCCGCCAAGCCGCACAAGCTGATCCAGCAACGCAAGCGTTGCCTGCCAAACCTGACTGTTCTGACTGGCGCGAACGTTCAGCCCGTTTTGAAGCAGACGCTCCTCCTCGCGCTTAAGCGCCTCGTAGGCGTTTACATCGCGCAAGAGCTGGAACACCGCCGTTAGGGAGGCTGTGGTATCGCGCGCCTCCACCAACGCCGCGCGGGCGCGCAGGATTGGCTCCAGCAGCCGCTGGCGAAGCGCCTCCATGCGCTGGCACAGCGCCGCTTCGCCCTTGGTAAAGGGCTTCACCCAGCGCTGTCGGCTGATGCCGTAGGCATAGGCGTAGTTTTCAAGCTCGCAGCCCTCCTCAAAGGTCAGGGGCGCGTAGCCGCTCTTGAGCATGCTCAGCACATCAGCGTTGCGGTAGCCATCCGCAATGGCGCGCAAAGCGTACAGCAGGTAGCGCACCAGCCCGTGCGAGGTGGCGGGAAGCTTTTCATCGGTATAAAAAGGCAGCCCGCTCTCGCGAAGCGCTGCGCTAACCGCAAACGCATAGCCGTTTTGATCCGGGTAGAGCACGGCTATGCGCTCGATATCCGTGCCGTCTTGCACAAGTCGCATTGCCTGCCGCGTCATCAGCGCCGCCTCCTCCTGCGGGCTCAGCGCGTCAAAGAGGAACACGTTCCCCTGTTCCGACGCAAAAAGCGTAGGCGAAAACGTGAACAGCGCCGCGTCGATGTGTTGAATGGCGGGCGCGCGCTTGAGCGGCTCCGGCGGCAGCGCAACGGTTTGTGCCGCTATGCCCTCCTGCGCGAGCAGCGCCCTAAAGCGCGCGATGCCCTGCCGTACAGGCACAAATAGCTCCGCGTCCGGCGCGGCGGGCGAATCGCACAAAAGCGCCACGGTCAAACTTTCGCAAAGCGGCGCGGCGGCGGTCAGCAGGCGCATCATCTGCTCCGGCAAAGTATCAAAGCCATAGACATACAGGTGCTGCCCGCGCAAGCAGCCGCTCTGCGCAAGGCGTCCCGCGACATAGGCAAGCTGATCCTCGCTATCGCTAAAGCGCCCGGCGAGCACGCCTTGGTACTGCGCGAAAATCTTGGACAAGTCCGCAAATTTCTCATGTTCCACGCCCTGCGCAAGCGTCGCGGCATAGTCGGCAAGCTCCTCGGCACTCATGCCGCCACGCTTGAGGTCCATGATGAGGGCGGTGATTTTTTCCACAAAGCCGCGCCTATGCGCAATGGAGGCATAATAGGTAAGCTTGTCCTCCAGCCGCTCCAGCGCTTGACTTACCGCCATGCGCCGCCCGGCGGACGAGAGCGGCTCGCGCCCATCGCGTCCGGCCGCCTCCAGCACACGTTCGTAGAGGCGCGAGGGGCTTAACACGTTCACGTTAAAAAAGCCCGGCGCGTTCAGGCGGTTGAGCAGCTCCCGCTCGGCCTGCAAGGTAAACTGCTCCGGCACAAGCAGCAAAGTTGGCTCTTCCCTTCGGTCATGCTCGCCAATCTCCCGCACAATGGGCTGAAACAGGCAGTGCGGGCGCGCGGTGAGAATGCGAACGCTGGGCATGATACCCCCCCTTTTTTTCAATCGCAATGCTGGCAAAAGGCACAGGAACATGATATCATAAATGCACGAAACCGCAAAGAAGGAAGTGGCGTTTATGGCGGAAACCATCGTAGGAATCGCAACCGCGGCGGGCGAGGGCGGCGTGGCCATCGTGCGCATGAGCGGCGAGGGCGCTGTGGCGATTTTTGAGCGCGCGTTCACGGCGCGCGGCCGCAAGCCGCCCTATGAAAGTCACCTGCTGATGCTGGGCGCGGTGATGGACGGCAGCGAGCAGCTGGATGAAGCCATGGGCGTTGTGATGTACGCCCCTAGCAGCTATACGCGCGAGGACGTATGCGAGCTGCACACGCACGGCGGCAGCGTGGCGGCGGCGCTTACGATGAAGCTGCTGGTACGCCTAGGCGCGCGCCCCGCCGAGGCGGGCGAGTTCACGCGCCGCGCGTTTATGAATGGGCGCATCGACCTAGCGCAGGCAGAGGCCGTGATGGGCGTAATCGCCGCACAATCCGCCGCCGCGCTGCGTGCGGAGGAGCGTCAGCTTGCGGGCGGGCAAAGCGCATTTGTCAAAGGCGCGCAGGAGGCGCTCACCAGCCTCTTGGCGGGGTTGGAGGCGCATATCGATTACCCGGATGAAATTGGCGAAGAGGAGGCGCTCGCCGGCCTACGGGACGGGCTGGACGCGCTGAACGCCACGCTCGCGGGCGCGCTGGACGAGCGCGGTGCGCGCATCGTGCGCGAAGGCTTGCGCGTGGCGCTCTGTGGCAGACCCAACGCGGGCAAGAGCACGCTGTTTAACGCCTTGCTCGGCGAGGAGCGCGCCATTGTCACCGAGGTGCCCGGCACCACGCGGGATGTGCTGGAGGGCAGCTTTTCGCTGGATGGCTTTCTGGTGCAGCTTTTTGATACGGCTGGCCTGCGCGATAGCGGGGACGCGGTGGAGCGCATCGGCGTGGAGCGTGCGCGGCTGACGCTGCGGCAGGCAGATGTGGCGCTGTGGCTGGTAGATGCTTCTACCCCGCCATGCGACGAGGAAAAGGCGCTCCTGCGGGAAGCGCTGCCCTGCCCCTGCGCAGTGCTGCTCAACAAGGAGGATGCTGGCGAGGCGCTGACCCCTGCAGAGGCAGAGCGGCTGGGCGCGTGTTCCCCCATTTTGCGCATTTCCGCTAAGACGCAAAGCGGCATCGCGCAGGTGCGCGACTATCTGCGCGGCTTTGTGGGCATGCCCAAGCAAATGGTGCTGACGCATGAGCGGCACATGCGCGTGGCGCGGGAGGCGCTGGAACGGCTCACCCAAGCGCGCGAGGCATTAGAGCGTGCGCAGCCGCTGGATTTGGTGGCCGTGGACATGCACGAGGCGCTTTATCTGCTGGGCAAAATCACCGGCGAAAGCGTGGATGAGCAGCTGCTGGATGATATTTTTTCGCGCTTCTGCGTAGGAAAATAAAAGCACAGGGAGAATCTCCTCCCTGTGCGCCAAGGGCAAAAGCCCCTTTTCTGTCTAAGCCGACGCGGCTTCAGCAAGGCCTGCGGCGGGCGGCGTCAGCCCGGAAGCTCTTGGTAATCCACGCTCAAATAGTAATTCTCCCGTGCCGCATCCTCAAACACGCGCAGGAGCTTTGGCACGTATTCCACTAGCTTCCCCTTTGGCTCGCGCGGGTAGCGTAGCACGATGTGCAGCGGGCTGGTTTCGCTGGTCAGCTCGTCAAACAGCGCATCGAGGTTCGCGCCATAATAAAAGGGCAGCTCCAGCGCCTCCTTAAAATACCGGTGCAGCGAGATTTTCTCCTCAAACGGTGTGATATCCAGCGTTACTTCCCGCATATCGACGCCTCCTCAATAGAGCTTGGTAAAGGTCTTATGGTTGTCGGGCGAGTAATAGATCAACCCATCGTTGGAATAGACGATTCGCTCCTTGCCACGCTTGCCGTTTCGCACGTTTACATCGCACTCGCGCCATTGACGGCTCTTTGCCTGTGGCAAAAGCTTTTCGCGGTTGCGGAACAAGTCGCCGCCGATGGCGCACCCAGGCGCAGCCTTGCCAAGGTTGTCCTTTTTGTTGCTCCAGCCAAGCGCCTTTGCCTCCTTTTTGGTAAGGTAATTCGCGGGCAGCGTCCCATATTGATGAAGATAGGCGGCCACCTCATCCTTGTCGGTGTACTCGCCGTTTTTCTTCACCTTCACGGCGCCATCCTCGGGGCTGCTAGGCGCGGCCTCGTCCAGCACAACCTTCAGCTGCGTAAAGCTCTGATAATGGTCGTCGCTATAATAAATCAAGCCGTCATTGGAAAACGCGATGCGTTCGCCGCCACGATAGCCGCCGTCAAAGTGAATATCGCATTCCGTCCATTTACGACCCTTTGCATCCGGCAACACACCCTCGTAATTGCCAAAGTGGTCGCCGCCGATCGCGCATCCGGGTGCAACCTCGCCTAGGTTTCCGGCGCGGCTATTCCACCCAAGCGCTTCCGCCTGCTTCTTTGTAAGAAAATTGCTAGGAAGCCTGCCGTACAGCGACAGGTAAACCGCAACCTCCTCCATGCTTTGATACGCGCCATTTTCCGTTACGGGGTATTGCTCCGCAACAATGGTTTTACCCGCCGCCAGCGCGGGCGCGGCACAGCATAGCACAACCAGCGCCGCTAGGATCAGGGAAATCAACCGTTGCCAATGATGCTTACACATGCGCACACTCCTTGCCGCTTGAGCGCTCATTGAAGCGCAATGGGGTTTGACCACGCGCTTCTGCCCGCCGCGTCCACGAGCTGCACACGCACAAAGCTTTCCACATTTGACGCGGTTAAATCGTAACTGGCGCTGGTCATTTCCACACCTGTGTGGGTGCGTTCATTTGACCATACGAGATTGCTGTAGAACACGATGCTGCTAACGGGGGAGCAGCGCACCTCCAAGCGCCCGTTTTCCATGGTGATCTGTTCAAAGCGCGGACCCTGCGAGCAGTAGAAGCGCCCTGCGTCCATGGCGGCGATCAGCGCCGCCTGCGAAAGCTCGTCCGCCTGCACCATGGTATAGCTGCGGCCTGCCTCGCCATTATAAAAATGCGCGTCATCGGAGGCCACAAAGCGAAACAGCTTCCCATGCGTTGCCGCGATATCCATCAGCAAGGACGAATCCGCGCGGTCGCCATTCCATGGCAAGCCAGATACCGTGTTGTAGATTTCCACCGCCGTCACCCCGTTTAACGACGTAAGCGTGCTCAGCGTGTTGAGCGACCACGCGGGGTGGGCGATGATGGCGCGCCCGCCATAGCGGCGCACCGCATCGATATAGTCCTGAGGCGCTCCGGGGTTGCGCAGCCAATCGGCAAGCTCGTCGCTCATGCCAAAGCCAATCATGTGCAGCGCCTCGCCGGGCAAGGCGTAGTCCATTTCCACACCGGGCAGAAGCAGCATACCGCCCTCCCTGCGCGCCTGTGGAGATAGGATGCGATGATCGGTAATCGCTAAAAAATCATACCCCTGCGCGCGATAAACCGCCTCCACCTCCTTGGGCCGAAGCTTGCCATCACTGCGCGTGGTGTGGCAATGCAGGTTGCCCTTCAAAAATGGCATGGTTTCGGAAAACAGCTTCATCCAGCGTCCCCCTTTGCGTAATGGATGCATTATAGTCCGTTGCGGAGCGAATTGCAATGTCTCTCACGGGTCGGCGTTTCACGCCTCCACAGGCTCTTCCTCCTCGGGCAGGCCGAGCTTCCATAGCTTCATGGTAATCCACACAGCCATCAGCGTAAGCACAAGGTTAAGCACAAACGGCCACGTGCGGTTGATTTCAGCCAGCATGCCCGCCACGGTGCTCAGCGGCGAGGTAACCAGCATGCACATGGCATAAAAGAAACCAAGCATTCGCGCGCGCTCCTCGCGTTCGATATTCAACATTTGCAGCGAGGTGGTCATGGGGCTCAGCATGGACAGCGCCACCGCCTCCAGCACGGCGGAAAGCAGCACCAGCCCATAAGCGCCCACAGGCATGAACAGCATCAGCAGCTGCTGCCCCACCAGCAATAGGAGCGATAGCACAATGGGGTGGTTAAAGCTGCGGATATCCAGCCTTGGCACAATCACAAAATAGCATGCCAGCATGAGCAGCGTCTTAATGGTGGAAAAGATCGAAAGGTTTTCCGTGGCAATGCCAAGCTTTTCCGTAACCAGCAACGGCCAGAAAGCGCCGTTGATGTTGCTGGCGCCGGTGTAGCACGCGATAAACGCCACGGTAAGCATTGTGCGCTTGGTATGCAGCATGCGCACCAGCACGTCGCGGCTATCCCACAGGCGTTTCATAATGCCCACGTCCTTGGTTTCCTCCATGCGGCGAAGACCCACGGAGGTCTCCTTGGTATGCAGGTAGAGCACAACGAACTTCGTGGTCATCAGCACGCAGGTGATGCCATACAGCACGCGCATCGTGGGCACCACGGTATATTGCCGCACAAAAAAATACGCGATTGGCGCTACAAAGCCCGCAATCAGCCCCGCGATATGGGAGATGGAGTACATGTGCACCAGCTTGTCGCTCGGCGCGTCCTCAATCAGCAGCAGTCCCCAAGAGGTTTCCGTAACGCGCCACGCGCCGTTAAACAGCGCCGCCACAAAGAACCAGCGGATGTCCTGCGCCAGCATCCAGATGAGGGCCGGCACGCTCCAGCTGATGGTGTCAAAAATAATGGTCGCCTTGCGGCGGCCCATTTTATCCGTAAGCACTCCGCTCAGCAGTGCCCACACCATTTGGGAAGCAAGAAAGACGGTGCTGATCAGGCCGATTTGTGTGGGTGAAAGCCCCAGCGCAGCCATGTACACCGATACGAATGGCAGGTATAGGTTGTACGGAATGCCCCAAAGCGGCTCCGTATACAGGCAGACTCTGGAATTTCCCTCAAGAGTAACCAATGTATCGATCATGGGGTTTTTGCGCAGCTTGGTAAGCAGTGATGTCATCAAGTGTAACTCCTTATCGCGTGAGATGCTTTCATTATACAAGAATCCCTCAAGAAAGACAATCGGAAAAAGTCCGCGCGGGTGAAACAGCTGCTCGCGCGGCTTGCAAACCACTGGCAGCTATGCTAAAATACTTTTACCTCCCCCCTTCAAAGATTGGAGGGATTCTATGTATAGGCTTCTCGCCCTTGCCTTGCTAATGATGACGCTATGCACCCCCGCGCCCGCAAAGGAGCAGCGGATTGTGATTGAGGATGTAGGCTTTTCCTTTGTCATGCCGCGCGAGCTTATCCAGCGCCCCATACCGCTGGACGCGCGGGCGGCGGGCGCGCGTTGCGGCGCGCAAAACAAACAGGGCACGCTGTTCTTTGGGTTGATCGTGCGCGAGGCGCCCCGAAGCGAGGATGTCCGCACATGGGCAGCACGCGCGAAGCCGGCGGAAAATGTGCGGCTGGCCAAGCCCATAAGCGTGGATGGCTGCGAATTTCTGCTCAGTGCCGAAACGGTGCGCGAGGCGGGCGAAACCGTGACGTTTCGCATGGCAACCACGGTATGCAAGGGGCAAAAGCTCCTGTTCTTCTTCGTGGATCGCACAAACGCATACAAGGCGCTGCCCGAGCAGATCGTGCGGAGCTTTGAAAACGAAACCAACTGGGCGGGCAGCCCAAATCGAAAGGAAGAAACATACCAATGAAAGCATTGTTTATTGGCGGCACAGGAACCATCAGCTCCTCTATTTCCGCGCTCTGCGTTGAGCAGGGCTGGGAGCTCACATTGCTCAACCGTGGCAACCACGCGGCTCTCGTGCCGCATGGCGCGAAGGTATTGCAGGTGGATATCCAAAACGAGGAGGCCGTGCGCGCCGCGCTTGCCAACGAGCGCTTCGACGTGGTGGCTGATTTCATCGCGTTCACACCTGCGCAGGTGGAGCGTGATATTCGCCTGTTTGCGGACAAAACGGAGCAATATTTCTTCATCAGCTCTGCCTCTGCCTACCAAACGCCGCTTTCCTCGCCGTGGATCACCGAGGGCACGCCGCTAGCCAACCCCTTTTGGCAGTACAGCCGTAACAAAATTGCCTGCGAGGACTTGCTCCTGCGCGCATACCGTGAGCAGCATTTTCCAATAACGATCATCCGCCCCAGCCACACCTACTGCGAACGTGGCGTTCCCGTGGCTCTGCACGGCGCGTTTGGCAGCTTTGCGGTGCTGGAGCGCATGCGTGCGGGCAAGCCCGTCATCGTGCCCGGCGATGGCCTCACGCTGTGGACGCTCACCCATAGCCGCGATTTTGCCGTAGCCTTTTGCGGCCTGATGGGCAACGTGCATGCCTTGGGCGAGGTCTTCCAGATCACGGGCGATGAAAGCCTTACTTGGAACCAAATTCACGAGATCGTAGGCGCAGCGCTAGGCGTGAAGCCCAAGCTCGTACACATCGCCAGCGAAACGCTCGCCACCCTATGCGCGGACTATGCGGGCGCGTTGATCGGCGACAAGAGCAACACCGTGCTATTTGACAACCAAAAGATCAAGCGCGCCGTGCCCGCCTTCAACGCGACCATCCGCTTTGATCAAGGTGCGCGGGAGGCCGTTGCCTACATCTACAGCCATCCAGAATGCCAAAAGGCCGATCCCGCATTCGATCAATGGTGCGATGCTGTGATCGAAGGGTATCAGCGGATGGTGGACGCGCTGCCTAGGTTTGAAATGTAAGCTCAACCGCCGCTCGGCGCTAATCGGTGCAGGCGGAGCCCCTTGTAGGGTCTCCGCCTGCGCTTTATTTTTCTGTAGCTCGGGCATTTTCGCGCTTTGCAAAGCCATGCGTCTGCCTGCCCACGGCATGCAGCGTCCGCGGCAGATAGAGGGTATTGACGTTGCGCGTCATGCTCAGCTTGCCATGCAAAAGGTTAATGCTATGCGTAAAAACATGTACCGCCAGCAAAAGCCAAAACAAAATGTACACCAGCAGCAGCAGCAAGCATGTGAGAATCATCAGCAGCGTAAAGCTCCCGTACTGTCCACCGATCATAAAAATGGTCAAAATCATAGCGGGCGTGGGCAGCACCACCCAATACAGCACGCCGTAGCGCACCACGCACTGCCACAGCTTTGGCCTACCGCCATCGCGGATGTCAATCAGCTTGAGATGCGTCAGCAGCTTTCCCGGCGTGCGCCCCTTCCACAGCCACTCCCCCAGCATGAAATACAGCGCGATACCCACGGCATACACGCCAAAGCAAAACCAGAGCACCGGGAGCGGATCCTCCATCGCGGGCAGCGCACCCCGGAAAAGCCAAAGCAACACCGCCGCAAAAATGGACAGCAGCAGCCCATCCATCAGCGCGGCAAAGGCGCGGCGCGTAATCGACACATGTGTACCCTTGCGATAGGCAACCTCATCCATATGCTCGCGCGAGGGCAGCAGCTTCATAAATATCGGCGCGATGCGCCAGCCGATCACCCCGCCCAGCGTGTTGGTAATCAGGTCATCAACCTCGCAAAGCCGGTAGGGGCGCGGATAAATGAAAAACAAGCCGCTCAGCTGGATCAGTTCAAACGACAGGCTCAGCGCCAACGAGAGCAGGAGCGTCTTGCGAAGCCCACAATGAAAATAATAGCGCAGATAAATGCCAAAGGGAACTGTCATTGCCACATTGGCGGCAATCTGAAAAAAACCGGTGCTCCAAAAAAAGTGATAGTAGGTAGCTGGCTGTGCCCAAATGATCTTGGGGTTTTTGAAAAGATCAAAAAAAGCCTTGAACGGAATAAGCTGGTAGCGCGACGAGGTCATGCCACGCACAGCCTCCACATCCGGCAGCGGCAGCATGGTCAGGAAATACGCGCACATCATATAGAGGATAAAGGAATAGACGATCGCTGCGCGCAGCAGCAGAATCGCGCCGTATTTGCGATACTGCACCAGCATGTAAGGCAACGTAAATACCAACGCCACAAAAGGGAACAGTAAAACTGCCCCCTCAATGGCCTGTAGATAGGAATTCAAGGCTGTTTATGCCTCCTGTTCGCGATTGATCTATGCATATGCACCGGAGCTTTTTTGATTAAAAGCCCTTGCGCGGTAGCGTTGGAAGCTCGCGCCTCCCAACGCTTTCCCGCCCCGTGCGGCAGCGCCCGCTACGCTTCCTAGCTCTTTTCCTGATGGGTCGCAATCGCGCCCAAGGGAATGGCCAAAAAGATCAGCCAGCCGGGATGCCACAGGTCGAAAAAGAAGCCGAGCACCAAGTAGATCAAGGTGACCATCACTGGGTTGCAAAGCTGCTCCAGCCGCGTTTTGGGGTGCATGTAATGCAGCGGGATGGTGAGAAAAATCAGCCAACCGGGGTGCCACAGGCCAAACAAAGCGCCGAGAATCAAATAGAGCGTGGTAATCATAAGGGGGAACATCGCATCCATCTTGCAATGCTTTTCCGCTTCTTCCCGCCTTGCCTGCGCATCGTAATAGCTGCCCTCAGGGCCAAGTGAATCGTGCTGATCCGACATGGGGTTTCCTCCTTGTGCATTGCGCCATTGCCGCCGAGCGAGCGGCGCTTTTCTCTTAACAGGTTGTATGATACCATGTTTTGGCCCACGAGAAAAGTGGGAGATGCTCAAAAAGTGATGAAGCACGCCTGAAAACATCATGAGAATTTGCTGAGAAGGCTGCGCTCATAATAGAACATGAACTGTTGAAGCACGCCCTGAAAGCCCGGATAGCGCTCTGCCGGAAAACCCTCCGCGTAATGCGCTGCCAAGATGCGTTTCACCCATGTATCCACAGGAAAGGCCGCCTTGTGCCCTAAGCCAAACAAGCAGATGCACTCCGCCACCTTTGGCCCGATGCCAGCGTAGGTTTGCAGATAGGCGCGCGCGTCCTCCCAGCAGGCCGCACGCGCGGGCGCCGCCTCACTGTCGCGCAGGTATTGCGCGGCGGCGGCAGGCAGATAGGCCGCCCGGTAGCCTAGTCCGCAGCCCTCCAGCTCCGCGCGCCCCGCCCTCGCCAGCTGCTGTGGGCTGGGAAACCCGCCGTAGAGCGCGCACAGGCGGTTGAGCGTACCCTTGATGCGCGGAATGTTATTGTTCTGGCTCACAAGGAAACACACCATGGTTTCCCACAGCTCCTGCCGCAAAATGCGAATTCCCCGTGCGCTCCGCGCCGCCGCGCGCAAATAGGCGTCTGCCGGATCGATCCCGGCGCAATACGCGCCATAATCCACACCAAGATCAAAATAGGGTGACCAAATGCTCTCCCATTCCTCTGGCGTGCAATCCATCTCAAAAAGACCGCGCGGAAGCTGACGAATGGTCAGCGTATGCGCGGCGTGCCGGATGCGGTATGCCTGCTCCCCCATGCGTTCCCAAAGAAAGCATTGCCCGCTATCTGCCGTTTTTTGTAGGTTCAAAAAAGCAATCCGCTTCCGCATGCCAGCCTCCCCGCAAGGGCTTTGCCCCTTTAGCCGCAATGATCCCGCACAGATGTGCGGGATCATTGCAGAAATTCTTTAGGGCAACGCCCTGAAACGGCGGGAGGGATTCCCTCCCGCCGTAATTCCCATTCTTTTCCGCTTATGCCTCCGGCTCCATCAAGCCCAAATCGCCGTCTCTGCGCAGATATAGCACATTGGTGCGATCGGTTTCCGCATTCACAAATACGAAGAAGCCATGCCCAAGCAGCTCCATCTGCAAAATTGCATCCTCTATGCTCATGGGGCGCACGGGGAAGGTCTTGTTGCGCACCACCTTGGGCGCATCCTCCACGTGCTCCACCGAGGCCGCCGATTCCTCCATGTACTCCAGATCCTTGGGGCTGAAAGCATCCTCGCGCAGGCGTTTTTCCAGTTTCGTGCGGTGCTTGTGAATCTGACGCTCCAGCTTTGCAAGCGCCTGATCAATGCTTACATAAAGATTATCGTCATTGGCGGATTCGGCACGGATCACCACGCCCTCAAACGGCACGGTGATTTCGCAGCTTCTGCGGCCATTCTTATCCTTACTCAGCCGAACAAAAATTTCTGTATTCGGGTTCAGATAGCGTTCCATTTTGGAGGTTTTTTTCATTACGCGTTCGGTTGTCCCGGGGCTGACTGCCATGTTTTTCGCGGTAATGGTCGTTTTCATATACGTTTGCTCCTTTTTGTTCATTTGATGCCACCAAGTGAAAAATGAAGCCTACCGGCAGATCATTTTCCGTTTATGGTTTGCAAAAGACGCGGTAACGTGTGCCAATGGAACCACGCTCCTTTCGGTGGAGGCTCGGGTGAGCAGACCCGATGGAAAACGCATTTTTCTTTTTGTTATGCTTTATTTTCGACACCGGCACAGCGGAATCCTTCCAACGCAAATGTAAACTCTGAAAGATTTTTTCACAGCGGTTTAAAAAGGAGGCTTTTGCAAGCGCTAGAGGCATTCGCGCAGGATGTCAAGCACATCCTCCCGCGTGAAGGGAACGGGGTTATGATCCATGCGCCCCGCCGTAAAGGCCCTGTCGGCCACGCCGCTCAAGCCCTCTTCACGCACGCCAAACGCGCGAAGGCACAGCGGCTGCACGCCAACGCATACATCCTCGAGCCACCGCTCAATGCCCCCCTCATTGGCAAAAAGCGCGTCCAGCTTTTTAAGCTCCGCAACCACCTCTTGGTTGCGCCGCCAAACGCTGCAAAGCGTGAGGGCGGCCGCGTAACCGTGCGGAATGCCAAAGCTCATGGTGAGCGGGTAGCTAATGCTGTGGCAAGCCGTGGTGTGCGTCTGCGAAAACGCAAGTCCCGCCAGCAGCGCGCCCAGCGTCATTTCCCGACGCATGGAAAGCGAGCGGGGGTTTTGAAGCACCATGGGCAGAAAATCGTGAATTTTTTGGATGGAGGTAAAGGCGAGCGCCTGCGCCAACGGCGTGCGATTCACCGACCAAAACGCCTCCACGGCGTGCGTCAGCGCATCCAAGCCCGTAGACAAAGTAAGCTCCGGCGGCATGCCCACCGTCCATTCCGGGATGAGCACGGCAGCGCGCGCAAAGCAGCCCTCACAATCGATGGAGAGCTTTGCGGCGTTAGCCGTATCCCAGATGGTCGCCCATTGGGTAACCTCGCTGCCCGTGCCTGCGGTGGTGGGCATCACCACCAGATCCACAAACGGATGCTCGTGCAGATACGCCTTTTGCTGAATCGCGGCGCGCACCTCCTGCTCATCCCCGGTATGGGGCAGGTGAAGCAGCGCGCTCACGCCCTTGCCCAGATCCATGCAGCTCCCCCCACCAATGGCGAGGATCGCCGTGGGCACAAAGGGTTGCCCGCGCAGCTGTGCAAGCAGCGCCGAAAGCTCCCCAACGGAGGGATTGGCCGGAATATCGCTCTCAAGCCGCAAGGCATGACCATCGCTTTGGAGCGCCGCAAAAAAGCTCGCCAGTCCCAACGCGTCGCAAAGCGAGCGAGGCGCCAGCACAAGCAGCTGTTGCTTGCGGTCGGCGAAAAAATCTCGCACCGTCTGCAAGCCCTCGGTTTTTTGCAGCACGCGCACGTCAACGGGACAAAAAGGGTTAAACACGCATAGCACTTCCTTTTCAGATCAATCGCGAGCATAGGCTCACTCAATCGGGATTTCTGCCGCCTGAGCAATGCTGAATAAATATCCTTGGAAGGACTGGGCAAATTCCGCCACCAGCTGCCGCTGAAAGGCGCTGTGCTCATCCCCAAGCTCCTTGGTAAGCGCGTCGCGGAGCTTGCGGCAGGTAGCCGGGCTGCTCAGGCGCTTGCTCAAGTTGATATGCCGCAGCAGCACGGGAAGCTTCACCTTCATGAGCGCCGCAGTCAGCGCGTTCCAGCCGAAGATGGAAACCACCACGCCAATGAGCAGCCCTGCCAAAAAGCCGGGCAGGCCGGTGGCAATCAGCGCGATGCCGCCTCCACCGCACAAAAGCCCGGTCAATATGCTCACCACCGCGCCCACCACCGTTCCCAAGAACGGCAGGCTCATCAGCTGATCCGTGCGGAAGCATACCTGCCCCGCACCGCCAGCGGTCAGGTTCAGCTGCATTTCCTTGCGCGGCACATCATAGCGGTCGCAGATGGGATCAATCAGCGCCTGTAGCCTCGCCTCAAGCTCCCCCAACCACAGCGCCACGGCGGGCGCAAGCGCTTCCTGCGCAAGGGACGATTTCAACACGCGCACCATGCGTGCCTGTATGCGGTCGTTCATTTCCTGTAGGGTATCAATCTCGCCGCGCCGCCATTCCTCCGCCATGGGGAGCGCCGCTTCGCGAAGCAGCAGCTCAATCAGCGTGCTTACAACGCTGGGCACCAGCCTCGGCAGCGCCTCGTGCGCGAGGGCGCTCACGCGCTGCTCCGTGATCTCCTGCGCAATCGCGCGGCGAAAGGCGCGCAGGTTTTCATCAATCCAGCCTGCGTAGGCAAGCCCTTTGGCAATGGAAAACTCCGGCTCCGGGCAGCAGACAACCGCCGCGCCCGCAAAGGCTTCGCGGCAAAGCTCCCGGAAAATGGGCATGCGCGACGCGCCGCCCGTAAGCAGCACAAGCTTGGGCGGCTGATCCCGCGTAATGCGCGCGGCGTTGCAAAGCGCCTCCTCCACGGCCTGCGCAAAGCTGCGCCCGCCAAGCGGCGCAAGCGGATCGTCCGTGAGGTGTCCCGCCTCTTGCGCATCCAACTCCAATTGTAGCTTTTGCATCCCATCGTAGCAGATGCGAAGCTGTTTTTTCACACAGGTCTGCGGATCGTCCACAACGCGCGTGTAGAATTCCTCCTTCACGCGCCGCGCCTCAATTTCGCAGTAGCTATACCAGCTGCGGCTTTCGGCAAAAACGCGCCGAATCGCCTCGCAGTCCCGGCTGCGCTCCACCGCGCGGCGCAGAAGCTCCGCATCCAGCAGCCCGCCGCCCAGCGCCACATCGCCAAAGGTGCCCACGCCCGTTTCGCGCCCATCCACAATATAGGCAAAATCCAGCGTGGAACTGCCGATATCCACCACGAGCGCGCTCTCGCTGAGCACGTCCACATCCAAGGCCACAGTGCGCGCGTATTTGGCATATAAAAACGCCGCCCGGGATTCGGAAATCACCTGCGGCTCGCGCATGCCCGCGCGCTGCATCAGCTCCCGGTAGCGCGCGCGGCAGGCCGCGTTCCACCCGGCGGGACAGCCCACCACAAAGTGGTCGTCCGGCTGGGGCACGCCGTCCTGCGCAAGCTCGCCCAGCACCCCGCGCACAAAGCGCACGATATCCTCATAGCTGGCGACATCACAGGTAAAGCGGCTCTTGAAACGCACGCTCAGGCCATCGGCAAGCGCATCCGTGTAGGCGCGTTCACCCACCACGATTTGCCCATTCACCGTGCCTACGGCGCTTAACAAGCTTTTGACGCCGCAAATCGGCAGCAAAATCGGCTCGATACCCGAGCCCTGCTCATAGGCGGCGACAGCGCTCTCGCCATCGCCTATGTCAATGCCGATATATCGCATGGCCTATCCTTTCTTTAACAAACGGCGGACGCGCCTTGGGCACAGCGGGTTAGGCCACGTCCATTTTAACCGCCGCCGTGCCGCGCCTCAACAGCCGCGCGTCCCGCACGGAGATGATGGCGGGCGACAGCGTGCGCGTTTCTGTTTTGCTGGGCAACGCGGTAAAAAGCCCCCTGCTTTCCTCGCTATAGTTGAGTGCTTTAAGCCCCATGCCCTCCATGAGCCTTAACAGGGATTCCTCCGCCGGGGCGCGCTCCTCCTCGTCACACTCGTAAAGCGCCTCCGCAAGCTCCGCCGCGCGGGAGAGCATCGCGGTATCGAAGCACTCGGCGCTGCCGCGAAGCTGCTCATTCAAATACGCAAAATCGCCTAGATAGCGATCCACCGCGCGCATCTGCGCATCCAGCATGTCCAGCAGCTGATCCGCATCCGGCTTCAAAGTTACGCGCAGTTCATCACGGTTTTCCTGCGCGGGTTTTTTCCTATGTTCAAAAAGCAGCGCCGCGCCCCCAAGCGCCAGCACGGCAAGCGCGGCAATCCAGCCAAGCTCCATGCCGCGGAAATAACAGTATAGCCCAAGCAGCGCTTGAAGAACCGCCGTTATGCCAAGCAGCGCAACGCGCCCCTTGGAACGCTTGGCAGGTTTCGTAGCGCACGCCTCCCAAACGGTGCTGACCACCGGCGTTTCCATCAGCCCCACTGCGGCTCTAAGACTAGCAAACAATACGCCTGCCTGTTGGCGGAGCACATCGTCCCCCAGCTGCGCAAGCGCATTTTGCTCGGTTTGGAGCAGCGCGTGGCGCACGGCGCTTGCCACAGTGGGCAGGTCGGTCTGTTCGTTTAGGGAAGCGCGGAGCGTTTCGCGCTGCGCCTCCCAGCATTGTATTGTACTCATTGCCCTATCCTCAATGTCATAGTTCGCGCAGCTGCCGCAATTCCTCATCGGTCAGCGTGCGCCACATGCCGCGCGGAAGCTCCCCCAGCTTTAGGGGGCCAAAGCGTACGCGCCTCAGCAGCACCACCTGATGCCCCACCGCTTCCACCATTTTGCGCACCTGCCGGTTGCGCCCCTCATGAATGGTGATGAGCAGGTCGGTATAAAGCGGCATGACGCGCAAAAGCTTCGCCTTCGCACGCGAAGTTCTGCGCCCGTCCACCATCACGCCGTTTTCCAAGCGGCGCGCTTGCTCCGGCGTTACCTGATTGCTCACACGCGCCAGATATACCTTCTCCACCTCGCGCGAAGGGTGAAGCATGTGCTCGGTCAAATCGCCATCGTTGGTGAGCAGCAGCAGCCCTTCGCTATCGTAATCCAAACGCCCTACGGGGTATAGACGCACCGGATAATCTCGAAATTTATCCAACACGGTGGTGCGCCCCTCCGGGTCGCTGGCGGTGGTCACTTCGCCCGCGGGCTTATGATAGAGCACATAGTGCTTCTCCACCTCCAGCTCCACAGCCTTGCCATCCACACATACGTTCTGACCCGGCTCCACCTGCGTGCCCATTTCGGTAATGACCTCACCGTCCACGCTCACATGCCCCTGCGCAATCAGCTCCTCCGCCGCCCGGCGCGAGGCTACCCCGCAGGATGCCAAATACTTTTGCAGCCGCATAGCTCCTCCTTGCGGACATCCGCCCGCTTGCGTTTAGCATAGCAGAAAGCAGGCGAAATGGCAAGAAGATTGTCGTTTTCATCCATCCCGCCAATGGTTTTCCATCCACCCCTTTGCGCTCCCAAGCGCCCTGCGCAGGGTCTACGGAATTGCTTGATGCTTCCTAAAAAGAATGGTATACTGAGCGTAGCGGCTTATGCGTCTCTGTGCAGGGCGTCCCCCCTGCGATCAGCACCGCATAGCAAAGAAGAAAAACCGACATTCCCAATCGCCACAGCGCCACAAAGGAGGCTTCGCAATGAGCGGAAAAACCCCATACCCGCGCCGTCAAATGCTGCTTGCGTTCGCTTTTGCGCTGCTCGCGGCCTTCCTTATGGCAAGCTCTGCCGCCTGCGCGGAGGAACGTGCAACGGTTGTTATTCAGCATTTTTTGATGTGCGGGGACGGCAGCTATGCTGCCAAGCCAAACAAGCAGGAGAAGATCACGGCGGCGGTTGGCGCCGCGTTGAGCGCCCCGCCCTTTTTCCGCACGGACTTTGTCGGCTATGCGCCCGAGCGTTGTTCCCCGCAGACCGCTACCGTGCGTGCCGATGGCTCTACGCTTTTTTTGATGTATTACAAGGCCAACGAGCACCGCGTGATCTATGCCTATACGGGCACGGTTCCTGCCGCCGCGCCCGCCGCGCCTGCGGAGCAGGTATGGCGCTATGGCGCGAAGGTTGCAACGGCTGATCCGCCGCTGGTGGCAGGATATGCCTTTTCCGGCTGGCAAGCCGTGTGGCCCGCAAAGCTGAAGCCCGTCCAAAACGCCTTTCTCATGCCGGACGATACCGTGATGCTGGAAGGCTCCTTCACCGCCGAAAGCTATCAGGTGCGCTATCGGCTGGATGGCGAGCTGCCAAAGGGCGCAAAAGCGCCCAAGGGGCTTTTCGCCGCCACAGATACCCCCATTCGCATTGCCAACCTGCCCGAGGCCGTCGCGGGATACAGCTTCTCCGGCTGGGTAGCCCAAAGCGCCGCCCCACTCGTTTTGGAAGGCGGCTATTTCACGATGCCCGCGTGCGATGTTACGTTGGTAGGCACCTATGTGCATGACCGTTATCGCGTGCGCTATGCCTACCAAGGCGTAGCGCCCAGTGAAGCCCCGCCCGTAGACCCGACCGGCTATTGCTACGGGGATACGGTCACACCGCTCGCGCCGCCAGCGGCGGAGGGCTTTTTCTTCCTCGGCTGGCAAACGCCGGACGTGGTTTTGGACGGCAGCGCGCTGTTTATGCCGCAGCATGACATCACGTTCACCGGGCGGTGGCTGGACATGCGCTCTTGGCGCGTGCGGGACATTCGCGCCACCTATGATGGCGCGGTGCATTTCCTCGCCCTAAGCGGCGATCCGCTTCCAGCAACCCTTTCGGCAGAATGGAGCATGGAGGGTGAGCGATGGTTTCCACTGGAGCAAGGCTTCATCGACGTGGTGGACGCGCAGCTCTCCGTGCGCGTGTCTTTGCAGGGCACGCTGCTGTGTACCCTGCCCGCGCGGGTCGTCATCGCTCCGCGCCCACTCACGCTCCACCTGCCCTCTGCCGTGGTTGCCTACAACGGCGCATACCAAACCCTTGCGATTGACGCGCCAAAGCTCAGCGGGGAGCTTGCGCCGGGGGATGTGCTCTCCCCCATCACGCCCAACCGCTATGATGACGGCGGCAAACAACGCCCGCAAAACGAACGCATGAACGCGGGCACATGGCTTGTCGGCGCGGCGAGCGTTCAGGTGCTGCACGACGGGCGTGAGGTTAGCGCCAATTATGCCATCGCATTCATTGCTGGCGCCTTCACCATTACACCGGCCAAGGGCACTGTGAGCGTCGATCCCCTGTACGCGCTCTACACGGGCAAGCCTCAGCGGCTGCTGCCTAACGCGCACGCCTACGGCGAGAGCGGCGAGGAAATTCCCAACATTACCTATACCTATGCCCTTTCCGGCAAGAAATACCGCAGCGCGGATCTTGTCCCCGCCCTGCGCAACGCTGGGGAATACGCGCTCGTTCTGTACCCGCGCGACCCGGCAGGCAACTACACCTTCGCCCCGGAGGGCTACACGGCGGCGCTCCATATCCAGCCGATTCCGCTCGCGCTCACCCCAAAGGACGCCACCCTCTCCTATACCGGCCAGCCGCAGGGTTTTCCCACGCTCTTTGCGCACGCGCAAAGCGATACGGTGACGCTGAACGGGCAGACGTTTCAAAATCCCGGCCTGCTGCCCGGCCATCTTTTGGAGGGCGGCGCGCCCGAGGGCGCTGGCTGCACAGCGGTGGGCGTCTATCAAAACGTAACCGCCTATGGCGCGCGCATCACCGAGGATGGGCGGGACGTAACTGCCAACTACAGCCTGCGGCGGGATGGCGGCACGCTGACCATCACGCCGCGCCCCGTGCGCGTGCTCTGCGGCAGCGCCGCCAAGCTGTACGATGGCGAGCCGCTCAGCGTCGGCTGGACGATGGATTCCGTGCTGAACGAGCAGAACATGGGCATGCTGGCGGGCGATTCCGTGCTTGGCGAGCTGACGGGCAACACGCTCCAAGACGTTGGTCAAAGCACTGCGATGGTGCAAAATGTGCGCTTCATCAGCGGGGATGGCCGCGACGTGAGCGCAAACTACCTGCTTACGGTATCGGCGGGCACGGTAAGCATCGCGCCAAGACCGCTGCGCCTGCTGATCGGCTCTGCCAGCCGCATGTACGATGGCAAGCCCCTGCATGTGCTTTGCGAGCCAGACGGCTTGCGCGACGATGGCAACGCTGGGCTTGCGCGCAACCACAGCGCCGTGGTAGCGCTCATTGGCAACGACCGCAGGCAGGTGGGTGAAAACGCGGTAACCGCCGCCTCGGTACACATGTTGACCACGGACGGCGCGGATGTGACCGCCAACTACCATATAACGGTTCAGCCGGGCATGGTGAGCGTGCAGGCGCGCCCCGTGCGCGTGCTCTGCGGCACGGTGCGCAAGGTGTACGATGGCAGCCCGCTGAGTGCTTCATGGGCGGTGGACGCGCTGATGGACGAAGGCAACGCGGGCTTCGCGCCCAGCGACAGCATCCAACTCACCTTCACCGGAGCGGAGCGCACAAGCATCGGCACCAATGCGGTCAGCTTGCTTTCCTTTGCCGCAATTGGCGCGGATGGTGCAGATTGCACCGCCAGCTATGCCCTGACCACGCGCCCTGGAAGCATCGCTGTGTTGCCCGTCAACACCTCTTACACCATCCGCTATGCCTATCATAGCGAGTTTGAACCCGCCGCCGCCGAGCGGCGCGCTGGCAGCGCGGGCATGATCATTTCCGCCTGTCCCGGCAAAGGGAAGCCCGGCATGCGGCTGGAGTACGCGAGCGGCCTGCCGCTCACACTGTCCCCTTCCAGCAGGGGAAATACCATTGATGTATTTTATATGAAGCGCACCACGCCCACGCTTGCGGCTCCGCCACAAGCCATCGTAGGCGGCCTAGGCATCGCCAACGAGAGCGTATGCGCGGAGTAGCGGCATGAGCAACTCCCCCGCCTCTTATGCCGCCCAATCCCATGCCTTGTCTACAAAGGAGGAATATGAAATATGAAACGGCAACTTTGCCTCATCCTTGTATGCTGCCTGCTGCTCCCCTCCGCGCTCGCGGAAAGCTCCACCGCAACGGTGGGAACGGTTACGGAAATGAGCGGCTGCTTTTATTCCGACCTTTGGGGCAGCAACGCCGCAGATATGGACGTGCGCGCGCTGGTGAGCGGCTACGCGACCATCGCGCTTGCGCAGGACGGTAGCCGCGCCGTGGATGCAACGGTGGTTGCCGCGATGGAAACAGCTCTCAACCCCAATGGCGATCAGGTCTACCGCTTTTTGCTCAAGCCGGGGCTGCGCTGGTCCAACGGCGAGGCAATCACCGCGCGGGACTATGTCTTTACCGTGCTATTGCAGGCATGCCCGGAGCTTGCCGCGCTGGGCGCCAGTAGCGCTGGCTATTCACAGCTGATAGGCTACGAAGGCTTCCACGCGAATTCCTCTACGCCCTTTGCGGGGGTGCGGCTGATCAGCGAGCTATCCTTCTCGCTCACGGTGCGGGCAGAGCGCCTGCCCTGCTACGCGGCGTTAAGCCTTGTGCGTGTGGAGCCCACGCCCATCAGCGCCATCGCGCCTGAAGCAGCAGTGACGGATGACGGCGCGGGCGCGTACCTCCACGGCACGTTTACCGCCGAGGGTCTTGCAGGCACGCTGCTTGGCGAAAGCGGCTACCTGCGCACCGTGCCGGTAAGCTGCGGCCCTTACACGCTCCTGCGCTACGACGCGGGCACGCACACGGTGGAGCTGCAAAAGAATCCTTACTATCAGGGAGATTGTGAGGGGCGCGTTGCGCAGATCGACCGCCTCACCTTCCGTTCCGTCAAAAACGCGGAGATCCCGGCGCTTCTGCAATCCAACGAAATCGACCTAGCCACCCGCGTGGCAGACGGAGCTGCCATCACGCAGGGACTGGCGTTGGAGGCTACGGGCGGGCTGCGCTCCACAAGCTATCTGCGCCCCGGGCTTGTGTTTCTAGCCTGCGCCTGCGAAGACCCCACCACCGCACAGCTCAGCGTGCGCAAGGCGCTTGCTCTTTGCCTTGATACGGACGAGCTTTGTGCCTCGGCGCTCAACGGCTTTGCCCAACCCGTGTACGGCTATTACGGCTTGGGGCAATGGATGCCCGCGCAGGCGGGCGAGCAGTTGTCCGCGCTGAACCTCTACGGCTGCGACCCCATGGGCGCAAAGGCGCTGCTGATCACAGACGGCTGGATTTACAACCGCGACGCCCAACCCTTTTCAGAGGGAGTGGACGAGATGCGCTACAAGATGCAAGACGGGCGCATGATTCCCCTAAGCCTGCGCTGGGCCAAAATCGCCGAAAGCAGCGCGACCGCGAATGTGGAAAAGCAGCTCACAGCCGCCGCGCAGACGCTGGGCGCCGGGCTTGTGATTACCGAAATGTCCTTTTCTCAGGCGCTTGCACAGTACTATCGCCAAACCGCGCGCACCTGCAACCTCTTCTTGCTCGGCACGAATTTTGCAGGCGATTTTGATCCTTGCGAGGTCTTTGAAACAGACAGCGCCGTTCAAGGCGTGCGCAACGCAACCGGCCTGCTTGATACGGAGCTTGCGCGCCTTGCGCAGGAGCTGCGCGCCGCGCCCGCCGGTGATCAAGCCGCCTATCTGGAGCGCTGGCTTGCGTTCCAGCACCGCTTTTCCGAGGTTTTGCCCATGATTCCCCTCTATTCCAACGTATATTACGATTTTTGCGGCCCGCGCCTGACGGGCTATCACGCCGGGGGGCAGGGCGGTTGGAGCGCGGCCATCCTCAACGCGAGCGTGCAATAGAAAAAACAACATGATGGAGGTACGCCTATGCCCATAACCCGCGAGGAACGGTTAAAACGCACCGCGCTGCTGCTGGACGATTGCCAGCTGGAGGCGCTGCGGCACGCCCATGTGATGCTCTTTGGACTAGGCGGCGTGGGTAGCTTTGCCGCCGAGGCGCTTGCGCGCGTGGGCGTGGGCAGGCTCACCCTTGTGGATAGCGACACCGTGGCCGCCTCCAATGTAAACCGCCAGTTGCCCGCGCTGCAAAGCACCGTGGGGCGGCTCAAGACCGAGGTAATGCTGGAACGCCTACGCGATATCGCGCCCGATGCGGACATCCGCGCCATCAACGCCTTCTACCTGCCCGACGCGCCCGTGCCCATCCCGGAGGATTGCACTGCCGTGGCTGACGCAATTGATACCGTAGCCGCAAAGCTCCATTTGGCGGAGCTATGCGCCAAGCGCGGCATTCCGCTGGTATCTTGCATGGGCATGGGCAACCGGCTGGATCCCACGCGCATCCGCGTAGGCGATCTCTATGAAACCAGCGGCTGCCCGCTCTGCCGCGTTATGCGGCAGGAGCTGCGCAAGCGCGGCGTTTCGGCGCTTCGCTGCGTGTATTCCACTGAACCGGCGCTTGTGCCGCGCGCGCAAAGGGAGGCTGAAGCAAAGGAAACGGGTCGCCCCGCACCCGGGTCGATCTCCTTTGTGCCATCCGTAGCGGGGCTATACATGGCATATGAGCTGGTACGCGTGATTTGCCAGCTGAAAGGGTCGAACGAAAAGAACAGCGTAAAAATT
>JAVVVJ010000006.1:0-74966 GCA_036652695.1 Clostridia bacterium | reverse complement strand
GCCCGATGTGAGGGAGATGGGGGAGGGCTCGCTGCCGTGAACCAGGGAGATTTTCACCGTATCATCGGCAATGATGCGACTCATGCGCTTTTGCACGCTTTCCATGCTTTCCTCGCACAGGATGCGCAGATTGACCCCCGCCTTGCACTGGCTGGGCAGCACATTATAGGCGTCCGATGCCCGCAGCTTCGTAAAGGCGCAGGTTGTGCGCACAAGGGCGTTCAGCTCGCCGCCGCTTTTTTTGCACAGCAGGTTCAGCAGCGGCGCAAAGCACCAAAGATTGGCAAAGACCAGCCGCAGGCCAAAGGGCGCGTGACGGCCCATCACGTTGAACAGCTTTTGTGCGGGGGCGGTGATGTGAAAGGGAAAAGCGTGCTTTTCCAGCCGTGAAAGCGCGCGGGCGAGCGTGCCCACGCACTGCTGAGCGGGCGGGGCGCTCGCGTGACCGCCTTTTCCAAGCACAGTAAGGTCAATAAAGGCGCTTCCCTTTTCCGCAATACCGATCACGGCGGCGGGGCGCTTCACGCCGGGAAACACACCCTCTACCACCGCGCCGCCCTCGTCCAACACGAAGGCTGGATGCACGTTGAGACGCTCCAGCTCCCGCACGATTGCCTCCGCGTCCGTACCCATGCATTCCTCGTTGCCGCCAAAGGCGAAATAGACGTCGTTTTTCGGCACGAAGCCGCGCTTGATGAGCACCTCAGCGGCCTCCATCACGCCTAGCAAAGTACATTTGGTATCCAGCGTGCCACGCCCCCAAAGCTCCCCGTTTTCAATGAGGCCTTCAAACGCCGGGCGTGTCCAGTCTTCTTGGTTTACGGGCACAACATCGTAATGCGCCATCATCACAGAGGGCGCGGCAGAGCTTTGCCCCTTCCAGCGCATGAGAATGCCATGCATGCCAATGATGCGCGGCTCGCATAGGGTGGTCGTTGCGGGGTACAGCTGGCGAAGCAGAGCTTGGAACTTTACAAACTCGGCGGTGTCGATACGGGCTTCATCCGCGTCGCTGATGGTTTTGCAACGAATCATGGCTTGCAGGTGAGCCGTCGCCGCCTGCACGTCCACAGGGAAGGGTTCGGCGGTGGGAAGGGCTTCTTCTTGAGGCCGAAAAGCCAGCGCACGCGCTACGAGCACGCCAATCAGGCAAACGAGCGCGACCAATAGAATCCATACAATCGTCATTTTGCGTCCTCCTTTGCATGGCGGCGCTCGCCCGGCTCGCCGCCAAGCATGCCGCGCTTGTACATCACGCGCGCCGCGCCAATTGCGATGAGCGCGCCTACGGGCACCAGCACGCCGACGCTGGAGCTTAAGCTTGGTATGAGCAAAAACAAAATCACCATAAACGCAAGCGGCGCTGCCGCAAGCTTGGGATTTTTGCTGATGAACACAGCGCCTAGCGCGCCAAAGAGCGCGGGTAGAATGTGATCAAATGCGGGCTTGAGCGTTGGGGACTCCAGCAACGGCTGCAAAAAGCTCAGCCCGAAAACACCAAGCGCAATGACCGCGGTGGTTACGATGGAGCTGGATGCGATGGCGATGGTAGAAATCACCTCCGCCTCCTCGCTTCCGGGCTTGACCTTGGCTGCCTCCATGGCGTTGAGCGCGCAGGGAACCTTTAGGTTGGTGAGGTTGCCCGTTACGAAGCCCAGATAGGAACCGCCTGTGCCTAGCATGGGCACAAAGGTGAACACCTCAATGATGCCCACCGTCCAGTACATGGGCGCAACGCCCAGCAGGGATTTGAGCACCGCCGAAAGCGGAGGCCAAGAGCTGTAATAGCAGCAAATGGCGACAGGCGCCAGCAGCATTAAAAGTAACGCCATGCCCGTCCAGATACGTCCAAAGGCGTGTACGCTGCGCTCATAGGCGGAAAGATTGACCGCTTGCTTATCCTTCATGCTTTACGCCTCCTTCATGCCAGCAGCGCTGTGATGGGAATGCTGAGCGCCATGGCGCAAAGCATGCACAGCGGCAGCGCGTACTGTTCCAACCAGCCAATTTTGCAGACCTTGATAAGAATGCCGCATACGGCCATCAGCAGCGCCGATACCAGTGCCACCGCAATGGGAATCAGCCCCGGCAGGCCGGAGCGTATGTCGGCAAAGAGCATGCCCACAAATGCGCTCACCATGCCCAAAAACAAGCTGTCCATCACAATTTCGCCCCAGCGCTTATCCTTGCCCGTGATGGAGTGCATGCCGCTCTGGATTTTTTTAAGCCCAAAGAGCACCAGCAAAATGCCCGCGATAATGCCGAGCGTCATCACCCAAGCGATAACGGAAAAGACCTGCGGATCGGTGATTGTTTCCTTTACGGACGCGCCCATGGTAGCGGCAGCGATGCTTGCGGCGGGCAGCTCGTAGGTCACCGCGCCCAGAACGCTGAGCCGCATCCAAGGGAAGGGCAGGCCAATGAACTTGCTTAACGTGATTACGCCTACCAGTATGCTTACCGCGGGAGCGATGGAGAACAGCGAGCTGGATAGGATGGTCTTGCGCACCGTGGCGCTTGCGAGCCCCAGCCGTTTGGCCTGCTTTTGCGCTTTTACCAAGAAAAAGATTGATTGCGCGATGACAAACGCCACGATGATGCCGGAGATCACAAAGAGGAAGGGATCGTTAACCGAAAAGGGCATGGCGGAACCTCCTTTGCGGAATTGTAGAATTGTACCTATTGTAACAGCCTTGAGGCGCGAATGCAACAAAAGAGGGAGGCCGGAAAAAAATCCGCTCCCTCTTGATTGTACGGCTGAAAATTAGAGCCTTTCCACGTGCTCGCTGTCCACAAACGCGTGGATGAGCTTGCTTGGCGCTACCTGCTCCGGCGATAGGCAAATCGCTTGCTGGATCGCCAAAATAGCCGCCTCGGCGCTTGCTTGATCCTTGGCGTGTACGGTGGCGAGGGGTTCGCCTGCCTCCACGCGCATGCCGATGCGCTTATGGAGCACAAAGCCGACGCTGTGGTCGATGACGTCCGTTTTGGTTGCGCGTCCCGCACCCATCAGCTGCGCGGCGCTGCCCAGCGCAATGGTATCCATATGGTGGACATAGCCGCTTTGCAAAGCGGGAGCTGCGCATATCGTGGATGCCTGCGCAAGCTTGCTCACATCAGAACAGCAGGCCGCATCGCCGCCCTGCGCCTCAATCATGCGCGCAAGCATGCGGATGCCATCGCCGCTGTGAAGCGCGGTCAGCAGCTTTTGCTTTGCGGCGGGCACGTCCGGCGCTTCGCCGCCAAGTGTGATCATGCGCGCGCCAAGCTCCAGCGAAACGGCGAGCAACGGCCCTTCCACGCGCCCGCAGAGCACGTCGATGGCCTCCTTGACCTCCAGCGCGTTGCCTACGTGGCTGCCAAGCGGCTCTGCCATATCGGTGACGAGCGCCACCATTTTGCGCCCCGCGTCGCGCCCGATGCGCACCATCATTTGCGCAAGCGCAATGCTTTCCTCGGTGGTCTGCATCAGCGCGCCGGAGCCTGTTTTAACGTCCAGCACGATGGCCTGCGCGCCGCTTGCCAGCTTCTTGCTCATGATGCTCGCGGCGATCAGGGGCATGCTGTCCACGGTGGCGGTTACATCGCGAAGGGCGTAGAGCGCCTTATCGGCGGGCGCGAGGTTCTGCGTCTGGCCGATTACCGCGCAGCCAATCTCGCGTACCTGCCGCAAAAAAGCGTCCTGCGAAAGGCCAACCGTGAAGCCGGGAATGCTCTCCAGCTTATCAAGCGTTCCACCCGTGTGCCCAAGGCCGCGCCCGCTCATTTTTGCCACAGGCACGCCGCAGGCCGCGACCAGCGGCACAAGCACCAACGTGGTGGTATCGCCCACGCCGCCTGTGGAATGCTTGTCTGTTGGCACGCCATGCAGGGAGGAAAGGTCGGCCATCTCGCCAGAGTTCGCCATGGCAAGCGTGAGCTGCGCGGTTTCCTCGCGGTTCATGCCGTTTAAGCGGATGGCCATTAAGAGCGCCGCCAGCTGGTAATCGGGGATGCTGCCATTCGCAGCGCCGTTGGCGAAATACGTAAGCTCCTGCTGTGTGAGCGCCTGCCGCTGTTTCTTTTTTTCAAGGATGTGCACCATGTTCATATGCGTGTCCTCCGCATGCTGTTACATTTGAATAATCATACGGCCGCAGGTTTCGCATTCCACAACCTTTGCGCCGCTTTTGAAATTGCGTAGCGTTACCTGGGGTAGGCTCATGTTGCAGCCTCCGCATTGATCGCCAAAGAGCCGCGCGATGGGGGGGACGCAATGCAGCTTAATCGTACGATATTTTTCCAGCAGCGCAGGCTCAATGTCCTTCGCACGCTCCTGCGCGATGAGCTTGCGCTCGTCCAATGCCTTCATCTGCTCCTTGTACTCGGCCTCATACTCCACCTTTTGTTGGTCGTACTCGGCCTTTACCTTCACATACTTCATGCGGATGTCTTTTTCCATACGGTCGCGGTCGGCAGCGTCCTTTTGGATGCGCTTCATTTCCTGCTCGTAGCCGGAAAGGTCGATGAGAAGCCTCTGCGCGTCCTTGCTAAGCTCCGATGCCTGCGTGAGATCCTCGGGCGGGTTGAGCTGCATGCGCTTTTGCAATGTGCCCAGCTGATCCTCCATGCGGGAAATTGCGATCTTGATGATGTCTACGCGATCCACCATTTCGGCGATTTCCTCTTCCATGCGCTTGACCGCGTTTTGCTGCTCCACCAAAAATTCCCGGTTTTTCTTGAGCGCGAGACGGGTGGGGCTGCGCTTGATTTCATTCTCCAGCGCGTCAGCGGCCATATCAGCCTGCTGGAATTGCCAAAGCAACTCTGTTTGTTCCATGGAATACCTCCTTGCGGTTACGGGGAAAAAGGGTAGGGAACGGGGGACGCGGGGCTTGGAAGGCTCCCCTTGCCTACTTTGCCGGTTTCATTGCGCCTTCAGTGCTCGTTCCCAAGCATCGCGCCCGCAAACGGGGCGGTTGGATAGAGATGCGGCGTGACCTGCCAAACGGCCTGCGCCGCATCTGCGAGAAAGCGTTCGTAAAGGGCGCGCACGCCCGGCGCCTCGGTGGCAAAATGTCCGCTGTCGTAAACCGTCAGCCCGCGCGCGCAGGCATCAAGCAGCTCATGGTGGTGAATTTCACCCACCACATACGCCTCTGCGCCTAGCGCGTGAGCGAGCGCCGCACCTTCGCCATACGCGCCGCCCGCCACTGCTACGCGCGTGATGAGGCGCTCGCTGTTGCCGTAGCGGCGGGGGGAGAAGCCGAGCGCCTGTTCGATGTGAGCTGCCAGCACGCCGGAGCGGAGCGGCACGGCCAGCGTGCCCACGCGCAAGTACTCGTCCCCGCGCGTTACGTCGCAGAGTCCCAGCGCTTTTGCCAGCGCATCGCTTACACCGCCTGGAGCCTTGTCCCAGTTGGTGTGTGACGCAATGACGTTCACATGCTTGCCCGCGAGTGCGCAAAGCGCCTGCCCCTGAGGGCTGGTATAGTCTATGCGCCGCAACGGGGAAAAAATGAATGGATGATGCGTCACAATCAGCTCCGCGTGAAGCGCCATTGCTTGGCACAGCATGCCTGCATCCAGATCCATTCCAAAGAGTACATTGCGCACCGCCGCATCGGGGTCGCCCAGCAGCAGCCCTACGTTATCAAAGCTTTCCGCGGATTGGAAGGGGGCGAGCGCGTTCAGCCAATCCAGCACCATCCGTACGGAAACATCGGTCATTTACAAGCCTCCCCGCATGTTTGAAGCGCGCGCTCCACATAGGCGAGCTCGCGCCGAAAGCAGCTCAGCCTTTCCCGATCCTTGCGCAGGTCAGCGGCCTCCATGGCACGAATGGCTTCCCGCAGCAGGTTTTCACGGCGCAAAAGCACGCCGCCATACAGCGGCGGATGCTCGTAAAGAAGCACGGGGCCAAGCAAAAGCTCCTCCTCGGTATACGGCATTTCGCCGGGAAGCGCGGGTTCACAGCGCATCAGCTCGTAGCAACGGCCGCCCTCCAGCGCAAGTGCCTCGCGCCGGATGCGATAACCAAGCTCGCACACCGTTTGGCGCAGCAGGGGAAGCTCCGTTTGCGCACCCAAAATCAATGCGGCGTTTTGCAGACGCGCATGTCCTCGCAAAAGAATGCCGCGAAGCGTATCGCCGCCCATGCCGAGGATGAAAATCACATCGGCCTTCTTTTGCGCAAGCGCCTCCAGCGCATCAAGCCCATCCGCCACGGCGAAGGTCGCGCCGCCTTCCAAATGAAGCGCGCAAATGCGCCCGCGCGCCTTAGCAAGCGCCTTTTCGCTCACGTCCGCCACCAGCACATGCGCAGCAAGCCCCTGCGCCAGCAGCACCGCGCTTAACCGCCCGTGATCCGCGCCGATATCGGCGGCGGTTTCACAGCGTCCGGCTAATGTAAGCGCGGTAGAAAGGCGGGCGTCCAACAACGGTGGTCGCAGCGGCCGTGCGGGTGCGTCAGTCAAGGTAGTCCTTTAGCTTTTTGCTGCGGCTGGGATGGCGGAGCTTGCGCAGTGCTTTGGCTTCAATTTGGCGGATGCGCTCGCGTGTGACCTTAAACACCTTTCCGACCTCTTCCAGCGTGCGCTGATGGCCGTCGTCCAGCCCAAAGCGGAGGCGAAGCACCTTTTCCTCGCGCGGAGTCAGGGTATCCAGCACATCTAGCAGCTGTTCCTTCATCAAGGTGAAGCTGGCGGCTTCGGCGGGCGCGGGCGCGTCCTCATCCGGGATGAAATCGCCCAGATGGCTGTCCTCTTCCTCGCCGATGGGGGTTTCTAGCGAAACAGGCTCCTGCGCGATCTTGATGATCTCGCGCACCTTGTTTTCACTGATGTTCATCACCTTGGCAATTTCATCCGGCGTGGGCTCGCGACCATATTCCTGCAAAAGCTGGCGGGAAATGCGGATGAGCTTGTTAATGGTTTCCACCATATGTACGGGGATGCGGATGGTGCGCGCCTGATCGGCAATGGCGCGCGTGATGGCCTGCCGAATCCACCACGTGGCATAGGTGGAAAACTTGTAGCCTTTGCGGTAGTCAAACTTATCTACGGCCTTGATCAGCCCCAGATTGCCCTCCTGAATCAAATCCAGAAAGAGCATACCGCGCCCCACATAGCGCTTGGCAATGGAAACGACTAGGCGAAGGTTGGCCTCGGTCAGCTTTTGCTTGGCCTCTTCATCGCCTTCTTCCATGCGCTTGGCAATGTCGATTTCCTCATCTGCCGTCAGAAGGGGCACCTTGCCGATCTCCTTGAGGTACATGCGGACAGGGTCGTCAACGCTGATGCCTTCCGGAACGCTCAGATCAATCTTTTCAGGCTCGATCAGCTCCTCGGTCGGCACGGGGTCAAATTCGGTAACTACGTCCACGCCCAAGCTCTCGAGCGTTTCGTAGATCTTATTCATCTGGTCGGCATCAATCTCCAGCTCCATGGCCTGATTGGCCACCTCGTCACGGGTGACGGTGCCCTTGGTTCTGGCATCCTCGTATAGTTCGTTGAGTTTCAGTTTGACTGCCTCGGGCGACTGATTTTTGCTCAACATTCTCACTCCTTCATGTGCGCGCGGGGGAAAAATCACTGCTTCAGGTCTGTCAGTTGCTTGGTTAGTTGGCATGCGCGCTTGGTTTCCTGCGCACGCTCGTTTGGGGGCAGGGCGCTTAGACCTTGCTGAATTTGATCCAGCTCGCTTTCAAGCCTTGCCTTGCGAAGCCGGTACAGGCAGTCACGCACCATTTGCATCAGGCCATCGTCGTCTAGGTCGGTGTTTAAGCTGAGAATATCGCCTACCACGGCGCGGCTCTGTTCATCGGGCTGACGCTCCATGAGGGTGGCGGCGTTTTCGCCATTCAAAAGCGCTTCGCAAAGAGAACGTAAAACGGGATCTGTAAATTCCTCAGGTGCTACGATATCCTTTGGCAAGCGACCTGTGGAAAGCGCCGCCAGCAGTGTTCTGGCTGTCCAATCAACCTGTGCCGCCTCCCTTGCTTTTTGCGTAAAGCCTTCCCGTTTTTGCACTGTGGTATGCTGTTTTGGCAACGTAAGGCCAATTTGCTGTTGCAGCACCTCGCGGGGAAAGCCGGTTTCCAGCATCAGCCGCCGCAGGTGGTTTTCCAGCTCTACGGGTTCGCGCACGGCTTTGAGAATTTCGGAGCAGGCCTTGGCATACTCCGTGCGCCCCTCCTCGGTGGCCATGTCGAAACGCTCCTTTTGGCGAAGCATGCGGTAGGTCGCCGCAGACATGGGTTTCAGCGCGTCAAACGCCTCCAGCCCCTGCTGCCGGATGAACTCGTCCGGGTCAAGCCCGCCGGGAAAATCCAGCACACGCACAGGCACGCTTTCGGCCTCTAGCACCTCCAGGCCGCGCAATATGGCCTTTTGACCCGCTTTGTCACCATCGTAGGCGATCCAGACCTCTGGTGCGTAACGGTGCAAAAGCCGAGCCTGCTCTGGGGTGAGCGCCGTGCCAAGCGTTGCGGCTACGCCTTCCACCCCAAATTGAGAGAGCGCTACGACATCCATATATCCCTCCACCAAAATGATCCGCGTAAGCCCGCGTGCCTTGCGCAGCAAATTGGCCGCGAAAACGGTATACCGTTTGTTAAAGGCTGGGGTATCGGAGGTGTTGAGATATTTTGGCATCGCATCACCCATCGCCCGGCCGCCAAAGCCGAGGATGTTGCCATAGGCATCAATGATGGGAAATATGGCGCGGTTACGGAACATATCGAAGGTTCGATCATCCCTTGTGAGCATCAGCCCCGCCTGTACCAGCTCGTCCTCAACAAAGCCCTGCGCCATCAAGGCCTTGCCGATGTTTGCACCCGTTGGGGCCGCGCCAATGCCAAAGCGACGGATCACCGCATCGCTCAGCCCGCGCTTTTGCAGGTAGTGCAGAATCTCCGCGCTGTCCTCTTGCCATAGATGCTGATGATACAATCGTGCAGCTGCCTTGTTAGCCAAATAGATACGCTCTTTGAGCGAACGGCGTTGTTCGTAGGCAGGGTCGTTTTGCATTTCAGGCAGGGGCATGCGCAGCTGTTCGGCCAGAAAAGCGACCGCCTCCACAAAGGAAAGGCGCTCGATTTCCATAACGAACTGGATCACGCTTCCTCCCGCCTTGCAGCCGAAGCAGTGGTACAGCTGCTTTTGCTCATCGACCGAGAAGGAGGGAGCCGTTTCGTTGTGAAACGGGCACAGACCTACATATCTATGCCCGTTCTTCTTAAGGTGCACATAAGAACCGACAATTTTGACGATGTCTGCGTGCGTCCTCAGCTCATCCAGCCACTGTGGTGGGTATCTTCCAGCCATGGTTTGCTTCACCACTCCTAATTCATTCGCCGCTTCTGATTAGTTTCCTGCAAGCACTTCAACAAATTCCGACAATTGGCTTATTGGCGGTGGAAGGCGTTGGGCACAAAAAGCTCGGCGAAGTTGTCGATGGCGTAGCGATCCGTCATGCAAGCGACAAAGTCGCATGCGGCGCGCTCGGCACCCTCGGTCAAAAAAATTTCGAGGTATTCCTTGGGTAGCTGCTCCGGATGCTCGCAGTAATGCCCAAATAGTGCGGAAAGGATGTAATCGCACCGCTCTTCTTCTTTTTTGCGCCACTCGTCGTGATAGACGCGCTCAAAGAGGAACGCGCGAAGCTCGTCGCTTGCGTCGCTGATGGGTTCGGACATGCGCACAAAGGGCTGATCCATGCTGGTCGTTACGATGTCGCGGATCATGGTATCAATGCGCTGGCCATGCGTTTCGCCCAGCACGCGCGTGCAGTGACGCGGAAGCTCGAAGGGCTTGAGGATGCCGCCGCGGATTGCGTCGTCAATATCGTGGTTGATGTAGGCAACGCGGTCGGCGCGGCGCACGCACCAGCCCTCCAGCGTCATAGGCTCCCGCATGCCCGAATGGGTGAGGATGCCATCCCTCGTTTCAAAGCAGAGGTTCAGCCCCATACCCTCGTTTTCCAGCCGCTCCACCATGCGCAGGCTTTGCACATTGTGTTGAAAGCCGCTGTGCATCAGCTTGTCCAGCGTGTTTTCGCCAATGTGGCCAAAGGGCGTATGCCCCAAATCGTGCCCAAGGGCGATGGCCTCGGTCAAATCCTCGTTTAGGCGAAGCGAACGCGCAAGCGTGCGGGCGACCTGCGCCACCTCCAGCGTATGCGTGAGGCGCGTGCGGTAATGATCGCCTGTGGGGGAAAGGAAGACCTGCGTTTTATATTTCAAACGCCGAAAGCTCTTGCAATGAATGATGCGGTCACGGTCGCGCTGAAAGTCCGTGCGCAGGTCACAGGGGGTGACGGGTCGCTCGCGCCCCTTGCTTTGCCGTGCGGAAACAGCCATTGGGGAAAGGCGCGCGGCCTCCTCGGCCTCCAAGCGTTCACGAATGGTCATTGGCATCCCTCCCTTGCGCTGCGGTTGGTGCGCGTATTCGTATTGTATATACGGGATTTGAAAAGGAAAGTCCTGCTTTTTGGAGGCTTGCCGCAAGATATGAATTTGCTTTTGAGGAAGGAATTCAAACGATCCATGCAGAAGAATCAACCGCATGGGAACTACCAACAAAACCGGAGGAACGACAATGAATTATTTACCCACTCCCCTGAATGAGCAGCCGCTGGAAGGCAGTTTTTCCATAGGGTTACAGACACGCATTGTGCTGCACGCACAGACCGGCGAACTTGCGAAAACCGGTGCAAAGCAGTTAAAGGAAGAGCTTCATCGTTTCGCGGGCTTTGAGGTGCCAATTTTGCGCGGAGAGGCGCTCAATGGCGATATCGCCCTCCAGCTTGCGAGCGACCTGCCCGCGCAAGGCTACCGCTTGCGCGTTGATCCGCAAGGCGTTACGGTCGCAGGCGCGGACGAGGCGGGGCTGCTGCATGGCGTGCAAACGCTGCGGCAGTTGATTCGCAAATCCGGCTGCGAGCTTAGCGCCCTTCAAATCGACGACGCGCCAAAGCTTCTGGATCGCGGCTACTATCTGGATGTAACGCGTGGGCGCATTCCCAAGCTGAGCGCTTTAAAGGCGCTGGCAGACAGCCTTTGCTTTTATAAGCTCAACCAGCTACAGCTCTATATTGAGCACACCTACCTCTATCGCGAGCTGACCGAGCTGTATCGCCTTGGTGACGCGCTGACCGCCGAGGATATCATGGAATTGGATGATTACTGCGCCGCGCGCGGCATTGAGCTTGTCCCATCCTTTTCCAGCTTTGGGCATCTCTTTGAGCTGCTGAGCACCAAGGGCTACGCTTCGCTATGCGAGCTGACGGCTGCTGCGCCTTCCACCATGCCCAACCGCATGCGCCACCACACCCTCAACATTTCGGATGAGCGCGCGCTGCCGCTGATGCGCGCCATGATTGCCGAGGTCATGCCGCTATTCCGCTCTCGCCGCTTCAACATCTGTGCGGATGAAACCTTCGACCTTGGCAAGGAGCGCAGCCGCGAGGAGCTGGCGCGGGTTGGCGAGCGCGCCTATTATATGGGCTTTGTGAAGGAGCTTTGCGCGTTTGTGGCAGAAAAGGGGCATCAGCCCATGTTCTGGGGCGATATCGTGCAGCGCTTTCCGGATGCGCTCGCCGAGCTTCCGCAGGGAACGATCTGCCTTAACTGGGGTTATTCGCCCGAGGAGAAGGAGGACGCTACGCGCCGCCTTGCGCAGGCCGGAGCGCTACAGTACGTCTGCCCCGGCGTGAACGGCTGGAACCAATGGATGCCCCCGCTGCGCGATGGATATGAGAATATTCGCCGCATGGCAGCCTACGGCAAAAAGCACGGCGCAATTGGCCTGCTCAACACCGACTGGGGCGATTACGGGCACATCAACGATACGCTCTTCTCTTTGCCGGGGTTGGTCTATGGCGCGGTTTTCGCGTGGTGCGATGCGGACGCTTCGTTTGACGAGCTAAATGCCGCGATCTCCCGCGTGGAATATCTGGATCAGAGTGGAAAAGTCGTCGGCTTGCTTGCGCAGATGCAGGCGGCCTATGCCTGCAAATGGTATTCGCTTGTACACTTCAAGGATTTTGCGCAAGGCAACCTAGAAGTGGGCTTTGATGAACTGGCTGGCTGCACGGATGAACAGGCGGCGCGTTGCAACGCTCATCTGGCCGATGTGATGGCCGCGCTTCGCGCCTGCACGCCTGCGATGGACAGCTCCACGCGTGGCATGCTTCAGGCATGGGTCGTCGCGGGCGAAGCCATCCGGCTATGGAACCTCGTAGGCGCGGCGGTCGCCGCCGGGCGCGAGGATGCGGCCCTTGCCGCCGCGCTGGAGCGCTGGTTTGAAAGCTACAAGCAGCTTTGGCGCGCCACCTGCCGCGAAAGCGAGCTAAGCCGTCTATTGGATGTCGTCACGTGGTACGCCCAGCTTTTGCGGCAGGGCAAGCAGGGCTAAAGCCCCGCACCCGTGACCGCGCGCCTGTGCTGGCGCGGGAGGTACGCCGGACAACGAAAGCTGTCCGGCTTTGTACCGCCCATTGTGATGTACAAACAATAATAATGAGGTGAACGGTATGGTGGGTCAGCGCATTTTGATTCTTTCTTCCGGTGGTGTACAGCTTCCGCTGGATACCTACATTCCGGAAGTGTCAAGCGAAATTGACGCAAAGCCAAGGCGGCGCTCTGTGGTGATTTGCCCCGGGGGCGGCTACCATTTTTTGAGCCAGCGCGAGAGCGAACCGGTGGCGCTGGCCTTTGCCGCCGCTGGGTTTAACGTGTTTGTGGTTTGGAACCGCGTAGCGCCTTACCGTTTTCCGCTGCCGCAGCAGGACGCGGCGGCGGCGGTTGCGCATGTGCGCACGCATGCCGATGAATATCATGCCAATCCAGATCAAATCGCTATCCTTGGCTTTTCGGCGGGCGGGCATTTGGCGGGCAGCCTAGGCACGCTCTGGCACAGGCCGGAGTATTGGCAGGAAATGGGGCTTACCTGCGAAAGCGTCAGACCCAATGCCATGGTGCTATGCTACCCGGTTGTTTCGGGCGGGGTATATGCGCATCGCGATTCCTTTATCAACCTTTGCGGCACGGACGCGCTTGACGTGCATGCCCGCCATTCTGTGGATCAATGGGTAACGCCCTGCTGCCCACCCACGTTTTTGTGGCACACCTTTGATGACGAGGCCGTGCCTGTGCAGAACAGCCTCTTGATGGCGCAGGCGCTGGCAGAGGCGGGCGTGCGCACGGAGCTGCACGTTTTCCCGCATGGCGGGCACGGCGCCTCCCTTTGCAGCGCGCCCAGCTCCGGTGTGGTGAATCCGCAATTCAATGATGCTTACAACGCGCAATGGCTGCCCATGGCGCAGAACTTCCTGAATCATGTGATGGCGTAACGCAAAAAAAGGCCAAGGGATTCAGCGGGCAGATGGCCTGCGAAACCCTTGGCTTTTGCATTGGGAGGGTTAAGCCTCCAGTATTTCGGCTGCTTTATGAAGCTCCTTGATGATTTGGATATGCTGTGGGCAGGCATCCTCGCACTGTCCGCACGCAATGCACGCACTGGCTTTGCCGCCATCGCGCGTTTCCCAAGCATAGCTTCCTTTGGCGCCCTGTAGGTGGTTAAACATAAGATACTGGTTCATGGCCGCAAAGATTGGCGCGATCTTCACGCCCTGAGGGCAGCCCTTCATGCAGTAGCGGCAATCCGTGCAGGGGATGCGCTCCACCGCGCGGAGCTTCTCCTGCACCTGCGCAAGCACCCCGCGCTCCTCCTTGCTCAGAGGCGTAAAGGAGGACATGGAGCGCAGGTTATCCTTCATCTGTTCAAGGGTGGACATGCCGCTGAGCACCGTAATAATCCCCTCCTGCGAGGCTGCGAAGCGCAGCGCCCACGAGGGCAACGAGCTTTCCGGCGCAAAGTCGCGCATGGGCTGGGCAACTGCGTCCGGCAGGTTGGCAAGCGACCCGCCCTTTACCGGCTCCATGATGATCACCGGCTTGCCATGCGCACGGGCGACTTCATAGCAGCGGCGGGATTGCACATCTTCGCTTTCCCAATCCGCGTAGTTGATTTGCAGCTGTACGAATTCCATCTCCGGATGAGCGTTCAAAATGCCCTCCAGCACGTCGGCCTTATCGTGGAACGAAAAGCCAAGGTGCCTGATCAGCCCCGCCGCCTTTTGCTCTGCCAGAAACGCCCAAATGCCAAAATCATCGAAGACCTGCGTGCGAGGGCCGCCTAGGTTATGCAGAAGGTAGAAGTCAAAATACCCCGCGCCTGTGCGCTTTAGGCTTGTCCAGAACATGTTCTTTGCCTCGTCGGCATCCTTTGCGCCAGCCCATGCGGGCAGCTTGGTGGCAAGCTGAAAGCTATCCCTAGGGTAGCGATCCACCAACGCTTCCTTCGCCGCCGCCTCGGACTTGCCGCCTAGGTAGCCAAAGGCCGTGTCAAAATAAGTGAAGCCTTTTTCCATAAACAGATCTACCATCTGCTTGGTTTGTTCCATATCAACGTTCTCACCGTTCATTGGCAAACGCATGAGGCCAAAGCCCAATTTTGGAATGTCAAAATGTGGCATGCTGATTCCTCTCCTTCGCACCGCTGTTTCGCATTTGATGATAGCGCTATCATACACCCATACGAACACGCGGTCAAATGAAGTTTGGAAATTGTTACGGGGCTTTGCTTGCCATTGCACGCTTGTTTGTGATAAAATGAAAAATAGGGTACTTTTGATTTGTTATGCTGAGGAGGAATTTGCTCATGCGTTATGCCGTGCGAACCGCATTCGTTGCTTTGACGCTCATGATACTGTTCACGGGCGCAAACGTTGCGTTCGCCATTGACCTGCCAGCGCAAGGCGTTCGTTTTGCCGCCAGCGATGGGGAGCTTTGCCTTACGCGCAGCAATATGCCGCCGGAGGCGCTCAAACTGCTCAACGTAAGCGCCGAGACCGCGCTTGCCGCCATGGAAAGCGATGATAGCTATCTTATGGTACTCAGCCCGGACGGCCTGCAGGTGAACCTTCGCGTTCTGCCCGCGCCCGAGGGCTTGGAGGCCAACGACGTTTCACAGCTGGACGCGGCTGCTCGCACTGCGCTACTGCGCTCGCTTGCGCGCCTGCATAGCGCGGACAGCGCCGAATGGTCGGGCGAGCTTGCGGATTATGCCGTGCTGAAAACGTCCGGCAAGGGTGCAATGGCGATGAACACGCTTGCGCTGGATACGCTGTATTTTGGGCATATCTATTCGTTCCAGCTGGATGTGGTAGGCCGTTCGGTGGGGGAACAGGAGCTTGCTTTGCTCCATTCCATCGTCTCGCGCACGCTGCGCCTAGGCGCGCCCTCCCCAGAAAGCCAACCGCTTATGCTTGCGGAGCTGCCCACGCTGAGCACCGAAAACGCGATTGTTACGACCGATAATTCCGATATTCAAATTTCGCTTGATCCCATTCCTTCCGTTATTGGTACCAATCAGCTTGTCATCACGGGCGCTACAGACCCCGCCGCCAAGCTGCGTTTGAAATTTGACGGCAACACATCCTCTGCCATTTCTCCCGCGGAGGATGGCTCCTTCAGCATCACCGCGAAAAATTTGAACAACGGGCAGCCCAATGAGCTTGGCATCGCCGTGCGGCTGGACAAGCTTACAACCGAGCTTGCCTTTACCGTAATGGTGGATTGGCAGCAGCTTCCGCTTGTGCTGAGCACGCTCAGCGCCACCTCCTACCAAGATCAGTTCACCGTGGAAGGCCTTACCCTGCCGGGCGCGGAGGTGCAGGTTGTGAAAGGCGGAACGACCTCCAGCCTAACGGTGGATGAAAACGGAAGGTTTTCCATTCTGCTGACCACCAAAAAGGATGGCAATTACAAGTTCACCGTGCGCGCCTCGATGCCGGGCTACCGCCGCGCGGAGCAGGAGGGCAAAATTCGCCGGCAGACCGCCGATGCGGCGATCAAAGCCGCCGCGAGCATCGCGTATGCCGATCTGGCGAAGGATCCCGCTCCCTTTGCGGATACCACCGTGCTCTACGCCGGTACGGTTATACAGCTTGGGTATGAGCACGGGCAGGCCATGTACTTGCTGGAGCTGCAAGAGGGTGCGCGGTTGCTCTGCCTATGCGCAAGCACCGCCGAGCTTACGCCGGGGCAAAGCGTCCGCGTGATTGGCACGCTGACTGGGCAGGCGGAAACCTTCGGTGAACAGGCATATCCCGTGCTCACGGTGAGCTCGCTGCTTCCATGATGATGAACAAAGGAGGGTGTAAAAATGCGTAAATTCATACCGTGGCTGGTTTTACTGCTGTTGCTGGTATGTCTGCCCGCGTGTGCCGAGACCTATGTGTTTGACAATATCTATGGCAGCATCGATGTGCCGGAGGACTATATTGTGCTCACTGGTACCAATCTGAACACCTATGTGGATTGGATTGCTGCCCGTGGATCAACCGTGGACGCTGTCACCAAGGATTTTGCGGAGCGCGGCGTACTGATGCAGGCATGGACGCAGGAGCAGGACGCGTGCTTTGAGCTGACCGCCGTGCAGGATGAACGCGCCCTCCATACGTTTGACGTCAACGAGCAATCCGACGAATGGCGCGGCAGCTATCGCGTGAGCTTTTACCCAGAGAACCAATATAGCGCCACAGGCTATGATTATTCCACCTCCAATTGGAAAAACACGCCCAATGGGCGCTTCTTGGTTTTGCGCTATAGCAAGCGTGACAATGGCGAAATCGTGCATCGTGGCCTGATGCGCCGCACCATCCGCAACGGCTATGAGATTAGCTTTGATATGCAGGTTCATGGCCGCGCGATTACCAACAAGGATAACACCAGCCTTAACAAGCTTTGGGATAGCTTCAAATTTATTGAGATCAAGCCCCTTCCGCCTGCCGCGAGCGCGAAGGTGAATATCACGGACGCGCCGCCCACGGAAACCAACGTGCAGAGCTTTGATATCGCGGGCACTGCCACCGAGGGCGTCAAGCTGACCGCCGTTGTGATGGGGCTAAGCTACCCTGAACCGATTGTTTCGGATGTCACGGTGAGCGCGTCTGGTAAGTTTAAGCTCCCCATTAAGCTGCCCAAGGAAGGCGTGTTCCTCATTACCATCACCTGCGAAAATCAGGGTGAGGACGTGATGGAGCTGGCCTATCCCGTTACCTATCAGCACACGTTGCTCACCGTGAATACAAATGCCGAGGTTCCCAAGGTAATCAGCACCGATGAATATACCATTTCCGGAACCTCCGAGCCGGGCGCGAGCATTCAGGTTTTTATCAATGGCGAAACGGTCATGACCAAGCACGTCACGACCGCCGGGAAATTTAAGCTGGATTTGGACACTTCCAACGAGGGGGAGTATGAGGTCATCCTCGCCTTCTCCAAGAAGGGGCTTGCCGACCGCCGCATCACCTACACCTTTACGCGCAAGTGGACGGATGACGACATGCGCAAGCAGCTCGCCAAGCAGGCCATTAAGCCCAGCTACACCAATCTCGTCAAAAAGATGGAGGGCTATGAAGGCCGCGTGATGGGCTACCGCGCCTATATCGTAAACGTGATGGAGAGCGGGAGCGAGTGGATTATCCAGATGGCGCTGGCAAAGAGCAAGGATACCTATTCAAACCTTATTTTGGTTACCAGCAACGAAAAGCCAAGCTTTGCCGTGGGCGAGCGAGTGATGATGTATGGCACCTGCGTGGGCATGTCCTTGGGCACTGGCGGGGATGGGGCGGCGGCGGCCGAGGTTGCCAGCGATAGCTATCCGTGCTTTGAACTGCTGCTGTTTGTTTCGCTGGAATAGGGGAATGGCGTTAGCCCATGCAGCGCTCGATCTGCTTCACCCTTTCCTCATACCCGGGCATGAGCTTATACAGGGTATGCCAATCCTCCAGCGGCGCGATGGGCACCAAAACGCCAGCGACCTCGCGCGTTTCGGATGCCGTTGCCTCCCAGCGATACACGCCCTGCGCGTGGCGAATCGCATAGCCGCCGATCAGGTCGATCTCCACGCCGTTCAGCGCATAGCAGGCAAAGCCTGCGCTCACATAGACCGCCGATTGCTTGGCAGGCCGTACTTCGCAAAAGCCGCCAAGCGCTTCGGCGGCCTTTGCAAAATCCTTTTCATTGACAAACAAATCAATATCGCGAAAGGTGTCCAGCACGCCGCGCAAATACAGCATCAACGACGCGCCAACCACCCACCGTACGCCCGCGCTTTCCAGCGCCTCCGCTGTGCGCCTCAACACGGCTTTTTTTGCCTCATCCATCGTCAGTCACCCATTGCGATGCCCATATGCCGGGCTGTGATCACGGCGGTATCGTCTTTGGGCACGGGCTTTGGCACGCCCGCGACATCCACCAGCTGATTGTGAATGATCTTATTGCCGCTTAACGCGACCGTTACGCCATAGGTTTCATCACGGATCAGCTGTGCGGCGTGTACGCCAAATTGTGTGGAAAGCACGCGGTCATATGCGCTGGGGCTTCCGCCGCGCTGAATGTGCCCCGGCACCACGCTGCGCGCCTCCACGCCCACCATTTCCTCCAGCTGCGCCGCGATGCGCTTGCTGATGCAATCATAGGGCAGACCGGCACGGAAGGTCTCGCGTTCCTTCTTCTTCATCTTTGCCTCCTCCACGCTCATTGCGCCCTCTGCCACAGCAAGGATGGAGAACGGTTTTTTGCTGCGCGCGCGAACCTCTACCGCTTCTGCTACCTTATTGATATCATAGGGGATCTCCGGCAGCAAAATAACGTCCGCGCCGCCTGCGAGGCCAGCGTACAGCGTCAGCCAGCCCGCCTTGTTGCCCATGACCTCGATGACCATGCAGCGGCCATGGCTGGTAGCGGTGGTATGGATGCGGTCGATCACCTCGGTCGCGATATCCACAGCCGTATGGAAGCCGAACGTGAAATCCGTGCCATAGATGTCGTTATCGATGGTCTTTGGCAGGCCGATGATGTTCAAGCCTTCCTCGCTTAGGAGGTTCGCAGTCTTATGCGTGCCGTTGCCGCCGAGTGTGACCAAGCAATCCAGCTTCAAATCGCGATAGGTTTTTTTCATGGCCTCAACCTTATCCACACCCGTTTCATCGATGACGCGCATGTTGCGGAACGGCTGGCGGCTGGTGCCCAAAATCGTGCCGCCGAGGGTGAGAATGCCGGAGAACTGCTTCTTGCTCATCTCCTGATACTCGCCCTCAATCAGCCCGCCGTAACCGTTGCGGATGCCGATGATTTCGGCGTCGAAGAGCTCGTAGGCGGCTCGCGCTACGCCGCGTATCGCCGCGTTTAGCCCCGGACAGTCCCCGCCGCTGGTTAGGATACCGATTTTTCTTTTCATCGCATGAATACCTCCCTTTCTATTGTTCGTTCGATTATAGCATGGATGGCAAGGGGGTGCAATCCTGCTGTTTCTTTCTTGACGAAGGTGGAATTCTACGCTATGATACCTTCCAGATTCGTAAGGAGGGAGCTTCATGACCGATCAACCGCTGCCCGTAAAGCCCGAGCTGCCCGCGGAGCTTTGTGAAGATCAACCATTGCAGGTAGTAGCCCAAGCGGCCTTGCTTGCCGATGGGGATGTGCTTGGCTTTCGTTTTGTGCGCGATCAGCTGGACGGCCTTCATGGAAGCATTTTGGAGTTTTCTGGATGCTATTTTGAGCACTGCTATTTTGGGGAGCTTTCCATTAAGCGCATGAGCTTTGTGGACTGTGCTTTTGAAAAATGCGAGCTGGATAACCTTCGGCTTTACAACACCACCTTTCAGCGCGTGACGTTTGCGCATTGCCGCATGACGGGCATGGAGCTTGGCGACGCGGTTTGGATGAACGTAAGCTGCGAGGATTGCATGATGGACTATCTTTCCGTGGGGGACAGCAAGCTGGAGCGCAGCTCTTTTTTGCGCTGCCGCCTGCGCGAAAGCCTCTGGTCGAATGTGAAGCTTCAGCGGATGCGGTTCTTAGAGGCTGATCTCACGCAGGCACAGTGGATGCGCACGCCACTGCGCGGGCTGGATGTATCCACCTGTGAAATTGGAGGCTGGTCCATTGAGCTGGGGGATGTTCGCGGGCTTCGCGTAACGTCCTTACAGCTTGTGCAGCTGAGCGGCCTTTTAGGCGTTACGCTGGTGGAATAGCAAAGCTTGACGGATGCGCCCGAAAAAGGTATGATAACCATGGTTTGTCGATTATTAAAATGCTTGGAGGGTGTACAAAGGATGGAGCAAAAAGAGGCCTGTCCGGGAACGCGGAACCGCCGCGCCTGCTGGCTGCCCGCCATGGGTCTGGTGACGCTGCTCTACCTGTGCTTGCTTCTTTTTGGCGCGGACATTCGCTTTGGCGGCAACGATGATTCGGGTATCATGCGTGCGTTTTTGGGATATGAAACGGGAGAGATTCCCACGTTTCATATTTTTCTGCATGCGGTTTTGGTATATCCCCTGCGCTGGCTGAGCTTAGCCTTTCCGCTTGTGCCGTGGTTTAGCGTGCTGCAAATTGCGCTGCTATGGCTCAGCTGCACCGTAGCGGTGAAGAGCGTGCTACAGTGCTTTTGTGGGCATCCACGGTGGGCGGGGCTGCTGGCGAGCGTTCTTTTTTTGATTGCCTTTGCGATGGCTTATTGCTGCCAAATCACGTTTACGGTGACAGCCGCGCTGCTTGGCACGGCCGCTGTGATGCAGATTTTATCCATTGATTATGCCGCGGCCAGCGATGGCGCGGTTGTGCGAGGCATGGCGCTCGCGCTCCTCTTGGTGGTGCTTGCCTATGCTCTGCGGCAGATCACGGCGCTGCCGATTTTGGCTTTTTGCGCGCTGGCGTTTTTGCTGCTGTGGACGCTGCGCTTTCACGCGGGCAGGCGGGGCGCGAAGCCTTTTTTATGGTCGCTTGCGATGGTGCTGCTAGTGATGGGCGGGCTGATGGCGCAGCGTGAGTGGGATATTGACCGCAACCAGATGCGCGAGCACCTAGCTTGGCAGGATGCCACCGCAAATGTGATTGATTATGTTGGCACGAAGGGCGTTTCGCCGGAAACTTTTGAGGCGCTCGGCTGGAGCGAGGCGGAGCGTCAGATGGTGGATCTATGGTACATGCTGGATGAAAACATTACCGTAGAGGCGTTTGACCGTATCTACGCCGAGCGCTTGAGCCAGCTTGACCAGAGCTTTGCCGGACGCGCCCGCTTTACCATCAATACGCTTGCGGAGTTTGTGCGCACGGAAAAGCTGGCCATGCGCACGGTTTGGCTGCTGCTGGCGGCGGCGGCGATCTGCTTCATTGGGCTTGGGGGTCATCCCAAAAACAAACGATGGCTTGGGCTGTGCATTGGCGCGAGCCTACTGCTTTCGTTGCTGCTCCTGTGCTATTTGGGCAGCAAGGGTCGCATGCCACTGCGCGCCGCGCTGATGGTGCTGCTGCCGATGGCGGGCATGCTGGTCTGCCTGTTGCCCGCGTGCCTGACGCCCAAGGCGAAGGGCTTGCGGCTGGCTGCGCGCGCCGCTGGGCTCTGCCTGTGCGCCGCACTCGCGCTGTGGTATGCCGTGCCGCAGGCAAAAGCGCTCGCGCCCATGGCGTATGAGCCGGGCGAGGAGATTAACGTCTATGCCGATTTGTTCGAGTATGCGCTGGACAATCCAGACAAGCTCATTATTTACGACTTGACCTTGTCGGGCGATACGCGCCTTTTTCCGGATCTTTCCCATGGCGTGCCGCATAACCTGCTTTTTTGGGGCGGCTGGACGGCGCGTTCGCCCGCCGTGCTTCAACAGATGGAAGCCTTCGGCATCGACGGCAGTCATTTTACCGCTGCGGATTTTCTGCGCGAAAACGTCTGCTTTGCCTCCGGCGTGCTGGATCCGGGGCCGGAAACGCTGCTTGCCTACTTGCGCGCCGAGCTTGGCGACGAGATCGATTATATGAATGACAGCGATTGGGGCGGCGTGCATACCTTCACCTTCTACTCCCTTGCGGAGTAAGCGAATCACGAAAGGATCGGATGGCAGATGAAGATCATCCCGAACGATTTAAAGCGGCAATATGGCCTGCATGCGGCCGAATTTGAGCAAAAGGCGCTGGAGGTGCTACGCGGCGGTTGGTACGTCCTAGGGCATGAGGTAAGCGCCTTTGAGGAGGAGTTTGCTTCCTTTTTGGGCGCGAAGCATTGCGTGGGGCTTGCCAGCGGGCTGGACGCGCTGTGGATTTCCATGCGGCTGTTGGGCGTGGGCGCTGGCGATGAGGTCATTATCTGCGCCAACGCCTATATCGCGTGTGTGATGGGAATTACCATCAATGGCGCGACGCCCGTTTTTGTGGAGCCGGATGCGTATGACAACCTTGACGCCGCCAAGATAGAGGCGGCCATCACCCCGCGCACCAAGGCCATCATGCCGGTGCACCTGTATGGCATGAGCTGTGACATGCGCCTTGTGATGGCGCTTGCGCACAAGCACGGCTTGCTGGTGGTGGAGGATTGCGCGCAGGCGCATGGCACGCATTGCGATGGGCAAACGGCGGGCACCTTTGGGCAGGTGGGCTGTTTTAGCTTTTATCCCACCAAGGGGCTAGGCGCCTTTGGCGATGCGGGCTGCATCATCACAGATGACGCAGCGCTTGCCGAACGCTTCCGCACCTACCGCAACTACGGCAGCCGCGTGCGCTATCAAAACGAGGTTGTGGGAACCAACAGCCGTCTGGACGAGCTACAGGCGGGGCTTTTGCGCGTGAAGCTCACGCATTTGGAGGAGGCCAACCGCGAGCGCTGTGAGATTGCCGAGCGGTACTTGCGGGAGCTTCACAACGAGGATATCGCGCTGCCGCAGATACGTCCGGGCACGGACAGCACATGGCATCAGTTTGTGGTGCATGCGCAGCACCGCGATGAGCTGATGGCGTACCTCAAGCGTTTCGAAATTGGCTCTATCATTCACTATCCCATTCCACCGCACCTCAGTCAGGCATATGCGTATTTGGGTCATCACGCGGGCGATTTTCCCATCGCGGAACGTTGCGCGCGCGAGGTGCTCAGCTTGCCCATGTATAACGGCATGACGCGGGATGAGCAGCGCTTTGTGATTGAAACGATCAACGCCTTTACGCCTAGGGGGATGGAGTGATGGACACAATCACAGTTGCCCGCTATGAGACCGATCAGGCAGAGCATTGGGATCATTTTGTGATGGAGCATTCCGCGAACGGCACCTTTTTGCAGACGCGCCGTTTTTTAAACTATCATCCCAAGGCGCGCTTTGACGATGCGTCCCGCATGATCTACCGCAATCAGGAGCTGGTGGCGGTTTGCCCGGGCGTAACGGCGGAGCTGGAGGGAAAGCGCGCGTTTCGCTCCCATCCGGGCAGCACCTTTGGCGGGCTTGTGGTATCGCCAAGCCAGCTGCGTGCGCCCAAGCTGATTGAGCTGTTGGCCGCGCTGGATGACGCACTGATGGAGGAAGGCTATGAGACTGCGGAGCTTAAACCAACGTCCGACTTGTTCAGCCGCGTGCCGGACGAGGCCATGCAATACGCGTTTTTTCATGAGGGCTATGGCGAGGAGCTGGAAATCTCCTGCTGGTTGCCGCTTGTGCATTGCTACGATGAGCTTCGCGCAGCTTTTTCCTATAACAAGCGCTATGATTTGAAGCGTGCCGAAAAGCAAGGCCTAAAGGCCGCACCGCTTCACACGAACGCTGAAATCCGCGAGTTTCATGCGCTTTTGTGCCTGAACCTGCAAAAGTTTGACGCCGCGCCCGTGCATACGGCGGAGGAGCTTTTGGATTTTCACAACGCACGCCTACCCGGAGAGGTTTGCTTTTTGGGCGTGCGGAATGCGGAGGGGGCGCTGGTGGCGGGCGCGTGCCTGTTTTACTTTGCGCAGGTCAACGTGCTGCACACACAGTATTTGGCTACCGATACCCACATCACAGCCTATGCGCCCTCGTCCTTTTTGTACGACGCGGTGCTGCGCATGGCGCTAGAGCGCGGCTGCGCGGGGCTTTCCATGGGCACTTGCACGCACGAGCATGGGCATGTGCTCAATATGGGGTTGATCCTCAACAAGGAGGGCTATGGCACACGCCATTCCCTCAACCGCATCTATACCAAGCGCTGGGAGCAGCTGTAAGAAGGAGGGCGCGTTATGGAAAATACGCAAGAGGTGCGCATGCTGGAGTTTCCGCAGCACGGCGACGCGCGCGGCCATCTGGTGGTGGTGGAAGGCTGTAAGGATATCCCGTTCGATATCAAGCGGGTATTTTACATTTACGGTTCGGATACGGACGTTGTGCGCGGCAAGCACGCCAACCGCCGCACGGCCTTTGTGCTCATCAACGTGGCGGGTCGCAGCAAGGTGCGCGTGCTGGACGGCCGGGGCAACGAGGCTATTTTCTCGCTGAACCGCCCGCATACGGGCATTTATCTGCCTGCTATGGTTTGGAAGGACATGTTTGATTTCTCCGAGGATTCCATTTTGCTGGCGCTGGCCAGCGAGCCATATGACAATGCGGAATACATCCGGGATTATGATGCCTTCACCAAGGAGGTGACGGGTCATGCCTAAGCTTTCGATTGTGATCCCTGTCTATTACAACGCCGAAAACCTGCGCCCGCTTTACGCGGACATCAAGCAGAAAATTCTAGATACAGCGCCCTTTGCGTGTGAATTGGTATTGGTGGATGATGGCAGCGGAGACGGCAGCTATGAGGTCATGCAAAGCTTGGCTGCTCAGGACGACCGCATCCGCTTGTTTCAGCTGTCGCGCAACTTTGGCAGCGACGCGGCGGTGCTATGTGGGTTGAACAACTGCACGGGAGACTGTGCCGTGGTGAAAGCCGCCGATTTGCAAGAACCCACTGAAATGATTTTGGAAATGTATGAGAGCTGGCGCTCCGGCAACAACGTGGTGCTGGCTGTACGCGAGGGGCGCGAGGAAAGCAAGGCACAGGAGTTTTTCGCAAATACCTATTATGCGATTACGCGCAGGTTTGCGCTGCCCAATATGCCGTCCAAAGGGTTTGACGTGTTTCTGATCGACCGCAAGGTGATTGAGGTGCTCAGCCGCATGGACGAGCCGAACAGCGCGTTGAACGGGCAGCTTCTGTGGAGCGGCTTTAGGACAGGTACGGTTACGTACGTTCGGCGCGCGCGCACCATTGGCAAAAGCCGCTGGACGCTGCGCAAAAAGATCCGGCTGGTAGCGGATACGCTTTTCAGCTTTTCCACCGTGCCGATTACGGTGGTTACGTGGTTGGGCGGGCTATCGTTTTTGGGGGCGGTCATCTGGGCGATTGATGCGCTGGTGAGCAAGCTTCGTGGGGAAATTGACGTCAATGGCTGGACGATGATGTTCATCTTTAACCTGCTGAGCTTCGGGATCATCATGCTCACGTTGGGTCTGTTGGGCGCATACCTGTGGCGCACGTTCGATGCGGCGCGTAGGCGGCCTACGTATATTGTGCAGCAGCGGGACAGCCAGCGCCGGGAAAGTGAGGAGCGCCCGTGAAATGGTTGTATCAAAAATTGCATGTCAAGGATCGTGAAGCGTTTTTTGCGCTTGTTGTGCAGTTTATCAAGTTTGGTGTGGTCGGGCTATCCAATACGCTGATTTCGCTGACTGTTTATTATTTACTGGTATGGCTGAGCCCCAGCCTTTACATGTGGGGCAATGTGCTTGGCTGGGTGCTGAGCGTGCTCAACGCCTTTTACTGGAGCAACAAGGTGGTCTTTCAATCCCAAAGCAATACCAAGGCAGAGCTATGGCGCCGCCTTGCGAAATGCTATGTGAGCTATGGCGGCACATTTTTGCTGTCCACCGCGCTATTGTACGCGGAGGTGCAATGGTGGGGCGTTTCGGAGTGGCTGGCGCCCATTGTGAATTTGCTCCTTACCATTCCGCTCAACTTCTTGATCAACAAGCTATGGACGTTTCGCAAGTGAACTGACTGATATTTTCTTAACCAAGGGCGACTGAGAAGGAACGGTGATCCGAATGACCATACAACCTGGTGCGGCGGAAATGACGCGTGCGTTTTTGAACGCGTGGATGACGGAGCAGATCGAAACCGCGATGTCCCATGCCGCAGAGGATATTGTGCTTTGTGACGCGGACGATACGCAGGAGGCCTTTGGATGGGCGAGCGTGGGCGCGGCTCTCCGCCGGGATCTGTATCGCGATGGCGCGCCGCGCAGCACTGAAATGACCATTTTGGGTGAACGTGCGCTGTCGACGGATGCCGCGATGGCAACGGCGAAAATTGCCCTGCAATATACGGGCTTTCAGTGCAAGCTACGGATTTCCCTGATGCTGGCGCGGCGCGAAGGAGCTTGGTGCGTCTGCCATTTGCAGCGTTGGGAGATGCGCTCGTTTTCGCCTAGGCCGATATCGGCGCAAAGCGTGGATGCAACGGGCGGAGCCATATGCTGCCGGTTGGAGGAAGGGTTTCCCATCTTCTCGGTAAATACGCAGCTCTGCACGCATTTTGGGTATCCATCACAGCAGCAGCTGCTAGAAACCGCTCAAGGCAAGCTTTTGTGCCTGCTGCATCCGGACGATCGCGCAAGGGTGGAAAAGGAGTTTCGCAATGCGGGAACGGCGTTGGAGTTCCGCGTGCGCGAGTATCATGGCGGTTATCTTTGGGTGCGCGCGAGCTGCCGCATTGTTGAATCGCCACGGGAAGGCACGCTGCTGCTCTGCGGCTACACCGATATCACCCGGGAACGGCTTGCTTGGGACGAATTGTTCAGCATTTATAACAACATCCCCGGCGCGGTGTTTCGCTGCCGGTTTGATGAGCAGTGGAGCGTGCTGGAGGCGAACGACGGCCTCTTTACCTTTCTTGGCTATACGCGCGAGGAATTTGCTGCCCTTGGGAGCTGCATGGCTGCCGTGATTCACCCGGACGATCAGGCCGTGATGGCGGACAAGATCAATGCCCAGCTGGCAGGTGGCAATATGTGCGTTCAAAATGAGCACCGCTTGATCTGCAAGGATGGCACGGTGAAGTGGATTTCTGTAAAAGGTCAGCTGATGCGGGATGAGCAGGATGAGCGCTTCTTTTATATCGTTTTTGTGGATATCACCGAACATATGGAGCTGCTTCGGCGCGTGCGAGAGGAATATGAGCGGGAGCTGAGGTATTCCACCGCGCTGGTAAACCCCAATTTGCTCACCAAGCTCTGCGCCAACTTGAGCAAAAATAGAATCGACACATACAAGGGCAGCGTGAATACCACTGTTGCTTACAGCGGTATCGCGTTTTCGGCGGCGATCGAAAACCTTGCGGAAACCGCCGTTGATGTGGAAACAGGCAAGCAGCTGTATGCGATGTTTGATATTTGCCGCTTGACCGAGGCGTTTCGCATCGGACAGGCACAGCCTAGCTTTGATTACCGGCGCAAATGTGCGGATGGCGGCGTCATTTGGTGCCGCATGAACGCCCGCATGTATCAAAACCCGGATACGGATGATCTGATGCTCTTTTTGTACTGCTTTGACATCACGGAGCAGAAGATCAACGAGCTTGTGCTGGAGCGCACGGCAAACATCGGCTACGATTATATTTGTGAGATTGACCTACACAGAGATCAATACCATGTGCTCAGCTGGAATGGCGATACCAAGCTGTCCTTTCCCAAGGATGGTTGCTATTCTCAGGAATACATGGGGATTTTGGAACGGCACGCGGCGGGGGAAGATGCCGTGGCGATTATGGAGAGGATTTCCTTGCCGGTGCTTGAGCAGCAGCTTAAGCAGGCGGAATGCTACACGCTTCAGTACCCCTATCTTCAGGAGGGAAACAACGTACGCACCAAGCGCCTGCAATATTATTATATTGATGAGTTTATGGGTCGCGTATGCCTTGCGCGTTCCGATATGACCGATGTGGTGGCGCGGGAGGAACGCCAGCGCGAGGAGCTGGCTGCCGCACTGGCGGCGGCACAGCAGGCAAACGCCGCAAAGTCGGACTTTTTATCCAGAATGAGCCACGAAATTCGCACGCCGATGAATGCCATTATCGGCATGAGCACCATTGCCGCGCAGGCCATTGGCGATGATGAGCAGGTGGCAGATTGCATTTCGAAAATTTGCATTTCCTCTCGCTTTTTGCTGGCGCTCATCAACGATATTTTGGATATGAGCCGCATCGAGAGCGGCAAGCTGCTGCTGAAAAATGAGATGATCCCCACGGCAGAGTTCCTGACCGGCATTAACACCCTTTGCTATGGGCAGGCGGAGGGCAAGGGCGTGGACTTTGAGTGCGTGGTGGATCCGGCGCTGGATGATTATTATGTTGGCGATGCCATGAAGCTTCAGCAGGTGCTGCTGAATGTACTATCAAACGCCATCAAGTTTACGGACGAAGGCGGCAAGGTGACGTTCTCTGCCGAGCAGCGCAAAAAGACGAAAAACTATGCCCTGCTGCGCTTCATCATCAACGATACCGGTATTGGCATGACGGAGGATTTTATCCCCCATATCTTTGAACCCTTCTGCCAAGAAAGCTCCGGCACGACCAGCATGTATGGCGGCACGGGGCTGGGGCTGGCGATTGCTAAAAACATTGTGGATATGATGGATGGGCATATCAGCATCCGCTCCATACGCGGCATAGGGTCGGAATTCACGGTGGATGTGCATGTGGGCATTACCAAGGAAGAAAAAAAGCATGAGAAACACAGCCAGCATCGCTGCAACTTTTCTCATTTAAAGACGCTCGTTGTGGATGATGATGTGAGCGTGTGCGAAAGCGCAATCCTCACCTTGCAAGAGATGGGGGTGAAAGCCGAATGGGTGGACAGCGGCCGCAAGGCCATTGAACGTGTGAGCGCCCTGCACGACCAAAGCCGCTACTTCGATATGATTTTGATTGATTGGAAGATGCCGGAAATGGATGGCGTGGAAACGACACGCCAAATTCGCCGGATTGTGGGGCCGGAGGTCACCATTATCATCATGACGGCATATGATTGGGCAGCGATTGAGAACGAGGCCAAGCTGGCGGGCGTCAATTTGCTGATGAGCAAGCCAATGTTCAAATCCTCTATCATTTCAGCGTTTACAAAGGCGCTGGGGCAAAAGGAGAATATACAGGAGCGCGCGCCTGCTCAGAGGGATTTCCACTTTGACGGCCAGCGCGTGCTGCTGGTGGAGGATCATCCGCTGAATACAGAAATTGCTTTCCGTCTGCTGACGCAGAAGGGTTTGCATGTGGAGTGCGCCGAAAACGGCCTGCGCGCGCTGGAGATGTTTAGCAAGTCCGACCCCGGCTATTATAGCGCGATTTTGATGGATATTCGTATGCCGATCATGGACGGGCTGACCGCTACCACGAACATCCGACACCTGAGCAACGTGGACGCCACAAGCGTGCCGATTATCGCAATGACAGCGAATGCCTTTGATGACGACGTGGAAAAGAGCAAGCGTGCAGGAATGGTTGCGCATCTCTCCAAGCCAATCGAACCGCAAAAGCTGTATCAAGTGCTGTATGATTATATCGTTGAGGATAAGGAGCACAAAGCCAATGAGTGAATTGCTGGACAGATTGGATGCCTATGGGGTAAACATCTCCGAGACCATGGATCGGTTTGTAAACGATACGGAGCTGTATGAAAGATGCCTGCAATTGCTGTTGCAGGATGAAAACTGGGGCAAGCTTGGCGACGCACTGCAAGCCGCGGATTTGGAGCAGGCGTTTATGGCTGCCCATACCCTCAAGGGTGTTACGGGCAATATGGGTCTGCAAAGGCTGTACGATCGGGTATGCGAGATTGTGGAGCCTTTGCGCATGCACCGCACAGACGTGGAATACGCGCAGGCGTATCGCACGCTGATGCAGGAGCTGGAACAGGTGAAGAAGCTTCTGGCAGACTGATCGATTGCCGCGCGTTTCGGGCGTGCGGGGAAGCATTGCTGGCATGCTATGCACAAAGCCGGGCAACATACGTTGCCCGGCTTTGCTGAAACGCGCGCGGTCATACTTGGCTTTTTTTTCCGGAATCAAGCTCAATACCGCACTTGCCAGTTTGTGCCGTGGATGCCCGGATATGCGCCGTCCTTTACAAGCTCGTCGCTATCCTTGTGCGCAATCAGCCACTTGTCCTTTGCCCACAAAAGGCGGCCATCTGCCTCCTGCGGGCGGCTGTGCTCCAAAGCGGTATTGGTGCCCTGCGGCAGACCAACGATGCATACAAAGCCGCTGTCATGCACCTGACAGGGGCAATAGTGCAAGGAGGTTGCGTAGACCTCGATGACCGTGCCCTTTGGCACAAAAAAGCCGACCACGCTGGATGCGTCAAACGCAAACTCGCGCATGTCCTGCTGCTTGCCAAGCAGCAGCACCAGATCGGTCACGGCGACGTTGTGCTCGCTGGCGCGGTGATATTCCAGTGCGGTTAAGGCGCTATTATAGCCCCAGCATACGCCTAGTTGAAAGCTGCCCTCGCCGCGCAGCACATGCTTTGCCTTGGGCGCGTCAGCACAGGCCTCCAGCTCCGGCAAGGTAGGTACGTAGCAGGAGCCGCTTTCGGGCATGGTGATGCCGGAAAGGCATGCCTCCATCAGCCCTTGCGAAGGATAGTCCAGTACGCGTCCATAAGGACGGAAGGCCTCGTCATGCACATCATAAATGGGGTAATCGGGGTTTTTTTGCCGTAACGCTTCAAGCATCATGGTAAGCTTCCTTTCGTAAACCAAAAAAGGCGTGATTGCGGGCAAATGCCGCACTGCCAAACAGAATACCACCGTGTGCGCATGCTGTCAACAGCGCGGCGGCGCGTGTACAAAGCGGGGATTGCCATATGGCAATCCCCGCTTTGCATTGGATCAAAGGGTTTATTCGTTGGTCAGGTTGTAAACCTCAATAGCGCTGTTGATGTCCTTAGCGAGGTTGGTAACCGTGGTGGCAACATCCATTTCGCCGTTGATGAGCTTCTCAGTATAGGTCTGCACCAGCTGGCGCGCTTCGGGGAATACGCTTAGCAAGGAGCCGGAATACTGGGGAGCGGTCTGGTGGAGCTGCTCAATGGCGGTGCCAAACTGAGGATACTTCGCAAGGTTTTCCTTGAAAGCATCCAGCTCGTGCGTGGCAACGGTGATGGGGAAATAACCAGTCTGTGCATTCCAGTACGCCTGCTGCTCGGGAGCGATCATGAACTTGATGAATTCCCATGTGGCAGCCTTGCGAGCGTCGTCGTTGGTTTCCAGCATCCACAGCGAGCCGCCGCCGATGGAAACGCCGCCCACGTCGCTAGCGTTGATGGAGGGGAAGAAGCCTGTGCCGATTTCGAAAGCGTCGCCGACGTTTACAAGCAGCGATTTCAGGGCGGCGGTAGATTCCAGCGTGATGGCGATGTTGCCGGAGATGAAGGCAGCCTTCGCGCCGTCGTTGCCTTGGCCTAGATAGGTGACAACGCCGTCGTCAACAAGCTTTTTCCACATGCCAAGGATATCCGCTGCTCCGCCGTTCTCGTCGAAAGCAACCTTGGTGGCGGGGTCAGCGCCGCGACCGTTGTTGTTGTCCACATACTGCTTGCCCATTTTGCCAATCCATTGCTCGAAGAACCAGCCGTAGTTGCCCATGCCGAAGCCATACTGGATGACCTTGCCGGCTTCGTCCTTGATGGTCAGCTTTTTAGCCATTTCGATGATCTCATCGAAATTCTTGGGCGTGGTGTTGGGATCGAGGCCAGCCTTTTCAAAGGCGGTCTTGTTGTAGTAGAGCAAGGGGGTAGAAGAGTTGAAGGGCATAGAATACAGCTTGCTATCGATGGTGTAATAAGCTGCGATGTTAGGCTCGATCTGAGAAACGTCATACCCTTCCGCGTCGATCATGTCCTGCACGGGCTTTGCCCAGCCGCTGTCGATCATGAAGCGGGTGCCGATATCATAAATCTGCACAACGTCACAGGGAATGGCGCTCATGCCAGCGGCCTTAATCTTGTTAATCGCGTCGTCATAGCTGCCTTGGAACTCGGTGTTTACCTTGATTTTGCCAGCGTACGCGGTGTTGAAGTCCTCCACCATTTTGGCGATGGCTTCCCCGTTCACGCCGCCCATGGAATGCCAGAAGGTGAGCTCCACGGGAGCCTCCGCCAACGCAAACGATGTAGCGCTCAGCAACATGGCAACCGCGAGAACAAGAGATAACAGTTTTTTCATTTTCTCCAATCTCCTTTTTTTTATTTGATGCGCACGTATCACGGCGCGATCAATCAACCTTTTACAGCTCCGGCCATTAAGCCGTTGATGAGCTGCTTTTGCATAAAGATGAAAATGGATAGGGATGGAACAATGACGATGACTACGCCTGCCATCATCAGGCCAAGCGCCTGCGCGTCAATATCAAAGAGCATCGCGATGCCGATTTGCACCGTGCGGTAATCTGCGGAATTGGTGACCAGCAACGGCCACATGTACTGGTTCCACGTGTTCAGAAACACATACGCGCCTAGCGCGCCCAGCGCGGGGCGGCTTAACGGCACAACGATGGAACCTAGGAAGCGCCAGTTGCTGCAACCATCCAGCCGAGCCGCCTCGTGCAGCTCACGCGCGAAGGTCAGGTAATTTTGCCGCAGCAGGAAGATGCCCATGGCGCTGGTAAGGTAGGGAATAATCAGCGCCTGATAGCTGTCCAACCAACCCCAGCCGCTTACGGTGAGGTAGTTGGCGATGATGGTTGCTTCGCCGGGGATCATCATCGTGGCAAGGATGGTAAGGAAGAGTATCTGTTTGCCCTTGAATTCCAAAAAGGAAAAAGCAAAGGCAGCCATGGAGCAGGTAACCATTTGCCCCAGCATGACCGATGTGGATACCACGAAGGAGTTCAGGATGAACCGGAGGAAGTTGTAGCCAGGGTTGGTAAAGGCATTGACATAGTTGGCAAAGTTGAACGATGTGGGAATCAGGTGGTTTTTGTAGATTTCGCTGGGCGGCATAACAGAGATGCTGAACGTGTAGAGCAGCGGAATGAGAATAATGAACAGCAATGGCACGTTCAGCGCAAAGTTGCCAAGGTTCTTAAGCGATTTTCGAGCGGTACGCATCAGTAATTCACGCTCCTTTTTTCGGTGCTGAATTGGATAAGCGTGATGCAAAGCACGATGAGGAACAAAATGACCGATCGCGCCGCGGCGGTGCCAAAGCGGAAGTTAAAGAACGCATCGCGATAGATGGCATAGACGATTACATTGGTTGCCTCGCCGGGGCCGCCTTGCGTGAGCAGCTTAATCTGGCTGAAGGACTGGAAAGCGTTGATGATGTTGAGCAAAATCTGAAAAAAGAGCGTGGGGGAAAGCGCAGGGAGCGTGATGTGGAACAGCCGTTTCCAATAGCCCGCGCCATCAATAGAAGCGCTTTCATACAGCTCGTTGGGGATGTTGCGAAGCCCTGCGCCGATGAAGATGAAGTTGATGCCGGAGGCAAGCCATATGGTAATCATGCACACGGAGAAGAGCGCCCAATCGGGATCGCCGGTCCAATTGATCTGCGTGCCTAAAACGATGTTCAATAGGCCGTTGGTAGGGTGAAGGATCATGCGGAAGGACATGGAGGCCGCTGCCGAGGCAATGGCAACGGGCATGGCATAAACGGCGCTAGCAAAGGTAACGCCCGGATACTTGCGCACCGTGAGGAGGCTGGTGACCAAGCCGATGGTAAGCCCGCCCAACGCGACCACAAGCACAAATTTGAACGTGACGGCCAAGCTATTCCAAAAGGAAGGGTTGGTGAGGATGTCCATATAGTTTCTAAAGCCGACAAAGACCTTTGCCTGACCAAGCTTGTTGGTCAAAAAGGTACTCAGATATACCGTGCGAATAAAGGGATAATACAAGAAACAAATAAAGATCACCAGCGCAGGCACCAAAAACAGGTAAGGCTCCGCCTGCTGGTATACGCGCTGCCCCAGCGGCTTTTGATAAACATTGGGTTGGGTTGTTTCCGCTCGCATTTGTTGTTCCTCCTACTTGTTGCTGTTTAGCCGTTGCGTGGGATGGCCGTTGTTTGCCGAATGATTAACTGACTTTGGTACTCAATGCGCGTCACTGTGCCGGGGCGATGCAGGCCATCGGGAGCTTGCAGCTTTTCCAGCAACAAATAAAATGCGCTCTGCCCGCGCTCTTCAATGGAGTGCTCTACGGTGGTAAGCCCTATGCGTGCAAAGCGAGATGGAAAAATATTATCAAACCCGCATACGCTGTAATCCTGTGGCACGCGCAGCCCCTTATCGGCAAGCGCGTCCAGCACGCCGTAGGCAACCATATCGTTGATGGCAATCATGGCGGTGACCTGCGGCAGTTCACGTAGGCATTTCTCCGTGAGGCGATAGCCCACCTCATGTTCAATATCTGTAGCGTTAAGCTCCTGCAAAGCGCTGACCACCGTGGATACCACCGCAACGCAATCCTCGCCATAGGTGTTGCGAAAAGTATCGCGCACGCCTTCCAAACGGCGCAGGCGCGCGGTGTGCGTGCCATCCAGCGTGGTGGAAAGGTAAGCCACGCGCCTATGCCCAAGCGCAATCAAATGCTTGGCGACCAACTCGCCCGCATGATAGTTGTTGACATCAACCGTGTCAAAGCGCATGTTGCTGTTGCGGTCACCAACGGTTACCACGGGAACGGTCTGCCCAAGCACTTCCGCCAGCTGCGGCTGCTGAGGGATCATCGCGAAGATGACGCCTGCCGTTTTGGTAGGCTCGATGGTGGAAATCACACGCTTCTCCAGCGCCATGTCCCAATACGTGGTATAAAGCGCCGTGTCGTAGCCGTGCGTATGCGCAATCTGCTGCATGCCTTGAATGAGCACCGCGTAATAGGGATTCATAACCGATGGGCAGATGATATGCACCAGCTTTGCCCCACTATGCCCGCGCCTACGTTGGTAGCCCAGAACCTTGGCGGCCTGCTGTACGGCGCTTACCGTCTCCTCGGAAAAACGAGAAATACCACTTTCGCTCAGAATCATCGAGGCGCTTGCCACGGAGACCTTTGCCAATGCCGCGACTTGTGCAAGGGTGGGTGATTTTGCCATCGCCTATTGCCCCTTACCTCATCGGTAGATGAAATTGTTTACGTTATTTTCAATTCAAGTATAAACGCATTGCCCAATAAAAGCAAGGGTTTTTGATAATTTTTTTATGGAATTGCGCAAAATGATGCAGATAAAGGGCAAAGCGCTTCCATATTGGAAACGCTTTGCCGGAATTTTCAATTGAAACTTCGTTGAAAAAAACGCATATTTCAACAAAAAGAGACGGATTTTAGCCAAGCTTGCGATAGCCCAGCTTTGCGCCGCAGCTTTCGCGCACCACGAGCGTTGCGTCTCGCATTAAGGTAAAGGGAGTGGTATCGTTTTCCTTTGCGGAAATCAGTTCGCGGATCGCGCTTCGCGCGTGCTCATCCGGATGGAGATCCATGGAGGTAAGCGGGGGATCGGTATAAGGGCAGAAAAACTGGTTGTCGCAGCCGATGATGGCCATTTCATCCGGGAGCTTTAACCCCATTTGCTTGAGCTGCTTCATTGCACCAAGCGCCACCAAATCGTTAAAGGCGATGAGCGCTGTGGGCCAGCGTCCGCGTTCAAGCCCAGAAAGGAGCCTTTGCACGGCACGTTCGCCACTTTCGGCGTCAAAGCCGCCCTCATGGTGATAGGCGGGATCGTCGGGTAAACCCAATGCCCGCAATTCCGCCAAAAAACCTTGCCCGCGCGCGCCGGAGCCGCCCACCTGCAAGGAGCCGCCAATAAAGGCGATGCGCCGGTGACCCAGCACGTGCAGGTGACGCACCGCATGCTGCACGCAGGTGACCAGATCATTGTACAGGCATATGCAGCTGAGGTTGGTCATGGGCGGGCAGATCGCCACGATGGGCATGTACTGCCCTAGCCGCTTGAGCGCGTCCATCAGCCCCGGACGAGCGGCCTCCCAAATGCCGCCTACAAAAAAAGCGCCTTCCAGCCTGCGGCGGATCAGATCCTCCACCACGGAATCCTCCACGGCCTCGTTGCTGGGCAGCTGGTACAGCCATACGGCATAGCCGTTTTTACGCGCCTCATCGTCTGCGGCAGAAAAAAGCTGGGCAAAGTAAGGATTGATCACTTCGGGCAGTATCACTGCGATGGTCTTGTTCTGCCCGCGCTCCAGCTCGCGCGCGATGCTTGAGGGCGTGTAGTTGTGCCTTGCGATCACCGCCTGCACGCGCTCGCGCGTGGCGGGGCGCACGCTGGGGTGCGCGGACATCACACGCGTCACGGTCGCTGTGGATACCTTGGCTTCCTTGGCAATATCGTAGATGGTTACTTTCTTTTCCATTCGTTTGCGCCTCGTTTCCTACCTGCTTGCCAATAGGCGCATGCTCATGCGCGGGGGAAGCTAGGTATTTTCATCATTCGTTTATTTTACAGGAAAAGGGCAAAAAAATCAACAGAATTTATGGTATCGATAACAATAGCAATGAGAATGACGAATGCTGGAGCTGCGGGAAAATAAAAATGATAAAAATATTGCACAAGTATTGACATACAAATTGGAGAACTGTATAATAAGGGCAACAAATGAGGGAGGATATGGTGCAAACGTTTCCGTTATCATTGATAGCCGTAAATGTTAGCGATAACATTTGTGCCGTGCCGGAACTCATTCGAATTTCAAATTGGGAGGAAATCATCCATGAAAAAACTGGTTGCTTTGCTGCTTGTGCTTACGATGGTCGCTACCATGTCCACCGTTGCCTTTGCCGAGGGAAAAACCGTTCTGACCGTTGCATCTTGGGATACCACCACCGGCGGCTACCTCATCGCCACGGAGCAAGCCTTTGAGGCCGCTTATCCGGACATCGACCTGCAGTATGTTGACGTGGCTTCACAGGAATATTATCAGAAGTCCTCCATCATGCTGGCTGGCGGCGACACCACCGATGTGTTCGACGTCAAGGAACTCTCCGATCTGCAAAACTGGATCGAGCAGGGCTATGTAGACAGCCTTGAGAGCTATGTGGCGGCTGACAGCTATGACCTGACGCATTATCTGGGAATGGAAAAATACTATCGCGGCGCCGATGCACAGCTCTATGCGCTGCCCTATCGCTCCGATTTCTGGGTGCTTTTCTACAACAAAACCTTGTTTGACAAGGCGGGTATCGCTTGCCCCACCAATGATATGACTTGGGATCAGTACGCCGATCTTGCCCTTCAGATGACCAGCGGCGAGGGGATTGATAAGATTTATGGCACCCATTACCACACGTGGCTGTCTGCTGTGGCCAACTGGGCCGTGAATGACGGCGTATACACGCTGGCTGATGGCAACTACGAACCCCTGAAATACTTCTATTCGCTTTGCCAGAACCTTGAGGACAAGGGCGCCTGCCAGGAATTCAGCGAATTGAAGGCCGCCAACCTCCATTACTCCGCTGCTTTCTATCAGGGCAACGTCGCCATGATGCCCATGGGCTATTGGTTTGCCGCTACGCTGATCGCCGAGAAGGCCAAGAGCACCTTTGACTTTGACTGGTCCTTTGTATCTGTGCCTCACAAAGAGGACGTGGCCGCCGGAACCTCCTTTGGTTCTTTGACCGGCACCTGCATCAACAAGAACGCCGTTCATAAGGACGCCGCTTGGAAGTTCATCAACTGGCGCTGCTCCGAGGCTGGCGCACAGGCGATTGCCGCTGTTGGCACCCGTCCCGGCTATGTGAGCGATGCAATCGCCGCCACCATGGCTTCCGCCGAGGGCTTCCCCGCGGATGACGCCGCCAAGGCCGCGCTGGTTCCTACGGGCATGGGCATTGAATGGCCCGTTGGCTCCAACGTCAGCGAGATCAAGACCATTGTCAACGAGGAGCACAGCCTCATCATGACCCGTGAATTGAGCATTGATGACGGCATTGCCGAGATGACTGAACGCGTTGCACAGGTGCTTGGAAAGTAACCTGTTTCCGAACTGGGGGAGAGGGGAACGCCCTTTCCCTCATTTTTTTCAATAATCTCAAGGGAGGCCGCCCATATGAACGCGCAGTCGATCACGTCCGGCAAAAGAAAAATGGGCAAGCTGGAAAAACGCAACACGCTGATTGCCTATTCCTTCATTGCTCCAAATTTTCTTGGGTTTTTGATTTTTACCATGATTCCCGTGCTCTTTTCCATCGTGCTGGCATTTTTGAACTGGAACGGCGGTGCGTTTGACCGCATCACATGGGCGGGTTTTGATAACTTTGCCACTATTTTTAAGGATTTCAGCTTCACTAGAAGCGATTTGGGGATTACGCTAAAGAACACCGTTTTCTACACCCTATGCACCGTGCCGCTCACCATTGCGTGCGCGTTGGGGCTTGCGCTGGTGCTTAACAAGGCGGTCAAGGGCGCAAAGTTCTTTCGCACCGCATTCTTTTTCCCCTATGTCGCCTCCGTTGTGGCCATCTGCGTTTGCTGGAACTTCCTGCTGATGAAATATGGCCCCGTAAACCAGCTGCTATCCGTATTTGGCATCAACATCAATAAATCGTGGACACAAAGCCGTGATCACGCCATGCTGGCGATTATCATCGTAGGCGTGTGGCGCAGCGCGGGTTATTATATGGTTATGTATCTCGCCGGCTTGCAGGGCGTGCCGGGCGAGCTGTATGAGGCGGCCACCGTGGATGGCGCCAACGGCTGGCAGAAGTTTTGGAAGATCACGTTCCCCATGCTTACGCCAACCACCTTCTTTGTCAGCATTATGATGACGATCTCCTGCTTCAAAATCTATGATGTGGTTGCGATTATGACGGAGGGCGGTCCGGGTCGCGCCACCAAGATGCTGGTTACCTATATTTACGATTTGAGCTTTCAACAAATCAAATACGGCGTCGCAAGCGCAGTTTCCATGGTGCTGTTTGCGATTGTGCTGGTGATTACGGTAATCCAGTTCCGCGCGGAAAAGAAATGGGTTAACTACTTATAAGAAAGGGGGTCTTCCCATGACGGCGCTCGCAACCAAAAAGCATCGTCCGGCACAACTGACCGCGGGGCGGATCATCGGCAGGGCATGCTTGTACTTTTTTCTGATCTTGTTTGCTGTGATCGCGCTCATTCCCTTCGCGTGGATGATCTCCTCATCCCTCAAGCTGGATAAGGACGTGTTCCGCTACCCCATTGAATGGATTCCCGCCCAGCCGCATTGGGAGAACTATGCTATCATTTGGCAGCGCGTACCGCTGCTCACCTATTTCCAAAATACGGCCTTCGTTTCCATTGTGGTCACCTTCATGCAGATTTTGACTTCCTCCTTTGCCGCATATGCATTTGCCAAGATGCAGTTTAGGGGACGGGATTTCCTGTTCCTGTGCTACGTTGGCACGATTGCGGTGCCGTGGCAGGTGTACATGCTGCCGCAGTTCATTATGATGAGGCAGCTTGGGCTGTACGATACGCTTTGGGCGCTTGTGGTACTGCAAAGCTTCTCCGCCTTCGGCGTGTTTTTGATGCGCCAGTTCTACATTGGCATTCCCAATGAGCTGAGCGAGGCCGCGCGCATTGATGGCCTCAACGAGTACGGCATCTGGTTTCGCATTATCCTGCCGCTGGCAAAGCCCGCCATTGCGACGCTGCTCATCTTCACTTTTGTGGGTACTTGGAACGATTATATGGGCCCGCTGATCTACTTGACCACCGATAGCGTCAAAACGGTGCAGGTGGGCTTGAAGCGGTTCATACAGCAGTATTCCAGCGACTACCATTTGATTATGGCGGCCTCGCTATGCTCGCTGCTGCCGGTATCCATCGTGTTTTTGTTCCTGCAAAAGTACTTTATCGAGGGCATTGCGACCACGGGTCTGAAAGGTTGACAAAGATGTTTCATGAATTTTTGCAGCGGCAGGATTTGGGCGCGCTTCTCTTGGAAGGGGAGGCGCGCCGCCCCTTCCCGCCGCGAAGCGACCGTGCAAGCTGGAACGCACTGCCGCCTATTGTTAAGCAAAAGCTGCTTTCCCATGGCGACGAGGCAAAGGCGGGCTATCCCATGCTCACTGCCACGCAGTTTATGGCCTTTGTGCGGACGGGCGACCGTCAGGCGTATGAAAAGCCCTATTTTGAGCGCAGACGGAAGCTCATCTATGCGGTGCTTGCGGAATGCGTGGCGGATGACGGCAGCTATGTGGACGCGATCACGGATGGCCTGTGGTGCATTTGTGAGGAAAGCACATGGGTGCTCAGCGCCCACAACGGAAGCTCTCATCCCGGTACGCGCCCGGCGGCAGAACGCCCTTTGCCGGATATTGAAAACCCCTACATCGATCTTTTCTGCGCACAGACCGCGGCTACGCTTTGCTATGCGCTGTATTTTACAGCCGATAAGCTGGACGCGGTTACTCCGCTCATCGCCCGCCGCGTGCGCAAGGAGCTGGAGAGCCGCGTATTCCTGCCGTTTATGACGCGTGATGATTTTTGGTGGATGGGCATGATTCGCCACGATGTGAACAACTGGACGCCATGGATTCTTTCCAACCTCATGGACGCGATGCTCATGGAGCTTGGGGATCACGCGCGCCTTGCGGAGGGGCTTTCGCGCGCTATGCGCATGCTGGATAGCTACTTGGCGATCATCCCGCCGGATGGCGGCTGCGATGAAGGGTGCGGCTATTGGAACATGGCTGGCGGTTCACTGCTGGATTGCTTGGAGCTGCTGTGGCGTGCGACTGGCGCAAAGGCGGATTTTTACGCCGAACCGCTGATTTGCGCGATTGGGGCGTTCCCGGTAAAAGCACATATTGCGGGGGCATACGATTGGAACTTTGCGGACTGTGACGCAAAGCCGATTTTGAATGGCGAGCGGCTGTATCGTTATGGCGAGCGTACACAGAATGCGGCGCTGATGGCACTGGGCGCGGAAACCTTTCATTTGGAGCGCGAGCTGGAGCTGTGCGATACGCCGCAGATGAACCGCTTGCTTTACGCGCTTTTTGCACGCATAGAGCCTGTTGCAAAGCCACCGTTGGAGCGCTGGATTGCGCTGGGGGATTTGCAGGTCTATGCTTGGCGAAGGGATGGCTTCTATGCTGCCATCAAGGGCGGTCATAATGGTGAAAATCACAACCACAATGATGTGGGCAGCTTTTTGCTCTATGTGGATGGCGAGCCTCAGGTGATTGACGTGGGCAATATGACCTACACCGCCAAAACCTTTAGCGACGAGCGCTATACGCTATGGAACACGCGCTCGCGCAACCATAACCTGCCGCTGATCGGCGATGCGGAGCAGTGCGCGGGAAGGGAACACGCCGCGCATTGCGTGCGAGCCGATGAGCATGGCGTAAGCATGGCGCTGGAAGCCGCTTACCCGCCGGATTGCGGCCTTGACCGTTTCACGCGGGAGCTGCGTCCGGTGGAGGGCGGTTTTGCGCTCACGGATACGCTCCTCTTGACGGTGGCGAAACCCGTTACGTGGGTTGTGATGCTGCGCGAGCAGCCACAGGTGGAAAAAGGCATGCTGCGTTTAAGCAAGCTGTGCATGCGCTTCTCAGAAGAGCTTGCGGTACATGTGGAGGAAATCCCGATTACCGATCCGCGTATGGCGGCGAATTTTGCGGGAAGCGTTTGGCGCGCCACGCTGACCGCCGCGCCGTGCTTGGAACAGCATCAACAATTGAGGATGATAAGGAGCTGATTCATGATGGGGAATTCAGTAAAGAATAATCCACTGCGCACCCGCGCGGATGTAGAGCGCGCGGCGGTAGAACTGATTGAGCCGCTGCTGCCCATACTATCGGAGGGGTGCGCAAGGCTGCATTTAGGGGATACCGGGGCTGCATACCCGGATGACATCGCGCAGATGGAGGCCTATTCCCGCGTTTTGTGGGCGATTGTGCCCATGCTTGCGGGCAAATGCGAGGGGGTAGAGCCGCTATGGGAAAAATGGCGGCAGGGGCTGATCAACGGCACCAATCCCCAGCACCCTGAGTATTGGGGCGATGTGGAGGATTTTGACCAGCGGCTGGTGGAAATGGCCGTTATGGGCATGGGGCTTTGCCTTGCCCCGCAGCGGTTTTATTTTGAATTGCCGGAGGACGCGCGGCGCAATGTCTACCGCTGGCTCAACCAAATCAATGATCACGATATGCCAAAGAACAACTGGATCTTCTTTCGCGTGCTTGTAAACACGGGCTTTTTGCTTTGCGGCCTGCCTTACCCAAAGGAACGTATGGAAGCGGATTTTGCGCTGATTGAAACCCACTACGAGGGGGACGGTTGGTATTTTGATTACTTCAACCAGCGCGAGTACTATACCATGTGGGCTTTCCATTACTACGGCCTGATTTATGCCAAGGTGATGAAGGAGCGTGACCCGGAGCGCAGCCAAACCTATATCGACCGCGCAAAGCGGATGGCTGTCGATTTTGCCAGCTGGTTCGACCGTACCGGCGAGGCGCTGCCCTACGGCCGCAGCCTGACCTACCGCTTCGCGCAGAGCGCTTTTTATGCCGCGCTGGCGTTTTGCGAGGTGGAGACCGAGGCGGTGGATTACGGCGTCATGAAGCATCTGCTGCTGAGCAACCTGCGCAAGTGGTTCCAAAAGCCGATTTTCACGCGTGATGGCGTGCTTACCATCGGCTATGGCTACCCAAGCCTGCTGATGGCGGAAGGGTACAATGCACCAGGCTCGCCTTACTGGGCGATGAAGGTCTTTGCTTGCCTAGCGCTGCCGCCGGAGCATCCCTTCTGGCAGGCACAGGAGAAGAAGCCAACTACGCCGCTGACAAGCCTACAGCCGCACGCACGCATGCTGATTGCGCGCAGCGCGGACGGGAGCCATGTCATGGCCTACCAAGCGGGCAATCACGCGCATGAGCATGCGCACGACGAGGCGAAGTACGAGAAATTTGTCTACTCCACTGTTTTTGGCTTTAGCGTGCCCAAATCGAATAAACTGCTCAAATGCGGCGCGTTCGATAGTGTGCTGGCCGTGAGCGAGGATGGCGATACCTATCATCCGCGCTACGGGTGCGAAGCTTTTGCGCTTGCGGCGGATTCGGTTACCTCGGTATGGCATCCCTTTGTGGGCGTGACCATCGAAACCACCATTGTGCCGATGGGCGAATGGCACGTGCGCGTACACCGCATCCATAGCGACCGCGAGCTTTATGTGGCAGAGGGCGGTTACGCCATTGCGCGCGATGGTGAGGGCAAGCCGGAGCAGCGCGTGGATGCGCGCGGCGCTGTTGTTCTTGCGCCATGGGGCGTGAGCGGCGTAAAGGCTTTGCGCGGCTATGAGGAGAGCGTTGTGGTAATGCCTGAGCCAAATACCAACCTGATGGCTCCGCGCACGCTGCTGCCAACGCTTACCGGCAAGCTTGCCGCAGGGGAAAATGTGCTTGTTTCCGCGGTGCTTGGCACGATTACTGGCGGCGAGACGCTTTGGAACAATCTACCGAAGGAGGCAACTCACTATGCAAACATGGGCTGATTCGACCTTTGAAAAGCTGGTGGAGAAATTTGCACGTTCGGCGGAGGTCGCGCGCGCGGAGGGGCTCATTCCGTACATAGGCGAGGGCGGGCGCTGGACTGGCGGGCCGTTTGATGGCAACAGCTGGTGGACGGGCGGCTTCTGGCCGGGAATGATGTGGCAGCTTTACGCGGGCTCTCATGAGGAGCGCTTTTTGCAGGAGGCACGGCGCACGGAGGAGCTGCTGGTTAATGAAATTCCGAGCTTTACTCGCCTCAACCATGACGTCGGCTTTATGTACCTGCTTTCCTGCGGCGCGGATGATCGCCTGACGGGGAACGAGCAGGCGGCGGTTCACGCCCTGCATGCCGCGACCTTGCTGGCTGGGCGCTTTAACCCCATCGGCTTCATCCGCGCGTGGAACAGGCCGGAGCAGGCGGGATGGGCGATTATCGATTGCATGATGAACCTGAGCCTTCTCTACTGGGCTAGCGAACGGACGGGAGACCCGCGCTTTGCCGCGATTGCGCGCATTCACGCGGACACCGCCATACGCGAGTTTGTGCGCGAGGACGGCAGCTGCAATCATATTGTGATTTTTGACCCCTTCACCGGCAAAGCGCTGGAAAAGCCCGCCGGGCAGGGCTATGCCGTAGGCTCCAGCTGGAGCCGTGGGCAGGCGTGGGCGCTGTACGGCTTTACCTTGAGCTATTTGAACAGCGGAGAGGCTCGCTACAAGGAAACCGCCGAACGGATCGCGAATTACTTTATTGCCAACATACGCGAGGATGGCTTGACGGATTGCGACTTTTGCCAACCCAAGGGTGAGGAGCGCATTGACAACATCGCCGCCGCTTGCGCGGCCTGTGGTTTATTGGAGCTTGCGGCCTGTGTGGAGGGTGAGCGCGCTTCAGCCTACCGTGGCGCGGCGTTGCGCATGCTGCATGCCATGGATGAGCTCTGTGCCGATTGGACGGAGCAAAGCGTGGGTGTGCTCACCAAATGTACGGCCTCCTATCATCAGGATGGGGCGGGGCGGCATGTGAACATCATGTACGGCGATTATTTCTTCGTGGAGGCAATTTGTAAGCTTCGCGGCACTGATCCGCGCTTCTGGGTGGCGAAGCCATAACGAAAGGTTGAAAACAGCATGAACAGCATCAGCGTAATGCGTGCCGGGCAATGCATCGCCGCCCGCAAGGGCGAAAACGAGGCACAACTATTGTTTTTGGGTCAATACCAGCCGGGGGACGAGCTATGGTTTGAATGCGGCGGGCAGCATGCCATTGTGAGTGTGGATGCGGCGGTTTTGCCCGCGCGCGTCTATCTGCCGCATGGCAGGCTGGTATACCGCCTACCGCTGGACGGAGACAATCCGCTGGTTTACGCGCCCGGCGCGTTTGCCGGGGAGCGGCATGTACTTTCCATTCAGCCGGACAGGGGCGCGGAATATCGCAACCTTGCGCAGAATGCAGCCGATCAACGCGGCGATACGAACGCGTATCCGCATGCCGTTGCCAACGTGGAAACACGTGACGAGAGCGTGTTTTGCGCCCGAAACGTGCTGGATGGGCTGCACATCGCAAACGGGCATGGCGTATGGCCGTACCAAAGCTGGGGCATTGGCGCGCGCACAGATGCGGAGATTACGCTTACCTTTGGTCGTCCTGTACGGGTTGATGCGATGGCACTCTACTTGCGCGCGGATTTCCCGCACGATGCCTATTGGGTGGAGGGCACAGTTCTGCTTTCTGATGGATACCAGCAGACCTTCCCGCTGCGCATGCTGGATGGCGAACAACGAGTGGAGCTTGGGGAGCATATCGTGGAATGGATGCGCTTACTCAAACTGGTGAAATGCGATATGCCATCGGCTTTCCCGGCGCTTCGGCAATGGGAGGTTTACGGGCAGGAAGCATAAAAAGGGTTGGGAAGCCGAAAGGCGCGAAAGAGCCTTTATGGCGCATTCTGCCCTTTATACACAAAACAGCACGAGCGGAGGCTCGTGCTGTTTTGTGTTTGGAAGCGTTTGCGCGATTGCCTATTTATGGACAAAGCGCTTGCGCATCCAGTATAGTCCAATGCCGCACAAAGCGGAGCAAAGCAGCATCATGGACAGTGGCAGAATGGGCGTATCATCGCCCGTTTGGGGCAGGAACTGGTTGTAGAGCACCGTTAGCTCCGCTGCGTTGGAAAAGATTGTACCATATACGTTTGTAACCATGCAGCGGTAGCGATTGCCGCTTTGGTTAAGGTACATAGCTCCAAGCTGTAACGTGGGCGAGGTTTCGCCTTTCAGGTTGGCCCATGGCGCTTTGCCGCCAAGGCTGCATTGCCACTGATAGGTGAGCGGCATTGTGCCGTTGGCAAGAATGCTAAAGCTTGGTTTCTGCGCTTCAAATATGGTGATGCTCCGTGGATGCTTGAGAATAGCAACGGCAGCATTCACGGTGAGCTTTGCGGCTGCGCTCACAACGGGCGGCTGGATGCCGTTGGATACTACACAGCGGTACAGGAAAGCGCTCATCAGGTAATCGGTTGCGGGAGTGGTATATTTGTTCGTGTTCATGCCTGTGCCATCGGTAACATCAAGGAAGGTTGCGCCGTTGTCGGTGGAAACCTGCCACTGATATAGCAGCGGCTGCGTGCCTTGCGCAGTAATTTCGAAGCTCGCTGTCGCCGGGGCAAGAACGGTTTGATCCTCTGGCGGGGTGATGATGAAGGGCGCGGAGGTCACTGTGAGAACGGCCTCTTCGGAATCAAGCGTATAGACGATGCCGCTCACGGTGTTTGTAGCATTGCAGCGGAATTTGGAGCCGTTCATATCGAAGGTTGTTGCGAGGATGTTCAATTGTGGGCTGGTTGCGCCGTCGAGCTTCTCCCACGTGCTTGTATTGTTGTTCCATGATTGCCATTGATAGCTGATCGGCATTGTTCCGCTGGCTTCAATGGAGAAGCTGGCGGAATCGCCCACTGCTACGGTGACATCCTCCGGCTGCGTAATGATATAGACTCCGGCATTTACGGTGAGCGTTGCGGTGCGGCTGGTGGCTGCCGGCTCAAAGCCGTTGGATACGATACATTGATACTGGGATTGATTTTGGTTAAAGGCAACGTTGGTGAGCGCGAGCGTATCGCTGTTTGTGCCAAGGTTAACCCAGCCGGCACTTGCGGAAGATCGGCTCTGCCATTGGTAGTGAAAGGGCGCGGTGCCTGTGACGGTAACGGTGAATACGGCGGTTCCTCCCGCTCCAATGGTGAGATCCGCAGGGAACGCGGTATCCAAAACGGGCCAGCGTTGCACAATGAGCGTGCTGGGCTTGCTAAAGACTGGTTCGGTGACAGCGTCATTGATGGCGGCACAACGGAAGCGGAAGCCATTCATGCTGAAAAGCGGATCCGAAACGCTGTACGTGCTGCTGGTTGCACCGGGGATATCCATCCAGTTTTCGCCTTCGGTGGCTTGCTGCCATTGAAGCCTTGGCGCGGGCTGACCGGTGACAGCGGCGGTGAAGGTGGCTGTTTTTCCGGAACCCTGCAAGATTGTGTAGCTTTCGGGCGTGATAACAACAGTAGGCGCTTCCTGCACGGTAAGCGTGGCAATATCGGTTTTGGCGTTGCCAACGGAGTTGGTCGCGATGCACTGATATTGTGAGCCGTTCATATCGGGGGTGGTTTTTGCGATGGTGTAGGTGCTTTGGGTTGCACCGTCAATGTTAGCCCATGCGGAATTGACGGGATCCCATACCTGCCATGCATAAGTGGGCGCTGGCAAACCGGTGGCGGTTGCTGAAAAGGTAACGGGCGAGCCTGCTGGGATGGTTTGAGAACCGTGACCGGGATCCAGCGTAATGACTGGCATTACGCCCACAAACAGAGGAAGCTCTTTTTCGGTTTTGAGTGGACGAATGGAGCCGTTTTCCTGAGCGCGAATGATAACGCGATAAGGCGTGGCGCTGGCGGTGGCGGCGGCTGGCGTACCGGAAATTTCCCGCGTGGCTGCGTTAAATGTCAAGCCGTTGGGAAGACCGCCAACGGTAAGAAGAACCGACTTGCTTCCATCGTATGAATAGTCGATCAACGCGTGATACTCGGCTAACTCCGCGCCATTTGGCAGGGAGCTGGTGGTAATCACAAGCGTAGGCGGTTTGCCCCAGCCAGCGTACAGCGTCAACGCGCTCGTGACGCGTTCGTTTGCAAAATCCCATTTGCTTGTACATGCGGAATCCTTATACCAACCCTTGAAATACGTCTCGTTGGCTTTTGTGTTGGTGGGATCCATGACCGGCGCGACAAGCCCGCCGTTCACAACCGTTTGCTTGGGCGGCATGCCTGATACGGTGCCTGTGGTGTTCGCATCAAATTTTACGGCGTGAATGGTGCTGTTTGCGGGCACGATGTGGATAGTGGCCAGTTGAGTGGTCGCTTCTTGCCCCGCGCCAGAAACGACACAATAATAATAGTAATCGTTGGTTGCTTTTAAAGTGGTGGGAATGATAAAATCGCTGCTGGTTTCACCGGGCAAGGGCGTTCCGCCAGTCGTGCTGGCGCTATTGCTTTGATACCATTGATACGCGAGAGCGTCGGTGGGAACGCCGCTGATCAGCACCTCGCCGCGTACACGGAGCTTGCCCGTGATGCTGCCTTGGGAGAAGGTACGGGAAATCGGCTGCTGGGTGATGTTGATCACTACGTCCTCGGCCTTGCTGACTGCACCCTCTACGTCCGGGTCAAGGGAGGAATAGTATTCAAAAGTTGCGGATTCGCCGGGCTGCAAGGTGCCTATGTTGAAGCGCAGGCCGATGGCTTTGTCATCATAACAATGTTGACCGTCTATGGCCTTGCCAACGCCGTCGCCATTAAGCGTGATGAAGGAAAGTTCGCCGGTTATGGCTTCGGAACGCAAATCATCGCTATAAAAGCAAAACACATTTTCACAATTGCTAAAATAGGTATGTCTATCGATGGGCGTTAAACTTGTGCCAACCCCGTTTGTGTTTTTTGTAGAGGCAATCGCCCACCAACCGCCGCTCTCGTCATTGAGAAAATAATTGTCGGTTTTGTTTTCTCTGTTGATAGCGTTTTGGTCAGGATCAAATTTGCGAAGATAGTAAAGCTTGTATAGCGCTTGAGTGCAGGTGTTTTTGAGCGTGATCACTGTTTTGAACTGCTTGTCGTCTGGCTGAAAGGTGACGATTTGTTCATAGGAGAGCGTGCCAAGCTCTGAAGTGCCCATATCGCCTGTGGTAACGGCTTTCAAAAGACTGCTGCTGCTTTGATCAACCGTTTTTTGATTTTCGATATTCTTTTTAAGTGCGGATCTGCTGGCGATTTTACTGCCGCCAGCGTTGTAGCTTGGCGTTCCGCTTTCACTGGTGCTCCAAAAGGTTGTGAAGCCTTCGTCAATGGTTCCAGGAAGAAAAAAATCGCAAGTTTTCTCTGGCGTGCCGGTTTCCCAACCGCCGCCGTTGGAGCGAAGGCCGATTGAATAACGAAGAAAGTCATTTCGCATGCTTAATGGATGGAAATACACCGGATCAGACGGCTTGTATGGCGCGCCTACCGACGTACCGTAGGAGCCTACATCGCTAATGCCGATTTCAATGTAGTTACCGCCTAAAAAAATGTTTCCCTCTGCGGCTGTGTAGCTCCGCGCGCCTGTTCCGCCGCTGCCAATTGCCATGGCCTGCTCTACCGGTAAGACTGTCAAGCCTGTTGCAAGGATGACTGTCAGCAGGGCAGCGATCCAGCTTTTTTTCCTCATGGGTATGACCTCCTGTATAAATTACGCATTTTTTGATACTCGTTCGCGTTCTTGCTCTTCGCCACAAAGAATGAAAAGGCTCTCTTGCTGACTATGATTTCACAATGGGATCGGTGCGCTTTTTCCAAATCACGCCGCTCCACTCCTCGCCGCCGCGGGTGCGAAAATGAACGGTGAGCTCCTCACCGCAATCCTCCGCCACCTTTTGAATGCCGCGTTCAATGACCTCGGTGCGTGATATGTCGAGCATCTGAGAGCATTTCAGCAGCCTGTCTGCTGTGTCGCGCGTCAGGCGGAGTTTCAAATCTATATTTTTAGGGTTCGCTTTTGGCGGCCTTCCAACGTTCATGGACGTACCTCCTTGCAGTTGTAATCGCATATATTATATAATCAGAACACAAAAAGTCAACTAATATTTAGAAAAGAAGATTATACAACGGAAATTTCAATTTCACCACATGAAATGCGCTCATCAATGGAATCGCTACCCTTTCAACGCCAAAAAAAGAGAACGCTTATCTTGTATACTAGTGGACAATGCCAGCCACGCGTGCTATACTCTCCTCATCCATGGAACTCAAAACCAGCAACGACCCTTAAGGAGGAAGCTTCAATGAAAATGACCTTTCGCTGGTTCGGCGAAAACAGCGATTCTGTAACGCTGCGCCAAATTAAACAAATCCCCGGCATGAGCGGCTTGATGGGCCTTTTGGATGATAAGGCCGCAGGCGAGGTGTGGACGGAGCGGGAGATTCAGCGCTATGTGGAGCAGGTACACGCGGCGGGGCTTGCCTGCGAAGTGATTGAGAGCGTCAACGTACACGAGGATATCAAGATGGGTCTTGCAACGCGCGAGCGCTATATCGAAAATTACCGCATCACCATATGCAACCTTGCAAAGCATGGCGTCAAGGTGATTGTGTATAATTTTATGCCTGTTTTTGATTGGCTTCGCACCGATTTGGCGCGCGTCATTCCGGAGGATGGCTCCAATAGCCTCTATTTTGACGAGAAGGATCTTGGCACGATGGGACCCATGGATATTGTGCGCAAGACCGCTGAAAGCTGCAACGGGTTTTCCTTGCCCGGCTGGGAGCCGGAGCGCCTCGCAGAGCTGCAAAAAACGCTCAAGCGCTATGAAGGCATGACCGATGATCAGCTTCGCGCAAACCATAAGTATTTTTTGGACGGCATCATTCCCACCTGCGAGGAGTGCGGCATAACGATGGCCTGCCACCCGGATGATCCCGCGTGGCCGATCTTTGGCCTGCCGCGCATTGCACATAGTCAGGCGGATTTTGACCGAATGCTTGCCCTGCACGATTCGCCTAGCAACGCCCTGTGCCTTTGCACCGGCTCCCTTGGCTCCGATCCGCACAACGACGTGCCCGCCGCAATTCGTCATTTTGGGGAGCAAAACCGCATTGCGTGCATGCATGTGCGCAACGTCAAGCACCTTGGCACGCATCACTTCCGCGAGGCGAGCCACCTGTCCTCCGAAGGGGATCTGGATATGTTCGCGATCATGAAGGCGGTTTATGATACCTGCCCGGATGTCTATATTCGCCCTGATCATGGCCGCATGATCTGGGATGAGGTGGGTCGCCCCGGCTATGGCCTCTATGACCGCGCGCTGGGAGCGACGTACTTGAACGGCCTATGGGAAGCCATCTGCAAGCTATCCAAATCATAAAAGGGGGAGCGCATGCGCATGAAGCTTAACAATGAGGGAATTCAGAACCGCGCCGCGTGGGAGCGGGTGGGCGTTACGCTGCCCAGCTTTGATTGGCAAACCATGTGCGCCGCAACGGCAAAGGCGCCGCGCTGGGTGCATTTTGGCGCGGGCAACATCTTTCGCGGCTTTATCGCCAGCCTACAGCAATCGCTGTTGAACCAAGGGCTGGAAACGAGCGGCATCATCGCCGCAGATACCTTTGATTTTGATATCATCAATCAAATGTACGAGCCGCACGATAGCATGACGCTGCTTGTAAGCCTGCGGCCCGATGGCGGCACTGATCGCGCGGTGGTGGCGAGCATCGCAAAGGGCGTGCGCGCCAACACTGCCGAGCCAGCGGCGTTTGAACAGCTTGTGGAGGCTTTTGAAAACCCATCGCTGCAAATGGTCAGCTTCACCATTACAGAAAAAGGCTATCCGCTCACCAACCTACAGGGCGGGCTGCTGCCCGTGGTAGAGGCGGATTTAGCCCAAGGGCCGCAAAAGGCGCGCCATGCCATGAGCGTGGTTGCGGCGCTCCTGCTTAGGCGTTACCGCGCAAACGCCGCGCCGCTTGCGCTGGTTAGCATGGATAATTGCAGTCACAATGGCGAAAAATTGCGCGCAAGCGTGCTGGCCATCGCGCGCGGCTGGGTGGAGAACGGCTTTGCCGAAGAGGCTTTTCTTGCCTATGTGAGCGATGAGAACCGTTGCTCCTTTCCGTGGACGATGATTGATAAAATTACCCCGCGCCCCGATTTGCAGGTGGCTCAAAGCCTTGCGCAGGACGGAATCGAGGGTATGGAGCCTGTGCTTACCGCTCACAAAACCTATATTGCGGCCTTTGTGAATGCCGAGCTGCCGCAGTACCTTGTGGTGGAGGATCGTTTTCCCAACGGACGCCCGGCGCTGGAAAAAGCGGGCGTATATATGACCGATCGCGCCACTGTCAACAACACGGAGCGGATGAAGGTGACCACCTGCTTAAATCCCCTGCACACAGCGCTGGCGGTCTATGGCTGCCTGCTTGGCTATCCAAGCATTGCATCGGAGATGCGCGATCCCCAGCTCAAGCGGCTGGTGGAGCATATTGGTTATGACGAGGGCATGCCCGTGGTGGTAAACCCCGGCATCATCCGTCCGCTGGATTTTATCCATGAGGTGATTGACTGCCGTTTGCCCAACCCGTTCATTCCAGACGTGCCGCAGCGCATCGCGACCGATACCAGCCAGAAGATTTCCGTACGCTTTGGAGAAACCATCAAGGCTTATCTGGCGAGCGATACGCTGCATGTGGACGCGCTCACGTACATACCGCTCGCCATCGCTGGCTGGCTTCGTTATTTGCTTGGCGTGGACGATACCGGCGCGGAAATGACCGTAAGCCCCGATCCGATGCTTGCGGAGCTGCAAGCGGCCTTTCACGGCGTGCGCCTTGGCGACCCGGCCTCTTGCGGCGATTGCCTGCGTCCCATATTGCAAAACCCCGTGCTCTTTGGCGTGGATCTATATAAGGCTGGGCTTGGTCACAAAATTGAGGGCATGTTTTGCGAGCTGATTGCCGCGCCCGGTGCGGTGCGCGCAACGCTGATCAAGTACTGTTAAGGGGGGGGAATAGCCTGTGGAGGTTTTGCCGCGCCACCCTCGGGAAAGCAACCGGGAATACGCGCTGCGCGTGCTGAAGGAAAACATTGTGAGCACCGCCCTAGCCCCCGGCAGCATGGTGAGCGAAAACGAGCTTGCAGCGCAGCTGGCGCTTTCCCGCACACCGGTGCGAGAGGCGCTCCTAGAGCTGAGCAAGGCAAAGATTGTGGAGATCCTGCCCCAGCGCGGCAGCCGTGTGACATTAATCGATTATGCGCTGGTGGAGGAAGCTCGTTTTTTGCGAGAGGTGTTGGAGCGCGCCGTTGCGGAGCTTGTGTGTCAGACCGCCGATGCTGTGCAGCTCGAGGCGCTTTCACAGAATGTGAGGTTGCAGGAATATCACTTGGAAAACCATCAGCTTGATCCGCTGATGAAGCTGGATGACGATTTTCATGGAGCGCTATTCAAAATCGCTGGCAAGTGGCAGCTTCATGAATTGATCAACGGCTTTACCATCCACTTTGATCGTGTGCGCAGCTTATCGCTCTATGCGGTGAAGGAGCTGAAAATTGTGGCGGATCACCGCGCGATTCTCAACGCCATTGCCGCACGCGATGCGGGGGAGGCACAGCGCCTGATGACGAAGCATTTAAACCGCTATCGCGTGGACGAGCAGGAGCTTCGCGGGAAATATCCGCGATATTTTGGGTAATAAAGCAAGCGCGGGAAGCGCCGGGTTGAAGAGGCTGTTTTGCCCAAACCCGGCGCTTTTTGATCCGGTTGTGCGTTCAAAAAGAGCAATGAAAAAGGACGATTCGAGAATCGTCCTTTTTTTGAGAATAGGGGGGAGGGAGAAGGCTCGATCGGCTTATCGCATATCTCCCCAAAAGAACAGCGCGACAGTGCCCGGCCCCGTGTGGCTGCCGATGGTGGTGCCAACGCTAAAAATTTCCACATGACCAGTAAGCTTTGGAAAACGCTCCTCCACAAGCTTGGCAACAATCGTGGCATCCTCTTGGCAGGCGGAGTTGGAGATGTAACATTTGCCGCTGTATTGGAGGCCGTCCTGTGCGTGCTGCTCCATCATCTTTACGATTTCGTGCATCGCCTTGTTCTTGCCGCGGAGCTTCGCGCGGGGGATCAGCCGCCCCTGGCTGTCCATGTTGAGCAGGGGGCAAATTTTAAGCATTGTGCCAAACCAACCGGCAGCCTTGGAAATGCGACCGCCCTTTACATAAAAGGTGAGATCGGTGGAGAAAAACCAGTGGTGCAGCCGAAGCTTGTTCTGCTCTGCCCACTGGTGCAGCGCGTCTAGCGCCATGCCGCCATCGCGCAGGTCGGCAAGATGATCCATCAGCAGACCATAGCCGGAGGATGCGCCAAGCGAATCCACAATATAAATCTTGCGGTCTGGGTATTTTGCCAGCAGCTCGTCCCGCGCAATGCAGGCGGAATTGCTTACGCCAGAAATGCCGGAGGATAGGCAGACATGCAGGATATCGAGCCCTTGCTGCAAAAACGGCGTGAAATACGCGACAAATTCATCGGCGTTGACCTGCGAGGTGCGCGTTTCAGCACCGTTGGACATGGCTTGATAAAAGTCGGCAAAGGGCATGCTTTTTCCCAGATCATCCGCATATTGTTTTCCATTAAGCATGTAATGAAAACAAATATAGTGGATATCCCGTTGCTTAAAATGCTCGATGCTCAGGTCGGCGGTAGAGCAGCAGCTTAGTACATAGTGGGCCATGGGGATCACTCGCTTTCTTCGGATTTTACCAGATTGCGAAATGACGGCGTGGTTATCCAATCAACAGATTCGCTCCATCTGGGTCAAAAACCTTTATTGATGCTGGAAAATCTTTGCTTACCGGGTGTAGCGTACTTCTGTAAGCTCCAGCCCGCATGCGGGTGCGGTGATGCCCAGCGTAAGGCGGTCACCGGTTGCGAGCGCGTGCTCAAACGCGTCCGATGGGATACGCCCCATGCCAATATCAAGCATCGTACCCGCGATGATACGCACCATATTGTACAAAAATGCGTTGCCGCTGATGGTGAGGCATAGCTCGCTTTCTTGCTGGACAAGCGTGATGGATTCCAGTGTGCGCACGGTGGTTTTTGCTGTGCCGCCCGCCGCCTGAAAGGCAGCAAAATCGTGCGTGCCAAGCAGGCAGGGCAGGCATTTGCGCATTTTGGGCACATCCAGCCTCTGCGGCACATGCGCGCACAAGTTGCGGTAGAGCGCGCTCGCGTGCGGCGCGTTATGAATGCGGTAGGTGTAGCGCTTGCCCTTTGCATCAAAACGAGCGTGAAAACAAGGGGAGACATCCGCACTTTCAAGCACGCGAATATCGCGCGGCAGGCAAGTGTTGAGCGCAAAGGGAAGCTTATTGGCAGGAATATGGCAGCGGGTATCAAAGTGCGCGCACTGACCCAGCGCATGCACGCCCGCATCTGTGCGGCTCGCACCCATCACGGATATGCATTCCCCCGTTAGCTTGTAAAGCGCGTCCTCCAAGCATTGCTGAATGGCAAGGGCGTTTTGCTGGCGCTGCCAACCCGCGTAGGCGGTACCCTCATAGCTCAAGGTGAGCAACACGCGGCGCATGCCGGGCGCCGCCTCCGGCTTTTGAATAGGCGGTTGGGTCATGGAAGCCACTTCCCGGCGAAAATGGTGGCGAGCAGCACTGCCGTGCTCAGCGCCAGCGCGTAGCCGTCGGCTGGCGTAAAGCGCAGCACGCGAAGCCGCGTGCGCCCCTCACCGCCGTGGTAGCAGCGCGCCTCCATGGCCATGGCAAGGTCGCCCGCGCGGCGGAACGCGCTCACAAACAGCGGCACAAGCAGGGGAATCATGGCCTTTGCGCGCTTGAAGAGGTTGCCGCTTTCAAAATCCGCGCCGCGCGCCATCTGCGCCTTCATGATCTTGTCCGCCTCCTCAATCAGCGTGGGGATGAACCGCAGCGCGATGGTCATCATCATGGCAAGCTCATGCGATGGGAAATGCACTACCTTGAGCGGCTTGAGCAGCATTTCAATGCCGTCGCTCAGCGCGATGGGCGAGGTGGTTAGCGTGAGCAACGACGTGCCCACCACCAAAAAGATCAGCCGCATGCTGAAATGGATGGCTGTAAACAGACCCTCCTGCGTGATTTTGAGGAAGCCCCACTGTAGCCACACCGTGACACCGGAGGAAAAAAACAGGTTCAATATGAAGGTCAGGATCAGCAAAAAGCGCAATGGCTTGATGGATTTGAGAAGCTGCCCGCCCGAAAGCCCGGCCAGCCGCGCAGCCAACATCACATAGGCAAGCGGGAGCAAATACCACACCGGGCTGGTCACGCAGAAGATAATGGAAATATAGAGGATGGTCAAAATGATTTTCATGCGCGGATCAAGGCGGTGAATCACGGTGTTGCCTGGCAGATACTGGCCGAGGGTGACATCCTTTAGCATGCGGCCGCCCCCTTTCCCGCAAGCGCCAAAATGGCCTCGCGCACCTCGGTGAGGGTGTAGAGGTCGCCGGGCAGCGGGTAGCCCTCGGCGATCAGCGCATGCGCAAGCTCCGCCGCCTGTGGCACGCCAAGCCCGATGGATTTGAGCAGCTCCTGCTGTGTAAACACCTCGCGGGGTGTGCCGCTGAGCACCAGCTCTCCTTGACTCATCACAATCAGCCGCGTGGCAAGGCTGGCGATATCGTCCATACTATGGCTGACCATAATCACCGTAAGCCCGCCGGCAGCGTGCAGGTTGCGGATCATGGAGAGGATACCGCGCCGCCCGGCGGGGTCTAGCCCAGCGGTCGGCTCATCCAAAACGAGAATCTTGGGTCGCATGGCGAGCACGCCCGCGATCGCCACGCGCCGCATCTGTCCGCCGCTTAGCTCAAAGGGCGAGCGCTCGCCAATGGCTTGGAAATCCAACCCAACCTGTGCGCACGCGCCGCGCACGCGCTCATCAATTTCGGCCTGCGCAAGCCCCATGTTCTTGGGGCCAAAGGCGATATCGCGCGCTACGGTTTCTTCAAAAAGCTGGTATTCCGGGTACTGAAACACCAGCCCAACCTTTTTGCGAACCTCCAAAAGACTGGTGCCCTTGCGGGTGATATCCAGATCATCCACCACCACGCGGCCTTCCGTTGGTTTCATCAGGCCGTTCAAATGCTGCACGAGCGTCGTTTTGCCGGAGCCGGTATGCCCCAGCAGGCCAATCAGCTCCCCATCCGCAATGGTCAGGCTCACGTCATGGAGCGCGACCGCCGCAAAAGGACTGCCCGGCATATAGGTATGCGTCAAATGTTCTACTTGGATGGGCATAGCGTGTTTTTCAGCTCCTTTACCATATCCGCGACGGTCAAAATCCCCTCGGGTAGCGCAAGGCCGGCGGCGCGCAGCTCCTGCGCAAGCTCCGCCATGGGCGGCACATCCAGCCCAAGCGCCTTGATAGCGGTGACGCGGCTGAACACCTGCGCGGGCGTTCCATCCATGGCCACCGCGCCCTTATCCAGCACCACCACGCGGTCGGCTAGGGCGGCTTCCTCCATAAAATGCGTAATCCAGATCACGGTAATGCCCTGCTCGCGATTGAGCTTTTTCACGGTGGCAAGCACGTCCTTGCGGCCTGAGGGGTCAAGCATGGCGGTTGCCTCGTCCAAAATCATCACTTCGGGTTGCATGGCAAGCACGCCCGCCACGGCAACGCGCTGTTTTTGACCGCCGCTGAGCATGTGCGGCGCAGCGGTCGCGCGATCGGTCATGCGCACGGCGGCAAGCGCCGCATCGATGCGGGGGATCATATCCTCCTGCGGAATGCCGAGGTTCTCCAGCCCAAAGGCCACATCCTCGCGCACAACGTTGGCGACAATCTGGTTATCGGGGTTTTGAAACACCATGCCCGCGTGCCTACGAAGCTTCCAAACCTCTTCCTCGGCGGCGGTATCCATGCCGCATACCAGCACGCGCCCCTCTGTGGGCAGGTAGAGCGCGTTCATGAGCTTGGCGAGCGTGCTCTTGCCGGAGCCGTTGTGCCCAAGCACCGCCACAAAGCTCCCTTTTTCCACATCAAGGGTTACGGCTTTCACGGCAAGGGGGCTGTCCTGCTCATATTGATAGGATACGTTTTCAATGCGCATGGGGGAATCCAGAGATACTGGCTGTTTGCTTTGCATAGCTTCGGGTGTGCTCCTTGCTTGTTCGGTGGGGGAAAGCTCGTCTGATTGCGCAAGCAAGGCGGGCTCATGCAGACGCGCCCAAAGCAACGCGCTTCGGCGATCCTCGCTGAGCTGCTCCTTGAGCTGCTCCAGCGAGGCAAAGGTTTGCTCCGGGCGCAAAAAAGCGCGGTAGGTAAGCGTGAGGCACTGGCCATACAGCGCATGGTTTGGGTAGCCAAGCAGGTGCGCTTCCACGGTGGGCACGCCCTCCGGAGCAGTGGGGTGACTGCCTTGGTTGAGGATGGCAAGGTAGCTCCGTTTGATGCCCTCCACCTCCGCCACGCCAATATAAACGCCTTCGCGCGGCCAGCTGCGGTCGTCCCGGGCATAGGCGATGTTGGCGGTGGGGAAGCCCAACTTGCTGCCGAGCCGCTTGCCGCGAATGACCTGTCCGTGCAGCGTAAAGGAAAGCTCGCTCATGCTTGCACCGCTTGCACAAGCGTGTCGGCAAATTCGGCGATGCGCTCGACATGGATGCCATCGGCCTGCATGGCGCTGCTTTGCTCGCTTTTGGATACAATGGCAACAACGATGCGGTCAATGCCCTTTTGCAGGGCGGGGTTCAGTTCCCCGCCGAAGGAAGCAACTGCCGCCGCGTGCGCCATCAGCTTCGCGCCGATCTGCGCGGTGAGCACGGCACGGGTGTCGTCCTTGCCGCAGCGGCAGCAAAAAAAGCCCACGGGGAGGCTTTGCAGCTTGTCCACGTTTGCGGCGATATACTTTTTGGCCGAATGATGGAGCAGCCCCATCCGGATGGAGCCTCCGATGGCGACCGCATCATAGGCGGCACAATCCGGCGCGGCGGTGTTAAGGTTGACGAGCTCCGCTTTCGCGCCGCTTTGCGCGATACGCTCGGCGAGCTTTGCGGCTGCCCGTTGCGTGGTGCCGGTCTTGGATGCATAGGCAACAAGAACGTTCATCCAACGTCTCCTTTCAGCATTGCGAGGAAGTCAATCAAGCCAAATCATTATAACATAAGGAAAGGAAACGTCAATTCCCTCTTTGGCTCTTAGCGAACCCAACCAGACCGCATGGGCGTGCGATCAGGTTGGGGGAAAATAAAAATGCGCGCAAGCCACGGCTTTGTGACCTGCGCGGAGATTTTGGCTACAAGTTTTTAGAAGAGCTACCTGGGAAGCGGCTTTACAGCAATCCTGCCGCGGCCTTGTCCAGCAGGAAGATGACATCCGAATGCGTGCGCAGAATGCTTGCCTGCGTCTTGGGGTTGATGTCCTCACAAATCGCCTTGTGAATCGCCTCGGCCTTATCCTCGCCCGTTGCCAGCAGCAGCACCTGACGCGCGTTCATGATGCTGCCCACGCCCAAGCTGATGGCCTGACGCGGAACGTCCTTTTCGCTATCGAAAAAGCGGCGGTTGGCCTCAATGGTGCTTTGGGTGAGGTTCACGATATGGCAGCCGTATACGAAGGTATCGGCAGGCTCGTTAAAACCGATATGACCATTGCGCCCGATGCCCAGCACTTGCACGTCAATTCCGCCAGCGTGAGAAATCGCCGTGTCGTAGCGCGCGCATTCCTCCTGCTGATCCTTTGCGTTGCCATCCGGCACATGGGTATGCGCAAGGGGGATGTTTACATGGTCAAAAAGCTGCTCGCGCATGAAGCTATGATAGCTGCATATGTGGGTCACGGGAAGGTTGCAGTATTCGTCTAGGTTAAAGGAACTCACGCGGGAAAAATCCAGCACGCCGCCCTTGCAAAGCTTGATCAGCTCTTGATAGGTGGGGATGGGGGTAGAGCCGGTGGCAAGGCCAAGCACGGAATCCGGCTTACGGATGATTTGAGCGGCCAATAATGTGGCGGCGGCCTGTCCAACCTGCGCCGCGTTGTCAAAGAGATGAATCTGCATGGGAAAACCTCCTCAATAAGCAATACGTATCTGCAAAACACGTGGATTCAATGCAACATACGCTTAATACGTCTTGCGGGAAGTATACCACCGTGCATTGGCGGTGTCAATACTTCATGAAAAAAGGCGAAAAGAAGGGATTGTGAAGGGCTAACCCTTTAAGCCTTGGGTGAAAGCGGTTTCAAAAGGCCGCCCATGCCTTGCTCCACAAAGGCTTTGTCTGCGGGGCAAAAGCTGTATTCGCGCAGCTCTTCCCAACATACCCACGCGGCCTGGCTATGCACGTTCAGCGTAAGCGCCGCGCTTGCGCATAGCTCCGCATGCACAAAGGCGAGATGAATGTTGTTTTCCTGCGCGTTTAACTCGCACAGAATCTGCCCGGCACGCACGTGAAGCGCCAGTTCCTCCCATAGCTCGCGTTCCAGACACTCGCCATAGCTTTCCCCTGGTTCGCGCTTGCCGCCCGGGAATTCCCACAGCCCTTCCAGCTTGCCCTTGCGGCAGCAGATGAGCACGCGCCCCTCGCTATCCTCCACAACCCCGGCTGCCACTTCAATACGCTTCATTTATAGATAGCCTCCTAGAAATTGCGGCTCATGTCGTAGCGGCTAAAGAAAGCGCGTCGGAAATCCAACAGCCTGTCCTCCATAATTGCCTTGCGCACGTTTTCCATCAGGCGGATCAGGAAACGCAGGTTGTGGATGCTGGCTAGCCGCGCACCGGTGATCTCGCCTGCCTTGAACAGATGGCGGATGTACGCGCGCGAGAAGTTTTTGCAGGCGTAGCAATCGCATTCCTCATCAAGCGGACGGAAATCGTGAGCGTACTGGGCGTTTTTAATCACCAGCCGCCCATCCGTGGTAAAGCAGGTGCCGTTTCGCGCAATACGCGTGGCAAGCACGCAATCGAACATATCCACCCCGCGAAGCACGCCCTCGATGAGGCAATCCGGCGAGCCTACGCCCATCAGGTAGCGGGGCTTCAGCGTGGACATATGCGGCATGAGCGCCTCAAGCATTTCATACATGATGGGCTTTGGCTCGCCCACAGATAACCCGCCGATGCCATAACCAATAAAATCCATATCGGTAAGAACCTTTGCGCTTTCGATGCGCAAATCCTTGAAAAACGCGCCCTGCACGATGCCAAACAGCGCCTGCTGATCGCCCGTGTGGTGCTTTTGGCAACGCGCCGCCCAACGGTGCGTGCGGAGCATGGCATCCTCGGCGGCGGCGTGATCACACGGATAGGCGGTACACACGTCAAAGGCCATCATGATATCGGAGCCTAGCGCATGCTGAATATCCATGCTGACCTCGGGCGAGATGAAGCGTCGGCTGCCATCCAGATGGCTCTGAAAGGCGACGCCCTCCTCCTTGATCTTGCGGATGCCAGCCAACGAAAACACCTGAAACCCGCCGCTATCGGTTAGGATTGGCTTGGGCCAAGACATGAAGGCATGCAGGCCGCCCGCCTCGCGGATTAGCTCCTCGCCGGGGCGCAGATGCAGGTGATAGGTGTTGCTCAGCATGATTTCCGTGCCAATTTCGATCATTTCGCGGGGCGTCATGGCCTTGACGGTTGCGGCGGTGCCCACGGGCATGTATACGGGGGTGTGAATCTCCCCGTGTGGAGTGTGCAAAAGGCCAAGTCGCGCACCGCTTTGCTTGCAGGTCTTGAGCACTTTAAAGGAAAAGTTGGGATTCACATCCTCACTCCTCTTGTATGGTGATAGTAGGGTTGATCCGTAGATCCTGTAAAAAGGCGGCTACCGCATCGGCATAGGGTTCGTAGGCGCTGCCGCACGGCACGGATAAGAAGGTCATCCGCTCCCCCTTGGTGGGATGCGTCAGGCGCAGCGCCGCGCCCCAGAGCGCGATGCCCTGCCCGCGCTCGCCGTGCCCATAGCGCATGTCGTACACAATCGCATGCCCGGCGTTTGCGAGCTGCACCCGAATTTGGTGCTTACGGCCCGTTTGCAGCATGACATGCACAAGCGCCGTATTTTCCGCTTCGTTGCGTGCAAGCACGCGGTAGGAAAGCCGCGCTTCCTGCGTGCCGGGGGTGCCGGGTGACGCGACACGCACGTTCCCGGTCTTTTCATCCTTGAGCAGCAGATCACATAGCGATGCGCTATCCGCAAGCTCCGCGCCTTCCACAACGGCGAGGTATTCGCGCTCCATCTGGCGGGAGCGGAGCTGCTCGCTCAGCCGTGAGGCCGCTTTGCTGGTACGCGCGAACGCCACCAGCCCACCAACGGGTCTGTCCAAGCGATGCACAAGGCCGAGGTAGACCTCGCCCGGCTTTTGGTATTTTTCCTTGATGTAGCGCTTAAGCTGCTCGTGCAGGCAGTCATCGCCGGTTTCATCCCCCTGCGTGAGCACGTTGGGCGGCTTAATGGCAATCAGCAGGTGATTGTCCTCATAGACGATTTCAGGCATTGGGTAGCCACCGCGCAGTGGTTCCGCAGGGCAGCACGCCGCCGCTGGTAACGGCCAAAGCCAGCTCGTCCGCCTCAGCCTTGCCGCCAAGGCGCGCAACAACGCATTTCTCCACAAGGTTGCGCAGCACGCATGCGGAAAAGCCCGTGGTGTAGCCGTTGATCAAAAAGAACAGCGGCGTATCTGAAAGCGCCTGCGCGCAGAGGTCTACCAGCTCATAAAGCTCGTTTTCCAGCTTCCACACCTCGCCATTTGGCCCCCGGCCATAGCTTGGGGGATCCATGAGGATGCCGTCATAGCGGCTGCCGCGCCGCAGCTCCCGGCGCACAAACGCCTTTGCGTCCTCAATAATGAAGCGCGTGGATGCCTCGGGGATGCCGGAAAGGTCGCGGTTTTCGCGCGCCCAGAGCACCATGCCCTTTGCGGCGTCCACATGCGTGACCTGCGCGCCTGCCGCCGCACAGGCAAGCGTTGCGCCGCCCGTGTAGGCAAACAGGTTGAGGATGCGCGGCGGCTCCTGAAACGCACCGGCGCTGCGGATGCGCTCGCGCATAAACGCCCAGTTTGCCGCCTGTTCTGGGAAAAGCCCCGTATGCTTGAAGCCGGTGGGCTTTACGTAGAAGCGAAGGTCATCCAGCGTGACGATCCAGCGCTCGGGCAGCTTTTGTGTAAAATTCCAATGCCCGCCGCCAACGTCGGAGCGCTCGTAAATTGCCTGTGCCTGTGCCCAAAGCGCGGGATCTGCCTTCGGCCAGATCACCTGAGGATCCGGGCGGCGAAGCACAATTTCACCCCAGCGCTCCAGCTTTTCGCCATCGCCTGTGTCCAGCACCTCATAATCGCGCCATTGATTGCATAAATACATGTTTTTTACCATCCTTCTGGTTTGCGCTTTTACACCTTGCGCATGCTCAGCACGGCCTTTTTGCCGTTGATATCCCATTCCTTGTGCTCCATGCTAGGCTGCGTGCCGCTTTCCAGCTTTGTGGCAAGCACGCTTTGAGCGATGAAGGCTTTGCCGCTTTCAATAGCGGCGGAAAGCTCCGCATCGGCCTCGTAGCCTACCTCAATGCGGTCGCTCACATCATAATCCAGATCCTTGCGCATGGTTTGCAGCTTGCTTACGATCTCGCGCTGCCAGCCTTCCGCAACCAGCGCGGGGGTCAGGTTGCAGTCCAGCACCACGGTGACATCGCCTTCCAGCTGCGCGGCAAAACCTGGCTTTTGGGTGGCCTCGGTGAGCACGTCGTCCTTTTCCAGCACCACGAGGGTATCGTTCACGGTAAGCTGGAACGCCTCGCCGCGTGCAAACCCATCCACCACATCGTTGCCATCGAGTGCCTTGAGCGCCGCGCCGATTGCGCCTAGGAGCTTGCCATACTTGGGCCCCAGCGTGCGCATCTGCGGCTTGAGGTTGTAGGTGGTAAAGGCGCGTGCGTCTTCCGTAAAAACAACTTTTTTCGCGTTTAGCTCATCCTCCGCAAGGGCGCTGAAGCGCGCGTCAAAGCTTGTGCCCTTGACATAGATGGCTTTTACGGGCTGGCGCACCTTGAGGCTTGCGGCGGCGCGGCAGGCGCGGCCAAGGCTCACCACCTTGAGCAAGGCGCTCATTTGCGCGTTGAGCTCCTCATGGATCATGCGAACGTCCGCGGTGGGGAAGTCGCACAGGTGTACGCTCTGTGGCGCGGAGCCATCCACCGTGCGCACGAGGTTTTGATAAATGTCCTCAGCCATGAAGGGCACAAAGGGTGCGATGACCTTGCTCAGCGTTACAAGCACGTGATAGAGCGTCGCAAAAGCAGCTTCCTTGGTGGTATCCATGCCCTTGCCCCAGAAGCGTTCACGGCAGCGGCGCACGTACCAGTTGCTCAAATCATCCACAAAATCGGTAATGGCGCGCGCGGGCTCCGGCACGCGGTAATTGCACAGATCATCGTCCACCTGCCGCACCAGCTGATTGAGGCGGCTCAAAATCCACTCGTCCATTAAGGTGAGCTGGACGTCTTGCAGCGGGTGCTCCATGGGGTTGAACTGATCGATGTTGGCATAGAGCACAAAGAACGCGTAGGTGTTTTGCAGCGTGCCCATGAATTTGCGCTGTCCCTCGTTGATGGCCTCATCGCTGAAACGGCTGGGCAGCCAAGGCGCGCCCGCCGTGTAGAAATACCAGCGAACGGCGTCCGCGCCCTGCTTATCCAGCACGGTCCAAGGGTCTACAACGTTGCCCTTGTGCTTGCTCATCTTCTGGCCGTCCTTATCCTGCACATGGCCAAGAACGATGCAGTTTTCAAAGGGCGATTTGTTAAACAGGAGCGTCGAAATTGCCATTAAGGTATAGAACCAGCCGCGTGTTTGGTCGATGGCCTCGCTGATGAAATCGGCGGGGAAGCGCTTCTGGAAGGTTTCCTTATTTTCAAAAGGATAGTGCCATTGCGCAAAGGGCATGCTTCCGCTGTCGTACCAGCAGTCGATGACCTCCTTCACGCGATGCATGGGCTTGCCGCACTCCGGGCAGGTGATCTCAACCTGATCGATATAGGGACGGTGCAGCTCAATATCCTCCGCGACGGGCGCGGTAGCCAGCTCCCGCAGCTCTTGTCGGCTACCCACAACGTGGATATGCCCATCCTCGCAAAGCCAGATGGGTAGCGGCGTGCCCCAGTAGCGCTCGCGGGAAAGCCCCCAATCCACCACGTTATCCAGAAAATTGCCGAAGCGCCCTTCTTTGATATTATCGGGCATCCAATGAACGGTGCGGTTGTTCGCAAGAAGCTCGTCATGCAGGGCGGTCATGCGGATGAACCAGGTGGAGCGTGCGTAGTAAAGCAACGGCGTATCGCAGCGCCAGCAAAACGGATAGTTGTGCGTAAAGGGCAGCGCCGCAAACAACAGCTCACGCGTCTTTAGATCGTCCAGCACCTTTTGGTTCACTTGCTTGGTCGGCTCGCCTACCCAAGGGGTTCCTTCCACAAAGAGGCCTTGGGTGTTTACCAGCTGCACAAAGGGAAGGTTGTTATCGCGGCCAACGCGCGCGTCATCCTCGCCAAAGGCAGGCGCGATGTGTACGATGCCGGAGCCATCCGTTAAGGTGACATAATCGTCGCTTACGATGTACCAACCCTTTTCACGGGGGTACGTAACGCCCTCAAAGCGGTAGAGCTGCTCGTATTCCATGCCGCACAGCTCCGCGCCCTTCATGCTTTGGAGCACAACGCCCTCGTGCGCCTTTTCGCCAAACACAGCATGCACGAGCGCTTCGGCCAGAATGTACGTTTCGTTTTCCAGCGCGAACTCCACATAGGTTTCACGCGCGTTTACGCAGAGCGCGACGTTGCTGGGCAGCGTCCATGGCGTGGTCGTCCACGCAAGAATGTACGCATGCGCCTGTCCCTTGCGCTGGAAGCGCACAAAGGCGGAGGTGTCGCTGACCTCTTTGTAGCCCTGCGCAACCTCGTGGCTGGAAAGCGCGGTGCCGCAGCGGGGGCAGTAAGGAACAACCTTGAAGCCCTTGTAAAGCAGCCCTTTTTTCCAGATCTCCTTCAGGCTCCACCATTCGGATTCGATGTAGTTATCGTGATAGGTTACATAGGGATCCTTCATGTCTGCCCAAAAGCCAACGCGGTCGGACATTTCCTCCCATTCCTGCTGATACTTCCATACGCTTTCCTTGCACTTTTTAATAAAGGGCTCAATGCCATATTGCTCGATCTGCGGCTTGCCGTCCAGCCCCAGCAGCTTTTCCACCTCAAGCTCCACAGGCAGCCCATGGGTGTCCCAGCCGGCCTTGCGCAGCACATCCTTGCCCTTCATGCTTTGAAAGCGAGGAATCAAATCCTTGATAGCACGGGTTTCGATATGGCCGATGTGCGGGCGGCCGTTTGCCGTCGGCGGACCATCAAAGAAGGTAAAGCGTTCGTTTCCCTCCCGGTGCTGAAAGCTCTTTTCAATAATGCCGTTCTCTTTCCAAAACTTGAGGGTTTCTTTTTCGCGCTCCACAAAGTTCATGTCTGTTACTACCTTGCGATACATGTATCCAGTTCCTCCCTTTTTCGGTTTGCGCCTGCGCGGCGTTTTGGGGCATGAAAAAACCGCCCCGTTCATAAACGGGACGGAAAAACGTGATTTTCCGCGGTACCACCCGGTTTGGCGGCAACGCCGCCCACTCTGTGCCAGCAAAAGCTGGCTGGCTCTGTCACGGGAGCACCCGACCTGCCTTGCGGCGCAAGCCGTGGGCAGATAGCTCCGAGGTGATCTGACGCCGCGCCTCGGGCTTGGCTCCCACCGCTTCCAAGCTCGCTTTGCCGCAGACTTTGCCGCATCCGTCCCCATCATGGCTGTTCACCGAAATCATAGCACAGGCGCGGGGGTTTGTAAAGTGAAATTCTACGAGGGGCAGGGACGTTGCCTTGCTTTGCGATGCACTCAAAAGGATGATCAATCCAACTGTCCCGGCAATTTCAATTTTTCTTTTACCGGAAAATTTTTGTCAAAGAGCGCCGCCTCTTTGTCGTCTACAAAGTAGCCCTGCGGTGTGTGGTACGTTCCGCTGACCCCATCAAGATACCCCTTTTTGAGTTCCTTACAAAGGAAATAGGGCACTTGGGAAGCTCTTGATTCAGCGTGATAATGAATCCCCATTGTGGAGGCGACTACAAATCCGCATTTTCCATAGAAAGCAAGATTGCCCTCAATGCAAAGCGCGCCCGCGCCCATCGCCGCTGCCTTTTCCATAGAATAGTCCAACAGCATTTTTCCGTATCCCTGCCGCTGATAGGCTGGGTGGATGCCAATCGGCCCCATGGTCATGATGGGCAGATTCCTGCCGTCATCCTTTTGAATGACGGTGCGCACATACATTACCTGGCCGATCAGCCGCCCGTCTTTCTCCATAACGAAGTCAAGCTCTGGCACGAATTCCTCCCGGCCGCGGAAGGTATGTAGCACATAATGCTCGGTGCAGCCGGGGTGATACACATTCCAAAACGCCTCGCGAACAAGGTTTTCGGTATTTCTGTAATCGGTTTCTTTTTCCAAACGAATGATCATCGCATTTTGCTCCATGGTTTCTTCTCCTCACGCTTATGATGGAATGGACTGGTTTTCAAAGGGCGGCTTTGCTTATTATAATGAAGTGGGGTGAAAGGGCGTTTACTCGCCATTTTCTTTCTGCTGTAGCTCCAATAGCTGATCGATCTGTTTGAGGATGTATTCTTGATATTCTGGCTTTAACGCTTTAAAGGTAGAGGAAGCCAAATCGGACAATAGATTGGGCTGTTCTTCAAACATGCTGCCTTCACCAGTTTTTAGCCATTGTTCCCTCACATTGAAAGTGATACAGATCAACCGGATAATGCGCTCGTTGACATTGCGATTTTCCAATTCAATTCCCGCAATATAGCCATTAGAGATAAATATAGCCTTTGCAAATTTGGCTTGAGAGAGGTTTAATGCTTGTCTTATTTGTTTAATGCGTTGGTTTGTGGACATTTTACTTCCCCCCTTCATAAATCTCGCTTACAATACCATAATTCCACTTACAAAGCAAGCGAAACATTCCAAAAGCGGCTTGACACACTCGCAATGTTATGATATAGTGCTCACACAGCGAGCAAATGCAAAGGAGGTTTACGCCCATGGATAACAAAGCCCTCAGGGAGTTTACGGTTAAGTTCGCCGCACTGAACGCAAATAACCAGAAGTACATCGTTGCCATACAACAAGCGCTTATGTACGCTCAAACGTCCAGTGGAAAAGTGGAAAAGACAAAGAAAAAGGGGCAGGATCGGGTTCCCCCGGATGATTGAGCGGCTCGCTTGACAAAGCACGACGTATACACTATAATACGTAACTGTTAATTGAATACACAATAGGCAAAATGAGGGACACAGTAAAACCTGTGGAGAATTGCCATTGAGACCAAGAACATGAAAAAATCCGCGATGCCGTTGACACGAGGCACAGAAATTGATAAAATGAAGCAGTGTGGGTGGTTACGATTTGGGATGATGAGGAGGTGAGCGCAGCATGAACCGCAAGGAAACCGGGCAGCCAAAAGGCTTTCAAGCTTCGCTCGCTGTACAGATTGGCATATCTTTGGCAATCATCATCAGCCTTTTTGGCGCAGCCGCCTTCATTGGAAATCTGCTTCAGCGCCAGAGCTTCGGCACCGAGGAGGTGCGCGGCGATCTGGCTACCAAACAGAGGGATATGCGCACTGTTACCTATCAGGGCAATGCATATTCCTATAATGCTGCGTTGACAACCATCTTGTTCATGGGTGTGGATAAGAGAAGCGAGCAGCTGACAGGCGGCGCGGGCTTCCGCAACGGCGGGCAGACGGACTTCCTTTCGCTGATGATTATGAACTCCACGGATAAGACGGTCGAATGGCTTCCGATTGACCGCGATACCATGACGCAGATCACCGTTTTGGGCGTGCTTGGTAATGAGGCGGGCACCAAAACAGCGCAAATCTGCCTTTCCCACGGCTTTGGCGATGGGGGAGCGCAGAGCGCAAAGCTTACGCAGCAGGCTGTGCAGACGCTGCTCTATGGCATTGATATCGACTTCTACATTGCAATGGATATGGATGCGATTACGACCTTGAACGAGTTGGTTGGCGGTATTACCGTAACGCTGGAAGAGGATTTTACAGCGATCGATCCTACAATGGTGAAGGGAACCACCCTAACGCTTCATGGCATGCAGGCCGAGCATTACGTACGCGGCCGCACCACGGTCGGCGATGGCACCAACGAGAGCCGCATGAAGCGGCAGGCGGCGTACTTGACTTTGCTAAAGAACAAGGTGTCAGGCATCTTGGACGAGGAACCAAAGTTTGTAGATACGCTCTTTGATGGCCTTGAACCCTTTTTGGTCACCAATATGAAGCGTGGCCGTTTGGTTAACGAGGTATATAAGACGCAGAAATATCAGCAGCTTCCCGATCTGACTGTCGCTGGTGAGCATGTGATTGGGGAAGATGGATTCATGGAATTCCATGCTGATGCGCAAGCGTTGGAGGCAATGGTGGTTGAGCTCTTTTTTGAGCCGATTGCTGGCTGAGCTTTCCTATGAAATCACCCGGAAAAGCCGCAAGGCTTAGGGAATAAACCCTGACTAGCATGCGTTCGCATGCAGAAAGGAGAGGATTATTTATGAAGAAGATTGTAGCTTTGTTGCTTACGATTGCCTTGGTAGTTTCTATGTCCGCGGTCGCGTTTGCTGTTCCCAGCAAGAGCACCTCTGATATGACCAAGGTTAAGACTGTCACTGCCAAAAACGGCGCGACTGTTGCGAGCAACTTCGCTGTGGAGATTGCCAAGGACACGCCGGAGACGATTGCTGCCCTTGCTGATATCGCTGCGAAGATTGCCGATGGTTCCGCCACCTTGGAAGCGTTTGGTACGGATGTAAAGGCTGAAGTTGAGGCGCTGCTGCCTGCGGGCACGGATGTTTCGAAACTGAACCTGAACGAGTTTGTTACCATCAAGACGGCTAACTATGATAAGGCCTATGGCGCTATGAGTGTTAGCTTTACCGTCGCTTCCAGCTATGTTGATGGCCAGAGCGTTGTTGCGTTGGTGATGGTCAAAGGCAAGTGGGTCGCTGTACCCGCGGTTGTGCAAAACGGCGAAATCGTCATTGATTTCCCCGAGGATATCCTCGAGGCTATCAATGGTCAAGACGTTGCATTGGCCATCTTTGGTTGAGTCGTTAGTACGATCCAGAATGGTTAACGAACTGGCAATAATCGGATAACACCGATCGCCAGAGCGTGCAACGGCTGATGAATGCCAGTCTTGTTGCTGTTCCGGGAAGGATCCGCTCATCCTCGCTCACTGATGGGCGGGGGTGAGCGGGTTGTGTTACGAAGAAAGTACCGTTGGAGGTAAGATGGATGCCCTTAGAGAATGAGAAGGCGGTTATTGTAGCGGACGCCCCCACCATGCCGCAGGAAAATGAGCAAGAACGCGAGATTGATTTGGTTGAGCTGTTCTTTCGCTTGCTGGATAATCTAAAGTACATCGTACTGGCAGTTGTCGTGGGAGCGCTGGCGGCGGGTTTGATTACAAAATTCCTGATTACGCCAGAATATGAATCTACTGCAAAGCTATATGTCCTGAACTCCAGCGATTCGATGTTGAACTTATCCGATCTTCAAATTGGTAATTACCTGACCACGGATTATCAGGAAGTGTTTAAAACATGGGAGGTCAATGAACAGGTTATTTCGAACCTGAATTTGAACTATTCCTATGAGAAGCTGCAAAAGCGGTTGACGGTGACCAACCCGACCAACACGCGCATCCTATACATTACGTATAAGTCGGAAAGCTTTGATGAAGCTGCTTTGATCGCGAATGAGTTTGCGGATGTCGCTAGAAAGTACATCGCATCGATCATGGCAACGGAAACGCCAAGTATCCTTTCCGATGCGCTGCCGAATCCGCAGCCGATCAGCCCCAGTTTCACCACAAACGTTCTGATTGGCGCGATGTTGGGTTTTTTGCTGGCGGCGGGCATTATTACGCTGATTTTCATCTTTGATGATAAGATTAAATCCAGCGATGATATTGTGAAGCATGCAGGTATACCGGTATTGGCGGTTGTGCCGATAAACGCGCAGCTTGATGGCGTGAGCATCGAGCGGCCAAAATCCAAGAAGGAGACCAAGAGAAGATGAAAAGCGTTAGCATTACAAGGTTTCCTGAACTGGACTATGGTCCTAACGAGGCACTCAACACCCTTTGCACGAACCTGACGTTTATGGGCAGCGATGTCAAAAAGATCATGGTGACAAGCTGCCATGCGCAGGAAGGCAAGAGCTTTATGACCATGAACATCATGCGCACGATGGCCAGCATGGGCAAAGCGGTTGTCTTTGTAGACGCGGATCTTCGTAAATCCGTGATTGCGAGCAGGTACGGCATTAAATTCCCGTCGGACGCACAGGGTCTGTCACACTATCTGGCGCGGGATTTGGTGCTGGATGACGTGCTTTATGAAACGGATATCGTGGGCGCATATATGATTCACTCCGGTCATGATGTGCTGAACTCCATGCAGCTGCTGAGTGGATGGCGTTTTCCCGATTTGCTGAATCAGTTGGCGAAGGTGTTTGATTATGTGCTGGTGGATGCGCCGCCCGTTGGGCTGATCATCGACGCCGCTATGATTTCCCGCTCCTGTGATGGTACGCTGTTTGTTGTGTCGGAAAATACGGTGTCCAAGCGTGAGCTTTGGGAGGCAAAGCGGCAGATTGAAAAGGCCGGATCGCCGTTGTTGGGTTGCGTGCTCAATAAGGTAGCGGTAGATGCGCGCAGCAACAAGTACTATCATCGCTATTATCAGCGTTACTATACGCATGATGAAGGCGGCTATTACCGCAGAGCAGCGGAAAACAAGGAGCATGCTTCTAGCGAAACCGGGAGCAAACAATAGGAATGGAATGCTTGGTTGATATCCACCAACATTTGCTTTATGGAATGGATGATGGACCTGAAAAGTGGGAATTAACGCTGCGAATGCTACAGACCGCGCAGGAACAGAACGTATGGAAGATTGTAGCAACGCCGCACGCGAGACCCGGAAGATATCATTTTGATTACAGCGGCATGGTGAGGAAGCTCAACGCGATCAATGAATATGCGTGGCGGCAGGGGTGGCAGGTGCGCATTTTCCCCGGAGCGGAGATTTACTACACACCGGATACCGTGCGTTGCTTGGATGAGCGCAGGGTGGCCACGTTGGCGCAAAGTCAAGCGGTTTTGGTGGAATTTTCCCCTAGCATTGGGTATGATCAACTTTATCAGGCCATACGGGATTTGGCCAATGGCGGGTATAAGCCGGTTTTAGCACATATCGAACGTTACGAGTGCTTGGTATCCAGGCCAGAACGCACGTACGAGCTGAAAAACCAGTTTGAGGCCAAATTGCAAATGAACTGTCAGACCTTGCTACGACAATCAGGCTTCAGCCTAAATCGGTTTTGTCATAAGCTGCTGATCAACGATACCATCGATTTTGTCGCGAGCGACGCGCATAATATCACGTCCCGTCCCAGCTGCTTGCAGGAATGCTACAAGTATCTGGGAAAGAAGTATGGCGAGGAGCTCGCATACCGTTTGACGGGAGGCAACCAACGAGCGTTTCTGGAGTGCTTGCGCTAGGAACGCAAAAAGGGCTGGTGAGAGTCGCCGCTGATTTTCAGGGCGATGATGCGGCTCTGCATAAGGAAGAAATTGAAACCGAAACCAATTCGGAGGGCGAAGCTTTGACTTTATTTGATTTGGGACAGCAAGACCAATGCTATGGATGTCTCAGCGTGAGAAGCGGACGCGAAACGTGGATCACCAATCAAATAAACGAAACCTGCGGCGCTATCACTGCGAAGGAAATTTTGCAGATGAAGCACAAGAGCAGCAGCGGACAAAGGTTCGTGCAACCCACCCAGATGATGCCGGGATATGTGTTTTTCAAGGCAGAGGCAGATTTTATCGTGCAGGAACTAACAAGGCTCAAGGACGTCTATCGTGTGCTAAAGAGCAATGATGGCCTATGGAGCTTGGCAGGCGGCGATTTGGACTTTGCGCAGTGGGTTTTCAAATACGATGGCATGATTGGACTTTCCAAGGCCTATCGCGAAGGGGATTCTGTCAAAATCATATCCGGACCGATGAAGGATTATGAGGGCCAGATCCTCCGGATCGACCGGCGTAACCGCAACGGGCTGGTGGCGATTGGTTTTGATCGGCAGATTTTTCAGACTTGGCTGGCCTTTGAATGGCTGGACGAAATAGGATAATGAGAATTCATGCGGCTTGGGGTTTCTCGAACGTTCGAGCTGCATTTGTGAATAGATATTTTTGATTGCCGCTGACGAGAAGGTCGGTGGCTTTTTGCAAAAGTTTGAAACATCATTTAGGATAAGCAAAAATCGAAAGGCTGAAAAAATTTTGAAAAACCGTAAGTTGGCTCTTATATTGATCGACATGCTCCTTTATGCAACGATCAGCATGACCGCATTGCTCGTTCGCAACGACACGCTTTTCTCGTGGCTTGATTGCGTTTTGGCCACTGCGATTTTGATGGTTTGCGTGTTTATTTCCCGCGCGTGCTTCAAGGTATATCGGCAGGTGTGGAGATATGCCAGTGCGAAGGAATACCTCAATATTATTTTGGCGGATCTCATCGGCGGCTTGCTTTATATGCTTGTATCCAGAATCGTCTTTCGGGCGTTTGGCATCGCTGGCATTGAACGACAATACTTGCCCAAATACATTATGTTTTGGCAGGCGCTTTCGATTGTATCGGTTTCCTGCATCGCCTCGCTTTCCATACGCAATCTTTATCAAGTCCTATATAGCAAGGCAAAAAAAGGAAATCTACGCAATTGGTTGACTGGCGACCATTATGAAGAGGCTGTTGCGGGTGACGGAGCGAACAAGCAAGGTACGGAAAAATCTATCAATAAGATCAATGTAGCCATTGTTGGCGCGGGCAGCATCGGCTCGCTACTGGCAGACGAGCTGAACTTGAACCGCGCCTCCCATTATAAGCCTTTTTGCTTTATTGACAACGATCCGCAGAAGATCGGGAATACCATTTCCGGGTTGCGTGTTTATCCCGAAAATGGCATTGTCGACAGGCTCAAAAGCCTTCCGGTTCAGGAGATCATCATTGCGCTGCCAAACTTGAACAACGAAGACAAGAAACGGCTTTATGCTTTCTACAAGCAGAGCGATTGCAAGGTCAAAATCTATGATTTTCCGTTCACACAGGAGGATCAAAATCGAAGCGGTAGGCGGGTGCTGCGCGAGTTTGCGATTGAGGATCTGCTCTTTCGCGAGCCTATCAAGATCAGCGATCAGAAAACCACTTCCTATTATCAGGACAAGGTTGTGCTCATTACAGGTGGTGGCGGCTCGATTGGCAGTGAGCTGTGCCGACAAATCGCCAAGTTTCATCCCAAGCAGTTGATTGTTTTTGATTGCTATGAGAACAATGCATATGACATTCAGCAAGAGCTCAAAAGATACTACGGCGAGGCTTTGGATTTGAAGGTCGAGATTTCGTCCGTGCGGGAAGCAAAACGAGTCAACGAGATTTTTGCGTTCTATCGGCCGGATGTGGTGGTGCATGCCGCCGCGCACAAGCATGTGCCGCTCATGGAGCACAACGGCGCGGAAGCCATCAAAAACAATGTTTTTGGCACATACAATGTCGCAAACGCTGCCGAACAATATGGTACGAAAAAATTTATCATGATTTCCACCGACAAGGCGGTCAACCCCACCAATATTATGGGCGCCAGCAAGCGCGTATGTGAGATGATCGTTCAAAGCCGCAAAGGGAGCGATACGGAGTTTGCCGCAGTGCGCTTTGGGAACGTGCTTGGCAGCAATGGCAGCGTTATTCCGCTGTTCAAGCAACAGATTGCCGCAGGTGGACCCGTGACATTGACCGATAAGCGCATCATTCGCTATTTTATGACGATTCCCGAGGCGGCGCAGTTGGTGCTGCAAGCCGGTGCGATGGCGAAGGATGGCGAGTTGTTTGTGCTTGATATGGGCAAGCCCATTAAAATCCTAGATTTGGCAGAGAACATGATCCGACTATCCGGGCTAACGCCATACGTGGATATCGACATCAGCGAAGTTGGATTGCGCGAGGGTGAGAAGCTGTATGAAGAGTTGCTGGCGAAGACGGAGGAGCTGGATAAGACGGAGAACGAACTCATTTTTATTGAGCGAGACAAATCGCCCAGCAGAGCAGAGGTGGAAGAAAAGCTGGAAGTGCTGCGCACGGCCGCTGAGGACGGAAGCACCGTGGCAGTGAAGGCGGCCATGAAGCGGGTTGTGCCTACGTATCAAGAGGCGGATGAGGTGAATTTGAAAGCCGAGGAAGCGGAAGAGATGCAGGGGTGCGGCGATCAGAAGGCTATGGGCAGGAAGGACACCGATGAGGTTGCGGTATGATTAGTTGGGGGGAAGATGGGGGAAGGGGCGGAAGCTGTGGGAATGCGGGGGTTT